>NZ_JASHKV010000016.1:0-21543 GCF_030056895.1 Rhodococcus sp. IEGM 1341 | reverse complement strand
TCCCCACCACACCGAAACGATCCGGCCACATCGCCTACCCCAACCCACCCGACAACCGCGACCCCGAAACAGAACCCACAGCCGAAGACACTGCCGAGCCGCCGTTCTAGACGGTGCGTTCGCTCAGACAGAACCCTGGGGCTTCGGCGCGGGCGTTCGAACCAATGTCAGACGCGAGGTACGACGCAACTCGAATCCAATGGAGAGATAGAGCTCGATGGCGCGCACGTTCGCGTCCGACGCATGCAGGAACGGCTCCTCGCCGCGGGCGCGAATACCGTGGCCGACCGCTCGAACCAGGTCGGTGGCCAACCCCTGCCCACGGAACGCCGGGTCGGTACAGACGGCACTGATCTCCGTCCACCCCGGTGGATGCATGCGCTCGCCTGCCATCGCGATCAGCGCGCCATCGCGTCGAACACCGAGGTACGTGCCGAGTTCGATGGTGCGGGGCAGGAACGGCCCGGGCTCGGTGCGGCCCACCAGATCGAGCATCTCCGGGACGTCCGCTGCTGTCAGCTCCACCGCCTCGGCGAAGGGCCGCGTCTCGAGGTGCGTGCCGACGAGCTGCACCAGACCGAAGGTCTCCAGGTGCGACCACCCCTCGGGCAGTGCGCGTTCCGGGCCGTTCAGCCCGACGACGGTTCGTCGGCCGAACAGCGCAGCGATGTCGTCCCAGTCCTTGGGCTCGAGGACGTCGGGGTGCACCAGAAACGGAGACACCGCAGGATCGGCGCGCATGATCCGTCCGCGCCGGACCGCGAACCGCGAAAGTGGGCCCTCGAGGGAATTGCGAACGGGGTCGTCGAGAGGATGAGCAGACACGACAGACAGCGTCGCACGATCCAGCTCACGGCTATGCGTGCCGTCGGGCTCGTCACCAATACTTATACCGGTATCGTTGTTCGGCACACGGCGAAAGGCTCCACATGATCGAAATTCTTCCCCCCACCAAGATCCCCCTCGCGCGCGAATCCGGCGCTCTGGTGGCCGGAATTCTCCGGACCGTCCGCGAACGCGCCACAGTCGGCACCAACCTGCTCGAGATCGATCAGTGGACCAAGGACATCATCGAAGGAGCCGGGGCGACGTCCTGCTACGTCGACTATGCGCCGTCCTTCGGCCGCGGTCCGTTCGGTCACTACATCTGCACTTCCGTCAACGATGCTGTGCTGCACGGCCTTCCACACGACTATGCGCTGGCCGACGGCGATCTGCTGACGCTGGACCTGGCCGTGATCCTCGGCGGCGTCGCGGCGGATTCGGCCATGAGTTTCGTCGTGGGTGAGAACAAGCCCGCCAGGGCTCTCTCGATGATCGACGCCACCGAACGTGCGTTGGCTGCAGGAATCGAAGCAGCTGGACCGGGCAACAAGATCGGCGATATCTCCCACGCCATCGGCACGGTGCTCAGCGCTGCCGGTTACCCGATCAACATGCAGTTCGGCGGTCACGGCATCGGCTCGACGATGCACCAGGATCCCCACGTCTCCAACTCCGGACGGCCCGGCCGCGGTTACCGCCTACGGCCCGGCTTGATGTTGGCACTCGAGCCGTGGGTCATGGAGGACACCGCCGAACTCGTCACCGACCCCGACGGCTGGACCCTACGAAGCACGACGGGCTGCCTCACCGCGCACAGCGAGCACACCGTGATCATCACCGACGACGGTGCAGAGATCATGACGTTGCCGAAATCCTGAGTCGACGGCCACGGGGTCAACCGTTGCGATCACGGTGAGTGGATCCCTGGCGGAACTGCCGATAGCCGACGAGCCTGTGTCTGTGAGCGAGAACTGTCGCCGCTCCCGCTGACCATCCGTCCAGCATCCGCAGCACCCTTGCCACAGGAGCTATCCATCATGAGCACCGGAGCGACCGTCGTCGTCCGCATCTCCGATTCCGGCACGGCGTCCCTGCAGGGACTGACTCGCCCACAACTGCATGCACTCGCCGATGCCCTCCGCAGCGCCGCCAAGAGCTACGCCCCGCACGCGAAGATCCTGACGCGCTTCGATGTACGCGTGAGCGATCTCAACGCTCCCCTGGTGATCGATCTGCCTGCCCGCGATGTGATCCTCGGCGGCAGGAGCGTTCGGCTCTCCCCCACCGAGTTCGAGATATTCGCCTACCTGGCGCGGCACCCTCGGGTCGTGGTCGGACGATCCGAACTCGGCACCTCCGACGGCGGACGCAGTGTCGACGTCCACCTCTCCCGAGTGCGCACCAAACTCGGTCAGTTCGGTCGACTGATCACCACGGTCCGGGGAACCGGCTATCGCTTCGACCCGGAACCGGGAATACGCGTCATCACCCAACCGACCACTCTGCGCAGCGCCTGAGAGTTATTGCGACAGAGCAGCAGCTCTGCGGCGACGCTTCCGCCGGACCACCACGAACACCAGCAAGGCAAACAGAACCACGGCAATGAGGGCCCCGAGTGCCGTGGCACCACGGAAGCCAGGCGCGCTGGTGTCGAGGGTGCGTTCGCCGGCATGAGCGGCGTTGCTGGTTCCGAGAACGATCGTGAGCGTCAACAGGTTCGGGATGGCCGTGACGACGGCCAGGATGACCGAGCCGATCGCCAATTGCTTGCCCGCCCTGCCCTTCCGAACCGACCAGGCGCTCCAGAAGAACACCAGCGGCGCGAACGTGCAGACGATGCCGAACAGCAGGCCCCACAGAATGCCCTTGGTGAACGTGCGGTCGGCCAGGGTCTCCACCCGCAGACTCCACCAGCGCGGAAGGAACGCTGCCAGGATGAAGTAGGCGATCAACAGCAGGACGATGCCGGCTCCGACGAGAATGCCCCGCCTCTTCCAGTTCGCCGAGCTGGTCGACGGTGCGGGCGTAGTCGGATCGGCAGTCATGCCGACAATCGTAGAGCCTGCACAGCAGTGCCCCGGTCGTGTCGAGACCCGATCGTTAACTGAAAAGGTCCGCGAAGACGAAAACTAGGTCCGGCGGGCCGAGATTTCGACCAGCGGGCTCTTGCCGGATTCGCGTCCCTCGGAAGCAGTGCGATACGGCCACAAAGCTCGTGCCAGTAGACCGACCGACAGTCCGATCCACATCCATGCCAAATCGCGTTGTAGGAACGCGAGTGCTGAACCGACAAGCCTGAGCACGGAGCCGATCCCAATCGAGCTGCACCGTGTTGAGCGCATCGGCCGCCGAACGAGAATCCTCGACCTCGAAGACGGACGAGACTTCCGAGCGAACTGCCGCAGGACCGCCTGAGCGCCGCCAATATCGGCCGGGCCGACAACCCCGCGATGCCTGACGACTCGAGCGGCCGAGACCTCACACCCCTTATGCCGACCGATCACCCCTGGTCTGACCCGAGTTCGACTGATCGGTCGGGAGAAAGGGTGTGAAGTTACCCGAACAATCAGGGAATCAGGACGAACTTCCCGCGAGGGTGTGCCGTCTGCAGTTCGGCGTGCGCCCTGGCGACGTCATCGAGTGGGAAGGTCTTGGCAACCGTCACCTCGAACACCCCCGCACCGGCCTGCTCCAGCAGCACCGGCGACGCGAGGCGTCGACGCTCCATGCTCGCCGGCCCACCGACGGTCGAAAACCCGTCTGCCGAGGCCCGCCCGAAGGCTGCCGTCGTCACCAATCTTGCTCGATCCGTGAGCAATTCGAGAGACACGTCGATGGCCTCGTCGGTGCCCACCGTGTCGATGGCTGCGTCGATGCCGTTCGGTGCGGCTACCCGGACCCGGTCGATCAGTCCGTCGCCGTACTCGACCGGCTCGACCCCGAAGGCACGCAGCGCTTCGTGATTCTGAGCGCGAGCAGTCCCGATGACCTTTGCACCGCGTTCCAGAGCGAGCTGAGCCACCACGGACCCGACGCCGCCCGAAGCCCCGTGCACGAGCACCGTGTCGCCGCTCTTCACGCCGACGGATTCCAGTGCGTCGTAGGCTGTTCCGGCAACGGCCAGCACCCCGGCGGCGACGTCCCAATCCAGATTCGCCGGCTTCGGGAACACGAAGCGCGCGGGCGCGACAATCTTCTCGGTGTACGTGCCGTTCACGCCGGAGACGATCACCTCGTCGCCGACGGCTATCGAACCGCCCGGGCCCTCGACAGCGCCGCCGACTGCCACCACGATTCCCGACGCCTCACTGCCCAGGGCGATCGGGAGCTTCGATTCGTCGGTACCGAACGCACCGCTGTAGCTCTTGAAGTCGAAGGGATTGACTCCGATCGCCTTCAGCTCGACCAGAACCTCACCCTCGGAGGGTTCGGGTAACTCTCGATCGACGATCTCGACGACTTCCGGACCACCGTAGGACGCTGCAACTGCTGCTTTTGTCATGCAAAGTACAACGACCGACACGGTAGAGAATGTTCCGGTCAGACCCTCATTGTCCGACGACTCAGACGGCCACCGACAGCTGGTTTCGTTCGCCCCGCTCCAGGACCGAACCTGCGCGATGAAGAACGACACTCGGCTCCGTCAGGTTCGCGCGCTCGACCCAATAGTCGATTGTTTCCCGGCCTGCCTCGAACTGCGCGAGCATCTCCAGACACAGCCATGACACGACCGAGAAGTCCGGCTCCACTCCGTCGAGCCCTGTCAGTGCCACTTCTTCTGCCACCGAGAGCAGCGCACGATCGGTCTCGGAACAACTCCGATCGAGCCATGCCGCAGCACGACGAAGAAGTGCCCAATCCGACTGGGGCACAGCTTCGGTCGCCGACTGCCTACACAATTCTGCCGTCGCGGCAAGCACATCCACAACCGGACTCGACACCGCACCGTCCAATTCGACGAGCAAGCCTCGCTCCGAATCGATCATGTCTGCCATGTAGTGCCAGCGGACGGGAATTGCCGCGCCTTCGGGCCACAATTCCGTCATCCCGAACTGAAGTCGGGCGATCAGTTCCCTCGGTGAACTGCACGAAGCGGCGAAGCGAAAAGCGTCGTTCATGTCGATCATCCCCACTGGGTCAACACTCAGCCAACGGACACCGGCTCGGAATCGAGCTCGGGAGGTGCTGCAATGCAGTGGCGTCTGTCGCCGAACAAGCAACGCTGCTGTGGTCGTTACGTCTGCCTTGCCCGTTATTGAACGCCGTGACCAGCGCACGCGCGACTCGGCGTTACCGGAAATCGACAACGTCACAATTTTCCCGACCAACCGCCGAGCCGAACGCGCGAGTGGAGCCTGCGCAATGGGCAAGTAGGTAAAATACGGAGGTGAGCGAAATCGAGAAGCCTCAGCAGTGGACGTACCTGATGGACATGGACGGGGTTCTGGTTCACGAGGATCATCTGATTCCCGGGGCCGACACGTTCCTCGCCGAACTGCAGGCCAACGAGATTCCGTTCATCGTGTTGACGAACAATTCGATTCGCACCCCTCGTGACCTGCGCGCACGTCTCGCCTTCACCGGTCTGGACATTCCGGAGAAGTCGATCTGGACCTCCGCTCTCGCGACCGCGACGTTCCTCGGCAATCAGCGACCCGGCGGCAGCGCCTACGTCGTCGGCGAGTCGGGTCTGACGACGGCCCTGCACGACATCGGCTACACCCTCACCGACTCGAGCCCCGACTACGTGGTACTCGGCGAGACTCGGACCTACTCGTTCGAGGCCATCACCACCGCCATCCGTCTCGTTGAGAAGGGTTCGCGATTCATCGCCACCAACCCCGACGCCACCGGACCGTCCCGTGAGGGCTCGCTGCCTGCGACCGGTTCGGTTGCCGCGCTGATCACCAAGGCCACCGGCAAGGAGCCGTACTACGTGGGCAAGCCCAACGCGTTGATGATGCGTTCGGCGCTGCGTGCGATCGGTGGCCATTCCGAGAACACGCTGATGATCGGCGACCGGATGGACACCGACGTACTCTCGGGCCTCGAAGCCGGACTGCAGACCATCCTGGTCCTCACCGGCATCTCGACGGTCCAATCTGTCGAGCAGTATCCGTACCGACCGACCAAGGTCCTCGATTCCGTCGCAGACCTGGTGGGCCGCACGCAGAACCCGTTCTGATGACACTCGAATTCGTTCTCTCCCGGCAGGATCACCACGTCGTCGGGCGGGGTGTCCGGCACGCTTTTCCCGATATCGCCGACGCGGTGGCCGCGGTGCGAGACGGCCGAAACGTCGTCGGCGCAATCCCTTTCGACATGTCCGACGCCACCGCGCTGATCGAGCCGGAGGAGTTCTACCGACTCGACGGGCCGTGGGCAACGGTCGATGCTCTCCCGCCTTTGCCGACCGTGACCGTTGCGCGGCAGATTCCCGATCCGAGTGTTCACGTGCAGCGAGTCCGGGATGTCGTCGAGCAATTGAAAGCCGGTGTGGCCGAGAAGATCGTGCTGGCGCGGGCCATCGAGGTGTCCGCGGATTCGCCGATCGACCCTGTCTCGGTGCTGAGCGCGTTGGTCTCCCGGGATCCGATGGGCCACGGCTTTCTGGCGGACCTGTCGCCCGCAGGCAGAACCGGCACACACATCGTCGGTGCCAGCCCGGAACTGTTGGTTCGCAAGCGCGGCAACATCGTCACCTGCCATCCGTTCGCGGGAACAGCAGCACGGTCGACCGACCCCGACGAGGAAGCGCGCATCTCCGCGGCGTTGGCGGCGAGTGCGAAGGATCAGGCCGAGCATCGCTTCGTCGTCGACGAGATCCGGGCCGCATTGACACCGTTCTGCGAGACGCTGGAGGTGCCCGACTCCCCCCAGCTCAGCAGCACTCCGCAGCTGTGGCACCTGTCGACGCCCATCGTCGGGACGCTGGCCGATCCCGCGACCTCGGCACTCGACCTGGCGCTTGCGCTGCACCCCACCGCCGCCGTCGCCGGGGTGCCCCGAGCTGCGGCGATGGACACCATCGACAGCGTCGAGGGATCCCGCGGCTTCTACGCCGGGGCCGTCGGATGGACCGATGGCAGCGGCGACGGCGAGTGGATGGTCACCATTCGCTGCATCGAACTTTCGGCCGACAGCCTGACCGGAACGGCCACCGCCGGCGGGGGCATCGTCGCGGATTCGGATCCCGACGCCGAACTCGACGAAACCACAGCGAAATTCAGAACCGTGCTGAGCGTCTTCGACCGCTGATTCGATCCGGTCCGCACAACATCTACGCCTCGCGCAGAAATCCACGCCCGCCGAACGGGGTGTGGATCTGCACGCGGGGCGTGGATTCGTCCGCTGCGCCGACTACTTCAGGGCCTGGTCCAGATCTCCGATCAGATCCTCGGTGTCCTCGAGGCCGATGGAAATGCGTACGACGCCATCTGTGATCCCCACTGCCGCACGACCTTCCGGACCCATCGCGCGGTGCGTGGTGGTCGCCGGGTGGGTGATGAGCGACTTCGAGTCACCCAGGTTGTTCGAGATGTCGACGATGCGCAGTGCGTCGAGCACCTCGAAGGCACGCTTCTTGGCCTCGCCCTCGGGAGCATCGAGCTCGAACGTGACCACGGTACCGCCGCCCGACATCTGCGACTTCGCCAGCTCGTACTGCGGATGCGATTGCAGGAACGGATATTTCACCCAGCGCACCGCAGGGTGAGCTTCGAGGAACTCGGCGATCTGCAGCGCGGAGTTCACCGAATGCCGCACTCGCACCGGCATCGTCTCCAATCCCTTGAGCAGGGTCCACGCGTTGAACGGGCTCAGCGCCGGACCGGTGTGCCGCATCAGGGTCTGCACCGGACCGTCGATGTACTCCTTCGATCCGAGGATCGCACCGCCCAGCACCCGCCCCTGACCGTCGATGTGCTTGGTACCGGAGTACACCACCACGTCGGCACCGAGTTCGAGGCTGCGCTGCAACAGCGGCGTCGCGAACACGTTGTCCAGCACCACAGTTGCACCGGCCGCATGAGCCATCTCGGAGACGCGTCGAACATCGACCAACGACTGCATCGGGTTGGACGGAGTCTCGAAGAACACCGCCGTCGTCGGCACCGACAGCGCCTGCTCCCACTGCTCGAGGTCCTCGCCGTCGACGAAGACGGTCTCGACGCCCCAGCGCGGCAGGATTTCGTTGCAGACGACGAAGCACGAGCCGAAAAGGCTACGCGCAGCAACCAATCGGTCACCGGCCTTCAACAGGGCACCGAGGGCCGTGAACACCGCCGACATTCCGCTCGAGGTACCGAAGCACGCCTCGGCACCCTCGATCAGGCGCAGTCGCTCCTCGAACATCTTGACCGTCGGGTTGCCGTAGCGCGAGTACACGAAATGATCGATGTCTCCGGTGAACGCCTGTTCGGCGGCTCCGGCACTTTCGTACACGAAACCCGAAGAGAGATACAGAGCTTCGGCGTTCTCGTCGAACCCGGATCGCATCAGGCCGCCGCGAACTCCCAGCGTTGCCTGACCCACACCCTCGGGTAACGGCTTGTCGAAACCGCCGCCTTTCGGATTCCCGCTCACGACTGCCTCCAAGGCAACCCGACCGCACGCCACCCCGTGGCTCCGCGGTGTCCGTCGGCGTCGGTGGCACCTTCGAAACCGTCGAGCACGTTGTAGGACGGGCCGATTCCCGCAGCGGTCGCGGCTTCGGCGGCACCGATGGATCGCTGACCGGAGCGGCACAGGAACACCACCGGCCGATCGCCGTCCACGCCTGCGGCTTTCAGGTCGTCGACGAAGTTGGCGTTGCGGGCACCGTCGGGAAAGCTGACCCACTCGATCAGGTGCGTCGGGCGGTCGATGCCGGAGGTGTCCGGGACACCGACGTACTGCCACTCGGCGCGCGTCCGAACATCCACGAGCACTGCTTCGGGGTTGCTCTGCAACAACTCCCAGGCAGCTTCCGGGGTTATGTCACCTGCGTAGGTCACTTGATCAGCCTTCCGTCACTCGCTGTTTCGACATCACACACGTACCGGTCAGACATTGCACACCAGCCACTTGTCGTCCACACGGACGAAATTCCACACGTCGTCGGTCTGCACTCCGGATTTCTCTTCCTTCAGCGGGACCGTGACCATTCCGCGGTCGCCGTTGACCTGGTACTCGGTCGGCACACCGTCGATGGACGTCTCGCCGTTGCGCTCGACCTCGCCTGCCCGATCGGTTCGGTACTGCACGTCGTCACCCGGAATCAGGCGCTCGACCTGATCGAAGCATGTGTTCTGACGCAGCAGCTCCGCGTTACCGGTGTTCTGCGCTTCGAGGAACCCGTCGAGGCTGTCGGTGAGCAACTGGGCCTGCGTCACGTTGTCCTCCGCGGGAGCGAACTTCGAGGCCGCTAAGATGCCGACGAGCAAGGCGACGACGATGCCCACGGCGATGATGAACGGCCACGCGTTGGGCGGACGCTGCTCACCGGACTCGGCAGCCGCCTCGGATGCGTTGTTGCGCGCTTCCTCACGACTGTCGACCCACTGCTGCCTACGTTCACTCCACGACGCCATGAAGCCAATCTTCCTCGATCCGACGGGTCCGCGTTCAGCTGGGGCCTCTCAGTGAGAGGGGCCGACGGGGATGTCTCCACGCAACGTGATGCGGTGCATCTTGCGGTGCTCGGTGCCGTAGTCGCGGTTGGCGTAGTGCGAGGTGCTGCGGTTGTCCCACAGCACCAGGTCGCCCAGCCGCCAGCGGTGCCGCACGATGTGCTCGGGTTTGGTCAGGTGCGCGTAGAGCAGATCCAGGATCCCGCGACTCTCGGCCTCCGACACACCCACGATGTGGGAGGTGAAACCCGGATTGACGAACAACCCCTTGCGGCCGGTTTCCGGATGGACCCGCACGACGGGATGTTCGACGGGGACCAGCGCGGTGACTTCCTTGCCGTCCCACACGTTGCCCTTTCCGCCGCGCTTCTGCGCGAGGTAGTAGCCGAATTCACGGTTGCCGTCGTGAATTGCCGTGAGCCCGTCGATCATTCGACGCACGGGTGCGGACAGCGATTCGTAGGCGAGCTGGCTGTCGGCCCAGTTGGTGTCGCCGCCGTGCGGTGGCAGGACAACGGGCCGCAGGATCGAACCCATCGGCGGACGTTCCATGAACGTGACGTCGGTGTGCCAGACGTCGGCGAATCCGTTGTCCTGACTGTCGAGCGCGTAGACCTCGGGGGCGACGTGGCCGCTGTCGTGCACCGGGTGGCCAGCCGTCAGGTCGCCGAGCCTGCGACCGAATTCGACGTGTGCAGCGTCGTCGAGCGTTTGCCCGCGCAGCACCAGAACCTTGTGCTCGACGAGGGCTCGGCGCACGGCGTGAATCTGCGCATCGGACGCCGCGGCGACGTCGAGGCCGATGACCTCGGCACCGAACGACGGGCCGAGCTTGTCGAAAGTGAGCGTGACGGGCTGTTCCAGAGTGGTCATGTGTCCTCGAATCTGTGCACGGCCGGCGCTGATCTTCGGCAACGCTGCCGCGAAAGGGAGGGAACCCGACCTGCTGAATACCTACAGAAGGAGGGGACGGGCGTCGGGTCTTGTCACCGACAACACATGTTGGTGCAGGTACGACAGAAGTCGACGGTGAACCGTCGGACCAGGTATGTCGTCTCCACAGAGCAATTCCTACCGGAAACCGGGAAATCCGGCAAGTTGCCCACTGCCCCAGCTCAGGTTGTCCTTAATTTATGCTGGGGTGTCCGCACTTCCCTCGAAGAAGGTAGCTCGCTGCACATGACTGATCAGACTCGTCCACTCCGCGTCGCCATCGTCGGTGCCGGACCGGCAGGCATCTACGCCGCCGACGCGCTCATGAAGTCCGACCACAATGTCAGCGGACCGGGCGTCAGCATCGACCTCTTCGAGCGCATGCCCGCGCCGTTCGGGCTCATCCGCTACGGCGTGGCCCCCGACCACCCACGCATCAAGGGCATCATCACCGCCCTGCACAAGGTGCTCGACAAGCCCCAGGTCCGCCTGCTCGGCAACATCGACTACGGCACCGACATCACCCTCGACGACCTGCGCCGCTTCTACGACGCCGTCATCTTCTCCACCGGAGCCAACGCCGACCGCGCACTCAACATCCCCGGCATCGACCTCGACGGCAGCTACGGCGCCGCCGACTTCGTCTCCTGGTACGACGGCCACCCCGACGTGCCCCGCACCTGGCCCCTCGACGCCGAGAAAGTCGCCGTCCTCGGCGTCGGCAACGTCGCCCTCGACGTCGCACGCGTCCTCGCCAAAACCGGCGACGAACTGCTCCCCACCGAAATCCCCGCCAACGTCTACGAAGGCCTCAAAGCCAACAAGGCCATCGAAGTACACGTCTTCGGCCGTCGCGGACCGGCACAGGCCAAATTCACCCCACTCGAACTCCGCGAACTCGACCACTCCCCCAACATCGAGGTCATCGTCGCCCCCGAGGACATCGACTACGACGAAGGCTCCGAACAAGCCCGCCGCAGCTCCAAGCAAATCGACATGGTCGCCAACACCCTGCAGGACTGGGCCATCCGCGACGTCGGCAAACGCCCACACAAACTGTTCCTGCACTTCTTCGAATCCCCCCACGAAGTCCTCGGAGACAACGGCAAAGTCGTCGGCCTCCGCACCGAACGCACCGAACTCGACGGCACCGGCAACGTCACAGGCACCGGCAAATACAACGACTGGGACGTCCAAGCCGTCTACCGCGCCGTCGGCTACCTCAGCCAGAACATCAGCCAACTCCCCTTCGACGAGCAAGCAGGCACCATCCCCAACGAAGCCGGACGCGTCGTCGAATCACCGCACTCCACCACACCCGTCCCCGCCACCTACGTCACCGGCTGGATCAAACGCGGACCCGTCGGCCTCATCGGTCACACCAAGGGCGACGCCAACGAAACCGTCGCGAACCTGCTCGAGGATGCGCCGAACTTCGTCGGTGCGGCCGAGCCGGATCTGGACGCGGTCACCTCGTTCCTCGAAGGCAAGCAGGTCCCCTTCACCACCTGGGACGGCTGGTACCGCCTCGACGCCCACGAACGCTCCCTCGGCGAACCCGAAGGCCGCGAACGAGTCAAGGTCGTCGAGCGTGAGGACATGCTGAAGGCATCCGAGCCCGACAAGGCCTAGAGCGGCTGCGCCGCATGTGAGCGGAACTTCGACCCCTGCTACGAAGTTCCACTCACATGCGCGGAGCGCTCTACACCCGCACTGCCAGTAGCTTTCCTTCGGTCTCGATCTTGCGCTGATGCTCGTTGAAATCCGGTGCAGCGCAGACGAACAGCGTGCGGCCGTCGGATCCGCCGAGTCCACAAGCGAAGACCCCGAGATCGAAATCGAGCTGCTGAAGAATCTCCCCGCCCGGTGCCACGTGCAGCACTCGCTGCCCCAGCGCGTCGGCGATCCACATGGTGCCGTCGGTGTCGATGCAGCAACCGTCGGCCGCCACCTTCACCTCGCCCATGGCCGTGGCCATGTCCGTCGACGACGGCAGCTCACCGAATTTCGCCCAGTCGCGCCGCTCCCCCAGCGACCCGTCCTCGGCGATGTCGAAGGCACTGACCCGGTTGCCGACCGTCTCGTCGACGAGCAGTTCGCCCGACGCCGTGAAGGCCATCCCGTTGGGGAAATACAGATCCGACGCCACCACGTGCGCGGAACCGTCCGGGTCGACGCGAATCAGATCAGCCGTCTCGACGGGCGCGAAGTTCATCAGATCGAACCCGAAATTACCGATGTACGCGCGGCCCTGCGCGTCGACGAGCATGTCGTTGAGGTTCGCCTTCACGTACGTCGACAGATCGGCGTGCACGGTCAGCGAGCCGTCGTGCTCACGCAGTAGCAACTTGTAGTCGCGCATCGACACGATCAGCAGCCGCCCGTCGGGCAACCATCCCAGGCCCGACGGCTGATTGGGTACTTCGGCTTCGACTCGTACGTCGGAGCCGTCCTCGAGGGCGGACACGACGCGATGGGAGTAGAAGTCCGATACCCAGATCCTCCCCTCGTGCCAGCGTGGACATTCGAAATAGGTGTATCCGTCGAGAACGACAGTGGTCTCCGGTTTCATGTTTCGAATTCAAACACCGCGAACGGTGGCCGCGACGCCGAATGGGTGAGCTGGCATGCTGGGGGCCGTGTTCGACGCCCACCTACACATCATCGACCCGAAGTTTCCGCTCATCGAGAACCACGGTTTCCTGCCCGATCCGTACACCGTCTCGAACTACCTCTACGACGTCGACGGGCTCGGTATCACCGGCGGCGCAGTGGTCACGGGGTCGTTCCAGGGCACCGATCAGAGTTTCCTGCTCGCTGCGTTGGACACTCTGGGACGCGGCTGGGTCGGCGTCACGCAGATCGATCCGGAATGTTCCGACGAGGACATCGTCGCACTGAACGACGCGGGCGTGCGGGGAATGCGGTTCAACCTCAAACGCGGCGAGACGGATCTGCAGATGCTTACCGTTCAGGCGCGTCGTGTCCACGATCTGGTGGGGTGGCACGCCGAACTGTACGTCGATGCGTCCCTGCTGCTCTCGCTCGAACCCGTCCTCGCGAAACTGCCGGCGGTGAGCATCGATCACTTGGGACTCTCGACACAGGGTCTGCCGTATCTTCTCGACCTCGTCGACCGCGGAGTACGCGTCAAGGCAACGGGATTCGGCCGGGTCGATCTCGATATCGCCGACACCCTGCAGCAGATTCACCGGGTCAATCCCGCCGCGTTGATGTTCGGCACCGATCTCCCGGGCACCCGCGCCCCACGCCCGTTCTCGGCGAACGACATCGACATCATTTCTCACGCCGTCGGCGGCGATCTCCCGGCGGTGCTCGACGGCAACGCCCGGGCTTGGTATCGCGTCCCCTGACCTAGATGAGTAGCGCTCCGCCGAGCCACACCGCCGAGGCGAGCAGGGCACCGAACAGTTCCACCAGAATGGACAGACCAGCGGCCTTGGTGGCGTGCACGGTGGATCTCCATGCCTCGGAATGGTTTCGATGCCTGGGCACTTCCGCCACGTAGACGCCGGCGATGAAGCCGATGAACAGGCCTAGGACGGGGATGACGAAGAATCCGACGATGCCGAGCAGCCCGCCGATCATCAGCGATCGCGTCGGCACACCCGCCTCCCGCATGCGCCGCCCGGGCCAGGTGTATTTCACGACGCCGCTGATCACCAGCAGCACCGTCGCGATCGCGAAGACCGTCCACGCTGCGGCTCCGCCGGTGACCCACGCCCACACTGCGACGGCCCCGAAGATCAGGATGGTGCCCGGCAGAATCGGGACGACGATACCGACGAGGCCGACCAGAATCACCAGGCCGACTAGGACTTCTCCGAGCGCACTCATGAGCTCAGTGTGCCCTGTGTCCGGTCAGACGACGGGACGAACCTTGCCCGCTGCCTCGCGTGCCCGGCTCCGTGCAGTGTCGATATCCGACGCCGTCGACACCGCCACTCCCATCCGACGCCGGACGAAGCTCGTCGGCTTGCCGAACAGACGAAGATCGGTCTCGGGGACAGACAGCGCATCGGCGACGCCGTCGAAGTGAATGCCGTCCGCGTCGACGCCGCCGTAGATGACCGCCGACGCACCGGGGGAGAGCAGCGTCGTGTCGATCGGCAGACCCAGAACGGCCCTGGCATGCAGCTCGAACTCCGAGAACCGTTGCGTGCGCAGGGTCACCAGGCCCGTATCGTGCGGCCGCGGACTGACCTCGGAGAAGTAGACGTTGTCGCCCTGCACGAACAGTTCGACGCCGAACAACCCGCGTCCGCCCAGGGCCGTCGTGATCCGCTCGGCAACATCGCGCGCACCGGCCAGGGCAGCGTCGGACATCGGTTGGGGTTGCCAGGATTCGATGTAGTCGCCGGATTCCTGCAGGTGCCCGATCGGCTCACAGAACGAGGTTCCGTTCGCCGCTCGGACGGTGAGAAGCGTTATCTCGTAATCGAAATCGACGAATCCCTCGACGATGACGCGACCGAGGTCGACGCGGCCGCCCGTCAGCGCGTACTCCCACGCCGCCTCGACATCGGCCTCGCTGCGAACAACGGACTGCCCCTTGCCCGACGAGGACATGACGGGCTTGATGACGGCGGGAAAGCCGATGGTGGACAGCGCTTCTCGCACGTCTTCCAGTGAATCCGCGAACGCATAGGGGGACGTCGGCAGCCCGAGCTCCTCGGCTGCGAGACGCCTGATGCCCTCACGGTTCATGGTCAGCTGAGTCGCGCGAGCCGTCGGGATCACGACCGTCCGGCCCCGCACTTCCACCTCGGCCAGGGCATCGGTGGCGATGGCCTCGATCTCCGGCACCACGAAGTCCGGCTGCTGCGAATCGATCAGGGCCAGTAGTTCTTCGGGGTTGCTCATGTCGATCGTGAACGCGTGATGGGCAACCTGGTGACCGGGGGCGTTGTCGTAGCGATCGACGGCAATCACCTCGACGCCGAGGCGCTGGAACGCGATGATCACCTCTTTGCCCAGCTCACCCGAGCCGAGCAACATCACCCGGGTGGCCCCGGGAGTGAGCGGAGTACCGATGCGGACGGGATCTGGGGCAGTCACAGCCCTATTATCCACACCCCGATCAGTTGGACGACCTAGTACAAGTTAGTCTCCATTCACATTCGCAGCTGACGAGTCGGAACGAGGCAACAACGTGTCGAACACTGGTGGACCGCTGACAGGGCTCCGAGTCGTCGAACTCGCGGGCATCGGGCCCGGCCCGCACGCCGCGCTGCTGCTGGCCGACCTCGGCGCAGACGTCGTACGCGTCCAACGCGCAGGCCAGGTGTCCCCACACGACCATCAGCTGCGCAGCCGCACCATCGTCGAGGCGAACCTCAAGGACCCCGCCGACATCGAGAAGGTCCTCGGCCTGATCGAGCGCGCCGACGTGCTGATCGAAGGGTTCCGCCCCGGCGTCACCGAACGCCTCGGCCTAGGACCCGACGACGCCCTGGCCCGCAACCCGCGTCTGGTCTACGGCCGGATGACCGGCTGGGGCCAGGAAGGTCCCTGGTCGCAGACCGCCGGCCACGACATCAACTACATCTCCGTCACCGGTGTGCTCAACGCGATCGGCCGTGCGGGCGAGCGGCCCGTGCCGCCACTGAACATGGTCGGAGACTTCGGCGGCGGCTCGATGTTCCTCGTCTTCGGCATCATGGCGGCGCTCTACGAGCGCCAGAGCTCCGGGCAGGGCCAGGTGGTCGACGCAGCGATGGTCGACGGCACCGCCGCGCTCTCGCACATGATCTGGTCGTGGCGTGGCGTCGGAGCCTGGAGCGACGACCGTGGCACCAACCTGCTCGACACCGGCGCGCCCTTCTACGACACCTACGAGACCTCCGACGGCCAGTACATGGCAGTCGGCTCGCTCGAGCCACAGTTCTACGCTCAGTTGCTCACCGGATTGGGCCTCGCCGATGCGGACCTGCCGCCGCAGATGGACAAGTCCCGCTGGCCCGAGCTGCGCGAGAAGTTCACCGAGACGTTCCTGTCCAAGACCCGCGACGAGTGGGCCGCGATCTTCGACGGCACCGACGCCTGCGTGTCACCGGTCCTCACCTTCGCCGAGGCACCGAATCACCCACACATGAAGGATCGCGACTCGCTCATCGACGTCGGTGGCGTCACCCAGCACCGTCCGGCACCGCGGTTCTCCCGCACCGAAAACGGAGTCCCGACGCCACCGCCCTCCACCGCAACCGACATCGGCTCGGTCTGGAGCTGATTGCGCGTCGAACTCGAAGTTGTGGACGGATTTCGGCTGATTTCCGTCCGTAACTTCGAGTTCGCGGTCAGAAGACCAGCGCCGGTTGTTCCGATTCGACGCTCGGGGCCAGTGCTCGATACGCCGCCGCCGTCGCCATCACCGCGGCCCGAAGCTCTTGCGGCTCACGGGTGTACGGCAGCCTGAGGTAGCGCTCGAAGGCACCCTCGACGCCGAACCTCGGTCCCGCGGCCAGCACTGCGCCGAAGGCGGGAGCGGTGGCGGCGAGCGCACTCGACACCGGTGCGGGTAGCTGCAACCACAGCGACATGCCGCCCTCGGAGCGGCGGTAGCGCCAGTCCGGAAGATGTTCGGCCAGAGCGTCTTCGAGCACCTCACGACGCTCACGTAGCTGCGACCGACGGAGCTCGAGCGCCGGTTCCGCGTCCTGCAGCAGGAACGAGGACGCCAACTGATCCATGATCGACGTGCCGAGGTCGTGTGCTGCCCGCGAGCCCGCCAGCTGCGAGACGAGCGACGGATGCGCCCTGATCCATCCGATGCGCAGGCCACCCCAGAACGACTTCGATGCCGACCCGATCGTGACGATATCGGACCCCGAGACCCGCCCGAACGACGCGACCGGTGGGGGTGGTGGGGCGTCGAGCCACAGATCCACCATGGTCTCGTCGACGATGAGCGTCATGCGCGTGTCACGGGTGATGCGGGCGAGCTCCGCTCGACCCTCGGCACCCAGCACCTGGCCGGTAGGGTTGTGGAAGTCCGGAATCAGATACGCCACCTTGGCGGCAGTTTGCCGTGCGGCACTGCGGATCCCGTCGAGATCCCAGTCGCCGTCGGCCGGACGCACCGGCACCGGCACGGGACGGGCACCGACTCGCCTGATGGCTTCGAGCGCGTTGGGATAGGTCGGATGGTCGATCAGCACTCGATCACCGGGCGAGGTCAACGTGCCCAGCAACAGCCGGACCGCCTGCTGCGCACCGGACGTCACCATGATCTGATCAGCAGTCGTCGGCAGGCCACGCTCGACGAAGCGTTGCGCGATGGCCTCCCGCAGTACCGCCAGACCGATGGGCTCCATGCCGTGCGTCGGCAGATACGTCGGAAGTGCCTGTAGCGCAGACTCGTACGCCGCGGTCATGGTGCCGTCCGCCGCCGCCATGGCCGCGTGGGACATGTCCACCACCGGACCTGACGGTGTCGTCGACTGGATCAACAATCCGTTGGGAGTGGGCGCAGCGGGCAGCGCGACGGTACTGCGCGATCCCTGCCTGCTGATCAGATACCCCTCGTCGCGCAGGACCGAGTACGAGGACGTGATGGTGGTACGACTGAGATCGAGAGCCGCCGACAGATCACGCTCACTGGGCAGACCGACACCGAGCGGAATGCGACCGTCGTGAATGAGTAGTCGAACGCCGTCGGCCAACGCCCGATACGTCGGACGCGACGCCTTGCGCCTCCCGGATCCGTCCGAGGACGCGTCGCCGCGCCAGCTGCCGAGATCGCGGGCCAGTGACGCTGCA
This sequence comes from Rhodococcus sp. IEGM 1341, assembly GCF_030056895.1. NCBI lineage: Bacteria > Bacillati > Actinomycetota > Actinomycetes > Mycobacteriales > Nocardiaceae > Rhodococcus > Rhodococcus sp. IEGM 1341. Next base: position 3,397 of record NZ_JASHKV010000016.1, on the reverse strand, counting down.
TTGAGGACTCTCGAAGCCATGCCCACCAGTATTCGCCCACTGGTCTTCGACTTTCAAGTCCATTGAGCTTTTCACTGGACTGCCACCTGAGGTCAGGTGAATACTGGACCGATGCCGAGCAGCACGCTCTTCGACACCACCATCGGCCGTTGCGGCATCGCCTGGACCGATGACTGACGGCGCTCATCGAAATTCCCCACTGACGCTCACTGAAATTCCCCACCCGTGTGGCACCGCCAACGAGGGCGGGTCTCCCCGGATGCTGATGGTCTCTGACCACACACCAGCTACCCGAAGGAGACCCGCTCCTCATGCTTACACGGGAGGAAGACGTGGAAATACACGCCCTGCATCAACGAGGCTGGAAGATCGCCGACATCGCGAGGCATACCGGCCGCGACCGCAAGACCATCCGGTCCTACCTCAACGGGACCACCACCCCCGGAGTGCGTAAACGCAGCATCCCGGACCCGTTCGAGGTGTTTCTCGCCTACGTCATCGCACGCCTGTCCGAGGACCCGCACCTGTGGGTCCGCACCCTCTGCGACGAGCTCGAAGACCTCGGCTATGCGATGTCGTATCAGACGCTGCACCGCAAGATCCGCGAGCTCAAACTCCGTCCGATTTGCAAAGCCTGCCTCACCGCGACCGAGCGACCCAACGCAGTGATCGATCACCCTCCTGGTGAAGAGACTCAATGGGATTGGGTCGATCTACCCAACCCGCCCGCTTCCTGGGGGTGGGGTTCGATGGCGCATCTGTTCGTCGGAACGTTGGCGTGCTCGGGCAAATGGCGCGGTGTCCTCGCGCCGAACATGACCCAACCGCATGTCGTCGACGGACTCGACCGCATCTGCCGGGGCCTCGGCGGAGTCAGCCGAGTCTGGCGGTTCGATCGGATGGCGACAGTCTGCCACCCCGACTCCGGTCGCATCACGGCCAGCTTCGCGGGCGTCGCCAAGTATTACGGTGTCTCCGTTGCCATCTGCCCACCCCGCCGCGGCAACCGCAAAGGTGCGGTAGAGAAGTCCAATCACACTGCAGCCCAACGGTGGTGGCGCACAGTCGCCGACGATCTGACCGTCGAGCAAGCCCAATCAAGCCTCGACCGGTTCTGCAGTCTGCGCAGTGACACCCGGCTGCGGCCCACGAAAGACGGGAAGGCGTCGGTGGCGACGATCGCCACCACCGAGGGGTTGCATCCGATGCCCGCGGCTGCATATCCGGCGATCCTGACCACCGACCGGGCCGTCTCGCGCCAAGCGCTGGTCTCCTATCGCGGCAACCGCTACTCGGTCCCACCCGAACTTGCCTGTGCCGCTGTGACAGTGACGCACGTTCTGGGCTCCGATGTCATCGACATCGTCACCACATCCGGCATCACCATCGCCCGACATCGTCTCGCTGCCGATGGCACCGGGGCGATGGTCCGCGATCACGGACATGTCTACGCCCTCGAACAAGCAGCGATGGCGGGTGCGAACACCGGCCGTCCGCACCGCCGCAAAGAACGGATCCCACCCGGACCCGACGCTCTCGCTGCCGCCGAGAAGCTCCGAACCTCGGCCGAATCAACACTGTCCTCCAGAGATGGACGGCGCGAAAGCGGGAGTCACGCAGCCGAATCCACTGACACAGGCGCGGTTATCTACGACCTGTCGATCTACGAACGGGCCGCACACGGGAGGAACACCCTCTGATGGCCGACAAGAAGACAGGCGACCGGATGCCGGCACCGAACACGACCGAAGCGGCGAGTCTCTATCAACGTCTGCGCGGGCATCTCGCGGTCCTCAAACTCCACGATGCCGCCGAAGCGTTGCCCTCGGTCCTCGACCAAGCAGCAGCCGAGAACCTGTCGATGACCGCAGCGTTGGATCGGTTGCTGTCGATCGAAGTCGAGGCCACCGAGGCACGCCGGTTGACCGGACGACTGCGGTTCGCGTGTTTGCCAACTCCGGCGTCGCTCGAGGACTTCGACTACGACGCCGCCGCGGGTGTCGATCGCAAGCTCATCGACGAGCTCGCGACCTGCCGATACCTCGAGACGGCGACGAATGTGCTGCTCATCGGCCCACCCGGAGTCGGGAAGACACATCTGTCGGTCGGACTCGCGAGAGCTGCTGCGCACGCGGGGTATCGAACGTATTTCACCACCGCAGCCGACCTCGCTGCCCGCTGCCATCGAGCTGCATTGGAAGGGCGGTGGGCGACAACTATGCGTTTCTACGCCGGCCCGACGCTGCTGGTGATCGACGAACTCGGCTACCTTCCACTGCCCGGTGAGGCAGCGTCAGCGCTGTTTCAGGTTGTCTCACAACGGTATATGAAAACATCGATCGTCATGACGACCAACCGCGGCGTCGGATCGTGGGGTGAAGTGCTCGGTGACAACACCGTCGCAGCAGCCATGCTCGACCGGCTCCTGCATCGCTCCGTCGTACTCAACCTCGACGGCGATTCCTACCGGCTACGGGACCACAACGCCAGATCGGAGAAGCTCCGCAAAGCCACCACCGGAACCCGCCAACCACTACAGTGAAGACCGCTCACGAGTGGGGAATTTCGGTGAGCGCGGTTGGGGAATTTCGCTGAGCCTCGTCATGACGGCGTGGTCGCAGTCGCCCTGCCCGAACCATCGGACGAGGCGATGACGGACTACCTCGCCGGCTTCGATGCAGTGGAACGACCGGTCGACGCTCTCGCGGCCGACGCGATCGAGAGGATCGTCGCCCTGCTCGATGGACGTGCTGTCGACATGAGCCCCGTTCCGCTGGTCCTGGACGTCTCACGGTTCGACGCCGCGGTGTACACCGTATGCAGTGGGATTCCCCGCGGCGCGACACTCACGTACGGCGACATCGCCCGCCGACTCGGCCAACCCGGCGCAGCCCAGGCCGTAGGCGGTGCGCTGGGACGCAATCCTGTACCAATTATCGTCCCGTGCCATCGGGTACTCGGTGCCGGTACGGAAGTCGGCGGCTTTTCGGCACCGGGTGGTACGAATACCAAACAAAAGATACTCGGTATCGAGGGTGTACCGGGATTCGACGAGCCGAGGTTGTTCTGACCCAATTCCGGCTGAGCTACCGGCGCGTCGCTGCAATTACAGGTACTGCCTGCCACCCCGGCGTCAGTATTGGCACCCATACTCCATCCACTGTCGACGCAGCGACACCGGCTGATGTCAGTGCGGAGCCCAACGCACCGATCGAAGTTCCGTCATCACAAGTCAACTCGACAGTTCCCGAGTAGTCCGCGTCCACGGGTGCGCGGCAGACGACACCACCCTTCAGTGTCAGTGCCTCCACGTTTCCGCCAGCCGGCCCAGTGAACACCGTCGGGAGTGTCAGATTAACGGTGGATCCGACCTTGGCGTCGGTTAGTTTCCGTTCGG
>NZ_JASHKV010000015.1:0-51140 GCF_030056895.1 Rhodococcus sp. IEGM 1341 | reverse complement strand
CGTCACCCTCTGCGCAATTCTCACCTGGCTACGCCGATTGGGAGACACGCCCTAGTCGGGAGCGGCTGGCGGGAGACGACCCGTGGTCCAATCGGGGTCTCCCAACCCCCTTACCCAACATAGTTAAAGCCCCTACATAATGTCGCTGAGCAATTCGTGGCAAACCGGTGCGCAGCAACTCGATTCTGCCACACGACAGAACTTCGCGAATGATCCTCGTAATCTGCAGGCCGTCGACGGCCCTGCGAATCAACAGAAGAGTGACGGCGACGCCGCAACCTGGCTGCCGAGCAACAAGTCGTACCGGTGTACCTACGTCTCCCGGCAAGTCGAGGTCAAAGCCGCCTACGGGCTCTGGGTCACCCCGCCGGAACAAGACGCCATCGCCCGCGTGCTGGGGGAATGCGGCGCCAGCACACCGATCGCGGAACCCGTCCCGTCCATTGAGCCTGCACCGGCGGCGCCGGAACCGGTGGCTCCCGCGCCAGGTCCGGTCGATGACGCACCGCCTGCGAGCGTGACCTATGCGAACTGCGCCGCAGTTCGCGCCGCCGGAGCAGCACCCATCCGAGTCGGACAACCCGGATTCAGCACCAAGTTCGACGGCGACGGAGACGGCGTCGGCTGCGAACAGCCGCCAAGTCAGGAAGGTGGGGTTCGGTGACGCCGAGCTGAGACACTTCTCCGATGACGACACCGAACCCCGGCTGGTATCCCGACCCCGACCCGTCCAACGCTGGCGGTCAACGATTCTGGGACGGCCGCCAGTGGACCGATCGCTCCGCCCCGGGTGTACCTCGCCCAACAACAGAGCCGACGACCCCTTCGCCTGGGTCGTCACCGGGGCCAGGCGGCAACCACGGACTCAAAATCGGTCTGTCGATCGCGGCAGTGCTGATTCTGGCGGTCGGCATCGGATCGGCATTCGGCTCGGACGAGGAGGAGGCCGACCCTGATCAGGCTTCGGCTACGTCGTCGGAGTTGCCGGCCGCCACGACAACACCCGCACCGGCTGTTGTCCCCTCTGTTGCACCGCGCACACCGGTGCGCCCCGCTCCGACGACCGCTGCGGCGACGCCGGCGGCCGGCTGCCTCGACGCCCCGGGCGACGTCCTCGCGGCAATCAACGCATCGCTCGAATCGAGCGGGTACGAACTCGGATCGCCCGCGGCATACGACGACGGCGACACCCTCTATATCGCCGGTGAGATCGTCGAGCTGCAGGACGGCGGGATCCGCTCACGCGACGACGTGTTCGCCCAACAAGGACCCATCTTGACTCCGGTGACGGTCACAGCGCGCAACGAATCCACTCTGCTCGACCTGCACGACGAGTTGGACCTCGACTTTTCGGACCCGGGATCGCAGGCTGCAGCAGACTGCGCTCGGACCTACTGACCGCGGTCCTCAGTGCACTGGCGGTACTGAACCAGAGCACTCGACCCGAGAACCCGCACTCTGCCTCCCCGGGCGGAGTGCGGGTTCTCGCTTTCTTCGGCGCGCGGGCACACCCGCTCTACAAGCGTCGGCGGAGCCGACCTCGAAGCGACATCGACGCGATCAGACACCCCCGCCGTCGTCACAGAGCCGTCCGAGCAGGAGAAACGCCATGACTGTCACCCTCACCACGATCGACCGCGCAGCACTGACCTTGCTGGTCCTCCCCGCACGAACACTTCCAGCCGACAACCTGTGGCAGGCCTACCCCATCGATCTCGGAGAATCCGCTGCAGAGATCGGCGACGCACTCCATGCCGTGGCCTGGCTCAACGACATCACGCGAGACGAGCTCGCCATCGTGGGAGTCGAGTTCGCGGATCCGGAGCAGCACAACACCACCGTCACGTTGAGCGGCACCGACCTGGACGCCATGTCCTGGGCGCTCGGCGACGGCGGCATGTCGCTGGAAAGTACAGCCGGCGTGCTCGCACAGCTCGAGCGCCTCGTCTCGGTCGCCGTACCTGTGTACGCCTGAATGTGGTGTGAGCGAACTCGACCAGATCGCACACTGACGTTCACGGAGCACAACGAACCCGATCGAGAGACCACGTTCAACGCAAGAACCCGCACTCTGCCCCCGGCAGAGTGCGGGTTCTGTTTTTCGCACACAGTCCGGATATCCGCCGAACGCAGCGGCCGCACTGGTGACAGCTGACAAGCACCGCCTTGTCGGCGGCAAACTCGGTCGCGCCGTTGTATTTCCGTGCAACAGCCGGTGCTACGGATATACAGCGGATATCCAGCGGCTTGCGCCGTTGTGCGGCGTCGCAATGTACGCACAGTGGACGTAGAGCGGATTCATTACGGATATACACCGGCTACGGCACGGCAGCACGAATCGCGGCTGCCCACGAGGGCGGTGCATCTGGCCGCACCGGAGCCAGTACTACCGCGGTATGGCCGCCGCTGAGTAACCACCGAAGCAGGTCAGGGCCGATTCTCATGCCGTAGGCCGCTGACCTGGCCGTTCGCCATGCCTGGAATCGCCCCCAACGCCCCCCAACATGCACAAAAATACTGCCGCAAGATAGTCGAGACGGACTTATCGGCAGATATAAGCGGTCGATTTCGGACAATTACCCAATACCGAAAAGCAGTACATGTTCTCGCCATCGATGTGATTGTTCGGACTCCAATAAGAGCGGATTAATTTGCCGATTATGACCCATAAAGAGGTATCACTGACGTCTCTGAGCCACGCGAGATAAACCGAGTCGAAGCGGGCAGACGAGATACTCCGCGACACCGATGGAACAGACTTCTCCGGCGCACGTGGGCACCAGATATTCGATGCGATACCGGTGATCTGGCCGGCGGCCCGGGGGCCGCCGTCGTCCGCAGAAATGCGCTGCGGCCGCCACCCACGTGCGCCGGAGAAGCCCGCCTGTGACCGTTCCGTCCGCGGCCTGTGGCCGCAGCCGACCCCCGCAGCCCGATGGCTGCGACAGCCCCGAGAAGCGAGACCGACCCAACCTTGCTGTCGTGCGGCCGGCCGGTGAAGCTGGCAGGCCGCACGGGGTCTCGACGAGTCTGTGGAGCGGCCCTGCCGGGCCGTCAGATCCCACTCGCAGCGACCGTTCGCAGCCCTGATCACGCCACCCGCTGAGGCGGGCGGCCGAACCGTGGACGGCCGCCGACGCTGTGACGTCACCGGGCGGCCGGATCACCCCTCGAAGCCGCCTGCGGCGAGGCTTCGGAGCCCGTCGAGCGGGGCAGTGACACGTCTGGAAGATGCCTGCGGCCGGGCGGCTGCGCGCCCGTGACGGTCTGCCGCGAAGAGCTGCGGCAGGCCTGTGCCCGAGGCGGTTGCCGAGGGCGGCACCGCCGGCGCTCACGCGCGGTCGAGACTCTCCGCCACACCGGGGGAACGACAGGGACGCCGCCGACCCGGCAAGGGTCGAAGTGGCCTTCGGCCACCGAGGCCTGTTCGCGCCGGGACCGCTCCGGTTCCGTGTTCTCGTGGGGCCCTCACCGATGCCATCTACTCTCTCGGGCGCGCTGACGCGCGGGCATCGGACCCACGAGACCACTGCACCTGCGCGGACGGTGGGGACGGCGGCCGAGGCCGCCTGCTGCTCCGAGACAGAGACCCCCCGGGGGACCGCGGCTGACGCCGCGGGCACGGTGTCACCGTGCTGAGACGGACCGCTGGCGCGGCCCGTGTGACCCTGACGCCACCATGGGTGCAGCCCCGCCAGTCGCTGCGCTCCCAGCGGCTCTGAGACCGCCACAAACCCAAAAACGGGGTTTGCGCCGTCTGCGTCAGGCTCCTGGCTCACAGGGCGCAAGGCGTCACCGCTCCATGCTGGGGAAACACGACATCGATACCGTCCTTGCGACCACCCGTTCCGGGCGGCTGTCGCCGGTCTGCGACCGGTCGCAAGGACGGAGATTCTGCTATGTTTCCCCAGATCGCCACGGCCGCAACCTCCCGCCGCTAACGCTCTGGGTCGGTTGCTGTGGCTCCACACTAAAAGGGCATAAGGAGTCGTGACGCACGGCGGGTTCCGTTCGCTTCGCTCACTACACCCTTGTTTGCCCGGCAGAGCCGGGACGACCTCCTCGGCTGGTGCCTCGTCGCCACTCGCTGCGCTCGGGTCCTCATCGCCTTCGGCTCTCTCCTCCGGCCGCTGGCGCGCCCTCCCTCGTTCACCTACGTCGACCCCCTGCGGGGTGCCCTGGGGACGCTGCTGCTTCCGTAGCTGGCGGTGCTCGGCGCTAGCGCGCCTGCGACCCGTTCCGGGGCGGTCACTCGCTCGCTCGTGCCCTGTAGCTGATGCTGCGTCCTGCCGGCCCGTATCGCGCCCCTGGCGCGCGTTGCTGTGATGAGCAGGGCCGGAGTCGGGACCGCTGTGGCCGCCCGCAGCACGAGCGGAGTGACCCGGTCCGCGGCGGCCCGACGCTCCCTGGTCGTCGGATGTTCAGGCACTTCACGGTTTCGATCTCGGTGTCCGAGGCGAACCGAGTGAGCCGCCGTGAGGCTTCACTCCAAGCCCAGCCGGCCCCGTGGACCGGTCCGACGAGTCCCCCGGTCTCGCACTGTGGGGTCGGTTCGACGCGGCGGCGGAGGTCTGTCCCGAGACTGGTCCTTGTGACGTCACGGCGCCGCTCGGACGTCGTTCGGCAGCCCTGAGGAGGGCAGGAAGGTCGCCCTTGATGTCCGGTGTCAGTTCGGTTGCCGGACGAGGATCCGCATCCCCGCTTGGCGCGTCAGCGGGGATGCGAGACAGCCCGGAGATTGGCACTCGGAGGGTGCTGCGGGGAGCCCCTCCCACACCTCGGTACCGTCCCGATGCGGGGTGTCGGCATCAGCCGAACTCACGGTGAGCGTGTCGATATTCCGATGCGCTGGGTCGGATCGGGCGGCCGTTTCTGTCGTCCTTCGGACCCCTGGCAGTTGTAGGCCCTTCATGCCCGCACCAAGGGGGGCGGACGCAGTCGATCGAGGCCGATTATCGGGATTGGCGGCGGGACTCGCCAGCTCCCAGTGCGGTCGCCCCGGACCCGACTCTGGACTGTGGCGGACTCGTGCCTGAAGTTACTCCGAATTATTTATCCGCGACTTGATCTAGCGGTTTGCCAATAGATAGTCGGCGTCTTTATTCGGAATATCGTCACGGGGTTGATAATCGTTGGAAGGAAGAGTAGGCGTGTCCACCTTTGAGGGTGGAGCTTCGGCCCGTAAAGAGGCGCGGTGTCTACCTAGCCAAGAATGGTCCAGAGAGCTCGTCACGATATCGCCAGGTCAGCTGAGAAATAACAAGTCGTTGCTATTCTGCCATGGGCCGGGCTCAGCCGACTTTTTCGTTTCGTTTCGTTACATGTAACGAAACGAAACGTAACGTAACTCCGATTTTTGCCAAGACCGCTGTCGAGCCACCCCGCATTCACGCCAGCCCGTCTGGCGAGGTCCGGGCGCACCGTGCCAGAGCGGCCGAGACGCCGGCAAGCCGAACGCGCGGCCGACGCATACTGTCAATGTGGGCTTTACCGAATGAGTTGCTTTCGACGGTTCCGACCAAGCGGGTCCTGTCGGATGCTTTTGAGGTACATGTCGTCGTCCTCGACAGTCTGTGCCGAGGGCATCTGGGAACCGCATGTCACGTCGAGACGTAGGAAGCCAGGAAAGTCATAATCCTGGGCTGGGCACATCATGGCCGCGGCCAAGAAGCGGCGCTTATCATGCGCGGCAGGTTGTTACGTCGATCAGTGGGCACCGCCCTGGAACGCTGAAGCGCGCGGCTACTGGGTGGGTTGTCGGCGAATGAAGTCGGCCATGCCGGGGACGGTAAAGGCGATGCGGCCGTGTTCTGGTGCCCAGATCAAGCCTTTGCGGAGGGCGGAGTCTCTGACGTCGCTGACCCCGGATGGGGTGGAGCCCATGTGGGCGGCGACCGTTCCCGATCGGGGGGTGTCCTCGCCGGTGTCGGCGATGGCGCGCATGTAGCGGCGTTCTCGTTCGGTGGCGCGATTCCATCGCGAGGGAAAGAATCCGTCGTCGAGGTGCCGGCGACCGACGTCGACGGCGAGTTCGGCATCCTCGAGATCGAATGGGGTGGTTCCGGCGACCGTCCAGATGGCTTTACCGTATTCCTGCAGGAAGTAGGGGTAACCACCGCTGGCGTGAACGAGCAAGTCGAGGGCGTCCTCGGTGAACGCACCGCCGTGGCGCTCGACGGGAATCCGAAGGGCATCCGCTGCAGCGCGTGGGTCCAGAGGGCCGATAGTGCTGTAAAGGAACTGCCGTTCGGCATAGGAGCGGGTGTCGGCCAGAACCGCGGACAGGTTCGGCAGACCTGCGCCGATGATGAAGAACGGCCATTCACGTTGGTTGGCGCGATGCTGGACAGCCAATAGCGCGGAGAGCAGGTCGCGGTCCAGGTCTTGCATTTCATCGATGAAGAGCCCGAAAGCACTGCCTCTGGTGTGGAGGGTGGTGGCGATCGTTTCGACGAGTTCTTCGATGTCGAGTTCGATGTCGCCGCTGGCTGCGGCCCGGCCGCCAGCGCTGATATCGACGTGTGCCGGCCCGATCCCCATTCCGAGGGAAAATCCGCGTGCGATGTCGATGAGGGGATCGATCAGTGCTGCGAGCTTGTGCTTTCGACTGTATCGGCGAAGCCCCACGGTCAACTCCTGGGAGAGCTTGGCCCGCACTGCCGCGACACCGGCGTCGTTGGGTCTGGCTTCGATCCCGATGGTCAACCACCCTTGGCGATCGCCGTGCTCGGCGAGTGTATTGAGCAGGGTTGTCTTTCCCACTCCCCGTAGTCCGGTGAGGATCAGTCCGCGGTCGTAGTTGCGTCGTTTGCTGCGGGCGACGAGAAGGTCGAACGCGTCGATCTGAGGGGCACGGCCTTCGAGGGCAGGAGGGCGGAGCCCCGAGCCAGGCTTGAACGGGTTCAGCTCCAATTCCATATCGAGCACTATAGCTGTATATGGAGTAAGTTCCATATACGCCGATACTATGCGATATGCGGTCAAGCTCGTATGCGAGTGCTGCCACAGCCGCGAGCCGAAGGGGAGACGATGGCACGGTCTACCGAGATCGAGCTCGACAAGCGTTACCTCGATTACTTGATTGCCTTCGTGCTGCGGGCACGTCGGGTGAAGGCGCACTCGATGTATCGCGATCTCGAGATGGTGCAGCGGGTTGGACGGGTGGAGCTTCGAGTGGAGAAGGACCCGGACGGTGTGTGGCTGGTGCAGGACCTCCCGCCGGAGGAAGTGGTCGAGTCGGCGGCGGCTCGGTTGCGGCCACTGATTCTTCAAGACGAAGATGCCCACCACGGCAAGATGCTCAATGCCCTGAAACGTTTCCTCAGGGGAGTGACCCTGCCGGACGTTCCTGGCGGTCCACCCACCGATTCCTCGGCATTCTTGGACGGACTCAAGTCGGAGTGGTCAGAGTTCGATTCGAACGGGCGCACGGCCCAGGCGTATTCGGTCCAGTCCGGTCGCTTTTCGGACGGTCGGACGAGTGACGTGCTAGCCGACAATGTCCTGGCCTTTGCCTGGATCTACGGCGACGTGGTGCACTGTGATGCCGAACGACTGCGGGAAACTGAACAGCACGGGGTGAAGGAACGCTTTCGGGCTGCCGCACCACTGGTGTGTCGCCTCATGGAGATGACCGTCTCCACTCTCCACGTCATCGAGTGGCTGCACCGTCATGGTTTGTTGCCGATGCTGCCCGGTGCTGTCTTCGAGCAGGAAGTCGTCGTGGCCGAGACCCGCTTTAGTCAGAAAGCAGAGGTGTACATGGCTCCGGTCGGCACCACTATGCCGGACTCCCTGATATCTGACGATGGCTTCGCGGATCCTGGACCGCAGTGGCAACGGCTCGACTAGCGGCGGAAGGGCAGTGTCGGTCCGATCAGTGTTGTGAGATGTACAAGGTGTGAGTCGGATGAACAACTGGTTCTTTCGGATCTCCGCCCGACCAGCGCCGTCGGTCGTATCGCACCTTGTCGTATATCTGTGGGTCCTCTCGTTTCGGTAGCCCGTCGTGCGCGTCCGCGGAGCTCCACCACCCGCAATAGCGCCAACGGCCATCTCTGAGGTCTGCAACCACAGGGTGCGCGCTACCCATCGGCGGCACCAGATCCCGGGCATTCCAGAGCTCGACTGAGGTCTGGGTCACCAAATCAGGAATCGATCCAGGTTCGGAATAGTGCCATCTCGATCGCCACAAACCGAACATGCCATTCGCCCTTCTTCTATGCGGGCACCGATCTGCCCAGTGGCACAACCAATACCCGGTAGTCAAAGCGGCCAATGCATCAGGAATCAGCCTGAAGTCTGGGTGACGAGCTCTGCATCGCGCAACCGCTCATGGCAAACACCATGATCGCGGTTGGTGGTAGGCGAGATCAGGTGGGCTCACCTTCGGTCTGGCCTTCTCAGACGGACTTTCGCCGCATTTGGCGCTCGTCGGCATCCCGGTGGCGAGATGACTGCTTGTTGCCGCGCTTTCCGCCGCCGCCGATCGATTGCCAATTCGTCGAAGAAGCATAGCGGCTCGAGCTCACCCGTTCCTTGATCTCTGCAGCCGACGATCGTCGGTAAGTAGTTCGTACACCGTCGCTGTCGCATCCGTCACCGTTGCGAGTATCGACAACGTCGACCAGGGGGAAGGTCTTGGCTTCTGTCACAGCGGTCGGCGATTCGCCGGTCTGGAGCCGAACAGGCACGCCGATGTGCGCAGCTAACTCAAGCAGATTGTCGATAGTCAAGCTTTCGAGGCGCTGTGATATCGCGGCGATCAGCGGGGATTTCAAGTCCGCCACGGTCTTGATCTGCGAGTTGGTTCGATTCACATCGCCATCTACATCTGTGTGGTTCTCACTCATCGAGTTGTCGTCCTCAGTTGGAAGGAGCAGCAGGGATCGTTGACATTTGTACCTGTCTCATCGTGCTGGTGAAGGCCTATTCAGCGGATTCGCGTCACGCTGGTGCCTCTTGCTGCACGGGGCAGATGCGTAAGTCTCCACGGTGTACGCCAAGCGGCAGTCCAATGTCGGATACTGCCATGTCAAGCCTGCACTGGCTCCCTGGAGGACGGCCGTCTAGGCAGCTCCTGCTTATTTGAGATAAAACTAGCGCAAAAATATCCGTATTTTGTACGACACCTGCTAAAGTTGAGGAACTTGCTCGCACAAACTCGGAGAAGAGCCGTCATGACGTCGTACGAAGATCTCAGAAACCACGTTGTCGCAACTCAGGGGCTATACCTGACCACCATGGACGAGCTCAAGCTCGCCCATGGCGCGGCGAAGCTCGGCGTCAATATCCGCGCTGGTATCTCTGACCAGCTCAAAAGCTACGGCTTGGGGCATCTGCCGGCCGAACTACCCTCATATCAGTGGGAAGAGGTTCGCCTGTACCAGCTCGGCACTCCTCTCGGAAATGTCATCCGAGCTGTCATCGAACCGAGCGAACCTGGCGACCAAATTCTCATGCAGGTTGTCGACAGCGACGCTCAGCAGGTACTTGCGCAGATCCGCGAACTCGTCTGCGGATAGTCGTCGCAACCGACCCATCTCGACGCCCGCAGTGCGCAGTCCCGAGCATCGATGAACATCGCTCGAGTCGGGGGGGCTGGTTGCAACAAAGGCCTGATCGGCGCGAAACCTGCGTTGGACACTGCGCGAGCGGGTGGACCCTGCACTTCCGGCGATGCGCAGCACTGAGTAGGCCTGTCAGGCTGGTTCGCCGACTAACTGCTTTACGTTTTGTTTATCATCTTGACGACAGCATCTCGCAAAAGATTTCCGACGCTGTCGTCTTCAAATGGGAGCTGAAGAGGGGAGATTCTCCATTTTTGCTTCTGATTCTCCGTTGAATAAATTTCCCCATCGGTGGATACGACCATGTGATACGTGCGATCCTTGTTGGTGTCGACGTCCGTCTGGTACGAAAGCCCCTGGTAGCTCCTTATAGACCATCCGGTGATTGACTTGTGTGTGCTTTCATTGCGACGGTCGGGACCGCCCTTCCATACCCATGTATACGTCTTGTAAGAACTGGGCCGAACATTCAGACGCTGAGCTGCCTCGATGAACTCTTTGATCTCCGTCTTTTGTTTACGCGTCAATGCGTCTAGCCGCTTTGTCTCAACCGAGTCGTGGTGACTTCTCGCGGCATCCAGCTTGGCCTTTTCCATGGCCTGCACGTGCCTCAGTTTCTGCGCGTCTTCGAAGATGCCCATTTCAAAGCCTCCATCTTAAATAACATATTTTCTGGGATTGTGGCACGTGACGTCACCGGTCGGGTAGTCCCCCGAACGGTGTAACGAGTTCGTCTTAGGTGTCATGGCCTGCGGCTGCGTCGCCGATAAGGAGCCCTTATGTCAAGTTCGGAAGGGCGGCGCGGGGGCCGAATGCGCGATCGCCACTCGTATGGTTTCGACGTCGCGCGTCGTACTCGACAAGTACGAAAATCGAGCTGGCCGGGTTGGAAGTCCAGGCTATTGGGTTCTTCACATGGGGGACAGGTGAATTGCCGCCTCTACGGTTGAATGCTGCGGCCGGTGGCTCATTGTGAGGCGCGGAAGACCTGCCGTTGCAGAAGCTGATCGACGTGTCCGGCGAGTCGGCGGGGTATGTCCCCTCCCCGCACGAGCAATCCCGTCTCGAGGTTGTCACCTGCTGCGCGCCGGGTGATGTTGGCGCTGGTGATCAGGGCGATGGTTCGGTCGATGACAACCACCTTCGCGTGCAGGGCCGCCCCCGATGCGGGTCGCTGGTCCGCAGGCCAGCGCAACCGGTTGACTACGAGACCGGACAGGGCGGTAGCTGGTGCGCCCGAAAAGCTGTGATTGTCGCCGGGGTCCTCGGCCAGGACGGTCAAGGTAACCCCCCGTGCACTCGCCGTGGCCAGCGCAGTTCTCAGTTGGTCGTGCATATGCAGGGCATAGGTGATGAGCAGGATTTCCTGCGTCGCTTCGCCGATCAGTTGAAGCAGTATCTGCTCGGTGCGGCGCGCGTGGATCGCGGTGGTTGTGGGGCCACTGACGACGAGTTCGAGATGAGGGTTGCGCCGGGCATCCTGGTGGGCGTGGGACGCGGCGGCGACGGCTGCTCCGACGGTGATGCCGGCTGGTCCGGGCTGCTGCGACCATGTTTGGAGTAGACGTTGCACGCTCTGCCCGAACGCGGGCGTCGGTATCAGGCTGGGCAGGTGCTGGGCCTGGCTGGCGTGCTCGAGAGGGGCGAGGGCAGCGGCGAGCCGTTCGGCATGTGCTGGTTGCAGGCCGCGTCCGACACTGGCGGCGGTTTCGAGGAGACGCCGAGAAGGAAGTTCCGCATTCACGAGGTCAGGGAGTTCCGATAGTGAAGTACCCGTCGAGGGCCAGTTGCTGCTCGTTCGGGTCGACGGGCACGATCAACCGGCGGTCGAGGAATCGGTTGCCTCGCTCGCAGGTGGTCTCGGACGCGAACAAACATGCGTGGCAGGCTGCTCCGTGCAGGGTGTCCTCGGTGATCAGCGGTGCGTGCTCGGCGCACAGGGGGTCGGACGAACAGCGGCGGGCGTTGGCGAACGCGGCCCGCAGCAGTCGGTCCATTTGAGTGGGGTCTGCGAGGCGGACGAGACCGCCCAGGGTTCCTTCGCTGTCGCTGGCGGCTGTGTAGAGCAGGATGCCTGTCTCGCCGCGTTCGGTGTTGGCGTAGATCCGCTCGGTGATGCTGGCCGAGGAGTATCCGCACTCCAGCGCGATTTCACGGACCAGCAGATGAGACAGGGTATGTAGTAGTAGGTAACGATCTCCTGGCCAGTGATCCTCGGGAACGCCGTCCAGCTGCCGATTGTTGCGCCACCGAGTATGCGCCGTGCGCAGCCGGTTCAGATGTGAGCTGCTTTCCGCTGCCTTCTCCCACGCCTCGATCACCGTGCGCTGTAGTACCAGGAAGATGCCTTCACCGTGAGTGGTGGATGCTGGTACCCAATCCAATTCGGCTCGGCTCAACGGCGCGCGTTGACTGCTGTCGGGCTCACCCCAGTCCGGGGCGTCGACCCGGGTGAACCCGACCATGGCTTTGGTCTCTCGGAGTCGACTCATCTGCACGACCTTCGACACCAGCCCCGTCCACGCATGCGGCGTGGGCACCACATCGGCGGTGAAGTCGGAATCGCGTCGGGCTTTGGTGGGGTCGGTGAGCGCTTCGTATTCCCGGGCGGTCAGATCGACGGGTTCGGCCGGCACGTCCGCCTCACGTTGTTGGCGTGCCTGAATTTCTGCCCAGATCGCCGCGGGGTCGTGTATTCGCAGCGGTGAGAGCTCGGGGATCGTAGTCAAAGCAAAGGTCAAGATTTCGAGTCCGGTGACCTTGGACAAAGGTGCCCAGTGCTTTTCGATCAGGGCAGCCAGTTCGGTGCCCAGCGCCGGAATGTAGAGCGCTTTCGCCAGAAGACTGAACCATTGATTGCTGGCCCCTAGGACCATGGCGCGGACCGGAGCGATACATCCTTTGGGGTCGAACCAACCGAGGTGGGGGTGGCGGGCGCGGCATCCGGGCAGGGCGATGCTGCCCTCCGTCCGGTGGTGTTTCAGGGCGTCACGCATGGTGCGTTTCGCGCCGCACGAGCATCGAATACTGATCTGTGAACCGTAGTTCCCGCCTGGGTCGAGCATCGTCAGTCGACCCTCGCGGCCTTTGCTGCACGCGCCGGCGTAATGGACGTATTCGACGTACGGGAATTCGTCGAGGTGTCCGCCGGTGCAGGCGGTGACGAATCGCGCCGGAACAACGGTCGGTTGTAGGGACTTCTTGCTGCCGGGTGCTGTCGAACGGCAGTCGTGGACGAAGCGAGCTTCGTCGGGGCGGAATTTGTTCTTGTTTTCGAACCGGAACGGGCCGGTGCCTTCGGCGTTGATGCCGGCCAGTAATCGGCAGCTGGTGCAGCGCATCCAGCGCGGGAACGGGCTGACGGGAACCCCCACCCGGTTCGCCTCGGTGTCGTCCTGGTCGGTGCTGTCTTCTCGGTGCGGGGTGGCGCGTAGTTGGCGTACGTGCGGGCCGAGGATTTGCCGGACACGTTGGAGCAGGCGTGGTTCGGTGAGCTCGAAGTCGGTGGCTTGGCGGTAGTCCCAGTAGTCCAAGCCTTGGACCACGACCGACAGATGCGGTAGGTCGACGACGGAGCCGACACCGTCGGAATACAACAGGGCGTTGGGGCGTTGGCTACCCACTCGGCGGAGGTACTTGTCGGTGGGGGGATTGGCGGGCGCGGCGTTCATCGGTCGGGTTCTCCCTCTGTCGCCGGAACCGGCTCCGCGGAGATCAATCCCGCTTCGTCGGCCTCTTCTGTGTCGTCTTCGTCTTCGTCGTTGCTAGGGCCGGGTGCGTTGCCGAATATCCAACCGGGTCGTTCTGCAATCTCGGGTGCGGCCAGGGTGATCAGCATGTTCGTCTCGGGTTCGACCTCGCGCAGCGACCATCCTGCCGACCAGGTACCCCAGCGGCCGACCCCGGAATCGAGAAGCGGGTCGAGGCCCTTCTTATCGCTTGTGTAGGACAGGGCACCGACTTCGAGGCCTTTGCGTCGACGATCCCAGTCGTCCAGCAAGGCGCGACACATCGATTCGACCTCTGCCACTTTGGTGGCATCGCCGAGCACGTCGCCAGCTCGTTCCGCGATCCATTCGACGGCGGCGTCGACGTCGGTGTCGGTGACCGGCACTGCCTGGGCTCCCGGTTCGCTCTCCCAGTCGTCGCGGGCGTGGCGCAGTGCGGCGACGAGTACCGCGGCCAGCCCACGGTCGAGGGCTCGGTCGGCGAAAGGCGTGACCGAGAGCGGTTCCACACGGGCATAGAAGGTTTCGTGGAAGTGGGTGAAGGTTTCCAGGTGCCCTAGGTCTCGGGGCCGGGCCCAGTTGAACAGTGTCACCACCAGGCCTGGTCTTGTGGCGTCTCGCCCGACTCGTGAGGATGCCTGAATGTACTCGGCACTGTTCTTCGGTTGCCCGGTCACGACCATCAACCCGAGCCTCGATACATCCACTCCGACTTGCAACATGCTGGTGGCGAGCAGCATGTCGATGGGTTTGTCCTCCCAGTCGTGCAGCGGAAGGGCATCGAGCGCAGCGCGGGCGGCCCTTGCGGCGGCCGTCTTTCCACCGCCATCGCGCGAGTCCTTTCGGAGCTTCGATACGGTGGCTTTTGCTGCGCTGGAATCGATATCGGGATCGAACGGATTAGCCAGTGCACTGAGCGCTTTGCCGATGTCTTGGCTGTTGATGCGTGCGGTGAGTTCGCGTATTTCCATGTTTCGGCGATCCCGCAGACCGCGCCGAGCCTGTTGCTGCAGCCGGGTGGCGATGTCATCGTCGACCAATCGGCGCATTCCGGCTAGTTCCGTGGTGGAGGAGAAGTAATCGACCAGGGTCATGTAGGGGTCGGCGGCGCGGCCGTGCTCGTCGAACAGCAGCTGGGCGGCCGCCAGTAGCAGTTGCGCGACTCTGATTTGGACTTGCTTGAGGCGTTGACCGTGTGCGCAGACTCCGAGGTATCGGCGGCCGGGATGATCCTCATCAACCGGAATCTGGGTAGAGAAGAAGGTTTCCCCGGCATCGAGGACCGGGGCCGGGAAGATCGCCAGATCCCGATTGAACAGTCCGTGCACCTGTTCCTTGGCTCGACGTACCGTCGCGGTCGAGGCCACGACCTTGGGGCGGATAGTGGTCCCATTGACCGACCATGCGCCGAGGCGGTCCACTGCGGTCTCGTACAGCCCGACCATGGTGCCCAGTGCTCCTGAAATCAGGTGCAGCTCATCTTGAATGATTAGGTCCGGGGGCCGCAATGGCCCGCAGGCCTGCGGTTTGGTCCCGGGACGGGTGCCGCGCTTGGGGTGGCCCCCGTCTTTGCAGTCCGTTTTCGGAGTCAGATCCGGGTGCCGGTACCCGTGGCGTTCACACCAGGACGACGTCCGACCGAACAGCAAACCGGTCTGTCCGCGCAACGGGAGCTGCGCGAATTTGTCGACGGTTCCGATCACCAAACTTGGTGCGAGCCGAAAGACCTCTTCGTCGACCGTCACGACGGGCAGCCCCTCGCCCCAGGAATGCGATTGCTTGCGGGAGAACGCGCACAGTCCGTCGGGGTCACCGCACCACACCAACACCCGGCGGCGGGAGTCGTCGCACTCTGCGTCCTGCCCAGGCTCGATGGCTCGCCCGCACCATGGGCAGGCCAGAACCTGGATTGGATTCGAGGCCCCGGCACCGGCATATCGGTTGCGCATGGCTTCGAGCGCTGATTTCGCCTGGTCGTACCAGTTAGGGGTGACCTTGGATCCGACCCAGAGCCCGATCCGGAACGGTTCTTCTCCCCACGGGTTGACCGGCCCGCCGACGCGTTGCACCTCGACGGCGGTGCGGCGCAGGTGCTCGGCGGCGCAGATGAGGGTCGCGGCGCGCTGGAACTGTTGGGCGGTGAGAAGCCGCAGCGTGTAGCGCATGAGGACTGCCACGCCTGCTCGTCCATCGCGCGCGTCGTCGCCGTCGCCAATAACACCCTGGAGCCGGCGTATCGCGAGTGTGAACGCAGTGAGACCGAGATAGGCTTCGGTTTTTCCGCCGCCTGTGGGGAAGAACAGCAGATCCGCCAAACCAGGCCCGTTCGCTGCGCCGGCCAAGGCGCGGTCCAGATGCTCTGGATCGGTCAACGACGGGAGATTGAGCAGTACGAATGCCAGCTGGAACGGTCGCCACGACCGCCTCCGGGGCTCGTCGACCAGAGCTGATGCGGCGGCGAGCGTAAGGGCGGAGTTCTTGGCGCGTTCGGTAGCAATTTCGGTGTGCTCACGCTGCATGGCCATCGTCAAGTTCGTGAATTGCCATGCCTGCCAGGCGATGTCGTTGTCTTCGAGCAGGTCGATCCCAGCCGCGATCCGTCGTGCCGCGGTCCGTGCCGCGGTGAGATGACTGCGAGCTGCAACGTCATGCCCGGCCAACGTTTGGTCCGTCGTCAGGCGCGCGTCCTGCTGGTCCAACCAATTCAGATATCCGTCGGCCAGCGGGCGCAGAGCCGCTAGAACCTGTGCGCGGGGCGCGGTCGCCAAGGTCCGCATGTCGACCTCGAGACCTGCGAGCTGCGGTACCTGAGCGGGGATCGGGGCGACGGTCTGCTCTACCTCATACGCGGGCATGTTGGTGGTGGCAACTTGCCATGCGCAGTGCTCGTCGGCGCGCCGAGCCACGTCGACTCCGGCGTTGCGGCCGACCGCGAATTGCCGGGCGTGGCGATACAGCATCGTCAAGCCCTGCAGCTCCAGATCCGCTACCGGCGCGGTGTCGTCGGCGACGACGTGTGAAGGATCGTTGTGTGGCAGGAACACCGCCCCTGCTCCGTCGAGAGCAGTCACCTGTACGCGGACCTGGAAAATTTTCGCAGCGTCCTTACGGTCTGGTAACTCCGGTTGAGCGTTGACGATCGCCACATCAACGACCCGGCACGCAGTTTGTAGCCGGCAATGGGCACGCACCAGCACTCCAGGCTGATTCCGATCAGGGATCTCGGTCGATTCGGCTGCAGTGACGTCCAGATCGAATGCGCCCCCTGCGGCCTCGCGTCGCCACACGAGCCGGGGTACCCCGCCGTCGGTGACGTCGCCGGCGGACTCACCTTGTACGTATCGCCCCCACGAGGCGGTGATACGCACCGATGTGGCGTCCACCGGCAGGCTGAAAGACAGACCCAGTGAGGCCGGGGCCATTGACCCCGCTGCTGCGGCCGCGGTGACTTCGGCTGCTCCCTCTCCGGAGCCGTCGTCGCTGGCCGTGTCATCGGTGGTCTCCGCGTCCAGCGACACACGCGCCGGCGACAGGACTCCGAGGATGTACCGCTCTGACGGGATGGTGCCGGCGGGTAGCTCCTCCATCTCGCCTGCCCACGGGCCGAGCAGATCCCGTACCAGAAACCGTTCGAGTTCGGCGCGGACCTGACGCGAGGTCCATTCATCCGACTCAGATGATTCCAGTGTCGTCTTGTCGGTGTGAGCCTGCCCAGTGGGCGTGGCCTCGATGTTCATACGTCCTCATCAGTGTCGAACAATGCGTTCTCCGCGGGTTTCGGTGTGGCTTTGATACGGCCCTTGCTGCGGAGGGGCGACATGGTCAAAGCAGCTCTCTCTTCGGCATAGCGGGTTTGGTTGAGTTCCAATAACCGATCAACCAGCTCCAGCCGCGCCGCCGGTGACGCGGACCAACGGACGCCTTGGCGGGTGTCGTAATGGTCGTGGTCCAAGGGCAGATCATCCCACCCGTAAGCAGTGAGCACAGCTTCGTCAATGTTCACATGCAGTGCACGTAGGTGGGTAACCTCGATATCAGCAACGGCAGGGTCGTGAATGAGGTTGTAGGTGTCAGTCAACCCGAGCTGGCGTTCTGACATGAACTTACGACGGTCACGATCAAACGCTTCGCCAACAGCGCGCATTCGATCGGTAGAGGTGGGACGCGGCAGAGTCTCGAAGACATCGGACGGGGTGTAATTGATTCGGGATTCGAGTGTTGATGAATACTTGATTGCCCACCAGTAGTGCGGTGCACTCGACAGCAGCGCGAGGTCTGCCATGTCTTCCGTCGCAAAGATTGCTAGTCTGTGCGCGAATACTTGGCCAGTCGGTATCCGTACGGGCATGACGACTTTGCTCACCAGCGTAATTGCGAGAACGTGCGACATGCCCTCGATCGCTTTGTAAAGACCCGGGGCGTGTTCGGCATAACGCCACCAATAACGCTTGCGGCTTTCTCGATTGTTTTGGTCCCGAACTGGTTTCACCAATTCGCGAACAATCTCGTAACAGTCGGGATATTGTCTGGCTTGTTCCTCTGTCCAACCAAAAAAGTTTATGGCCCAGCGGCTTCCGCTTGTATCTGGTCTTGTATTCAAGTCTTCGCCGTTTATATAGGGAAAGAGCACATCCGTACTGCGTTGATCGCTTCGGATCAGTTCTTGTGCCGCGTCATGGCTCATGGTGAACCCTAAGCCGTCGACCTTAGAACCGGAGAACGCAAGTCCACGGTTCGCGGTCAAACGGAAAGGATTGCCAGTAGCGCGGCCGAGGGGATCGAGGCTTGGTGTAATCCCCTGTGTAAGTAAACCATCCGCGTTCGCGCGAACGCCACTGGTTCGACCGCGACGGGACGCCCAGACGACACTATATTGAAGATTTGCACCCTTGGTCGGCCACTTCTCGCTCTTGACCGCGGCATACACATCCCAATCGTCAGCAGCGATCTGGTCGAGGCCGATCTCGCGAGTGTCGCCCTGCGCGACAGTATTGGTGGCGATGAGGCCGAAGCTTCCCGAAGCATTGCATAAATAGGTCGCCGTCAAGAACATATACGCAATCAGATCGGCGTTCCCTCGGACGCCACGTCCGACGGCGCGGACCAAATGTTCTCTGTATGGCGCACCAAAGGCACCCGTCAGCTTTGATCCGCCGAGAAAAGGTGGATTGCCGACGACGGCGTCGAACCCTGTCTGCGGTGAGGTGAACACTTCGGGAAAAAGCAGCGGAAAATGCGCTGGACGACGGACTTGACCGCCCTCCTCCGTCAGGGAAAATCGAGCTTCTTCCTCGAATCTTGTCCATGCTGTGCCACTGCCAGAGCTGCTTGTGGCGAGCCCAAAACCAGCGGCGACCGAGCCGTAATTTCCCGGTGCCCCACCGGATAAGCTTGCACCGGACAGTGCGTCCGCCAGCACGGCAAACCGCCGTGTCAACTCCCCAGATTCAACGAGAAGACGGGTTTTGTGCTCAGCGGAATGGCTGTCGATGAGTTCGACGTCGGAAATTCTTTGCCTCAGCACGGCTGCTTCCTTAAGCAGACCAGGCACATCGGCGGTGTAGGCAGCGATCTGCTCGTGACTGCGCGCAGCGCGGCCCCCACGAGGGTCGAGATGCATCTCCAAAAGTTGATCAGGGCTCGTCAACCCGAGGAGGCTGTCTCCGACAGCGAGGCGGTCGTCGAGGAACCCGAACGGGCGGTTGCGATCAAGAGTCACTAACCAGAGGGAGAGCTTCGCCATCTCCAGGGCCATCGGGTTGATGTCGACGCCGTAGATGCAATGGTCGAGAATCTGACGGCGGGCATCAATGATCGCCTGCTCGTCGTCCACCTCGACACCTGTCTGTATTGGTTCGTGGATACGTCGGGCGTCGAGGAGTCGGTCGGCGAGATACCGGGTGGCTGCGACGAGGAATGCGCCGCTGCCGGCGGCAATGTCGACGACCTTGACTGCGAGGATCTGCTCCGGTGTTCGAATCTTCCATACGGCCTCGTCCTCGGTGTCGAGCGGTCCTGGTGATTTCACGAGTGGTTCGAGGGTGCGGGCGACGACCTGTTCCGCGAGGGCTCTGGGGGTGTAGACGGCACCAGTGTGTGCACGTAGGTCACTGTCGGTGAGGTAGAGGCTGCCCGGTGAATAGATGACGGGGAGGTCGCGGGGGTCACGGCGTAGCAGACCCGCGAACGGCAAGATAGCGTTGGCTGTGAGCTCGTCCCCACCACACGCTTCCAACACTGCTGTCCATGCGGTGACGGACGCGGCACCGCTAGGTGTGGCAAGAGATTTTTTGATTGCCGCGGAGCTGCGGCTTCCACCTACCTCTTTGATCTCACCCGACAGCCACGCTGCAAAGGTTTCGATGCCCTTCTCGAAATGACCGATCACGGCGGTCAGTGCGATCTCCGGGCCGTCCTTTTCGCCCTTGCTGTCACCGGCGATGCCCAGAATCCAGTCGGGGGCGCGGCGGGCATCCTGATCGAGCAAACCTTCGTAGACGTAGCCGATCTGTTCGACATCGAGCACCCGGAAGGAGACGCGGCGGCGCTCACCGGCGAACCTCAACCATTGCAATGCTTCGAGGGCACGTAGCAGGGTGCGATCGTCGATAGGGAGCGGGTCGCAGTCGTCGAGGCTTGTGTCGGCGTCGCGCCGGCCTTCGAGCCACGGAAACCGGTCGGGGTCGAAGAGACTGCCGCCGTAGCCCGGCAGTGCGAGTTGCTCGTGGCGGGCACCGCGGTGGACCGCCCGGAATGCGCCGAGGAGGCGGTGCCAGGCGGCGCTGGAGCGCTCCAAGGTGTCTTCGCCAACGTCGCTGGCATGCTCTCTCAGCTGCCCCGCGAGGGTGCTGATGGCGTAGCCGTCCGCGTAGGTGTTGTCGTCGACGGGGAGCAGTCCGCGTTCTTCGGCGTAGAGCAGGAATACCAAGCGCATCAAGACGGTGACTGCGCCCTGGTACACCTCGGCCGGTTCGACCGCAGCAGGTAACAGGGTCTCGCCGTGCTGTGTCTTGTGGTTGGCATCGAGTCGTCCAATGCACGCCACCAGCATCTCTACGACCGCCCGGGACTGCTCGGAGAGCCGGGTGGTGATCTCCTCTTGGCGGTCCATGCTGGCGGCGAGCAACGCGGGCAAGGTGTGCTCGTCGGGGACGCCGAAGAATCGAAGCCGGCCTAGAAGCGCTGCGAAGGCCTTGAGAGTGTCCGGTTCGTCGAACCAGGTGTGCCGGGTCCAGGTGGCGGTCGTGGTGGCTCCGCCTTCGGGTGCGCAGACGAGTGTCCATTCGGTGCCGTCGGTGACCAGACCGAGAGGGACCTTGTGTGCTCGCAGCACGTGCGCGAGCCGATCGACCGGGCTCGCCGGCCATTTTTCAGTACCGGTGATGGAGCGAGCGCTCGCACGTACGCCAGGATCGACGACCATTCCCAACAGCAGCGGCTGCAAGGCTGGGTTTTCAGGGTTGCTCACCAAAGCAAGGTCGGGGCGAACTTCGATTCCGAACTCGGCGACTCGGGTATTCAAAGTGGAAGGCACATGGCCGGCACCGAGGTGATTTGCCTTCCATCCTAAGAAGGTGACCAGCACGTGGCGGATGAAGGCGTCGCGGGTACCGGGGCTGGCGTCGAGGGCGCTGCTGGCGTCCCGTAGTGCGGAGACGGCGTCCTTGTCCACTGCCGGTAGCCCACCCGGCCAGACATCCATAGCTACCGGTGCGGCCAGGAATGGGCCGTCGACGGCGAGAAGCTCCAGCCATTCGGTGGGATTCGAGTTGGTTCTGGTGCGTGGGGGGCGACGGCGGGTGGGGGTCATCTGGCCTTCCTCGCGGGAACGAGGTGCACGACAGCTGCAGGGAACCACAGCATTTGCACGGAGGTGTACCGGCGGGCGATCGAGGCGAGTTCGGCGTCTCGTTCAGCGGGTAGAGAGTCCAGGCGTTGGCGCCAGGCTGCACGGTCCGCGGTGAGTTGATTGCGTTCGTCCGGGTCGAGGTCGGCGAAGGACAACTGCTGGCTCTCGTGTTGCTCTGCGAGGGCATTTCGCAACGACTTTTCGAACCCCGAAAGCAATGCGGCCGTGCGGTCGTGCTCGTCCATTTGCCTCTTCGCGAGAGACTTTCCCAGTGACGTTTCTCGTTCCTTGGCGCGGGCTGTGATCGCCGCTTCGAGGTTGCCGGACACTTTCGGCCAACTCTGCGTGAGGTCGTTCTTATTGACGGCGCTGCTGTCGCGTGGGGAGGAGGCCGGGCCGAGGGCTGCATCAAGAAGGTCGGCGAGGGCGGTGACTCCAAGGCGGGAGAATGAGCTCCCGCGGACCCAGCCGCCGGCCGCAAACAATTCCTCGTGCAGTCGTTTTCCATCTGCTCCGACGAGAACGAGACGCGAATACGCCGCCAACATCGGGTCGGTGAGTCGGGGGTCGTCGACAATGAGGCTCGCTGCCCGTTCGAGGTGGCCTGCCCCCCATACTTCGGCGCGAAGCAGCCGGGTGGCCATTGCGACAAGGGGGTGATTGAGATGGGTGAGGACAATATCGTCGCGTTTAGCGGCGATCGATGCGTCGAAGCTGATCGGTCGGGCGCCGTAGTCGCGGTCGACGAGGTCGGCGGTGGTTCGGGCCCACGATCCGGTCAGCGGCGGTACTCGCCACACTGTCCGGCCGGCCTGTTCGTCGAGGTGTGGTTGTAGTGCGGATTGGCGGCCCAGTTCGAGACCGACTCGGACGACGCGTTCGACATCGGCAGGGGTGCTGTGCAATTCGTGCGCCGATTCGGCCAAGGTGGCACGCAGCCGGTCGGCCTCGGCGCGCAGGGTTCGCTCCACCTTCAGGGCGTCGCGGGTGGCAGACTTCGGTTGGACCGCCTCGATATTGAAGGCACGGTCGGAGCCTCCGAGCATGCGTCGCTCTACAGCTGCGGCCAACACCGGATTGACGCTGCCGAGGTCTTCGCGCATGGTTGCGACCTTTACCGCGACTCGGGTAAGGAAGTCGAGGTCTGCCTCTGCGCTTTCGGGTGGTGCGCTCTTCCAGTGCGATCCGACGAAGTGGCGGATCTCGGGTCGGTGGGTTTGTCCGTACCTGTCGATGCGGCCGGCGCGTTGTTCCAGCCGGTTGGGATTGAACGGGATGTCGTAATTGATCAATCGGTGGCAGTGAGCCTGGAGGTCGATGCCCTCGCTTGCTGTGTCGGTTGCCAACACGATACGTACCGGATGCATGCGTGGTGGCTTTTGGAAGTCGCCCTTGATGCGTTCGCGTTCGTCTTCGTCCATGCCGCCGTGAAGCAGCTCAAGGCGTCCTGCGGCGGCGAGGTCGTAGGTTGCGAGCAGATCAGCGAGCCAGCGTTGGGTGTCGCGGTACTCGGTGAAGATGACGACGCGTTCGTCGTTCCATTGCCCGTCTGTTTTGCATACTTGGTCGAGGTACGTAAGCAACGCCTTCGCCTTTGCGTCGCTGTCGAGTCCGTGTTCGCCCACCCATGCTTCGAGCTTGCCGAGCAACTCACGCTCAGCGGGGCCTGGTTTGCCGGCGGCGGTGGTCGCGGCATCGGCCGCGGCGTCCTCCGCCTCGTTCAGCGCGTCGTCGTTGGACCATTCGCCGTACACCAACTCCGCTTGCCGATCGCCGACCCACTCGGTGTCGATGTCCGCTGCCTCAGATGTACGTGTGACTGAGTTCAGGTGGAGCGTCATTGTGCGGGTGAACGCTGCGGGACTGGAGAACAACCGCTTCTTCAGTAGTAACGTCACTAAATCGGCTGCTTGACCTGCACCTTGCAATTGTTGCTTCGCGAGTCGTGTACGGCGAGCTGTGGTGTACTCCCGCAGCACGGAGTGGACGTCCCGTTCATGTGGCGGGTAGTCGACTGTTATTTCCTCCACCAACCGCTCTGGGTACAATGCGGTTCCGTCGGGTTTGGTCAGTTCGGATTTCAAGCGTCTGATGAGAACTTGTTTAAGGGCCGCCGGGTCCGGCGGCACACCTCGGGCGAACCGCTGCGGGTCCAGCATAGCCAGGAGAGCGGTCCACGACTCGGCGTATCCGTTGTGCGGGGTCGCGGTCAGGAACAATCGGTTCTCGCTGTGCGTCGAGAGACGCGATATTGCTCGTGTCTGCTGGCTGTCGACGGCGTACTTCCCTTTGCCAGGAGGCGCGCAGTGGTGCGCTTCGTCAACTACGAGCAAGTCGATTGCTCGCGGACGGGCGGGGCCGTCATCACCCAAAACTTCTTCGAGAAGACGCTGACACCGAGCACCGCGCAGCCACGACAGGCTGACGATCGTCAAAGGGTGTACCCGAAAAGGGTTGGCGTGCAGACCACGTTCGCGGCGGACCCTACGCACCTCAGCCGTGTCCACGATGTGAAAGCCCAACCCAAAACGGGCCGCCATCTCCTCATGCCACTTCACCGTCAACGGTGCCGGACAGACGATCATCACACGGCGGGCGCGCTGACGCAGCAGTAATTCCTGAACTACCAACCCAGCTTCGATCGTCTTACCGAGGCCAACGTCATCGGCGACAAGTAGATTTACCCGAGGCATCGTCAACGCGCGTGTCACGGGTTCGAGCTGGTAGTCCTCGATCGCAATGCCAGCACGAAAGGGTGCTTGCAGCACCGTCGTTTCCGCATTCGTCACTGCGCCCCAACGAAGTGCATCCAGAAACGCACCCAACGTCGCCGGGTCGTCGAACTTCCCGCGCGTGAGATCGGGGAGAGTGGCGGCGTCGAGAACTTTACGTCCAGCCTCTAGTTCCCACAGCACCCGAAGTTCGTCTCCCAGCCCGTCGTCTTCCACGCTGGACAGGGTGACGAGGGTTTGCCCCTCGCCGACGGTGGTCGACTTGACGTCGAAAGGTAGCGCCGTAGGAGCTACGTCGGTGACCACCCAATGACGGCTCCGCACCCGCACTAGTTGACCAAGGACGGGTAGCTTGTTCGAGCTCAGCATGGTGCTCACGACGCCACTCGCCTTCGGTTGTTCTATTACTTAGTCCGTTGAAACATATATGAAGCCGTGGCCCGCGCCGTGGCTCTTTGCTATGTGAGTCACTCTTGTCTTCAACGACGTCTTCCACTGGTTCTTCGAATCTCTTCCAGACCAGCGTCAACGGTCGTAACGCACCAGTGGTAGATCTGCGGGTCACCCGTTTCGGTAACTCACCGGTGCATCTCCGAAATTTTCTCAGCCGCCGCAATAGTTGCGACGACCCACCCTGAGCTCCGCGACCCTAGGGTGTGTGGCAACCCATCGAAGACGCTAGATTCCGGGTATGTATTAGCCTGAGCGAAGTCTCAGCCGCCAGATCGGGATTGAGCCGAGCTAGCGGTAGCGCCCTACCGAACGCCACAGTGCGCGCCGCGTCAGAAAGCAGGCCGGGATCCTGCACCAGCGTGTATTCGCTGGGATAGGGGTGGCCGAGCTCCGGTTCCTGGATTGTGGCTGCACAGCTCAATTTTGACCCCCGGCGCGCCAATAACGACCACCAGGCTTGCCCAGGTCGTGCTGCTGGGATCACCTCGGTGCGTTGGGTGCTTCCGATCCTGTCCTGTGAACATGATGACCAACCCTCAGTGGGCCGACTTGATACAAGATATGAACCGGCGTCGGCACAAGCGTTTGTAACAGCGAAGATCGACCGCTAGGAGAGCACAAAGCGCACCGGATTGTGTCGGTGCCTGGCCCTACCATGGGTATATGGATGTAATTCCGGAAGGTTCGACCGGACCTGAACCCGAGATGCAGTCCGAAGTTGTCTCGGAACCTTGTTGGCGCGACCATGGATCCGCGACCGGCGAGGTGAATGTTTCTGCCCGGCAACGATTCCAGATTCTTGCTCTTGACGGCGGGGGAGCGAAGGCACTGTTCACAGCTCACGTGCTCGCGCGGTTGGAACAGGACCTCGGTGAAAGCATTACGGACTCCTTCGACCTGATAGCCGGGACGTCCGCCGGCGGGATCGTCGCGCTCGCGCTGGGGTCAGGCCTGACTCCGAGGGAAATCGTGGGGCATTACGAAGAACTGGTCGAGGCGGTCTTCCCGGCCGCGCGCCGGCGTTTCTGGCGACGGCCACGCCAACTTACTGCACCCATCTACGACGGAGACGCGCTGCGCACCGCCCTGACGAGAGTGCTTGGCGAACGGTTGCTCGGGGACAGTGTGAAACCCCTGGTTATCCCGGCTTGGGACGTGCAAAGCGGCACCGTGCACATCTTCAAGACGCCGCATCACACGCGGCTCGTCCGGGACTGGCGCGTTTCGATGGTGGACATCGCGATGGCGACATCAGCGGCACCGCTCTACTTTCCCGCCGCACGGGTTGATGGACACCGCCTCATCGACGGCGGGGTATGGGCGAACAACCCTTCCGTTGTCGCGATTGCCGAGGCCGTCAGCATGCTCGAAGTACCACTGGCCTCGATCAGGGTGCTCAACGTCGGCACCGTCGACCAGATCACGAACCACCCCAAACGCCTTGACCGCGGCGGACTGGTGAACTGGGCGAAACCGATCGCACCCCTGATTCTCAATGCTGGAAGCCGCGGAAGTCAGGGCGTCGCTGAACATCTGATCGGCAAGGATGCTTACACCCGATTCGACGCGCGAGTTCCCGGCAACTTGTACGCACTGGACTCGGCAGATGCAGACGACCTCGCTGGCCTCGCGGCGTCGGTGAGCCGCGACCTCAGCCCGATCTATACAGCGCTGTTCGCCGGCCATCGCGCAGCCAAATACACACCGCTGATCGATGGCCGCCGACACCGTTGCGACCCGATCAGCACGTCGACCACGGAGGTCTCCGATGAAGCTCACTGACTACTTCAACGTCCTACTCAAGGACACTGTCAACCTAGGCCAGGTGAAGCTCGACTCGCTCAACTCGCGCGTCGAAGCGGTCTACAAAGCTTTGAAAGCTGACGAGCAGGTCGGCCCGCTCATCCTGGGCAAGACAGCCCAGGGGTCCTGGGCGCACAAAACCATCATCAACCCGGTTGGTAGCAACGAGTTCGACGCAGACTTCATGCTCGATATGACCGAAAACCCGGACTGGTCCGACAGCCCCAAGAAGTACATCGACGAGGTGTACGCGGTCTTGCACCGCCACAGCACGTACGCCACCATGCCCCATTCACGCAAGTGCCGCTGCGTCCGACTCGTCTACGCCAACTCCATGCACCTCGACATAGTGCCGCACCTGAACCTCGCTGACGGACGGGAAGTCATCGTGAACCGGGACGACAACGACTGGGAGCTGACCAACCCTCAAGGCTTCACCACTTGGATGAAAACCAAGGACGCGCTCGCGAACGGCAACCTACGCAAGGTTATCCGACTCATGAAGTACCTGCGTGACCACAAAAACTCATTCACCGGCACACGGTCCATCCTCTTGACCACACTGCTCGGAGAGCAGATAACCGAGCTGCGCACGTTCGTCGACCCTAGCTACTACAGCGACGTCCCCACGACTCTCCTGCACCTAGTCAAAGACCTCGACGTCTGGCTTCAAGACCGCCCGACCAAGCCGTCCATTCCAGACCCTTCCGGGTCCGGGGTCACCTTCGACCATCGATGGGAGCAGTCCACCTACAACTACTTTCGGGACCGCATCCACGTCCACGCCGCCGAGATCGAGGAAGCGTTCGAGGAGAGGAACAAAGACCGCAGCGTCGAGCTGTGGCAGGGCGTTTTCGGTGACGGCTTCCGGGCCCCGGCCGCCGCGTCCAGCAGCGCGAGATTCCCGGCAGCGACACCCGCAGTCGTGTCCACCGTGGGGCGGTCTGGTCGCGCGGGATGAGCCGTCGCCGCGCGGTCGCGTTGACGACCTGGCAAAAATATCTCGTCGATGAATTGAGGTCACTAGTCAGGGCGTATTCCCAAGACCTGCGGATAGTCCAGCAACCGCATCTCGACACTGACGGTTACGCCACCCTACGACTGCAGTTGCACACCACGGACATCCTTCACCGGCCCGGTGGGCTGGTACTCGCCGACGACGAGGAGTTCGTCGTCAAGATTCGCCCTTCGATGTTCCTGCCTCCGAGCGTCGAAGTCGATCACACGCGCTTTCTCGGTTTCCCGCACGTGCTCCAAGGGCAGCGGCTTTGCATGTATCTCGATCCGTCCCGCGAGTGGCGTCCATCTTCAGGAATGGCTGGTTTTCTCAGCCGCCTGTGGGACTGGCTCACTGATGCCGCTGGCGGCGTGTTCGATCCCTCGACCGCGATGTACCACGCCGTCGGAGGAGTGCTTCACCACGCCGCCAGCACGCCCACCATCGTTGCCCGCGAGACCGGCCCACTCAAGCGGCAGCAGATCGCTCGCCTCATCCCTCGCTCACCCCACCGCTACGACCTCACCTACTCCACTGATCGTGACGGGCAACGCGTGCCAGTCTTGGTCCTAACGAGCGATCTCCCGTTCGGCGCAACATCCACATTCGCCCTGTTGCTGAGGCTCCTGGACGACCCGCACCTCGACCGCGCCGAGGGGCGGTCACCACAGGTTTCACCACAGTCACCAGCTTTCCTCACCTCGCTCCTCGCCAGCGCTCTGCGAAACCCCAACGGCACCGAGCAATACTTCGTGCTTGCCGTGCCTCACCCAGCAGGCGGACCGCATCTTCTCCTTTGTGGACGCCTACCCGCCGGTACCGCCGACACCCTCCGGCGCATCGCCGAGAAGCACGGCCCCGCGGTCAACCTCGATCTCGCCACCATCAATGCCGATATCCCCATCGAATGGTGCAACATGTCCGACGAAAGAGAAGAAGTCACAACACGACGCGACGACAACCGTCCCGTCAACGGTTTTCGAGGGACAACCGTTCACATCTGGGGGTGCGGCGGGCTCGGATCATGGATCGCCGAGTTCATCGCGCGCGCCGGAGTCAGAAGCGTCACGGTCTGCGACCCCAGTGCCATCACCGGAGGACTTCTCGTCCGACAGAACTACACCGAAGCCGACATCGGCGAGACAAAGGCCAACGCCCTCGCAACACGTCTCCGCGCAATCCGTGATGACCTGGAAGTCACCGTCGCAGACGGATACATCTCCGATCCAACCGTCTCGCGTACCGCGGACGTCATCATCGACGCAACCGTCAGTCACAGCATCACCGCTTACCTTGACACCCTTGCCGGCGAATACCGGGACGCACTCATCGCCCAGGTGGCAACCGACGCCAAGACAGGAACATTAGGTATCGCCACGATCTCTGCGTCCGGTGCCATCTCGACGCCGTCCGAGCTGGACGATCAAGCAGGACGCTTGGTATTGGCAGATGGCGAGCTGGAGCTCTACCACCAGCTTTGGGGAGAAGCAGCCGAAGGCGACGAATTGATCCCGACGAGAGGCTGCTCTGTGCCCACGTTCCATGGGTCTGCAGCCGATCTCGCTGCTGTCGCCGCGACAGTCACCAACCTGATCGGCTTGCATCTCACACAGAAAGAGGCAGTCACGTCAGGAACCCACCTCATCGCTCTACCGCACGCGCCAGCTGGTCCCCGGCACATATTTCTCCAGGCCGGTGTTGCGGGATCATCCCGCCCAATTTGAGTCTATAGATCCGACAATCAGCGCCGGAAATATCCTGCCGATAACAGATATTATGGCATTTTTGCTGCTTAGCGCATCAAATGTGACGATATGTCGCTAGCTCATCGCTCGCCACCCACTGGAACCTAAGAGCGCTTACCCGGCTTGCCGGCCTCGCGAACCTTCGAGACGCGGCTCGCCGCCACCGGTGCCTCGGTGCCGAGCTCTTTCCTCGCTTTGGCATGCAGTCGCTGTATCTGCTCCGGCGTCTTCTTGACTCGCCGAAGGTCCAGACGATCGTTCGTCAACGCCGACACGTCATTCACCATCCTCGCTGGTCAGGAGGCCTTGTAAGACCCAGAGCTCGTTCTCCGTGTCCCAACTTACGCCGGTCACGAACACTTCGCGAGCGTCCACGATAAGCATCTCCCGCTCGTAGTCGGACGCCATGGTGAGCGCCTCAGACAAGTAGAGAGCCGGGACACCTGCCGTGACGTATAGATCAAGCCACACCGGAACCTTGCGCTCGACTATCCGAGGAGGGCGGCGCAGCCCGCTCACCGATAGAAATCCAAGCTCCTGTACGACCTCTCCCACCAGACTCGCGGGTGTCTGACCAGGCTCAAGGCCGAAGTCGGCAAGCTCAGTCTCGCGTGAAACTCGCCACGTGCTCTCAAGTGGAAACTTCGACACCGCCGACCTCATAAGGTCGACTTTCGCTTGGGTCTCATCCGTCATAGCGCGCCGCCCGCGCAGCGCCTCGTTTATTTCTAGGTACGACCCAAGGGTGTAGTCAGCCACGACGTCGCGCTCGGCGTCGGTCAACAAACCAAAATCCTGAACCAGCGTGTACTCGCTCGGGAAAGGATGGTCGTTCTTCTGTTCAGGACTTGATGGCTGCACAACTCGAATCTTGACGACTGACTCCGAGTACGGCCACCAGGCGCGCCCGGCTGTGCGTTGCAATCGGGATCACAGCAAAGGACACCTCTGCGGCGCGTTCTTCTGTGGACGCGAATCTCGACGCCACCGGCTGGGCGGACGGCCTCAACGACTCGTCTACCATTCGTCGATGATCGGACGTAGCGGAAGCTCAGACAGCGAGCGAAGTCTGCCCGAAGAGCAAACGTTTCGAGCGGTCCTTCTCGGCGTCTGCTTAAGCGTTCTTCTATTTGCTGTTGCCTTTGGAGTTGTCACCATTGTCAAAGCCATGTACGACGCGAATGACATCACCTCGAACTGGTTTATCGCGTGGGGCACCTGGGCCGGAGGCCTCGGGACGGCGGCGGCCTTCCTCATCGCTGCCGCTAGCATCTCCGTTTCCAGTGCACACACCCGATTCGACCGCCGCGAAGCGGGCCGGCTCCGTCAGGACGACGAGATGGCGCAAGCGCGGCTTCTGACGATCTACAAAGTGGAGGGCGAGCTCTCGCTTGAGTCTCTACCCACCTACCGGATCGAGAACCGCAGTAAGGACACGTTCTTCGATGTTTCCGTGCCATTCGTTGAGGCACCCAACGGAGCAGACGGCGAGGTCGAACACCGGACGGCCGAGCTCGTCGCCAAAGACAACCGCCTGCACGAGTTCATCCCAAGCGGCGAAGAGCTCACCCCGTACCGCGATCACACCGAGGACCACCTTTGGTTCACCCTCGTGACAGTCCACACCACCGGCGCTGACGGCGTTCAGTTCGTAGTCGAGTACACCGACGCCAGTGGGAGGCGCTGGCGTCAAAAGCTGGGCGGGGCCATTGAGCGCATCACTACCAGCGAGGCCGTCAAAATCCGTACACCTGACAGGTTTCAGCCCCCACAGCAGGTTCGACGAATGACGAACCTTGAGGCGCAACGTCATGGCTTCACCAGAGGCCTCAAGCCTCTGCAGACCGACGCCGAATTCCTCGAAGTCCTTGAGGCCCGCACCGTCAGGACCTGGAAGCGAATTGAGCGCGTAAGCGACGTAAGGGTCGTGCCGAATGACTTCGATGTCTCCTCAGAAGGGCTGATCGCCGAAGTGACATATCGACCAGCACCTCCACCGTTCTGGACGGACCATTTCCACGCGAAACTTGCTGAATCAGACCTCCATAGGGGGTCCAGCAACTCGCAGTACGACCGCACCGACAAGTTCCGGTTGTCGCCCGGCACCGATATCGACGCTGCGTTTATCGCCGAGATAGTCGACGTTGCACTCGAATACGCCAACGACTCCTTCGAGCAACACGAACTTGCAGCCGCTCGGCGCGCCCTGGAAGCGCGTTCAAGATGAAGCAGGCCTGCGGCCGACCCACTCGCATGCTCGCTCAGACCCGGCCCTTGGCTCGCCGATCCCCTCAGCGAGCCGTTAACTAACACACGTACGAAGGGTAGAAGATGAACAACCTGGGCCCCTACCAAGCCTTCTCGATCGCAGCCAAGTCTGCGGGGGGCGTACCGCAACTGATCGAGAACATCGAGCGCGGGGCTGTATCTAAGGCCTTGCCCGGCATCGTCGCGAAGAGCGTCGGAGCGGGTGCAGCACTCATGGGCATCGGTCTTGTTGCGGGCAAGATGTTTTTGGACCAGCGGAAGGTTGACCAGGTGGCGGCCGAGGAGGCGAAGAAGCGGTTGGTATCCGAGTTTAGCGATGACGGCTTGCAGTCGGGGGAACCGACGACCCCGCCGGCTACCGCGTGACGTGACAGTCGACGACGCAGCCGCCCGAGGAGGACTCCTCCCTCTTCCGCGACTCGGTCGGCTCATTCTTGATGCTGTGCCTCGCCGCATCGCTCCTGGTGGTACTGCTTTTCGTCGTGTTCCGCAAAAGCCGCCCGGCCGACCGGCGCGGCGAAACGGCAGGCATAATTCATAACAATAATCATTGCCGATATTACGATCCTGTCAGCCGAAGCAGTGACCCTTCCCGTGCAGAGGGCCGACGTCGCTGCGCTCGGTCGGCGGTGTCGTCGCCGCGATACTGTCACAGGATGCATCTACCCGCGGTCATGGCTCGCTGCTTCAGCAACCACTACGGCCGGCGGTACCCGCTGTGACCGACCTCAACTCGGCAATGGAGGCGTCGCCTGTTCCCGCATGGCCCACTTTCGCTCGCCCGGTGCTCAACGTGCTCGGTGACGGGTCCATTTGGAGGACGTCCGCGCTCAAGTCCACTGTGATGGACAGCGTCGGCCTTACCGAGGCGCAGCGTGCGGAAACGCTGAATTCCGGCCAGGGACGAGCAGACAACAGAATCGGTTGGGCGTTATCGTTCCTACGGCGAGCCGCCGCCGTCGAGAAAGTGGCGAACGGGCGGTCACGCATCACAGATTTCGGATACCAGATGCTGCGCGATCACCCGGTCGAGATCACCGAGGCGGACTTGCACGCTGTCCCCGCGTTTCAGAACTATCAGCCCACGCGCCGTCCCGCGCCGGCGGCGACCGATTCCGATGATCTCGCCACCTTCTGGTTCGTCGGAGCGATGTTCGGCATCGACGGCGGCGCGCCGTCGGACCGAACACCGGAGTTCGTGGCCAACGGGCTCTGGCGGGCGCAGCAGCCCCACAAGTACGCCGCGGCGATCAAATCGATGAAAGCGGGTGAACGCATCGCCATCAAAGCAGCGTTCACGCGAAAGAACGACCTTCCCTTCGATATCGACGGGCAGACCTCGGCGGTCATGGCGATCCGCGCCACCGGCACCATCACCGCCAACCCCGGTGACGGCGACCAAGTCGTCGTCGACTGGGACGAACCGTCCGCCGTCCCGGACGAGGACTGGTACTTCTGGACCTCACGCAACACCGTGTGGGGCATCAAACCCGACTCCTGGCAGGCGCAGGCTCTGATCGGCTTCGCTTTTGACGATGAGGAGCAGGACTACGCGTCATTTCTCTCAGCCCCCTACTGGGCGGACAAGTACTTCGGCGGCCGACGCCGTTCGGAGCCGGCACCGAACAACGACGCAACGATCGAGGAACTGCCGGGCGAGGACGACTACACGGTCGCCGACATCATCGACGAAGGTTGCTTCGTGTCGCCGCAGGACCTCACCGGCTATCTCGAAGCGCTGCGGCGCAAGAAGAATCTCATTCTTCAAGGTCCACCAGGGACAGGGAAGACCTGGCTCGCGAAACGCCTCGGATACGCGTTGATGGGCACTAAGGACCGGGAGTTGATACACGCAGTCCAGTTTCATCCCACCGTCTCCTACGAAGATTTCGTCCGCGGATGGCGTCCAGGTGACGACGGGCGACTGACACTCACCGACGGCTACTTCTTAGAGGTGATCGAGGAAGCCCGTAATCGCCCTGATGCCGAGCACGTCCTCGTCGTCGAAGAAATCAACCGGGCGAACCTCGCACAGGTCATGGGAGAGCTGCTGACGTTGCTCGAAGCGGACAAGAGAAAAGCGTCCGAGGCGCTCAAGCTGGCTTACTCCAAACCAGGAGACGACCTGGTCTACATCCCCGACAACCTATATCTCATCGGCACCATGAACGTCGCCGACCGGTCCCTGGCCATCGTCGACTTCGCACTCCGACGGCGATTCGCCTTCGCGGACCTGCAGCCGCAGTTCAACGACGCCTGGCGCGACTGGCTCGTTGCCCGCGGGGTCGATGTCGCATTCGTCGACGCACTACGAACTCGGCTCACAGCACTCAACCAGCGCATCGCCGACGCGCCGGACCTCGGCGAGCAGTACCGCATCGGCCACAGCTTCTTCACCCCCTCACCGGACGGCCCCGCGATCGACGACCCGCACCTCTGGCTGCGCGGCATCATCGATCAGGAGATCCGACCATTGCTGGCCGAGTACTGGTTCGACGATCCCGCCGCGATCGAACGCGAAGCTGCCCTGCTCGACGTGCCGAGGTGACGGAAGCCCGCACTATCACCAGCGGTGCGTACCGCATCCCTGTACGCAACCTGTGGCTGCTCATGCTGTACGCCTCGACGCTGTACCAGCAGCACGACACACGCCTGTTGGCCGCCGTGGAGGACAACCCCGAGGATCTCGTGGACCTGGTCGGGGAGATTCTCGTGACGGCCGTCGAGCGACGATTGGCGCGTCCACTCGGCCACGCCTACCGGGACCGTCGCGCTGTGCTCACGCGTGTTCGCGGCCGCATCGACGCGCTGGCGACCGAATCGAGAAAGCTGCTCGACCAAGGACGGGTGGCGTGCACGTTCGACGAACTGACCGTCGACACCGCCCGCAACCGCCTTCTCCTCACCGCTCTCCACCGCGCCAGCCGCGTCGTCGATGACGCGACCACAGCACGCCGAGCCCGCGCTCTCGCCCGCACACTGATCCAGTACGGCGTGACAGCCGACCCCACGACCTGGCGCACCGCGGCGGCCGCGCGGCTCGGACGCAACGACCGCGACGATGCGGAAGCCGTCGCCGCAGCAGCGCTGCTGTTAAACATGCTCATTCCCACCGAAGATGCGGGTGGACGCGCCGGCCGCGACCCCGACCGCGACGCAGCCACGATCCGAGCACTCTACGAGCGCGCCGTCCGCGGCTTCTACCGCGCAGAACTGCCACCGACATGGCGGGTGGCGGCGGGAGAGACACAACGCCACTGGCTCACCACCGCGACGTCACCGGGAATGCTCGCCATGCTGCCCACCATGCGCACCGACATTGAACTCGAACAGCACGGCCGACGCATCATCGTCGAAACCAAGTTCGCCGACGCCCTTAAACCCGGGTTTCATGGTGTCCGCCGCCTCGACCGCAACCATGTCTTTCAGCTCTACGCCTATGTCCGCTCACAGAGCTCGCGAGATGAGCTGGGAAGGACGGCGGACGGTGTTCTGCTCTATCCGACAGTCGACAGCCATTTCGACGAATCGGCCGTCATCGACGGACACCGCTTCCGCTTCGTCACTGTCGATCTGGCGGCGTCTGCACACGACATCAGAGCGCGCCTCCTGAGCGCTATCGACTTGTAGGCCACCGACTCACGCTGCACCGACCCTGTCGTGGTGGGCGTCGACGGTGGATCGATTACCGATTTTCCGTAACTGCTGTCCCGCAGTCCCTCGTCCGCGGGGACAACTCCCGCCACTCGTCGGACCAGTCGGACAGGAAGGTAGGCAACTGCTGCGGCGACGGCAGCAAGTTGGAAGGCCGATCATCCATCAGTTGATTTCGGCCGGTGCACCTTCCGGGCGAACTCCACATACCGGATAGTCTTCGAAGCATGGCGGAAGAATCGCAGGACAAGCTGTACGCAACCACTATGCGCACGATCGGAGTCGTTGCGAAACTTCCCGTTGTACATGTCGACCGAGACTCCTTCTTGCGTGCGCAGTTCAAGGGTTCGCCGCACCTCGACATCATCCTCGCTGAGGGCCCTCAGGCTGTGTTCACGGTCGAGTCGCTCCGCAAGAAGTGCGATGCCCTGATCAAGAACAGCGCGACGAAAACTTCGGCCGTATCGTTCGCCAGCGGCCTGCCCGGTAACCCCGTGATCATGGTGGCGGCGGGTGGAGCTGACGTGGCGCAGTACTTCGGCTTCGCCATCAACCTCGCCCAGCAGATCGCGTTTATGTTCGGTGAGGACGATCTCTTCGACGGACCGGATCTGTCGGAGACTGCGCAGATTCGTGTCATCGGTTACCTGGGAGCGATGTTCGGAGCTGCCGGGGCATCGGCGCTGGTAATGAACACCTCGAAGGTTGCGGGTGCGAACCTCGGTAAGAAGGTCGCGGCACAGGCACTCACGAAGACCGCCTGGTATCCGCTTGTGAAAAAGGTCGGCGCTGTCGTCGGGCAAAAGATCACGAAGAAGACCGTGGAAAAGACGATCACCAAAGCCGTTCCGTTGGTCGGCGGGGTGGTGTCCGGCGGCCTGACGTACGTGACGTTCCGCCCGATGGGTCACCGACTGGCGGACACTTTCGTAAAGAATCTTGGAGGCGAGTTCGACGATGACCTCGACCTCAATCCGAATTTCATGGCACGAGCGCAGACGAAGCCCGTCGTTATCGATCAATTGAACTGACAGGTTTGCTCGATCGGCCGGTGGGCGGCGGGTACGCCTCGTCGACGTCGAGGGGATAACGCGCTCGACAAAGTCTAATCGGCAACGACATTCAGTACCGATCGCAGATGTTCCGTCAGCTCGTGGAGATCTCACCTAATCGTGATCCCCGCCCTGAACACCGTCTTCTCCAACGGTGCCGGGCCGATGCTGCCAGTCTTGGCGAAGGCTCGAGAGGCTCGTCGACGTGCCCTGTCATCGGAGCTGCTGCGCAATATGCGTTCCACGCCCTCGAAGCCTTCCGGCTGCCGACGCGTCTCGCGTCTCCGCGCCCACGTGTCAGCACCAGGAATATCGACGAGGTCAGGCCCACGACACCTCGTGCTCTAGTC
This sequence comes from Rhodococcus sp. IEGM 1341, assembly GCF_030056895.1. Taxonomy (NCBI): domain Bacteria; kingdom Bacillati; phylum Actinomycetota; class Actinomycetes; order Mycobacteriales; family Nocardiaceae; genus Rhodococcus; species Rhodococcus sp. IEGM 1341. The sequence goes on along the minus strand of NZ_JASHKV010000015.1, from coordinate 14,940 downwards.
ACTCCGCATTTATGCGCGATTACCCACGAGAACTCTCTTTCCCGCAGCGTCTCCGACAAGAGGCCACGTAGACGAGCTTTTCGGATTCGTGTGAAATCCGTCAGCACCATTCCCCGCACAACTAGCGATTGGTATGTCAGCACTATCGGAGCTGAATCCCATCTTTTCAAGGGGAAGGCGCAAACCGTCGTAGCGCTGCATCTCCCCCGAGGTGCCCTCAGCAACAGTGCGGCCAATCCCCATGGTTCGCATGGTCGAGGGCGACGAGATCTATTGGACGGTCGCACAGCAATCTGGCCATATTCGAATGCGAACGACCGGGCCAGTCGGGTTTCTTTGCCACGATCTGATCGCCGCCCCGTGCCATCTGCAGTGACTTCTCGAGACCGGGTCGTCGTGCCAGAACTCCGGACGCATGATCGGTGAACACTTTGTGACAGCGGCCTATCCGAGAATCACCGATCGAGCGGTGCTCCCTGCACTGTCGTGACAGGGAGCACCTCGGTCAGAGTTCAAAAACCGGTCGAGTAGGTGTTTGACTCGGAGTCGTAGTTCCAGACGTTGCCGTCGGAATCGACGTAGGTCTCCTCGAAGCAGTAGCCCGAGTGCGTGGTGTAGTCCCACCGGCCGTTGCCAACACCGTCCTGCCGCCACTGGAACTGGAGGCATCCGCCGTAGTGGACGGCGTCATTGACGCTGCTCTCGAAACCGTCTTGACCCACCTGGTCTTTGTGAGCGACTGCTGCAGAGAGTGCGCTGAGATCGGACAGGGTTCGCATGACGGACCAGCCCCACGACTGCGTTCCCTCGAACAACTCCACTGACTTCTCAACGCTGTAGTACCGGGTGCAGTGCACAGGACCGCAATCGTCCCAGAAGTGTTGCTCACGCGTCGATGCCGACGCTTCCGCGGGCGCACCTGCCACGATGGCAGCGACGGCGGCGAGGCAAACGGCAGCTTTCCCAGCCTGCTCGGTGAAACTCGGGTACATAAATCCTCCTGTGGAGTACAACGGGCTCATTGCGCCCTGATTGACGAAGCACGAAATTGTCTCGACCACACCCAGATTTGACCCCGGTCCCGCCACTCTCCCGTTCAATCCGCACAGGGCCTGTTGATGGTTCTTAGGTCGCGGCTCGGGAGTGTGTCGGTGCTTGAAGTCTGCGCACAAAATGTCGCGTCGTCAAGGCGAAAAGACAAAATAATTTCGACATATGTGCAGGTGAAACGCTTATGAGATAGATCAGAGACTGACGCGAGTCAAGCCTACAAATTCTTGAGACAACGGCGCGACATGTCTCGCGAAAGTTGCTGTGTACGGTAAGACGGTCGCCTCAGCGAAGGGAGGTTCCGTGGATAAGATTTTCGACGCGGTCAGCTGGAACGTGAGCCGAAAGTCGTATAAGTGGCCGAAGACGGTGACGATGGGGACCATCGAGGCAATGATCGAGGCGTACAACGCAGAGTTGGACAGGCAAGTAAAGCGGAGCGGTCAGGAACCGGATCGCGCATCGCGGGTGCCGCAGAGTAGAGCATCCATCTACCGCCAGGTCGGTTCTGCCAACACTGTCCTCATCGAGACTGCTCGATACCTACGCGCGCACGATCGAACCGTCCCGGCACGGCTGGACCAGTTCGTTGCATCGCTTCCCGGCGGCGAGGACTCTGTCGCTCTACCACCGACGCTGAACCCAGACACACCCACAGAACTGCTGCGCCGTATGTACCATTCTGCGGTCGGGCAAGCGCGGACGCCAGACATTGTGAAGATCAGCGCCTTCTACTCAGTCCGCCTTTTACAGGAGTCTCGACGTAGCAGTGAGAACTTGGCCAAGGCGTTCGATGTGGCGCAGGTGGGTTACGACGCAGCTCGTGTTTCCCAGAATTCGACGTTGAGACCAGCCCTAGAGGAGTGCGCACGGTCAGCAGCGTGGTCGTGGGTCCTCCGGTCCCGCCTCGCAGTCGCTTTAGGGGAAGATGAACCGAACCGCGAAGCTCTGAAGGCGGTGCACCTATGGAAAGCGCGAGAGGCTGACGCAGCGGAGTCCTTAAACCGCCCGATAACGGCAGCGGTGGCGCGCTTCCACGCCGAACGCGCACAGGGCTTGTTGCTCAATGACATCGTGGGTGAGTTGAGGGCACTCCGAGCGGTGTCCACAGCGCTGATCGACGGGCATAGGCGGCAACATGACGTGGAGAATCCCGAGAATGTCCGCTACCACGACCTGACAATGATCATCAAACGGTTGTGCGCCAACGATTGGGCTTACACGGGCTCGAGGGACTTCGGTGATGCAGTGTCCGAAATCTTCCCCGAAGGGATTGCAGCCCTCGTAGAAAGCTTGATGGGCATTTATTCCGTCGATGATCGTGGGGTCCAAGCAAAAAACGACGCGCAGGCGTTGCTGCGGCTCAAACAAACCAACGACGGGCTACTCGCCTCGTACTTGACTGGAGAACCGAACATCGAGCAGTTGTCGGGTGAGGTCGAGAAGGTCGATGTACTTGACTTCCTGCGCGCCTTCGATATTCAGATACTTCAAGCGATAGCTCTCACCAACTACTCGGTAGCTTTGCATGATCTGAAAGAGGCTCAAGTCGAACTTTCCGTGCCGGTCGATCCGGCTGAGTTGCTAGTCACTGCGCACGACTACTGCAGATTCGCTCGATTGGCAACGCGCGATCGAGGTTCGGGGCAGGCGCTGTTGAGACTTCTAGGCGAGTCGCTCGAAAGGCTCGAAGGGCGGGTGCCCCGAGATCTCCGCGTAAAGATTCGGAGCGAACGCCGCGACTCGTTTCCGAAGCTCGGTCGAAAGAAGGTCGACGAACTGGTGCTGCTAGCTCTGACGAGTCGACGCATGCGCCAGAAGGACTTGCAGTCGGTAACCATCTCTGCTGACGCGATCCATCGCTACCTCGTTGTGAATCGAAACGGGCCGGAGTTGAACGAGGACTAACGTATTGCTCACATTCAGTGCTATGCGTCATCTACTGGCGGTTGGACTGGTCGCCTCGATCGATATCCGATCGGTGTTGCGACCATAGTCAAGGCATCGAGTCGCCGACACGATCCGGCGCGTCCGTGATCGACAACGCCGGCCGCGCGCATAACGACAGTGACCTTGTTGATGTCGCCTCTGCCGAAGAATCGGTCGATCAGCTCGAACGCAACTACCTTCCGCCTCGCAGTCGCCGTAGCCAGCCACGATGCCGCGGCCATGGTTCAGTCTCGTTGGTGGGGCGTCGAGGTCCACATTTTTGACCTTCGACCTACTCCAAGGTCAACTTCCTCCCTGGCCGCTGTGCCTCGTTCTGCGGGTGGCGGTGTGCATTTGACCATGGCAATACCGGACGTGACGGCAAGTTTGCCGATGACGATCGGTCGGGCGTGTGGACCGTTACGTAAATCCCCCGGGGCTTGGTCAGAAGGTGCCCACAAACTGCATGTAGCCACCAGCATTCGGAGTGCCGGCTCAATCCACGGCATGGACGGGTCCGTCGATGCCGCTGCTGCGTCGCGCACAGCAAGTGCTCAGAGGACGGCCCAACTCCGACTGGAAAACTCCGCAGCCTGGACCGGGACACCCGCATCGCGGTCGGAGCCGAGCCGGACGTATCCGGCTAGGCCGCCAGACAATCAGGAGAAGCGAGCCGTGAATGCGAACTCTGGCGAACCAGGTCGCCGGTCATCTATTCCGGCCGAGTGGATCCTGCTTGAAATTCTGGAAGTAGGTGTCGTCGTCTTCGACGGGCTGCGCTGGGGACGCCGGCATGACAGCAGTGGTGCTCTGTACGAACGAGGCGATCGCGTGGGCGTCGGGATCGCTGAGAACATCTCGCATCGCTTTGTCCAATTGCGGTTGCTTGTCGAGTAGCGCTGCCTGATAGGCAGCCATGATGATGTCGGCATCTGGATGATGCAGTGCGACGAGTCGGTTCTCGGCGTCGACCTCGACAACGATGCCGCCGGCCCTGCCGACACCGCGGATCTCGGAGACAACTACATGTGCACGTTGCACTTTGACGCCCAGCTCGTCGAATGCACTGTTGGACATCGCCACCGGGGTCCTTTCGAGGGCGGAGAGGAGGTCGACTGAGCGTCCCGGCGAACGGGTTATCCGCCGGCCATTTTCGCCTGCGGCAGTCTGCATCCCGTACTGCTGGTGATCACTGCGTTTCCCATGCTGGCCACTGTGATGAATGTGGACTCCGGGCTGTAGAACCGAACATCGTGATTGCCCGGACTGTCGTGGAATGTTTCGTACTCGGTTGCGCCCACTGCCGCGGCAAGAGTACGAGCCTGCTCGAAAACGGCCGGCCACACCGCATCCGGAATCGGTCCCTTCGACAGGTAGTTCTTCGAGTAGACGAGTTTCCCGTCCGTGTCCCCGTACCGTCCCAAGCATCCGCCGCCTGATCGGTCTCGTGTCCAGGTCCATTCCCTGCCCGGTACAAGAGTTTCGACGAAAGCTCCGATTTGCTCGACGGCGCTCGTGATCTGCACCTCGGTGTCTTCCAGCGACGGAAGAGTTGCCAGGACCGCTGCTGCGTCCGCCGTGACGGCCGGGCTGGGTTTTTCGTACGGGTTGTCGAGCACGTCTGATCCACATCCTGTCAACGTGAGGACCGCGGCGACGGGCAGTGCCGTCATCCACCGTCGTGATCGGGTATCGGCCGGTTGGCTCTCGCGCATCATCGGGTCAGATCCATCAGTCCGTCGAGAATGTCGATTCCTCCGGTTTGCAGTGCCGAGTCACCGGTGACGAGCAGGCCGGGCACATCGGCAAGACCGGCGATGACAACGGCCGTGTTGTAACCCGACGTACGCAATTCGTTGTTGTCCCCCAACCTCGGGTAGTCGCTGTGTCCGGTCGCGCCTTGGCGCGCCACACCGTCGGCGGTGGTCGTCGCATCGGTGTCGAGGTGGGTGAATTCGGACATGTATCCGGGACTCCAGCCGAAGCGGTTCATGTGCGCGACGGGGTCGTCGTGCGCGGTCATCTCGTACGCGTGCCCTGGTGCGATGTTGAGCGTGTCGAGGCTGCTGTCGACGAGGTCGTGGCCGGTGCCCAAGCCGGGTGACCCGTAGACCATCACATCGTCGACGATTCCGTCGGGAGTCTCTTGCAGCGCAAGCCCGGTGGTGAACGAGCCGTACGAATGCCCGACCGCGGTCAGGTGCGGGTCGCCGTCGTGGTTCGACGCGTCGATACCCTCGTAGAACTGCGACAAGTTGGGCGCAGCGGCCTGCGCATTCCACGGTTGCGCCACCTGAATCGCCCCCGCAATGCTCTCCTCGGAGAAGTAGTCGTCTTTGTCGAGTTGTGGTGCGTCGTAACCGATCCACGCAATGGTCGACACCGTCTCACTCTCGCGCCCGGGAACGAGCTCGAGCAGCCCCTCGGTGGTTTCTTTCATCATCGTGCCCTCCTCGGTCATCGCTCCGATGGCGCCACCGACGGTGGTGTTCAAACCCGGCGTGGTGACGGACACGTGATCTGCGGTGTCCGGGTTGCCGACCGCTACCGCCGCGTGGGTCTGCGCACCCGACTGGGTGTCGAGGAGCATCAGCATCCGGTTGGGATCTTTCTCGATGGTGTCTCGGACGGCCTGTAGGTCGGTGAGCCGATTCGACACGGTCGGGTCGCAGGCCTCGGCTCGGGACAACTCGTCGTCGAGTTTGATGCGGTTGTAGTGATCGCGATCGACGACGGGGAGGCCGTCGCGGTTGCCGATGTAGTTGTCGTGGGCGAACAGTGCGTCCTTGTCGGCCGGGGACAGTGTGGACCACATCTCGTGCAACTGTGCCGGGTCGGCCGGCAGCGAGGTCTTGCCGCTGACGATGTCCGATACGACCGGGCTGATGGCCCCGGCCTGAGGCGAGTTGGAGGCGACGTCGAGTTGTTGCTGCGCGGCTCGAATAGCCTGCGCTGCACGCAGTTCCCCGTCACCGAATTGTGCGAGGAGGGCTTTGATGCGCACCTCGATGTCGTCGGCCTGCCTGTCGAGTCGACTCTGCAGGAGCGCCGCGATGACTACAGCGCCGCCGATCGGAACTGTCGGGGCCGTCACTGCGCCGTCGTCGGACACCGTCATACCGGCGCCGGGCACCTCGAGGTCCACGATGGCCAGCAGCGAGGTACGTATGCCGTCGAGTATTGCCCCGTGGGAGGCGTGCGCTTCGGCGATGGCGATGACGGCCGTGTCGATATGGGAGGCGGCGAGGCTTTCCGACAGACTGCGCGCCGACGCGGCGGCTGCCGCCTCTCCCTGCCACGTGTCCATCGTCGCGTCGACGGCGCGATCCATCCGGTGCATCTGGTCGGTAAAAGTGGTGTTGGACGCCAGTAGGGATGTGGCGTAATCGACCATCGAATTCGGGAGACAACCCCGTGCGTGGGAGATGGTGGTCACTTCGGGACGCCGGCGTCGTAGCGCTGCAGCTGGTTACGCAGCGTCTCGTCGACGTCCTCGTAGCTCGTAGCGTTCCACTCGCACGTTGCCGCCATCTCGTTGATGTTGCTGGCGATGCGGGTGTAGGCGTCGGCCGTGGTTGTGGTGCTCTGCCCCGAGGCCGGGGTGATGGGCGAGCCCGGCATCGTGAGAGTCGCCGTGACGTTGATTGCGTTGATCGTGCTCGCCGTATCGGCGAGTGTCCTACCGAGCGCTCGAAGCCCTTCGAGATCGACTAACAGCAGTTCGCCCACTTCTCGCCCCCCAGCGGATCAATGACGTCGACCTGACCGCAGCGGCGTCAATTCGGCAGAAGGGTAACACGCAGCTTTGAGGCCGCAACCATGATCGCGCAGTCCAGCAGGTCAGCCCAATGGAAAATCGATGTCGGGTCCCGTAAAACTGTCGCACCTAGTTGGTAACTTCGCCGCGCCTGCTTTCGCAGGGCTGAGGACCAGCCTCAGTCGCTAGTCGTAGAGAGGTTCAAGGAGAATTATATGTTGTTCGAGGAATTCTGTGGCACAGCCCAGGTCCGTGGCCTCACGTTCACCGCAGTGAGCGAACTGACCAAGCTTGACTGGTTCCAAGCGGCATCCGTCGACGAGCTGCCGATCGAACGCGGTGTCTACGCCTGGGTGAACCCCGCAACTGACATCGTCCACTATCACGGCAGCGGAAGCGGGGCGAGCGGCCTGCAAGGTCGACTGCGCGGACAATTGCTATGGCGGGTGAACCAGCTCAAGCGCATCAACTTTGCCGAAGCGTCCGGCGACATCGATGACTGGTTCCGCGTGATGAGTGAGTCGCCCGCTATTCGTCTTACAGCGGAATCGAGTATGGAACTGTGGGTTGCCGTTGCCGACGAGCCTAACTGGACTCTCGGGACAGAAGAAGACGCATATCGGCCTTCCACCGCGCTAAGTTGGGAGAGCTTCATTTACGAATGCAGCCATTTGGTCACCGGTCGACGATCGCTTCTCGGGGGCGGGGCCTGGGAGTCCAAACCCGGAACCCTCGGCTTCGTCATGGAAAGAGTCGCATGGAGTCGACTGCGGCAAGTCAGTGGCATGTAGCAGGCTGCTGTGACCCGGCGCGAGAGCTTCGGCGACGCACTCGGTCACGTAGCGCGCCGCGTCGAAGCAAGCACCTGATCTGGAGTGGACTCCGCGTGGCCCTGCTCGCCGACTTCGCGGTCTGAAAGCAGGCCCTCGGGGATGACGTCGCCGTGGTTTCGACGCAGGTAGTCTCTGGCGTCGTCGAGCGACGGGTCATGCTGAAGGCTCTTTTGGAAGTAGTCGAGCCGGTGCCTGGCAGCGTCAATGATCTGTCCCCAGTCCCTAACCCACACTCGAACTTTGGCACCGGGAGCCTCAGGGAGGTCTGGCTCGAACACGAGGCCACGCTCACGGCCTCGTTGAGCTGCTTCTTGCCGAACATCATCGTCGATCTCGCTGGTGACAAGCCAGAAGTCCCACTGCGTCGTACTGCTGGCGAAACGTGGGTCCTTTGCTACGGCCTTGGCGTACGACTTGATCTGGGTCAGCTCTGTCAGTGTCGCAAGAACTCTTGGGGCCTTTAGCTCCACAACGAGGTGACGGTTGCGGTCGTGCTCGGTCGATGCGGCGGACAGGAGTAGGTCAAGGCGTCCGATGGTGTTGTCGAGTCGTTTGACCGGCACTTTGTCCTTGCGGTCCTTCCCGAGAAGTTCGCGGTGGCGATGCAGGGCTGCCGTAAGACCTCGCTCGCTAACCATGAAGTTGTACTGCTCGCCGAAAACCCACAGCTCCCGTTCCAAGATTCGGTGCAGATGCTCGCGCTCGCCCACCATCTTGTTCGCCTCGGGGTCGAAGACCATTAGCTCGAGGGCGCGCAGAAATTCTAGGCGGTTCGTAACGTCGGTTGTGCCCGGATCACCCGCGATAACCCAGTGTTACGAAGGAGTCGGTCGAGCTGCTCACGTTCGTCTTGCGGTAGGCCGACGTATTCGTCGAGCAGCGCCGCTACGTCGCCCGGTCGCTGTTGGATCGAGTCCTTGAGTAGGCCGAGGGTGAGACGTTTCTTGCTCTTGTCCTTAGGGATGTGCCTACGAATCGTCGTCGCGACGACGTCAAACGTGGCGCGTTCGACCTTCTCTTCCTCGGAGGACGGGTCGCCGTCGTACGGATAGACGTGGCCGGATTTCCACTCCTCCACAAGCTCGCGTCGCCGCTCGGCTCGTCGAGTGTCGAGGTAGTCGTCCAGTACTTGGTCGAGTTCTTTGAGCAGGACACCGAGCACAGTCGGTGTCGTCTCCATCCGAGCGAGGGGCCACTGGTCGTGGTGCTGGGGCATGTCGTCCCAAAGCATGTATGCCGAGTATGTGAAGTCCGGACCGGGTGCCGAGTCAAGCGTGTCGACGACGACGGCATCAGCGTCGCAGAGGTGGATTTCGCGTTCCTTGGACTGGGTCCATTCGATGATCCGCAGCTTGCCGTGGCATACGGTGCCGTTGTGCTCCCACTCGACAGGAAGTGTCGTGTCGCGGTGGATGTTGTCGCTTGGCTGAATGCGATTGCCGTCATAGGTAACGGTGATGGTGGGGCGAGCAATGAGGTATGGCGCCAAGGTCCTACCAACCCGCTCGGCGGCGGTGTCGCGAGCGAGCGGGTCGAGCGATTCTTTACCCACGCCGGTGAACTTTGTTCCCTTCGCGTCGCTGGTCTCAAGGGGATCGGAGACCTCGACGTCGTTGCGGCTGGTGGCACGAGCGCGGATGACGGTACGCAGTCGCTTCCCGTCGATGCTGTCGCCCACTGTGTCCCAAGTGACGTGTGTGCCGAGGGCGAAGGCGCGTAACCGCCCCTGCCCGAGGCGTCCGTGCAGCGGGCGCCCCTCTTGATTGCTGCGCAGGGCAGTTCGCTTCCACGAGTTTCCTACCCACTTGAACTCCGTGGCGATGTCTTCCGGTGCCATCCCGTGACCGTCGTCGGCGACATCGACACCGACCACGACGTCAGTTTCGCTTCGATGGAGTGCTACATCGACGTGGTGGGAATCAGCGTCGAGGCTGTTCCAAACGAGTTCGATCACGGCCCTTACCGGATCGTTCTCGTGCGCGAGCTTCTGGACGTGGTCGTCGCCCGCCTCGAGTCGATACGTCTTCACGCGGTCATCTTGTCAGTTGGCGCGGACACACGAAGCCCGTTGTCACGGATAAGCCATCCCGTCGGAGACGAAGATGGTCTCGATCAAGTTTCTGGTTGGTCGCTTCGGCGATGCGATCGTCGATTCCGGGCGTCGTCAGGTCGAGTGCCCGGAGCGATCGGTCCACATTGAAAACGAGGACATCCTCGCCTATGCAGCTTGCAGTTCGTTGACCGAAAGCAACTTGCTTAGAGCGGTGAAATCGCACGGGTGCAAATTGCGATCGCCGAGTACGCGATCGGGACCATCGCGGCCGCGGCGTTCGGGGCGGTGCTGTACACGGTGGTGACCGGCGACAGCATCGTCACGGCGTTGACGGGGATCATCGATCGAGCGCTGAACACAGCAGTCTGAGCCTGGCCGATGACGACGGTGCCGTGACGGTGGAGGCGGCGTTCGCGATCGCGTCCATCGTCGCGGTGATCGTGGTGTGCATCGGCGCGATCGTGTCGGTGACGTTGCACATCGGCTGCGTCGATGCGGCCAGGGAGGCAGCTCGGTTGGCGGCCAGAGGGGATACGGACCGGGCTGTGTCGGTGGGGGAGAGGGTTGCGCCGGAGGGGGCTCGCATCACGGTGACCGAGGACGGGGAGTTCTTCGTCGCGCGGGTGGAGGTGGCGAGTCCGCTGCCGGGGTTGACGTTGTCTGCTGAGGCGGTTGCTGCTGCGGAACCGGTTGCAGCGGAATGAAGTTCGCTTTCTGGAGGGCGCTGCGTGATGAGGAGGGTGGCGCGACGGTGTTGGCGGCGCTGGCGATGTCGGCGTTGATCGTTGTCGTGGTGATGGTGATGCACGTCGGCTCGGCGGTGGGTGCACGTCATCAGGCGCAGTCGGCGGCCGATCTCGCGGCGCTGGCCGGGGCCGGGGCCCTCGACCGCGGGATAGCAGATGCGTGCGAGACGGCGCGGGGGCTGTCGGTGCGAATGGGTACGGAGTTGCGGGAGTGCACGATCGACGAGTGGGACGTGATCGTGACAGTGGGGCAGTCGGTGTTCCTGGGTCGCTTCGGAATGTCCGACGCCACCGCCTCGGCAAGGGCGGGTCCGGGGTGAGGGTCGCCCCGCTTGCCCGTCCCGGTCCGCCTCGCCCGCTGGCCGAATTCGCAAATGCGCGCGCGTTTGTCAGGTGCGCGGGGATTCGTCTCGTCTGGCCAGCGATTTCGCGAGCGTTCAGCGAATGCGCGCGCGTTTGCCGTGAGCCTTTGCCGTGAACCCCGGCCTCGAACCCTGGCCTACAGCGGTCAGCGTGGTGTGAAGGTGCGGGCCCCGGACTGTAGAGGAGCGAATCGAGTGAGTTGAGTGACGTGCTCCGGGGCCAGCTCCGCGAGTGAATTGACCTGCAGCAGTTGCATGGTGCGGACTATTTCTTCGCGCAGGATCTCGATCATGCGGTCGACGCCGGCTCGCCCTCCGGCCATCAGGCCATACAGGTACGCGCGTCCGACGAGGGTGAACGACGCTCCCATCGCGATGGAGGCGACGATATCGGCACCGTGCATGATTCCCGTGTCGACGGCGACCTCGAAATCGGAGCCGACTTCGCTCACCACCTGAGGCAGCAGGTGGAAGGGAACGGGGGCCCGATCGAGTTGTCGGCCTCCGTGATTGGACAGGATGATTCCGTCGACTCCCAGTTCGGCGAGACGGACCGAATCCGCCACCGATTGAACACCTTTGACGACCAGCTTGCCGGGCCAGATCTCCCGGATGACGTCGAGATCCTCGAACGAGATCGATGGATCCATCGCTGAATTCAGCAGCTCTCCGACCGTGCCGCCAGTGGAGGACAGCGATGCGAACTCGAGCTTGGCCGTGGTGAGGAAGTCCCACCACCACCAGGGCCGCGGGATGGCGTTGGCGATCGTCGACGCGGTCAACTGCGGCGGGATGGAGAATCCGTTGCGCTTGTCGCGCAGTCGTGATCCGGCGACGGGCGTGTCGACCGTGAACAGGAGGGTGTCGAAGCCTGCCTTCGCGGCGCGTTCGACCAGCCCGAACGAGATGTCGCGATCTCGCATCACATAGAGCTGGAACCAGTTTCGTCCGTTCGGATTGGTGGCCTTGACGTCCTCGATAGACGTGGTGCCCAGCGTCGAGAGGCAGAACGGGATTCCAGCAGCTCCGGCTGCGGCAGAACCGGCGTATTCGCCCTCGGTCTGCATCAGGCGGGTGAATCCCGTCGGTGCGATGCCGAACGGGAGCGCGGACGGCCCGCCGAACACCGTCGTCGAGGTGTCGACGTGAGAGACGTCCCGCAGGATCGAGGGGTGGAATTCGACGTCGCGGAAGGCCTGACGAGCCCGCGAGAGCGAGATCTCGGCGTCGGCGGCACCGTCGGTGTAGTCGAATGCGGCCCGTGGGGTGCGGCGTCGGGCGATGGTGCGGAGATCGTCGATGGTGAGTGCGGCGCTGAGGCGTCGTCGACGCAGGTTCAGATCCGGCTTCTTGAACGAGAGGACCTCGCGCAGGTCGGTAGCTTTGGGCATCTGCCGGGTGATGGGCATGTCACGTTCTCGATTCTGTGGGCTGATTGCGGTGAGTGGTGGTGACGACGGGTCAGGGGAGCATCCAGGCCAGGACCGAACTTTGGAGTCCGACCAATAGGCAGATGGCAAGCAGCAGGCCGAGGCTCCACCCGATGACTTTTCGGAAAATCTCGGACTCCCGCCCGACCAACCCCACCGCGGAAGCAGCGATGGCGAGATTCTGCGGGCTGATCATCTTTCCCACCACACCACCCGAGGTGTTCGCGGCGACCAGCAGGGTGGGGTCGATGCCGGCGTTGATCGCCGCAGTCTGCTGCAGCGTCGCGAACAACGCGTTGGCGCTGGTGTCAGAACCGGTGACCGCGGTTCCCAGCCACCCGAGAATCGGGGAGAGATAGGCGAAGAATGCGCCGGTGCCGGCAATCCAGGTTCCGATGGTGATGGTCTGCCCCGACTGGTTCATCACGTAGGCGAGCGCCAGAACCGCGCCCACCGTGAGTGCGGAGAATCGGAGTTTGATCAGGGTGCTTCCGAACAGCCGGGCGGCGTCGGGAGCGCTGACGCGGTAGACGGCGGCGACGATGACACCGCAGATCAGGAGCAGTGTTCCCGGCGTGGACAGCCAGGTGAACTTGTAGATGGTGGTGGTTGCGGGGGAACCGGCGGCGGTGAGGATATTGCCGTCGAGACCGGGCCACGGTACGGCGATGTCGGTCGAGGCGAGGAACCTGGCGACCGGGGACCACAGTTTGGCCACCGAGAACACCGCGATGACGAGAAGGTATGGGAACAGTGCGAGCCACACTCGTTGGGTCGTCAGCGGCGCGGCCTCGATGGTGCGGGTGGCGATCGGTGCAGGCGTGATCGGGGCGCTGCCCGAGCTTCCCGAATCGAGGTCCGCATCCCGGGCGAGGAGGATGCGTTCGCGGGCCGCGTCGGATCCGGTCGGCTTCCAGAACCGCAGAACCACGACTGCTGCGGCGATACCCGCCAGCGAGGCGATGATGTCGGTCAATTCGACCGAGATCCAGGTTGCGCTGACGCACTGCGCGACGGCGAACACTACGCCGACGGCCAGGGCGACCGGCCACGTCTGGGCGACGCCGCGTCGACCATCGGTCAAGAACGCGATGAACAGCGGTACGAACAGGGCGATGAACGGGGTCTGGTGGCCCACGTACGCGCCGATCTCGTGGTAGTCGATGCCCGTCAAGTTTCCGGCGGTGAGGATCGGAATGCCGATGGCGCCGAAGGCGACCGGCGCGGTGTTGGCGAGCAATACGACGACGGCTGCGCGCATCGGAGCGAAACCGATGGCCAGAAGCATGATACCGGTGATGGCGACGGGAGCACCGAATCCGGCGAGGGCTTCGAGTAGCCCGCCGAAGCCGAACGCGATGATGATCGCCTGGATACGCGGATCGTCGGAGATGGCATCGATGATGCGGCGCAGGTCGTCGAATCGTCCGCTTGTCACGGTCAACTCGTACAACCAGATCGCACAGATCACGATCCACACGATGGGAAACAACCCGAAGGCGAAGCCCTGTGTGGCCGATAGTCCGGCCAGATTCACCGGCATGTCGTAGGCCAGAACTGCCACCGCCAATGCGACGACGAGCCCGGCCAGACCGGCGAAGTGGGCTTTCCAACGAAGAAGGCCCAGCGTGACGAAGACCGTCAACAGCGGCAGGCACGCGACCGCAGCGGACAATCCGACGCTGCCGTCGAGCGGTTCGAGATCGGGTGTGTACACGGCTTCTCCATTCAAGACCTTCGAGGTGTGTGAGGTCTGACCACATAACGAATGATATGGATCACACTCGATGGGGTCAAGAGGCTCGAGGCACAGACCTTCTTCTGGTTGGATGACCGTTATGGCTGACGACGCTGGACGGGCGCAGAACGAACCGCTTCCGTGGAAGCCGGTCCGGCGCGCCCGCGCGCACGAACTGGTCATCGACGCGATCGAGGAGCGCATCATGGCGGGCGATCTCCGCGTCGGAGATCCGCTGCCGCCCGAGCGGGAGTTCGCAGCTCAGCTCGACGTCAGCCGGGCCGGGGTCCGTGAAGCGGTACGCGTCCTCGAAAGCAGTGGAATCCTCCGGTCGTCACCGGGTTCGGGTCCCGGAGCCGGCACCTTCGTTGCGGCGCTGCCGCGGCCGGCGCTCACACGTCTCCTTCGCCTGCACGTCGCGCTGACCAACTTTCGGATCGACGACTTGATCAGCACGCGAGTTGCGCTCGAGCGGGCAAGTGTTCACCTTGCCGCGGTGGCCCCCGATCAGAACAAGCTTGCGCAGGCGAGGGCCGAAGTGGACATCATGGCAGCGCGGGGTGTCACCCGAGAGGTGTTCAACGACGCGGATACGAACTTTCACATCGCCTTGGCCGAGGCGTCGGGCAACGACTTCGTCGCGTCCCTCACCGCAGCAATCCGGGAGTCGATGCGTGCGCCGATCCTCGCCGCGCTGTTGGGGATCGAGGATTGGGACTCGTTGGCCGACAAGCTGAATACCGAACACCGGCAGATTCTGGCGGCCGTCGAATCCGGTGACGCAGAGCTCGCAATGAAGTCGGCCGAAGAACACATCCGGTCGTCCGCTGCGGCCCTGTCCATTCGCAACAGCCCGGAACCGACGTAACATCGGCTGTCGCAGATTCGGGTGCCCGTCGACCTACGGATAGATGACGAATTCCGCAGTGAGCCCGTGAGTTCGCGCCTTGCGCCCAGACGCCGCAAATGCGCGCGCGTTTGTCAGAAGCCGCTCAATGTCAAGCTGTCTGGAGTCGATTGTTGTTGATTCCGACGGTTGCGG
>NZ_JASHKV010000014.1:0-83766 GCF_030056895.1 Rhodococcus sp. IEGM 1341 | reverse complement strand
GCCGATGGTACTGCACTCGACAGGGTGTGGGAGAGTAGGACACCGCCGAACACAATTTGCCAGAATGGCCCCCGACCACGGTCGAGGGCCATTCTGCATTTCGAAACCACCCACACCACCACACACCCACGCACCTGACGAACGCGCGCGCGTCCGCCATCCGCGCGCACAATCGCAACCCGACCGGTCACCAATTCCCGCGCACCCGACGAACGCGCGCGCAATCGCGACGGCCCGGGCCTGGACCTGGATGCGGGCAGACGACGCGACCGCGGACCGCTCTCACGAGCGCAGACGCGAGCGCGTTCGCTATCCGCGCGCACAATCGCGCCCCGACCGGTCACCATTCCCCGCGCACCTGACGAACGCGCGCGCATTCGCATACAGCCCGGGCCTGGACCTGGATGCGGGCAGACGACGGGGCGCACACCGGCGGACACTCGAACTGCCCGACAGCCGCCCAGCCCCCACCCCCTCCGACCCACACGTGCGCGCGCATTCGCCATCCGCGCGCAGAATCGCGCCCCGACCGGTCACCATTTCCCGCGCACCTGACGAACGCGCGCGCATTCGCGACGATCCGGGCCTGGACCCGGGTGACCGGCTCGCGTTCGTCACTCCGCGCGCTGTCGCAGGCAACCCAGACGCGTCGACCCGCACACCGCCGCCCCTAACTGCCCCGGAGCGTTGGCCCCGACGCAGACGCGCGCGCATTCGCCATCCGTGCGCACAATCGCACCCCGACCAGTCACCATTCCCCGCGCACCCGACGAACGCGCGCGCTTTTGCGAAGAGCGAGGCCAGAGCCAGGTGCCGGCGCGCGGTTGCGGGCTCGCATTCATCACCTCGACTCAGGGGACGGACACTACGTACGAGTGTTGCCGGGCAGCGTCCGGGGGCGGTTCGAGGCGTCGTCACTGTCGGGGTCTCGCGGCATCGCAGAGAGAGCAAAGTCGACGCGAATCACCCGCGCGCCAGGAGGATTGGTGGACAACAACCCCTTCGTCGTCACCCGCTGAATTTAATCGGTGGAGTTCGTCGCCGCAGCCGTGCATGATCGTGGCACAGGCACATCGCAGAGACCGTGGAGGTGGACAATGGCAGCAGACGCGAATTCCGTGAGCCGTCGATTCGTCTATACGCGGCTTGCCATGGTTGCCGATCATGCTCTCTGAGTGAGCCTTCGGCAGAATCGGTAGATTCCTGCCGACGATATGCAGCAATCGATCCAATACTTCGCCGCACGGCAATGCTCTGTGCTCGGCGTCCACTCTTGTTGTAGGAGAACAGATGTACCACTACGAACAAATCCTGAACGAACATCGACAACGCGTCGCGCGGGGTGCGCAGAACTACGAACGGCGTCGGTTCGCGGCGGAGAGAGCTGCCGAAGCAACTGTTGCAGAAGAGGTTTCATGTGACGGTGAGGCTGCGGAGGACATGGCTTCGAAGGACTGCGAATCGGAATCCGAGATCAGCGTCGAGGTGATGTCGTCCCGTCGCTGACGGTCAGAGGACGGTCAGATGTGAATAGCGATCGCCCGCGGCTGCGATGAAGTCGCGAACGAACCAGCACGCGGGGACAACGCGCAGACCCTGCGTGCTGGTGTCGTCGAGCGCGTATTCGGTGAGGGCGGCGGCAAGTCCTCGGCCGCGAAACTGCGGAAGCGTCACGGTGTGATGAAACGTTCTCGATCCGTCCGATTCGAGGTACTCCGAGTAGCCTGCCAGCTCGGAATCGACATGGATCTCGAACCTGTGGTCAACAGTGTCGTGGGTGATCTTGACCGGCATGGTGGTACCTCCTGGCCGAGTTTCGGTGCCACCACGGTAACCGGCACTCCTCCGGTGGGGCGTTCTGCGGTTACTCGAGCAGGCATCGACGCAGTAGGGTGAGGGAAACCGAGTCGTGCCAGCGCCACCCGTCGCAACACCGCTCTTCATAAGTACGGGTCGCTCTCGAGGCTGAAGGTGGCAATCCGTGGAAGACACATCCGACCGGGGAATCAAGGCATTCATCCGAACCGTCGCTCAGCGCGGTGGACGTGCGGAGCGGCTGACGACGTCGCGTCGTAATCCCGTGCAGGTCTGGTCGATGGACGGCACGTCGTCGTGCATAGTTCGAGTTCGATCGAAGGTGACGGGTGATTGGAAGGCCCGCAGGCAGGACGAATCGCTCGAGAGTGACGACACCGGATCCTCGTACTGGGTGTTCGTCGATCTCGCGAACGAAGAGCCGCGTTTCTACATGGTGTCGTCGGAAGAGATGGCCACCGACATTCGCGGAGAGGTCGACCTGTGGGTCCAGGATTCGCCACTGCGCACCAGGACCGGGCACCACGCAATCGCGGTGGATCGAGTGCTGCACGGCAGCGAGCGTTGGGATCTACTGGGTCTGAGCTCGACGCTGGACACGACGATCGATGTCGGCCCCGAACAGACGTGGGTACGTACTCCCCGGGTGAAAGCACCTCGTAAGTCGGCCAAGGCGGCCTTGGAAGAAGAAGTGATCGACAACCGAGTGCGTGTGGTCGCCGATTGCGAGGGCTATCGGCTGAGCGGACGCTACGATCCCGAAACGCAGCGACTCGAGATCACCGCAGGACCGATGGAAGGCCGACGGTTCGACAATCCTTCCGTCGCTGCCAGTGCGGTAGCAACACATATCAGTGGTGACGTCGAAGAGCGGGACGGCTGGCAGTTCTGGCAACTGGACACTCCGGATCGTGCTCCGCTGGGATCGTTTCAGTAGAGAACCACAGCTCGGGACTGTGTAGTTGTGACTCCTCATCAAATCGCCTTTTCCGGTCAAAACCGGAGAAAGGTCCGATTAATCTGGCCCTGGTAGGACGAGCTCCCTGTTTTAGCCCCTGGGTCGAATCGATGTTCGAGAGTTCGTCCGATCATCGAAATTCGGGTACCAGCGAGCTCAACGGTCGACAGTGCGAGGGGTGCTGTCGACCGTGGGGAGAGGTCTTCACCATGGAACATTCCTTCCGGACGGGCTCCGCCCATGCGTCCCGCTTCCTGTTCCTGATCGCCCAGTTCGTCGATCGCAGGATCCCAGCCGAATTCTTCTCGGCTCAGTTCCGCGAGCTGCAGAACACCCAATCCACGTATCTCGATGCCGACGTCTCTTCGGTCATCGGAATGCTGTCGGTCGACGTCGGCGCTTACCTGGGCGACGTCGAGGTCCGAGGGGTGGACTACATCGACTCCGAACAGCTCTGGCTGGCCGCCGGACAGGCGTTCCGTGATCTCATGACGGTCCAGTCCGAGCACTTCGAGCGCGAGGCCGGGTGACGGCAACCGTCATCGTCACCGGAATCGATCACGATGCCGCAGAAGGTCTTCGAGCCGAAATCGCCTGTGGGTGCCGCGCATTTCGATCGGTAGATCGCCTGCATCGGCCAACCGTCTGACATAGGTGTCGGAAACACCGAGCACCTCGGCAGCGTGCGAGGTGGTCAGCAACTCGTCGACGGTACCGATTGCCACCGCCCGGCCGGTCGCGAGCTGGGTGAGAAGTTCCAACACCGCGCTGCGTGTCGCGTCGTCGAGTCGGACCTCCGAACCGCCGATTCTGATGTCGACGTCTGACCCGGTGCGCTCGTGAACGACCGCCGCCAGCGAGGTGGCCGATCGCGAATCGAGGGCAGGCATGACGAATCGGAAGTCCATTCGTCCAGGATAGGAGCGAGCGAACGCGGCGGTACGCATAGGCTCGAAGCACCCATCACGTGAGGAGCGTTCAGTGCCGCAGTTGTTGCACCTCGATTCGTCCGCCGACCCGGTCCGCTCGACCAGCCGTCGGGTCACGGCCCGCTTTTCGGACGCCTGGCATGGGATCGGCACGGACCACTCGGTGATCCATCGAGACCTGCACACGAGTCCGCTGCCGCACCTCCCCACGTCGGCGCTGCATTGGGCACCTCATCTGCGAACCGCCGACGAAACCGTGGAGCCCTCCGCCGAGGCGCTGCAGGTCGAACTGATCGAGGAATTGATCTCTGCGGACGCGGTGCTGATCGGCGCGCCGATGTACAACTGGTCGATTCCGTCGACCTTGAAAGCTTGGATCGACTACGTACACGTTCCGGGCATCACCGTGCCGTTCGACAGCGACACCGCACCTCTCGTCGGCAAGCCCGTCGTCGTGGTGACCAGCCGGGGAAACGACTACACCCCCGGTACGGACAACGCGTCCGCCGATCACACCACCGCGCAACTGCGTCAGGTGCTCGGAGTTGCGCTGGGAATGGAGGTTCACTTCGTTCCGGTCGACTTGACGCTCGCCGAGCGGGTGCCGGCACTCGCGCCGCAGATTCACAAGGCGCAAGCCAATCTCGAGGCGGCGTTCTCCGCCGTCGACGATCTCGCGCTGCGATTGGGTGGGACAACTGCCAGGTGAGGGCCCAGTAGCCTGGCGAAGTCCGCTCGAACGGCCCGGACAACCACACCACCCGAGGTCGGCGTCGTTATGTCGGTCAGAGCGTCGACGCGCTGAGCAGAACGTCCATCAGCTGCTTCTCGACCGCTGCGAACTGCGGCGTCGTGACGATCTCGAGCCCGCGTGGGCGGGGTAGCGTCACCTCGACCTGGCGTCGAACGTGGGCGGGTCTGGGGGAGAGGACGACCACGCGATCGGAGAGATAGACCGCTTCGCGGATGTCGTGCGTGATCATCAGCACCGTCCATCGAAACTCCGACCAGATCTGCTGCAACCAGGCCTGCATGTCGCTTCGCGTCAACGAGTCAAGCGCACCGAAGGGCTCGTCGAGCAGCAGTACCGATCGCCCCTGAACCACCGTGCGCAACAGCGCCGCTCGCTGGCGCATACCGCCGGAGAGCTCGAACGGCCTGGCCGACTCGTACCCGTCCAGTCCGAAGACCGGAAACAGCTCGCGTGCCCGCGCACGCGCCTCCTTCTTGGCGACGCCCTGCACTTCGAGACCGAGGGTGGTGTTGTCCAATATCGAACGCCACGGAAACAGCAGATCCTTCTGCGGCATGTAGGCGCACGGCGGTACGCGAACCGTGCCGGAATCGGGTCGGTCGAGTCCGGCGAGCATGTTGAACACAGTGCTCTTGCCCGAGCCACTGGGACCGATGATCGATACGAACTCACCAGGCTGCACCCCGAAGGAAATGCCGTCGAGCACTGGCTTTTCGCCGAACGACTTGGTGAGATCGCGAACATCGATGAAGGTGTCGGGTTCAGACATGAAGACCCACCGAACCGTGGCGCGCCCAAGGTGCGACGAACCGCTCCACCACAAAGGTGGAGACGAACAGGACCACACTGATCACGGCCGTCACGGCAACCGCGGCGAGAACCAGATCGGTACGAAACGAGTTCTTCTGTTGACTCATGTAGATGCCGAGCCCTGCACTGGCTCCGGCATATTCGGCAAAGATCGCGCCGACCACGGCGTAGGTGATTCCGATGCGAAGAGAGGTGAAGAACCGCGGAAGCGCCGACGGTAGCCGCACGTATCGAAACTGTTGCCAGCGCGATGCTCCCATGCTGGCCAGCAGCGATCGTGCGTCTCGATCGGCCGCCGCGAAACCCTCGATGAGCCCGATGGCCATCGGGAAGAACGTGGCCAGTGCGATCACCAGGATCTTCGGAAGCAGCCCGAAGCCGAACCAGATGATCAGCAGCGGCGCGATCGCGATGATCGGGAGCGTCTGCGATACGACGAAGAGGGGAACGAACGCGCGCCGCAGCCACGGCGAGAAATCCACCGCGATGGCCAGCAACCACGCCAGGGCCAGGGAGACCGCGAAGCCGACGAGGGTCACCTGCAGGGTCGCCGCCGCGTTCTCGGCGATCGCGTCGCGCTGCGCCCAACCCTGGACCACCACGCGGCCGGGGGACGGCAGCACCTGCGGCCGGATGCCGCTGATCTCGACATAGATCTGCCAGGCGGCGATGAGTAGGACGACGACGGTCAGCGCGGGCCACGCCCACCGCAGCGAGGCTCGGATACCGCTGAACGAGTAGGAACCTCGGTCAGCGGCTACCGACTCATCGATCGCCGAGGTAGTCATTGGTGAAGTACGTCGACCAGTCCGGCTCCGCAGTCAGAGGCGCGCCGTTCTGATCGGCCAGCACACCGCTGTCGTAGAGGAATTTCGAGTAGGCGGCCCACTTGTCGAGGCTCTGTCGTCCCACCTCGCCGTTGGAGTCCTTCATGTACTTCGCGGCGAGCATCTCCTGGCTCTCGAAGACGAGCGATTCGTCGGTGAAGGTTCCCGGGTTGGCGTCGATCAGATCCTGTGCGGCCTTGTCCGGATCGTCGGCAGCGAGCTGGTAGCCGCGCTGCAGTGCCTGCACGAACTTCCTCGCCTCGTCCGGGTGGGCGTCGAGCCACGGTTCGTTGCCGCTGATAGTGATGGCGTAGGCGTCGGGGAATCCGTAGTCGGTGTAGTCGAAGTACTTCATCGGAGTTCCGCTGTGCTCGGCCTCGATGCCTTCCCACGCGAAGTAGGAGACGGTGAAGTCGGCGGTACCGGAGTAGACCGCCTCGTACGCCGATGTGCCCAGTACGACCGTCTCGTATTCGCCTGTGCCGCCGTCGTTTTTGATGACCTGTTGCAGGCCCGCCTGTTCGCCGGACTCACCGAAGCCGGCATAGACCTTGCCGTCGAGTGCCTTCGGGCTCGGGATGTCGTCTCTGTCCGCACGAACTCCGATACCGGTCGCCCAGTGTTGGAGCGGCGCGAGGACCGAGACGGTCTGCGCGCCTGCGGAGGTGGCGAAGACCCCCGAACTCTGTGTGCTGATTCCGAACTCGGCGTTTCCGGCATCGACGAGAGTGTCTGCCGCGGTGTTGTTGTACGGGAGGATCTCCACGTCCAGGCCTGCGTCTGCGAAATAACCCTCTTGCAGGGCCACGTACAGGCCGGTGTGGTTGGTGTTCGGCGTCCAGTCGAGGGCGAACCGAATGGTGTTCGAGTCCGACGAGTCCGAGCAGCCCGAAAGTCCGGTCGTGGCAACGACGGCCGCCGCCAACGCGGCGAGAATCCGAGTGGTTCTCATGCGTACACCGCACTCTCGGCCAGGGGCCATGGGGTGGGATGTAACGCGCTGTCCCAGAACATCAATTCGTATCTCGATGCCACGACGAAGGCGTCGATCATCTGTTCGCGCTGCGTCGGCGTCGCGGCCGCTGCGGCGTCATCGACGAATGTCCTGGCGGCGTCGACGATGGCATGAAATTCCGGCGCGTCGTACGCGGCCACCCACTGCGCGTACGGATGCTCGGGATCTCGATCGAGAACGGCCTTCGCTGCACCGGAGAGTGAGCGGCCGACGTCGGCGTAGATCCAGAAGCACGGCAGAACAGCTGCTGCCGCAACAGGATACGGTTCGGTCGCCGCCGTCGCGGTCAGGTAGGACGTATAGCCCAGGCATGCCGGTGAAGGCTCGGGCGTCCGGGTCGACGGGGGCAGCGCTCCACCGTTCAGCATCGCTTCGTGCGATGCGGCCTCGTCCATCGCACTCGCGGCGGCGTTTGCCCAGAATGCTCCGACGACCGGGTTCGGTGCGTGCGCTGCCAGCAGTGACAGCGACTTGACGTATCCGCCCAGATAGAGCGAGTCCTGTTCGAGATACCGACGGAACGCGTCGAGCGGAAGCGTCCCCGCCCCGAGGAGCCGAAGAAATTCGAGGTCGTCGATCGCCCGTCGAATGTTCTCGGACGCATCCCACAGTAGATCGGTGAAGCGGACCGGGTCCGCAGATACAACAGGCGTCATCGCCTTGACATCCCTTCGTCAGCATTACCTGCATCAGGTTCGGCGGGTTTGATCTCAGCATCCGCATCGGCGGACACACCCCGTGTCAGAACGACAGTGACAGTAACACCGGTCACTCGATGGTGCTGCTGTTGCCCCTGTATCTGCGGTCCGGCATCACCCCAGCATGTCTTCTAGCTCCATACCCTTGGTCTCCCGGATCTTGGCCTTGACGAAGAAGAACGAGAGCGCGGCGAACAACGCGAACCCTGCGTAGATCACCCACAGACCCACAGACGACGTCAGCGGCGGGAAAGCAAGCGTGACAGCGAAGTTGGCCATCCAGTTGGCTGCGGTACCGATGCCGAGTGCCATGGCGCGCATGCGGTTGGGGAACATCTCACCGAGCATGACCCACATGATCGGACCCCAGGTCGAGGCGAAGAAGATGACGAACAGATTGGCCCCGACCAAGGCGATCGCACCCCACGGAGCGGGCAACGTGACGTCGTCGCCGCTGCCGATCGACTGCGAGAAGGCCACCGACGCCATCACGAGCCCGACGAACATGCCGATCGAACCCGCCAACAGCAACTTGCGCCTGCCGATACGGTCGACGAACAGGATCGCCACGAATGTCATGACCACGTTGATCACCGCGGTGATGACAGAGGTGGTGAACGACTGATCCTCGGTGAAACCGACCGAACGCCACAGTGTCGTCGAGTAGTAGAAGATCGCGTTGATGCCGACCAGCTGCTGCAGCACGGCCATGGTGATGCCCACCCAGACGATGGGTTGCAGGCCGAACTTCGGACCGCGAATGTCGGCGAACGACGAGCGCGACTCCTTGCGCAGCGTCAGCCTGATCTCGTGGATACGCTCGTCCGGGTGCAGTTCCCCGGTGATCTCGGCGAGGACTCGGGCGGCTTCCTCGTCGAGATGCTGACCGACGAGGTAACGCGGAGACTCCGGGATCAGGGTGGCCAGCAACCCGTACACGAGAGCGGGAACCACGCCGACCAGGAACATCCAGCGCCATGCCTCGATGCCGAACCACAGGTCGTTGGACGCGCCGTCGGCTGCGCCGGCGAGAAGGGCGTCGGACAGTAGAGCGGCGAAAATGCCGATGGTGATGGCCAATTGCTGGAGCGAGGCCAAGGAGCCGCGCCATTTGGCCGGAGCGATCTCGGCGATGTAGGCCGGGGCGATCACCGAGGCGATGCCGATTCCGAGGCCACCGAGTACGCGCCAGAGCATGAGGTCGGGGACGCTGAAGGCCAATCCCGAACCGATCGAGGAAATGACGAACAGGGCCGAGCCCAGCAGCATGACTTTCTTGCGTCCCCAGCGGTCTGCGAGGCTGCCGGCGAACCAGGCACCCACTGCGCACCCGATGAGCGCGATCGCGACCACGAAGCCTGTGGTGAACGAACCGAGGAGGAAGTGATCTTCGATCGAGTCGACAGCGCCGTTGATGACCGAGCTGTCGAAGCCGAACAGGAATCCGCCCACAGCAGCGGCGATGCTGACGCCGATGACCTTCGCTGTGTGGCGGTCCGAGGTCTGATTCATGAGTGATGCACCTTCCGGCCGCGCGCACAGGCGTCGGCCGCTGGGGAGACCGTACGGCAGGGATTGTCGTACCGTCCCCGGACATTACGCCTGGTTGTTTGCCGCGCGAACGAGACCGTCAACGAAGGTCGAAATCGTCGTCCGAGACGGTGAAACCGTGGCCGACCTGATCGGTGCACGTGACCCCGGTCTGCTCGTCGACGCTGCACTGGAGGCCGTTGGTGGAGCCACTTCCGGGGATTGTGAGCACTTCGCCGTACGGCAAGGCCGCCGCAGGGCCGTCGAAACGGTGGAACTTGGGATCACCCAAGCTCTCGAACTTCGCCGCAGACCCGGCAATCAGCTGCACAGCGTTGGGTTTCATCGCCGTTCCCGACGCCCCGCTGCCGGGAACCTCGGGTGCCGAATCAGGCAGTGACCCGTGGCATCCGGCGATCGAGGACTCGAGCACGGCGATACCGCACTCGAATTTTCCGCTCGGGCTCGTGAAGTAGTACCAGCCGGGTGCTTTGCCCGCGTAGTCCTGCGGTTTTGCCTGGGCTGCAGCAGGACTCGTCGGTGCCGCCGTGGTGGATGTCGGCGTGGTCGTCGTTGGGGTGGACGGTGATGCCGGCGCGGCGGAGGTGACGGAGGGAGCCGTGGTGATCGGGGTGGGGCGGTCGGTGATCACGGTCGCCATCGGGCCGTTGCCTTCCCCGCTCGAGCCGCAGCCTCCGAGCAGGCACGCCCCGACGATTGCCACTGCGGCACATCCGATTGTCTTCATCGTCGGTTCCTTCGCTCGCGGGCGTCGACGCTGTGCGTATCGTCGCCGAGGGGATGGTTGATGTTGGTACGTTGGGCAACGACCGAAGGGGAGGTTCCATGGACACCGCGTCTGACTCCGCTGCGTCCGATTCCACCGTGCTCGTGAGCACGTCCTACGGCGACGTTCTCGGCTATCCGGTCGCTGCCGATGCGTCGCCCATCGTGGCCTGGAGGGGTATTCCCTACGCGACGCCGCCGGTGGGCAAGCTCCGGTTCCGTGCGCCGCGTCCGTTGCAGCCCTGGTCGGGAGTGCTCGACGGCCTCGAGTTCGGTGCGATGGCTCCGCAGGGTCGCGACAGTCCGGTGCCGATCGATCCGTCGCTGTCGATTTCCGAGGACTGTCTCACGCTCAACATCTGGGCTCCCCGTCCCGGCGCGGAACTGCGGCCGGTGCTGGTCTGGATCCACGGCGGTGCGTACTCGCTCGGATCGTCCGCCCAGCGGGTCTACGACGGGAGGAACCTCAGCGAGAACGGCGACGTGGTGGTGGTGACCATCAATTTCCGGCTGGGCCCGTTCGGGTTCCTCGACCTTTCCTCGTTCTCCACCGACGAGCACACGTTCGAGACCAATTTGGGGCTGCGAGATCAGATTGCCGCACTGCAGTGGGTCCGCGAGTGCATCTCTGCGTTCGGCGGTGATCCCGATCAGGTGACGGTGTTCGGTGAATCCTCCGGGGGAGCGTCGGTCACCACGTTGATGACTTCTCCCAAGGCCGAGGGGCTGTTCCAGCGCGCTATCGTGCAGAGCGCGCCTGCGACCTCGGTGTACGGCCCCGACCGCGGAGCTGCGGTGGCGTCGAGATTCCTCGAATTGGTGGGCGTCGACCGGAAAGACATCGGCGAATTGTTCGACATGCATTTCACCAGGCTGGTCACCGCCGGCGACACGCTCTGTTACGAAATCCCGACGACAGTTCCTGGGACACTTGGTCTTTCGCCGGTCGTCGACGGCGATATCGTTCCGCGTTATCCCGTGGCTGCCTTCCAGAAGGGGCTCTCGCACAAGATCCCGTTGATCATCGGCACCAACCACGACGAGCCCTCGATCTTCCGATTCATGAAGTCTCCGTTGATGCCGATCACCTCGGACACCGTCTCCGAGATGTTCCGCGCCATCGCGCACGACCACGCGGATCTGCCGGCCTATCGTGTCGCCGAAATCATGGCGGCGTATCCGGACAGGGACAAACCCGCTGGAGCACAAGCTATTTCGCGGGACGCAGGATTTCTCATGCCCAGTCTGTGGATCGCCGACGCGCACAGCAGGCATTCGCCGACATGGATGTACCGATTCGATCATGCGACGCCGATGCTCAAGGCCGCACGGGTGGGAGCGGGACATGCGACCGAGCTGCCGTACGTCTTCGGCAACTTCGGAACGCTCAACCGAGACCCCACCTTCTGGCTCGGTGGCCGAAAGCCCGCGATGGCGGTGTCCGCGCGGATGCAGAGACGCTGGCTCGCTTTCGCGCGGTACGGTGTCCCCGCCGCGCTCGATGCGTCCAAGCATTGGGCTCCGTACACCGAGAAGACGCGCTGGACGCTGGTGATCGATGCATCCGACACTCTCGTCGACGACCCCGACGGCGACATGCGCGCGGCGTGGGGCGACCGCGTTCTCGGGTTCAGCTGACACGTCGTCCATGCAACGGAGTCGTTCCGCAGGCTCCACTCCTGCGCGTTCTGTCGCACGGACGTGGCTGACATGAATCGAACGTAACAGCAAGAACAGTGGTCGCTCGAGTCACACCGGTAACAATTGGATGTCAGCGCGCGGGAGTGGAGCCTGCGGAATGACCTGATCAGGCGGGTCTGTCGGTGGGGGCGGTTATGTTCGATGTGTGTTGATGTCGAGGATCGTCGAAACGTCCCGTGCAGTGTCGGCGACGCGTTCGCGCAAGATCAAGATCGGGCAGATCGCTGCCCTGCTCGCCGAGGCCGAGACCGACGACATCGAGCCCGCTGTGTCGTGGCTTTCGGGGGAATTGCCGCAGGGGCGGATAGGAGTCGGCTGGCGCACCCTGGCCGATCTCGACGTGGCGGCCGCTGCCGACTCGACGCTGACGGTTGCCGAGGTGGACGAGGCGATATCTTCGGTCGCGGCGACGTCGGGAACCGGTTCTGCTGCTCGACGGGTAGCGATACTGACCGACCTGTTCTCCCGCAGCACAGCCGAGGAGCGTCGGTTTCTGATCCGGCTCGTCACCGGCGAGCTGCGTCAGGGCGCGCTCGAAGGAATCATGGTCGACGCTGTTGCCGCGGCCACGAACCTGCCGCAGGCTCCGGTGCGTCGCGCATTCATGCTCTCGGGTCGTTTGACTGCGACGGCCAATGCCGCCATCAGCGGTGGCGTCGACGCGCTCGATGCATTCCGGCTCGAGGTCGGTCGACCGGTCCGGCCGATGCTTGCCTCTCCCGCGGAGTCTCTACACGCTGCCTGGGAGCAGTTGTCCGGCGACCTCACCGTGGAATACAAGCTCGATGGTGCGCGAATTCAGGTGCACCGCTCCGGAACCGACGTGAGCATCTACACGCGAACCCTGCGCGACATCACTGCGAGTGTGCCCGAGTTGGTGGAACTGGTTCTCGCGCTGCCGTGCGATTCGGTGGTCCTGGACGGGGAGACCCTCGCGCTCGACGACAGCGGACGGCCGAGACCGTTCCAGGAAACGATGAGTCGGTTCGGTGCCGAGAGTGCACACGAGCTGCTGCTGCAGCCCTATTTCTTCGACTGCCTGCACCTCGACGGCGTGGACCTGCTCGATGCCCCGCTGGAGCAGCGCCTCGCCGCACTGGACCGGGTAGCGCCAGGGCACCGAATTCCGAGTGCCGTTCGGCCCGATGCGGACGCAGCAGCGGCCCACTTCGACGCTGCACTCGACGCCGGGCACGAAGGAGTCATGCTCAAAGCGCTCGGTGCGACGTACGCCGCAGGCCGCCGCGGAAAGAGCTGGCAGAAGGTCAAACCCGAACACACCCTCGACCTCGTCGTCCTCGGAGCCGAGTGGGGATACGGGCGTCGCACCGGTTACCTGTCCAACCTGCACCTCGGAGCTCGCGATCCCGACGGCGGTGACCCGATCATGGTCGGTAAGACATTCAAGGGCCTGACCGACGTTCTGTTGCAGTGGCAGACCGACGAATTCCCGAAACACGAGCGCGAACGCGACGAGCACACGGTGTACCTGCGTCCCGAGCTGATCGTCGAAATCGAGCTCGACGGTGTGCAGGTCAGCCCGCGCTACCCGGGCGGCGTGGCCCTGCGATTCGCGCGAGTACTGCGGTATCGCCCCGACAAGGACCTCGCCACCGCGGACTCCATCGACGCCGTGCGCGCACTCCTTCCACACTCGTGAAAACAGTCCCGACGATTAATACATACGAAACCGGCCGAACGACCCCGTAACACGGCGCAAAATATTCTCGAGGGTGCAAGCCAGCGAGAGATGGAGTGCCAATGATGTCCACAGTTCGAGCTGCTCTGGTCCAAAGCAAGTGGACCGGTGACAAAGAATCGATGATCGCGGCACACGAGGGGTTTGCTCGGTCCGCCGCCGAGCAGGGCGCGAAAGTCGTCTGCTTCCAAGAACTTTTCTACGGTCCGTACTTCTGCCAATTGCAGGACGCGAAATTCTACGAATATGCCGAATCGGTACCTGGGCCTACCGTCGACCGTTTCGCCGCGTTGGCCAAAGAACTCGGCATCGTGATGATTCTGCCCGTGTACGAGCAGGAACAGCCCGGACTTCTGTACAACACCGCTGCCGTGGTGGACGCCGACGGCACCTATCTCGGCAAGTATCGAAAACACCACATCCCCCACGTGAACGGATTCTGGGAGAAGTTCTACTTTCGCCCCGGCAATCTGGGGTGGCCGGTGTTCGACACCGCGGTCGGGCGTATCGGTGTCTACATCTGCTACGACAGGCATTTTCCGGAAGGTTGGCGGGCGCTCGGTCTTGCCGGTGCCGAAATCGTCTTCAATCCGTCGGCCACCTCGCGTGGATTGTCGAACTATCTGTGGAAGCTCGAACAGCCCGCTTCGGCCGTCGCCAACGAGTACTACGTGGGCGCGATCAATCGAGTCGGAATCGAATCCGAATACGGTGACGACGATTTCTACGGGACCAGCTATTTCGTGGACCCCGAAGGCAAATTCGTCGGCGAAGTGGCGTCGGACACGGAACCCGAAATAATCGTGCGTGACCTCGACATGGACCTGCTCAAGGTGGTACGCGACCGGTGGGCCTTCTATCGTGACCGCAGGCCCGACGCATACGGACCGCTGGTGCAACCCTGATGGCCACCACCTTCGTGCACGGCGGAACCGTGGTATCCACCACCGGCGCACAGGAATTGGATGTGCTCATCGACGGTGAGAGCATCGTCGCCGTGCTGGCACCAGGATCGGTCTCCCTGGCCGCGGACCTGAAGACCTCGGCGGACGTCGTCGTCGACGCGACCGGCAAATACGTCATTCCCGGTGGGGTCGACGGACACACGCACATGGAGATGCCGTTCGGCGGTACGTTCGCCTCCGACACCTTCGAAACCGGAACGCGCGCAGCCGCATGGGGCGGCACGACGACGATCGTGGACTTCGCGATTCAGACACCCGGTCAGCGCGTCCAGGACACTCTCGCGCAATGGCACGACAAGGCCGCGGGGCAATGCGCTGTCGATTACGGCTTCCATCAGATCATCGGCGATGTCACCGACGATTCGCTGAAAGCCATGAGCGAGTTGGTATCCGAGGGCGTCACCAGCTTCAAGCTGTTCATGGCCTATCCGGGCGTGTTCTACTCCGACGACGGCAAAATCCTGCGCGCGATGCAGTCCGCCGCCGAAACGGGTGCACTGCTGATGATGCACGCGGAGAACGGCATCGCGATCGATGTACTCGTCGCTCAATCGATCGCGCGTGGAGACACGGCCCCGTACTTCCACGGCACGTCGCGGCCGTGGCAGCTCGAGGAGGAGGCGACGCATCGAGCCATCATGTTGGCCGACGTCACCGGTGCACCGCTCTACGTCGTGCACGTCTCGGCCAAGCAGGCTCTGGAACAGATCGCGCAGGCCCGGGGTAACGGGCAGAACGTGTTTGCCGAGACATGTCCGCAGTACCTCTATCTCTCGCTCGAGGAACAACTCGGTGCACCGGGCTTCGAAGGTGCCAAATGGGTCTGCTCGACGCCACTGCGGTCGCGAGCCGAGGGACATCAAGACGAGTTGTGGCGGTACCTGCGCACCGGTGACGTGTCGACCGTCAGTACCGATCATTGCCCGTTCTGTATGAAGGACCAGAAGGAGATGGGTGTCGGCGATTTCTCCAGGATTCCCAACGGGATCGGTTCGGTGGAACACCGCATCGATCTGATGTTCCAGGGAGTCAAGAGCGG
This sequence comes from Rhodococcus sp. IEGM 1341, assembly GCF_030056895.1. Taxonomy (NCBI): domain Bacteria; kingdom Bacillati; phylum Actinomycetota; class Actinomycetes; order Mycobacteriales; family Nocardiaceae; genus Rhodococcus; species Rhodococcus sp. IEGM 1341. The sequence continues at coordinate 68,240 of NZ_JASHKV010000014.1, read as the reverse complement.
CAAGATCACGCTCGAGAAGTGGGTCGATGTCTGCTGCACCACTCCGGCCAGGATGTTCGGGATGTATCCGAGGAAAGGCGTCATCACTCCGGGTGCCGACGCGGACATCGTGATCTACGATCCGAACGGACACACCAGCATCGGCGTCGACAAGACCCACCACATGAACATGGACTATTCGGCGTACGAGGGTTTCGAGATCGACGGGCATGTCGATACCGTGATCTCGCGTGGCCGGATCATCGTCGACGGTGGATCCTATTCCGGCACTGCGGGACACGGCCGATTCGTCCGACGCGACCTGTCTCAGAATCTGATCTGAGCCATGGACATCGGGGTAGTGCTCCAGTGCAATCCGCCGGCGTCACGTGTTGTCGACCTGGCCAGACAGGCAGAGACACATGGTTTCTCGCATGTGTGGACGTTCGATTCACACCTGCTGTGGCAGGAACCGTACGTCATCTACAGCCAAATTCTGGCCGCGACGAGGCGGGTGACCGTCGGCCCGATGGTCACCAATCCCGCCACCCGCGACTGGACGGTGACGGCATCGACGTTCGCGACGCTCAACGACATGTTCGGCAATCGGACCGTCTGCGGCATCGGCCGCGGTGATTCGGCCGTCCGTGCCCTCGGCGGCAAGCCGACAACCCTTGCAACGCTGCGGGAATCGATAGAGGTGATCCGTAACCTGGCCAACGGGCGGAGCGCCCGGGTCGGTGAGACGACGGTGCAGTTCCCGTGGGCGGAGCGGTCCCGGCTCGAGGTATGGGTTGCGGCGTACGGACCCAAAGCCCTCGAGCTTACCGGTCAGGTGGCGGACGGGTTCATTCTGCAGTTGGCCGATCCCGATATCGCGGCCTGGACGATCGGTCGGGTCCGCGCTGCGGCCGAGCAGGCGGGTCGCGACCCGGATTCGATCTCGATCTGCGTTGCAGCTCCCGCCTACGTGACCGACGGTACCGACGCAGGGCTCGAACACGCCCGAGATCAGTGTCGTTGGTTCGGCGGGATGGTCGGCAACCACGTCGCCGATATCGTCTCGCGATACGGCGGCGATGGCGGTGGTGTTCCGCAGGCTCTCACCGACTACATCGCAGCGCGCAAAGGGTACGACTACAACGAGCACGGTCGAGCAGGAAACTCGCACGCAGAATTCGTTCCGAACGAAGTGATCGACAGGTTCTGCCTACTGGGCACCCCGGCCGATCACATCGCCAAGCTGAAAGAGCTGGAAACACTCGGCGTCGACCAGTTCTCGGTGTACCTGCAGCACGACGCCAAGGCCGCGACACTCGAGGCCTACGGAGAGAGCATCATTCCGCAGATCCGCCCGAGCGTGACGGCAACGTCGTGACGAGTCTGCTCGATCAGGCTGCGGTGGTGGCACCCACTTCCGCCGGTGCGAATCGAGGAGTGCGGCGTCCGGTGATGGCAATGGTGGCCGTCGGCTCGTTGCTGGCGGTCTGGGAGCTGGTGAAAGTGCTCGTCCCCGAGAACGGGGTGAGTGTCGCCGGAGTGCGGGTGCTGCCGCGCACCGACGACGGTGCACTACCGCACGTGTGGTCGGTGTTGGCGGCGCTGACCGAGCCCGAGGTGAACGTCGCCGGCGCTCGCAGTGTCGGTGCCGCGATCGTGTCCAGTGGCCTGTTCACGTTCGGGCTCGCCGTACTCGGGTTCGCGCTGGGGACGGTGGTCGGGCTGTTGCTGGCCGTGACGATGCAACGGTTCGTGTGGGTCGAGCGGTCCGTGTTGCCGTATGTGATCGTCTCGCAGACGGTTCCGCTGATCGCGTTGGCACCGCTCGTCGCGGGCTGGGGCGGGAAGATCGCCATCGGCGGTTACGCCTGGCAGCCGTGGATGAGCATCACAGTCATCGCGTCGTATCTCGCGTTCTTCCCGGTGGCGGTGGGAATGCTGCGCGGCCTGCGTGCACCCGATCGGGCAGCACTCGATCTGATGCACAGTTACGCGGCCGGATGGTGGAGCACCCTCGTTCGACTTCGCCTGCCCGCCTCTGTGCCGCATCTGATTCCGGCGCTGCGTCTGGCTGCTGCCGCCGCCGTGATCGGTGCCGTGGTCGCCGAAATCTCCACCGGAACGACCGGCGGTATCGGTAGGCAGATCATCGTGTTCTCGCAGCAGGCAACTGGAGACGCGTCCCGCCTGTACGCCGCTGTTCTCGGCGCAGCGGTGCTCGGGTTGGTGGTGACCGCACTGGTATCGCTGCTCGATATCGCGCTCGGCCGTTATGCGGGCCGCTCGCCCGGTCGAAAGGATCGGTCATGACCGAGCATGCGGTACTCGTCGAGGGCGTGGGGAAGACGTTCGACGGGGGAGTGACTGCGCTGGAGGATGTATCGCTCGCGATCGCCCCCGGTGAATTCGTCTCGCTGATCGGGCCTTCGGGGTGCGGTAAGTCGACGTTGCTCCGCATCGTGGCCGATCTCGAGCAACCGACGTCCGGTTCGGTATCGGTGTTCGGCCTGTCTGCTCGCCGAGCCCGCGTCGAACAGAAGTACGGCATCGCCTTTCAACAGGCAGGGCTGCTCGATTGGCGCACAGTGCAATCGAACGTCGCATTGCCGCTGGAACTGCACAAGGTTCCCAAACGCCAGCGGGCAGAACGGGTTCGCGAGTTGCTGAACCTCGTCGGACTCACCGATTTCGCAGAGAAATTTCCCAGCCAGCTGTCCGGTGGGATGCAGCAACGAGTGGCGATCGCACGGGCGCTGGCTCGAACGCCGGGACTGTTGTTGATGGACGAACCGTTCGGGGCCCTGGACGAGATGACCCGTGAGAAGATGCAGAACGACCTACTCCGCATCGCCGAGGAGTCCAGCGCAGCAGTGGTGTTCGTGACCCACTCGATTCCCGAAGCGGTGTACCTGTCCGATCGGGTGGTTGTCATGTCCCCTCGGCCGGGACGGATCGTCGACGCACTCACGATCGACAGTTTCGATGCGAACGGGGATCCACGCGAATCGGCGGAGTTCTTCGCGTCCATCACCGCGGTTCGTGACGCATTGCACGGCCGTGCGGTTCGCAGTGCGGATCTGCGATGAAGCTCTGGCTGCCACCGGTGGTGTTCGGCGCGGCGGCGCTCGCACTGTGGCAGTTGCTCACGGTCGTCGCGGGGGTTCCGTCGTTCCTGCTGCCGTCGCCGAGCGCCATCGCCGAGCAATTCGTGCGCAACCTCGGCAACATCGGATCGGCAAGTCTGGCAACGGGAACCAATGCTCTCGTGGGGTTGATTGCAGGTTCGGTCCTGGGTCTCCTCGCAGCAATGGCCGCGGTTCGCCTGCGGATCGTCGACGAACTGCTCACCCCGTTGGCGGCGGGTGCCGCAGCCGTTCCCATCGTCGCTCTTGCGCCGGTGTTCAACTCGATGTTCTCCTCGACCACCGACCTACCGCGGCGACTCGTGGTGACCATCGTCGTGTTCTTCCCGGTATTCGTCAGCGCGGCAAAAGGACTGCGGCAGGTCTCGGCTGTGCACCACGACCTGATGACGTCGTATGCCGTCGGCGGTTGGCAGTTCACCCGCATCGTTCGCCTCCCATCCGCCGTTCCGCACATCTTCACCGGGTTGCGGGTTGCCGCTCCCAATGCTGTCATTGCTGCCATCATCTGCGAGTACTTCGGTGGACTGCAGAACGGTTTGGGGTCGCGGATCACCTCCGCCGCGGCGAACACGGCCTACCCCCGGGCGTGGGCCTACGTGATGGGTGCCATCGCAGTCGGTTTGCTCTTCTTCGTGGTTGTTCTGTTGCTCGAGAAACTCGTGTCCCGGCGTCGTCCCCAGGAAAGATGGATATGAACATCACTCGAACCCCCCGACCCCTTCTCGCCGTCGTCATGGCTCTGGCGGTGGTCGCCTCGGCCTGCAGCACCACCACGACCGACACCGACACCGCGGCCGACGGGAACACCACGATCAAGCTGCAACTGCAGTGGTTCAAACAGGGCCAGTTCGCGGGCTACCTCGCCGCCGTCGATCAGGGTTTCTATGCGGAACAGGGGCTGGACGTCGAAATCCTCGACGGTGGAACGGATATCGTTCCGCAAACCGTGCTCGCCCAGGGGCAGGCCGATTACGCCGTCGCGTGGGTACCCAAGGCGCTCGCATCCCGTGAGGCCGGAGCCGGCATCACCGACGTGGCCCAGATCTATCAGAAGTCGGGCACATTGCAGGTCTCGTTCAAGGATCAGAACATCGCCACACCGGCCGACCTCCAGGGCAAGACCGTCGGAAACTGGGGCTACGGCAACGAATTCGAGCTGTTCGCCGGTATGACCAAGGCCGGGGTCAGTCCCTCCGACGTGACGTTGGTGCAGCAGCAGTTCGACATGAACGGCCTTCTGTCCGGAGATATCGCCGCAGCCCAGGCGATGTCCTACAACGAGTACGCCCAGTTGCTCGAGACCGTGAACCCCGCAACCGGTGCGCTCTACACCGAGGACGATTTCACGTCGCTGAACTGGAACGACGACGGCGTCGCGATGCTGCAGGACGCGATCTGGGCCAATACCGACAAGCTCTCCGACGAGGCGTACCGGGAGCAGACCGTCAAATTCTTGGCGGCATCGTTGAAGGGCTGGATATTCTGCCGCGACAACGTCGAGACGTGCCGCGACATCACCGTCGCTGCGGGCTCGACACTCGGCGCGAGTCATCAGTTGTGGCAGGTCAACGAAGTCAACAAACTGATCTGGCCGTCCGCGGACGGGATCGGAATGATCGACGAGGCGGCCTGGCAGCAGACGGTCGACATCGCGAAGTCCACCCGGAATGCCGAGGGATCGACCGTGCTGACGGCCGACCCCGACGCCGAGGCGTACACCAACGAGTACGTCACCGAGGCTTTGGATTTGTTGAAGGCCGACGGTGTGGACGTGACCGGAGAGTCGTACGCTCCGATGGAGGTCACACTGGAGGAAGGCGGCAAGTAGATGGATCACGTGTTCTACTCCTGGTCGGCGCAGGCCGAACTGAATCCGATCACCGTCGAGGGTGCGGAGGGATCGTGGTTCTGGGACGACAAGGGCAAGCGATACCTGGACTTCTCGTCACAGTTGGTCAACGTCAACCTCGGACATCAACACCCTGACGTCGTCGCCGCCATCGTCGAACAGGCCCAAGTTCTGACGACCATCTCTCCGACCGTGGCCAACAACAAGCGCAGTGAACTCGCGGCGTTGATCGCCGAACGTGCGCCGGGTGATCTCGACCGAGTGTTCTTCACGACCGGTGGCGCAGAAGCCGTCGAGCACGCGGTGCGGCTGGCGCGACAGCACACCGGACGCACGAAGATGCTTGCGGCGTACCGCTCGTACCACGGTGGAACCGGAGTTGCGATCGGTCTCACCGGTGAGCCGAGGCGTTGGGGCACCGAACCCACCAACGTCGACGTCGTCCGGTTCTTCGGGCCGTATCCCTACCGGTCACCATGGGGGACAACGACTCCCGAGGACGAAACGGCCGCAGCACTGGCACACCTCGAACAGGTCATCGTGCTCGAGGGTGCGCAGAACATCGCCGGACTGATCCTCGAATCGGTCATCGGCACCAACGGTGTGCTGATCCCGCCGCCCGGATATCTGGCCGGCGTTCGGGCGCTGTGCGACAAGTACGGAATCGTCTACATCGCCGACGAAGTGATGGTCGGGTTCGGGCGAATCGGCGAATGGTTCGCATGCCAGGCCTGGGATGTGACACCGGATCTGATCACGTTCGCCAAGGGCGTCAACTCCGGGTACGTGCCTCTGGGCGGGGTGGTCATCTCGGAGAAAATCGCCTCGCAGTTCGATCACAAGCCCTATCCCGGCGGGTTGACCTATTCCGGTCACGTGCTCGGGTGCGCGGCCGGCGTGGCATCCATCGGAGTGTTCGAGCGCGACAAGATTCTTCCGCACGTGCGTCACGTCGGCGAGGACGTACTCGGGGCGGGCCTGTCGAAGCTGGCCGAATCTCATCCGAGCGTGGGCGAGGTGCGCGGCAAGGGATTCTTCTGGGCAGTCGAATTGGTCAAGGACGGCCAGACGAGGGAACCGTTGGTGCCGTTCGCCGCGTCGGGCAAGGACGCGGCGGCCATGGGCACGGTGACCGCAGCGGCGAAGTCCCGCGGTCTGTGGCCCTTCGTATCGGGCAATCGCCTCCAGATCGCGCCGCCGCTGACGACGTCCGAGGACGAGATTCGTCAGGGACTGGAAATCCTCGACGAGGTGTTGACGGTGGCGGACGGGTTCACCGTCGACGGGTGATCACAGCACCGCACCGGGGTTGAGGATGCCCGCTGGATCGAGGGCAGTCTTGATCCTGCGGGTGAGTTCCATGACGTCCTCACCGACCTGATCGGGCAGCCAGGCCTTCTTGAGGCGACCGACGCCGTGTTCGCCGGTGATGGTGCCGCCCAACGAAATCGCCAGATCCATGATCGCGCCGAAGGCGATGTTGGCGCGCCGTGTCATGTCGGCGTCCTCGGGGTCGAAGACGATCAAGGGGTGGGTGTTGCCGTCACCGGCGTGGGCGATGACCGCCACCAGCACATCGTATTTCGTGGACAGCTCGGCGATTCCGTCGACGAGGGCCGGAAGTGCGGGCAGTGGAACGCCGACGTCCTCGAGCAGCAGGCTGCCGAGTCGCTCGACCGCGGGAATGGCGAATCGCCGTGCGGCAGCGAAGGCCTCACCCTCGTCGGGGTCGTCGGTGGTGAAGACATCCGATGCGCCGGCCTCGGTGCACGCGGCCGCCATGATCTCGATCTCGCGACCTCGGTCGGCGCCGGGGGAGTCGGACCGAGCAATGAGCATCGCTGCCGCCTCGCGATCGAGTCCCATGTTCATGGCATCTTCGACGGCACCGATGGACGCGCGGTCCATGAACTCGAGCATCGACGGCCGCAGGTTCCGGGTGATGGCCAGAATTGCGGCGGTCGCGTCGTGCACCGACGCGAACGACGCGACCACCGTACTGGCGGGAGGTTGCGCCGGGATCAGTCGAAGAGTGATCTCGGTGATGATGCCCAGCGTGCCCTCGGAGCCGACGAACAGCTTCGCAAGGGACAGGCCCGCAACATCTTTCAGGCGTGGCCCACCCAGTCGGACGGCGGTACCGTCGGCCAGGACGACCTCGAGACCGAGAACGTAATCGGTGGTGACGCCGTACTTCACACAGCACAGGCCGCCCGCATTGGTGGCCGCATTGCCTCCGATGGAACACATCTCGAACGAGGACGGGTCCGGTGGGTACCAGAGGCCGTGTTCTGCGACGGCCTTCTTGACCTCGACGTTGAGCAGCCCGGGTTGTACGACGGCGATGCGGGTCACCGGGTCGACGGCGATCTCACGCATCAACTCGGTGGTGAGCACGATTCCGCCGTCCACGGCGGTGGCACCACCGGACAGGCCCGACCCGGCGCCGCGTGGGACGACCGCCACGTTGTGCTCCGTGGCCCATCGCATGACGGCACGAACGTCCTCGGTGGATTGTGCGCGCACGACGGCCAGTGGGGTGCCGGCGTCGGGATCCTTCGCCCAGTCGCGGCGGTAGCCCTCGGTGATGTCCGGGTCGGTGACCACCGCGCCGGGTGACAGCAGGGATTCGAGCTCGCTCAGGCGGGCATCTGTATCGGTCGTCACCGACATCTCGGTCTCCTCACATCGAAATTGTGACCGTCGCCACTCGAGTGTGTCACGGCCGCGTGTGCGGTGGAGTCGGGGCCGGTCGGCGCTCGGTCACTGATTGCGTTGCAGCGTCAGTTCTGCGAGTTCGGTGGCGGCGGCGCACGGGTCGGCCGGACTGGCGCCTCGGTACTGCACCCACCAGGTGATGACACCCGAGTACGCCGCGCTGATTCCGCACGAAAACGGATCGTCCGGCCGTCGTGACAGGAACGCCGTGGTGCCGGCAACGGCGACGTCTTCGGTCGCGTAGGCGAGCCGATCGGCCAGGTCTCGCTCGCGCGAGAGTGCATCGTCCTCGAACCAGGCGAAAGTCACATCGATGAGTCCGCCGCCGATGCCGGTCCACATGCACACTGCACCGTAGAAGTACTGCTCGACGAGGTCGGCACCCACTGTTTCGGCGATGGTGGGATCGGGGACGGCGATGCACTCCTCGAGCAGCTTGTCGAACTGCCCACTGCCGCCGGATCGAGCGGGCACGGCCGTACCGGTCACGGTGGTGGTGCATCCGGTACCGACGGCCGCAGTGACGAGGACAGCGGCGACGACGCGGCGGGTGGAATCGGCGGAGCGGAATGTCGACATCGGGCTACTTCGCCTTCGAGATCGTGATTCTGGCCAGATCCTCGACGACGTCGCAGGAATCGCGGGGGCCGTCGACCACGAAGTTGACGGACCAGTGCACGAAGCCGTCCCCGTTCTCGACTCCGGCCTCGCACGACGCTCCCGACGCCGCGGCGGTGAATCCAGGGTGACCGTCCACATCGATGCGCTCGATGGTGCGACCGACGGCCTCGGCCACGGAACTCTCTCGGTCGATGGGGCTGCCGCGGTACCAGGTGAACATCGCGTACGCGCCGCTCGTGGATTCCCAGCGGCAACGAATGGCGTTCTCGGACACCGCCGTCAGGTCGGATACGGCCGTGAGTTCCTGCACTTCTGCGTCGTCCATCGAGCCGCATTCACCGACGAAGAGTTCTTCGGTGATGGGTCGGTCGGCCGTCTCGGACGTATCCGGACCGGCCTCGGTGGCCGGCGTGTTCGAGCATCCGAGCAGCCCGCATGCGACCGCAGCGATCAAGGCTGCAACGGCTCGGGTGCGCACGAACTCGGACTTTACCCACCCCGTCGGGGAGAGGGTGAGCGTTTGATGGAAGTGAGTCACATCAGTAACACCAGCCTCAGGCGTTACCAGATCGATGCGTCGTCGACACGTAAATTTGTAGTTCGCCACGCTAGCGTCCAGCGCAGCGAACCTCGCACTCCACGCGGTGCGAGTCGACAAGGAGGCTGCACCATGATCGATCCCGGAAGTGACTCCTGGAACTACGTGGCCGCGATGTTCTCGTACGAATTTCTCGGGGGCGGAATCGAATACGACACCATCGAGCGCATTCACCGAGGCGAGATCGACGAGTGGGTTCAGGCGTTGACACAGTCGGGGCTCTTCGATCGAGCAGCCATCGCGCAGATTGCCGACTCGTGGCATCAGGCCCCTCGCCAGTTGTTCGACATGCTGGTGCTCGACGCGGACGAAATGACCGCCAGACGGTGCTCGCTGGCGTGGTCCTCGCTGGACCGGCTCGCTCCACTTGCTCGCCTGGGCTGAAGACTCGCCCGGGCCGAAGGACGGTCAACTACCGAGCACACGCGTTCCCGACGCATCGACGACGATGGCCTGTTCGTCGGTCAACCCACGGCAGTCGATGCCGTCCCTGCGCAGGCGCTGCATCGTTGCTTGCCCCGAATCGTTCTCGTCCAGAACGGAATTCAGGTGCGGGACGATCGAGAAACCGACCAGGCCCAGTCCGGTCCACACCGGATCGACACCTGTTGCGGGCCGAACCTCGCCGGGGTCGTCCGCGTCCTCGACGCCGATCAACGACGGTGCGGCAACACACGCGCCCGCGCTGTATCCGCCGTACACGATCGATCCTCGCCGAACACGCTCGGCGATGACCTCGTCTGCGCCCGAGCGGGCGAGTTGAGCGCGCAGGACGAACGTATTGCCCCCGCGAACCCACACCGCGCCGAAGTCGTCGAGGGCGCGCTCGAGAGCAGCGGGCCGACCCACGTACTCGCGCAGATCCAGCTCGGCAGGCCGATACCCGAGCGCCCGCAGCGGAACGAACTCGCTTGTGAGCGAGGATTCGCGAGCGGCGCGCGGCCACGCGTCCGATGCGTTCGCAATCACGGCGAGATCGGACGGTGGGCCGGTGAGCTCGACGAAAGCGTCGGAGTGGCCACCGAATCGGTACGACGACAGGAACAGCTTCATGCCGTCGGTTCGCCATCGAGCCGGGCCAACCCGACACGAACGGCGTCCGCGACACGCTCGGGCTCACTCAGACGACGTGTCACGAAGCCGGCCGCGAACCGGAAGCGGTCCCGATGCCAACGAGGCACCACGTGCAGATGCAGGTGGAAGACCGTCTGAAATGCGGCCTTACCGTCGTTGATCACGAGATTGGCTCCGTCGGCGCGCAGGTCCGAGTGCCGGACCGCGCGCGCCAGCGTGTGCCCGACGCGAAACACGTCTGCGGCCGCGTCCGGGTGGGTCGCATTCAGATCGGTGGCGTGCTGGCGCGGAACGACGAGCAGGTGGCCGCGAGTGACCGGCCGAATGTCGAGAAACGCGACAGCATGGTCGTTCTCGAACACGCGATGCGCGGGAGCGTCGCCCGCGACGATGGCACAGAAGATGCAAGGTTCCACGGTTGTCACTGTAGGGTCCGTTCATCACCGATAGACCCATATGGCGCGCATCACAATTGCGCTCCCCGTGGCCGAGGAATGTCGAAACGGACTCGATTCAGAACGAATCGGACTGTGTTCCGGGCTACCCGCGGTCTGTCTCCTCTGGCTACTATCAGGGACCTTGTGCCTTGTCGCATGGGTTCGTCCGCTCGTCGCAGGCTCGGAGCCGTTGGTCGATTCGTGGACACCATTCAACGCAGGAAGACGGAGATTTGGATACATCGCAGAGCACTGAGAAGGGTTCGGGATCCACGACTGTCGTCGGTGTGGTTCGGGAATCGGGGGAGGGCGAACGTCGTGTCGCTCTGGTGCCCAAGATCGTTGCCTCCCTGGCGGGCAAGGGCGTCGAGATCGTCGTCGAGTCCGGCGCCGGTCTCGGCGCTCTGATTCCCGACGAGTTGTACGTCGCCGCCGGAGCGACCATCGGTGATCCATGGTCGGCCGACGTCGTGGTGAAGGTCGCGCCGCCGTCCGACGCCGAGATCGCCAAGCTGACGTCGGGTTCGACGCTCATCGGATTTCTGGCACCGCGCAACGCGGAGAACAGCATCGGGGCGTTGAAGGCGGCCGGAGTACAGGCTTTCGCCGTCGAGGCGATCCCGCGGATCTCACGGGCGCAGGTGATGGACGCACTGTCCTCTCAGGCCAACGTCGCCGGCTACAAGGCCGTGCTGTTGGCAGCGTCGGAGTCCACCCGGTTCTTCCCGATGCTCACCACCGCTGCGGGCACCGTCAAGCCCGCTACCGTGCTGGTGCTGGGCGTCGGCGTGGCAGGTCTGCAGGCGCTCGCCACCGCGAAGCGTCTCGGCGGCCGCCCCACCGGATACGACGTGCGTCCGGAGGTGGCGGATCAGGTTCGATCCGTCGGCGCGCAGTGGCTGGATCTGGGGATCGACGCCGCTGGCGAGGGCGGATACGCGCGTGAGCTGACCGAAGACGAGCGGGTGCAACAGCAGAAGGCTCTCGAAGAGGCCATCAAGGGATTCGACGTGGTCATCACGACCGCGTTGGTTCCCGGACGCCCTGCCCCGCGATTGGTCACGGCCGCGGCCGTCGAGGGCATGAAGCCGGGCAGCGTCGTGGTCGACCTCGCAGGGGAAACCGGTGGCAACTGTGAACTCACCGAGCCCGGCGAGACCGTCGTCAAGCACGACGTCACCATCTGCTCCCCGTTGAACCTGCCGGCCTCGATGCCCGAGCACGCCAGCGAGCTGTACTCGAAGAACATCTCGGCATTGCTCGAACTCATGTTGGTCGACGGCAAGCTCGCTCCGGATTTCTCGGACGAGGTTCTCGCCGGTGCCTGCGTGACACGTGAGAAGGAGAACTGATGTACACCCCGCTGCTCGCGAACATCGCGATCCTGGTGCTGTCCGGGTTCGTCGGCTTCGCGGTGATCTCCAAGGTGCCCAACACCTTGCACACCCCGTTGATGTCGGGAACCAATGCCATCCACGGCATCGTCGTGCTCGGTGCCCTGGTGGTGCTCGGCAAGGTCGAGGATCCGTCCATCGGCCTGCAGGTCATCCTGTTCGTCGCTCTCGTGTTCGGAACGGTCAACGTCATCGGTGGATTCGTGGTCACCGACCGCATGCTCGGCATGTTCAAGTCCAAGCCCGTTCCTGCCAAGGCCACGAAGGGTGCTGACTCCTGATGGACAATCTCGTCAACATTCTCTACATCGTCGCCTTCGGCATGTTCATCTACGGACTGATGGGTCTGACCGGACCGAAGACAGCCGTGCGTGGCAACCAGATCGCCGCTGTCGGCATGTTCCTCGCCGTCGTGGCGACGTTGATCTCTGTTCGCGATACCGAAAACTGGATTCTGATCGTCGTCGGCCTGGTCGTCGGCGTCGCGCTCGGTATCCCGCCTGCTCGCCGAGTGAAGATGACCGCGATGCCACAGTTGGTGGCCCTGTTCAACGGCGTCGGCGGTGGAACGGTTGCGCTGATCGCGTGGGCGGAATTCCTCGACACGTCGGGATTCTCGAACTTCAAGCACGGTGAATCGCCGACGGTCCACATCGTCATCGGGTCGCTGTTCGCGGCCATCATCGGGTCGATCTCGTTCTGGGGATCGCTGATCGCGTTCCTCAAGCTGCAGGAGACCCTGCCCGGCTCGCCCATCACCATCGGCAAGTTGCAGCAGCCGCTCAATGCTCTGCTGCTGATCGGTGCTGTGGGCGCCGCCGTGGTCATCGGCATCAACGCCACTCCGGGCGGCGGGGTGTCGCAGTGGTGGATCGTAGCGGTTCTCGTACTCGCCGGAATTCTCGGTCTGACGGTCGTGCTGCCCATCGGCGGCGCAGACATGCCGGTCGTCATCTCGCTGCTCAACGCTCTGACCGGTCTGTCTGCGGCGGCCGCAGGCCTGGCGCTCAACAACACTGCGATGATCGTCGCCGGCATGATCGTCGGCGCGTCCGGCACGATCCTGACCAACCTGATGGCCAAGGCCATGAACCGTTCCATTCCGGCGATCGTCGCCGGTGGATTCGGCGGGGGCGACGCTGCTGCAGGTCCTGCGGGTGCAGGCGGCGGAACGGCGAAGGCCACCTCCGCAGCCGACGCTGCCATCCAGATGGCGTACGCCAACCAGGTCATCGTCGTTCCCGGATACGGCCTCGCCGTTGCGCAGGCGCAGCACGCGGTCAAGGACATGGCCAAGCTGCTGGAATCGAAGGGTGTCGAGGTCAAATACGCCATTCACCCCGTCGCCGGTCGTATGCCCGGGCACATGAACGTGCTCCTTGCCGAAGCCGACGTCGCGTACGACGCGATGAAGGAGATGGACGACATCAACGACGAGTTCGCCCGTACCGACGTCACGTTGGTCATCGGCGCGAACGACGTGACCAACCCGGCGGCGCGCAACGATCCGTCGAGCCCGATTCACGGAATGCCGATCCTGAACGTCGATCAGTCGAAGTCGGTCATCGTTCTCAAGCGGTCGATGTCGTCCGGATTCGCAGGCATCGAGAACCCGTTGTTCTTCGCCGAGGGCACCTCGATGCTGTTCGGCGACGCGAAGAAATCGGTTTCGGAGGTGACCGAGGAGCTCAAGGCTCTCTAGTCACGGGCAGTCAGCAGTACCGATGGGGCGCTCCGGTTGTTCGTCACCGGGAGCGCCCCGTCTTGCGTCGAACGGCCAGAGCGGCCGTATCGATCGGGTTGCGGGCTTCACGGGCAGCTGCATCGGGCGAGAAGAGCATGACGATCGAGCACGCCGGCCACCACACGAACACGATCGATGCGGCGCTCACGATGCCGGTGACGGACGCGGATCCGATTACCAGGGCGGCCGCCGCCACTGCGAGTGTTGCGACGGTTCCCAGACCGAGGATCACGGGCCGCCACGCCGCGGACGCCACCATGGACGCAGCTCCGAGCAGCGAGGCCACGGCGACGAGTTGGCCGCTAGGAAGGTCTGCGGACGGCATCGACGCTCCCATGATCTCGCGAGCGATCGCACTGGTCACGACGGCACCGACGGTGCAGGCGATCACCACCCCGATTCCGTACGGCAGCTTGCGTATCAGCGCCACGACGGCGAGCGCGGCTACGGCGATCAACATCGCGGTCACATCGATCGCATCGAGTAGATGAGCGGCCAGTGCCGCGGCCGGGGTCGATTCCCAGGACGTCGTGGTTGCGATGTGCGGTGCCCGCATCAGGAAAATCAGCAGCAGGACCGCAGAGGCACCTGACACGGCCGAGCGCGCGATGACGGCGCGCCTGCGTCTGCGGCTCGAGGTGCTGGACGGCAGCGCAGTCGTCTTTGCGTCGGTCGACGCGCGAATCGGTCCGGAGTCCAGGCTCGGTGGTGGCATGGGTGCCACGGTGCCAGAACCTGCTGAACGGAGGATGTGAGGAACTTGGGAACCGGCTGATCACTGCTCTGGTAACGATTCGATCACACCGGGTCGCGTGTGCGGAACCATGGATCGTCGAGGGGCAGAGTCCGCCTCGTCAAATTCTAGAAGTTTGTTTCAGCGCCAAATGCAGGTGCACGAGCATGTTTACATGCGTCCGAACAATCCTCTGACCTGCAACGGAGTGGAGTGGATTCGATTCGGTGGTACTCATGTCCGAGTGCCGAACAGCACCCCGGGTCGGGCCTCGGCCCTCTCAGCTGGGCGTTTGTACTCGCATTGTTCCCCGTCACAGCAGTTCGTAAAGCGAACTATGGCTTCGTTGCAAAGCGTTGATCGGATGGGTAAATCTGTGTGACGATACTCACATAGTCCAGTTCACCCTGGGCGAGACCCACCGGGAAGGCGTAGTTTCAGCCGCATCGGAAACCCGCATTCGACCGTTACAGCCCGAACGATAACGATCTGGAAACGGACCGTGCTACCCGTCGTAACCCGTCGGCACGGGGTATTCGACAACTACGGACGCCGGACACTCGAAGGAGAAGAACATGACCGCAATGTCTCAGGGACAGCTCGACATGGTCCGCGCCTTCTTTTGCAACGAGTTCGAGGCGGACTCTCTCGACCGTTCCACGGTGCCCGAGCCCACCGCCGAGGCCGTCGCCGAGTGGATCGATGCGCTGACCAACAGCGGCCTCTTCGCTCCGGCCGAGGTGCGCAACATCTCCTCGGTGTGGGCGGCCCAACCGGAGACGCTGGTCGCAATGCTGATCGGTGAAGTGGACGAAATCGCCGCCAAGCGCGGCGCAGCGGTGCCGGCCGCAGCACCGGATCTGGTCCCCGCGTTCGTGCGCGCCAGCTGACTCGTCCCGGGCCCGGAGTCTTTCGCATCAGGGCAGGTTCCGCTTCGCTACTATCGGTCGAATTCCGATGACGGCAGTCGACAACGGTGTCGCGCGGCGAAGTGAGGGTTCTGTATGGGCGCAGTGGGACTGGACGAAGACGCAGTATCGACCTGGATCGCAGGATTGGGGATAGGCGCAACCTCGCCCCTCACCTTCCAGCGGATCGGCAACGGTCAGTCCAATCTCACCTACGCCGTCCGCGACGCCGGTGGCAGTAACTGGGTGCTTCGACGTCCACCACTGGGGCATCTGCTGGCCTCCGCACACGATGTCGTGCGCGAACATCGAATTCTGTCCGGCCTGCAGAACACGGCGGTGCCGGTTCCGAAGATGATTGCGATCACCGAGGATCCTTCGGTGTCCGAGGTCCCGCTCGTGCTGATGAGTTTCGTCGACGGGATCGTCGTCGACTCGGTGGCGGCAGCCGAACAACTCGACCCCGATCACCGACGCCGCATCGGACTCGGCCTCACGGTGGCGCTGTCCGACATCCACCGCGTCGATCTCGACTCCGCGGGTCTGGCAGATCTGGCCAGTCACAAACCGTACGCCGCTCGCCAACTCGCCCGGTGGACGAAGCAGTGGCAATCCTCGCGCACTCGCGACGTACCCGGTATCGATTCGCTGGCAACTCGATTGGCAGCGGGGATTCCTCCGCAGCACGAGGTGACCCTGGTGCACGGCGACTTCCACCTCAGCAACGTCATCACGGCCCGCGAAGACGGCCGTGTCGCGGCGGTCGTCGACTGGGAGCTGTGCACACTCGGAGATCCGTTGGCGGACCTCGGCGGTCTGCTGGCCTACTGGCCGCAAGCCGACGACGGGGTCGCCGGTCCGTTCATGGCGTCGACTCTGCCGGGCTTTCCAACCAGGGCCGAGCTTGTCGAGTCGTATGCGCAGCACACCGGGCGCGACGTCTCCGACGTCGGATTCTGGCAGGTGTTGGCGCTGTGGAAGCTCTCGATCATCGCCGAAGGCGTCATGCGGCGGATGGAAGCCGACTCGCGAAACCGGGCCGTGGCAGGCGGGCCGACCACGACGCTCATCGACGACATCGTCACCAGGGCATTGCGTACGGCCGACGAGATCGGCCTCTAGTCGGTCAGCTCGACGCGGTCCCGATCACCAAAGTGCGCGCTGCGCTCTCGATTTCGGGCGGAATCGCCACCGGCTTACGGGTGACCCCATCGACGTACACGTGTACGAATCGACCCCTCGCCGCCAACTCCAACGCATCGTCGCCGGCCTCGCGGAACAACCCGAGCGAGTACACGATGCTTCGTGTGCCCAGCTTCTCGACGGCCAAGCCCACCTGAAGGCGATCCGGGAAGCTCAGCTCGGACAGGTAGCGGCACGAGGTTTCGGCGACGACTCCGATCGCCGGCAGTGTCCGGATATCGAGTCCCGTCGTCTCCATCAACCAACCGTTGACGGCGGTATCGAAATACGCGTAGTAGGTGACGTTGTTGACGTGGCCGTAGTGGTCGTTGTCGTCCCATCGCGTCGTCACGGGCCACAGAGCCGGAAAGTCCGATGCGTGCGACAACTCCGGCCCTGGGTTCACCTGATCGGTCATGAACGTGACCCTAACCAGTGGCGTCGGGAGCGGGCGTCGCCGGGGACCGACGACGCAGGATCGCACGGACCACCAGCCCGACCACCAGTGCCCAGAATGCGGAGCCGATTCCTGCGAATGTCAGGCCGGAAGCGGCGACGAGGAACGTCAGAACGGTCGCCTCCCTGTCCGATGCATGTTCGAGTGCACCGAACAACGACGCCGCGAGAGTTGCCAACAAGGCAAGTCCGGCAACGGTTTCGACCACGCCTGCAGGCGCTGCGGCAACCAGGGTTGCCAGTGCCGCGGACAGCAGCGCCAACACCAGATACGAGGAGCCCGCGGAGAAAGCCGCGACCCAACGCCGCTTCGGGTCCGGATGGGCACCGGGATTCGCCGCGAGCGCAGCGCTGATCGCGGCGAGGTTGATCGTGTGCCCACCCGCGAAAGCCCCGAGGACGGTTCCGGTTCCGGTGACGGTCATCGACGCACGCCAAGGAATTCGGTAGCCGAACGACGCCATGACGGTGGTGCCCGGGATGTTCTGCGACGCCATGGTGACGATGTACAGCGGCACCGCGATACCGACGGTCGCCTGCCACGTCCAGTGCGGAATCGTCCAGTCGATCCGAGGAATCAGATCGGATGCCGCGATGGGTGTGCCGCCGCCGATCAAGTCCGCTGCGATGACTGCAGCCGCCGCGAGGAACGCAGCGGGAACCGCCCATCGCGCGTTGAATCGAAGTACCAGGAGCCAGACGAGTACCACCGGAGCTATCCGGGCGGGTGAGTCGGCAAATGCAACGACCGGTGCCGCGCACAGCGGTAGCAGCACTCCGGCCAACATCGCCTGAGCGAGTGGTATCGGGATCTTCGAGACCGCGGCGCCGAGTCGTGGCCACAGGCCGGTCAGGACGATCAGCACCCCAACAGTGACGAACGAACCCACTGCGGCGGGCCACCCTCCGACCACCATGCCGGTTCCGGCGAGCAGCGCAGCGCCCGGCGTCGACCACGCCAGCGTGATGGGCTGTCTGTATCTGCGCGCGAGCCACATCATGCCCACGGCCTGGGTGACACACAGCGCCAGCAATCCGGAGGCCGCCTCGGTCGGGCTGGCCCCTACCGCCCGCAGGCCCGTCAGCACGACGGCGAACGAGCTGGTGAAGCCGACCAGTGAGGCCACGATTCCCGCGCTGATGGGGGTCGAGAGCGGCGTCGGTCTGTCGGCGGCGTCGGCAGTGGTCACGACTGACGATGATGCACTGTGGGCCGTCGCCTGTCGCGTCGTTTCCCGTCGAGCCGGGTCGGCGCTCCGAGTCGGTGGCCGAACGCTGTCGGGGCACGGTCGACGTGACGTAGTCTTTGGGTTGGACCGGACCAGTCCGTACCGCTGGGTCGGCGAGTGACGGAAAGGCCGGCGCAGTGGTGATGCCCGTACATCTGAGGGACAGTCAGGTTCCGAAGCACGAACAGCTTCGCGCGATTCTGTTGCACCGCTGCACCAAGGAGTTGCAGCCCGGCGATCTGATGCCCAGCGAGCGAAAACTGATGGAGGACTACGGCGTCAGCCGCATCACCGTCCGCGAGGCCATCGGCCAGCTCGTCAACGACGGACACCTGGTTCGGGTGCGTGGCAAGGGCACGTTCGTGGCCAGTCGCACCGTGCAGTCTCGTTTGCACCTGGCGTCGTTCTCGGAGGAGATGCGCGCGCAAGGATTGACGCCTACCACGGTGGTGCTGTTCGCACGGCTCGAAAGCCCTTCGGCGGCAA
Organism: Rhodococcus sp. IEGM 1341; assembly: GCF_030056895.1. NCBI lineage: Bacteria > Bacillati > Actinomycetota > Actinomycetes > Mycobacteriales > Nocardiaceae > Rhodococcus > Rhodococcus sp. IEGM 1341. Next base: position 49,686 of record NZ_JASHKV010000014.1, on the reverse strand, counting down.
CGACTCGCGCCCTCGGCCTGGCCGACGGAGAACAGACCTACCACGTCAAGCGTCTACGACTGGCCGACGCCGAACCGGTCAGCGTCGACGATGCGTGGTACCGGGCCTCCCTGCTCCCCGGCCTCATCGAGCACGACCTGAGCAAATCGGTGTACGAGGCCGTGCAGATCCATTACGGATTGACCATCGACCGGGCCGAGCAGACCGTCAAAGCCACTGCAGCAGACAGTGATACCGCCACCCTGCTCGGCACCAAGCGCGGTGCCCCCGTGCTGTACTTCGACCGTGTCTCCTTCAGCGGCGACGAGCCGCTCGAACATACCGAGAGCTGGTACCGCTGCGATCGGTATCAACTGTCGATGGAAGTCGAAGGCGGGCGACGCACCCCGCAGCGTCGGTGAGATCAGGGCAGCTCGAACAGAAGGTCGCCCACTGCCACGGTGTCGTCGATGCTCGCACTCGTGACCGAATCCGGCTTCGAATCCATCAACACCACCGGAACGACATCCGAGTAGCCCGCCGCCGCGATCGCTGCGGGATCGTAGGTGACGACGAGGTCGCCGGCCTCGACTCGATCGCCCTCTGCTGCAACGAGTTCGAAGCCCGCGCCCTTCATCTTCACGGTGTCGATGCCGATGTGCACCAACACGCCCGCCTTGTCCTCGGTGAAGACGACGAACGCGTGCGGGTGAAGTTTGAGAATCGTGCCCGCGACCGGTGAACGAACCTCGACGGACCCGTCGCTCGGAGCCGGGCGTAGCGCGACACCGGAGCCGACCATCTGCGCCGAGAACACCGGGTCGGGCACGTCGGCGAGCGAGATGACCTGCCCGGCAACCGGGCTGAGGATCGTCCTTGTGCTCACAGGATGTCGCCGATGTCTTCGGCGAGCGTGTCCGCTTCGGGACCGACGATGACCTGAACGGCGGTTCCCTTGTGAAATACGCCGTGGGCACCTGCCGCCTTGAGCGCCGCCTCGTTCACCAACGACCCGTCCTTCACCTCGGTGCGCAGCCGAGTGATGCACGCTTCGATCTCGACGATGTTGTCGGCACCGCCGAGGCCTTCGACGATCGCGTCCGCTTTGGACATGTGGATTCTCGCTTTCTGTCGGCTTGTATCTGTCGGGTGGATCACACGGCCGGGTTGACACGAGCCTGCCACCTGGCCAAACTACAACTGGTAATGACCGGACAGTACCCCTGATGGCATCCGGTCACAACAGCGAAATCGCCCTCGAAGGACCAGCCTCGAAGAGAAGGTCGCCATGACCCCGAAGAAGACGGACTCGATCGATACCGAGCCGAAGAAGGAATCACGATCATTGGCCGGGCTGCAGCGGTTCGGTCGCAGCCTCATGCTGCCGATCGCTGTTCTGCCTGCCGCCGGAATTCTCCTGCGGCTCGGTCAGGACGACCTGCTGGGGAGATTCAGCGCACTGGAGACCACTGCTGCGGTCATCTCCGCCGCCGGTCAGTCGGTTTTCACCTGGCTTCCCCTCATCTTCGCGGTCGGTATCGCCATCGGCTGGGCCAAGAAGTCCGATGGTTCGACCGCGCTCGCAGCGGTGGTCGGCTACATGGTGATGAACGGCGTCTTCACGGCAATGTCGCCGGTCGTGCTCGACGGAGAGGTCGATGCCAACGGTGACCCGGCCGTGATCGACTACGGCGTGTTGGCAGGAATCGTCATCGGACTGCTCTCGGCAATTCTCTGGCAGCGTTTCTATCGCCAGAAGCTGCCGGACTATCTCGGCTTCTTCAGCGGCCGTCGTCTGGTGCCGATCATGACGGCGATCACCGGACTCGTCGTCGCCGTGATCATGTCGTTCGTGTACCCACTCTTCTACAGCGCTCTACAATGGGTGGGCAACACCGTCGCCGACCACAGTGTGGTGGGCAGCGGAATCTACGGCTTCGCCAACCGCATGCTCATTCCCACCGGGCTGCACCACATTCTGAACTCCGTCGTCTGGTTCCTGGTGGGGGACTACCAGGATGCAAGCGGTCAATTGGTCCGCGGCGATCTGAACCGGTTCTTCGCCGGCGACCCGTCCGCCGGAGTGTTCATGACCGGATTCTTCCCGATCATGATGTTCGCCCTCCCCGCTGCGGCATTCGCGATCTACCGCAACGCCAAGCCGTCGCAGAAGAAGATCGTCGGCGGAATCATGTTGTCCACCGGCCTGACTGCCTTCGTCACCGGAATCACCGAGCCGTTCGAATACTCGTTCATGTTCGTGGCCTGGCCGCTCTACATCATCCACGCAGTGTTGACCGGAACCTCGATGGCGTTGACCAATGCCCTCGGAATCCACGACGGCTTCTTCTTCTCCGCCGGTGGCATCGACTACCTGCTGAACTACGGAATCGCCACCAAGGCATGGCTCCTCATTCCGATCGGCCTGGTGTACGCGGTGATCTACTACTTCCTGTTCAGCTTCGTCATCAAGAAGTGGAACCTGCGCACCCCCGGACGTGAGGACGACGCCGTGCTCGAACCCGATCGAGCATGACCGCATCCACTGCGACGACGCACCGCGGACGGGTCGTCACGCGCGACCGAGTGATCGAGGACGGCGTCGTCGCATCGACGGGAGACCGGATCTCGTGGGTCGGGCCGACATCGGCGTGGCCCGGTGAGGCCGTACCGCAAACGAATTCGACGATCCTCCCCGGGTTGGTCGATCTGCACTGCCACGGTGGAGCTGGGGCGTCGTTTCCGGATTCACCGGCCGTCGATCTCATGACGGCGGTACGGCATCACCGCTCTCGCGGGACCACGACGATGCTCGCGTCACTGGTGTCGGCACCGCCGGATCGGCTGATCGCGCAGACGTCGCTGTTGGCCGATCTGTACGAATCCGGTGACATCGCAGGCGTCCACCTCGAGGGGCCGTTTCTCGCCATCGCACGCTGCGGCGCACAGGATCCGGCCTCGCTGCGCAGCGGAGATCCCGGACTGCTCCGCGACCTACTGGACGCGGGCCGCGACGCGGTGCGGTCGATGACCCTGGCACCCGAGATCGACGGGTTCGCGGTCATCGCAGAGATGTTGCGGGAGAACGGAATACTGCCGAGCATCGGGCACACGGACGCCGACGCGCTCACCACCCGACGCGGTATCGAGTCGTTGGGGAACGGCCCCATGACTGCAACACATCTGTTCAACGGAATGCCGACCTGGCATCATCGGTCGCCGGGCCCGGTGAGCGAGTGCCTGGCGGCCGCGGCACGCAGCGTGATGGTGCTCGAATTGATCGGCGACGGAGTGCATCTCGCCGACGAGACCGTGCGTGCGGTGTTCGATCTCGTCGGTGGCGCACGGATCGCGCTGGTGTCCGACGCGATGGCCGCAGCCGGCATGCCGGACGGTCGCTATCGACTCGGACCACTGGATGTGACCGTCCGCCACGCGGTTGCACGGTTGTCCCGCGACGCAGACAACGAGACCGCTCCGATCGCGGGCGGAACCGCTACCGTGCTGGACCTGGTGCGCCGAGCCGTGCTGGACGCCGGCGTGCCCCTGGTCGAGGCGGTGCGGGCTGCATCGTCGACTCCGGCGGCATTGATCGGCCTCGACTCCGAGATCGGCTGCCTCGAACAGGGCAAGAGAGCCGACGTCCTGGTGGTCGACGCGGCGTTCGAGCCACTACAGGTGATCAGAGGCGGAACTGCAATCGGAGAGGACAGCTAGATGGAGGTAGTGATCCTAGAGGGGGTCGACGCAGTGGATCGAACGGCCGCCGACATCGTCGAACGAATAGTACGAGCCGGCTCCACCGGCAACCTGTGCCGTTCCGCCGGCTCCACTCCTGCGCCCCTGGGTCGTTCCGCCGGCTCCACTCCTGTACTGGGCCTCGCAACCGGGTCGACCCCGGTGGGCACCTATCGCGAATTGGCGCGGCGGCATCGGGAGGACGGCCTGTCGTTCGCGCACTGTCGCGCCTTCCTCCTCGACGAGTACATCGGACTGGCGAAAGCCGCTGAGCAGTCGTACTTCTCGTTCATTCGAGACAACTTCGTCGACCACGTCGACCTGGACGACGCCGCGGTCTTCTCGCCCGACGGCGAAGCGGACGACATAGCGGCAGAGGCGCAGCGGTACGACGCCGCGATCGCGGCCGCAGGTGGCGTCGACGTCCAGATCCTCGGAATCGGCACCGACGGGCACATCGGCTTCAACGAGCCCGGATCCTCACTGAAATCGCGGACGCGGGTGAAGACGCTGACCGAACAGACTCGCGTCGACAATGCCCGGTTCTTCGATTCTCCCGAGGACGTACCGCATCACGTACTGACGCAGGGGCTGGGCACCATCGACGAGGCGCGCCACCTCGTGTTGATCGCAACGGGGGAGTCGAAGGCGGACGCGGTGGCGGCGGCCGTCGAGGGACCGCTGTCGGCGTACTGTCCGGCGTCGGCCATTCAATGGCACCCGCACGCAACGGTGCTGTTGGACGAGGCCGCGGCGTCGTCGCTCGCACTCGCGGAGTACTACCGGTACGCCTACGCCAACAAGCCCCGGTGGCAGCACCTGTGAGTCACCTGCGCGAGAACTCCGATGCGCGCGCGATCTGTTCGTCCGACGGCCGGACTCCGGTGTAGAGGACGAACTGTTCTGCTGCCTGCAGGGCGATGACCTGAGCGCCGGTGATCACGGGTTTGTCGGCGGCCCGAGCGGCGACGATCAGGGGCGTCTCCGACGGCATGGCGACGACGTCGAACACGGCTTTCGCCGCGTCGATCTGCTCGTCGGTGAACGGTGCCGAATCAGCGTCCGGTCCACCGGCCATACCCACCGGGGTCACGTTCACCAGCAGGTCTGCGCCCACCGCTTCGGCGGACCAGTCGTAGCCGTAGGTCTCGGCGAGGGCGGGGCCGGTGTTCGAGTTGCGGGCGACGACGGTACCCCGGGTGTAACCCGAATCCCGCAGTGCGGCGACGACAGCCTTCGCCATACCGCCGCTGCCGGTGACCGCCACCGAGTAATCGGTGGAGAAGCCACTCGCGCCGAGTAGGTTCGCGACGGCCTGGTAGTCGGTGTTGTATGCGTGCAGGACGCCGTTCTCGTTGACGATCGTGTTGACGGATTCGATCGCGCTGGCGGACTCGTGCATCACGTCGACCAATTCGATGACATCTTCCTTGAACGGCATGGAGACGGCGCAGCCTCGAATGCCCAGCGCGCGAACGCCTCCCACCGCTGCGGCGAGGTCGGTGGTGGTGAACGCCTTGTAGACGAAATTCAGGTCCAACTCGTCGTAGAGGTAGTTGTGGAAACGTGTTCCGATGTTGCTCGGTCGGCCGGACAAAGACATGCAGAGCTGTGTCTTACGGTCGAGGAAGCTGCGCGCGTGTGCTGGTGCCATCGCTGAGACTTTACGCCGCGCACGTCGAGGCGACCGAAGCGAGAACACCCTGATCGGCCTGGGTGATCGGCAACTCGTACTGGGCGGCGACCGACAGGTATTTTCCCGCGTAGAAGCAGTGGTACGCCTCGTTCGGCGGTAACCATTGCGAGGGTGTCTTGTCGCTCTTGCTCTGATTGTCGGCTCCGTTGACCGCGAGCAGATTGAACGCCACGTCGTTGGCGAACCGAATTCGCTTGTCGGGCAACCACGTGTTCGCGCCCATGTCCCACGCGGCGGACAGGGGGTAGACGTGATCGATCTGAATCTTTCCGGCATCGGCCTTGGTGAACTGCATCGGCTCACCGGAGTACGGATCTGCGAGCGAACCCGACAGCACGACGCAGTCGCGAGTGCCGGCCCGGAACTCGACTTCCGTCATCGACAGCGCCAGGACGTTGTCGCGGGTACCGCAGCCGTCGTGACCACCCGGCCCGTCGTAGTCGTCCGTCCACGCCGGGCCGAACACACACCCTTCGCCGCTCTTGCATCCGCGCTCGTAGCCGAGGGCGTCGGGCCTGGCGGCGACCACGCGAACCTGCGCGAGCAACTGCTCGACCTGAGTGCGAGTGGGACTACCCGGAGCGGGTTCGGCGGGGGAGAAACCGGGGATGGCGGGCCGGTCGCACGAGCCGAACACAGCCATCACGGCCGCAGCGATCACCAGCAGTACCGCCACCCACAGCTTTCTCACGCACGCCCCATCGTCGATCTTCGTACTCGGTCGTCGTTCCTTGTGACAGCAGTGTGCCGGAACGCACCGACAGTTCTCCGCTCACGCCAACCCGGCATCAGCGAACCTCGACCACGACCTTGCCGAGCACGTGCCCGTCCTCGACCAGGGCGAGAGCCTCACCCGCACGCTCGAGCGGGAACACATGGTCGATACGCGGACGAATGATGCCCGACGCAGTCAGGTCTGCCAGCCGCGCGAATGCCGCGGTGGTGCGGTCGCGATCGACACCGGAACCACCCCACTGCGCCGCGAGCACCGGGTCGGCAACGCTGACAATCGGTATCCCCGCCGTCACAGCGGTCGCCGCGGCGCGCAAGCTCTCGCCCCCGACGAGATCGATGATGCCGTTCACCGGTCGTGACAGCGAGTCGACAAAATCGGCGCCGGACGCGAGAAATTCGGCTCCGAGGCTCTCGATCCACTCCTGCTTGCCCGTACTCGCGACTGCGAGAACGTCGATACCGTCGGCTCGCGCGAGTTGCAGAACGGTCGAACCCACGCCGCCGCCCGCGCCGAGCACCAGGATGGAATCACCCGCGCCCACGGCGAGCCGCGCCAGCGCGTCGTATGCGGTCCCGGCGGCCACCGGCAGAGTGGCTGCGGCCGCCCAGGACACGGATTCGGGCTTGTGGGCTGTGCTCGACGCGTTGAGCACGGTGTACTGCGCATAGCCTCCGTATCCCGACGCGGTGGCTCCGAACACGTGGTCGCCCACCGAGAAGTCGGCCACACCGGCACCGGCCGACACGACCGTGCCCGATACTTCCCGGCCGAGAACCGCAGGCAGGGTGATCGGCACGGTGTCCTTGCGATTGCCCGCCCGCACCTTCCAATCCGCGGGATTGACGCCGGCGGCGTGGACCGCGACGAGAATCTGGCCAGATCCCGGCTCGGCGACGGGTAGGTCCAGAAGGTATTCGGTGTCGGGTCCGCCGTATTCACTGAAGCCGTACGCGATCATGTACATACTGTGCCTCACCCAGCGACTCGCTCGAAGCGCCTCACCTGAAGTCTGTCGGTGCTTGCTGATTGGATGGACCGATGCTGCACGGTCTCTGGTCTCCCGGTGCCGGGCTGATGCTGTGGGACGACGAGATCACCACCGGGGATGAGCCCGACTTGCCGCCGACCCACGCGCACGTGCTCACCAGAACGTTTCGGCACCGTGCTGCGGTGTCGTTTCCGGCACCCGGACGCGCCGCCACCGCGCAGGCCCCGGTGCAGGTTCCGGCCATCGCACTCGCCCCGCACGACGGAGCCGATCTGCTGTTGCGGACGCCGCCGGACCACGCGGCGATCTCCGGTGACCTCCGTTACCTGGCGCATGTCGCCCGCGGAATCGAACGCTGGGTCCGCGGCGGTCGCGTCGTTCCGGCCCTGAAGTTGATGGACGGGCAGTGGTGGCCACGGTGGCGTCTGGTCGGGGGCGAGCGTCAACGTGCCTGGCTCAGCGAACTCGCCGTCGCGATGCCGTCGGTGCAGCGCGCAGGTGAGCGGCCCAAGAAGATTCTCGACGACATGGTGGAGGAGCTCACCGATCCGATCGTCAGATCGGTTCTGGGTAGACCCGACTCGGAGCATCCACTGTTGTCGGCTCTGGTTCGCGACGACCCGTATGCCGATGGCACCCAACAGATGTCGACGTTGCTCGAGAAGTGGCGCGGAAGCCTCACCGTCGACGAACCCTCGCTGGTGCTCCGGCTGCTCGAACCCGATGACGACGACGCCGTCGACAGTTCCTCCGAGGAAGCGGTGGAGTCGTACTGGACGCTGCAGGTGTGTCTGCGCGCGGACGGCGAAGCGCCGCGACCGGTTCCGATGAGCCGCAAGGTCGATGCCACGCTGCTCTCCATCGCTGTCCGCAAGCTCGGTGAGGCCGTGGCGGCGTACCCGAGACTGCGCGATCTGCCGTCTCAGGAAGGCACCCTGGATCTGTTGCTTCCGACGTCGGTGGTCATCGATCTCGTCGAACACGGTGCGACGGCACTGCAGGCCACCGGAACCACGGTTCTGCTTCCCCGGGCCTGGACGAGGCTCGATCCGTCGATGAGATTGCGCGTCGATTCACCGGCGGTGACGAAAGCGGCAGCCGATCGGGCGGTCGGCATGGACGAACTGGTGTCCTACGACTGGCAACTCCAACTCGGCGACATGGTGCTCACCGAGGCGGAGATGAACAGGCTCGCCGTCTCGAAGGGCGATCTCGTGCGGCTCCGCGGTCAGTGGGTGCTCGCGGACGGCGGTCAGCTCGCGCGAGCCGCCAAGTACGTCGCCGAGCATCACGGTGACGGGACTGCGCTCAGCACGCTGATGCGCGAGATGACGTTGGCCGATCCGCCACCTGCTCCGGTCCAGGACATCCGCGCCACCGGCTGGGCGGCAACGTTGCTCGAACCCGGGGCGGTTCCGGAAACCATCCCGGTGCCCGACGGTGTGAACGCGACTCTGCGGCCCTACCAGCAACGCGGACTCGACTGGCTCGCGTTCATGAGCCGGCTCGGTCTCGGTGCCGTGCTCGCCGACGACATGGGACTGGGCAAGACTCTGCAGGTGCTCACGCTGCTCGCGCACGAGAAGAGTGCGACGCCGACGCTGCTGGTGGCACCGATGTCGGTGGTCGGAAACTGGCAGCGTGAGGCGGCGAAATTCACTCCGGCACTGCGGGTTCTGGTACACCACGGTCCGACGCGACTACGCGACGAGGAGCTCGACCGGGCGATCGCCGAGCACGATCTGATCGTCACCACGTACGCGCTGATGGCCAAGGATCGCGCGCAGCTGGCGGAGCAGACGTGGCGTCGTGTGGTCCTCGACGAGGCGCAACACATCAAGAACTCGGGCACCGTGCAGGCCAAGGCGGCGCTCGCGATCCCCGCGGATCACAAGCTGGCGCTCACCGGAACGCCGGTCGAGAATCGTCTCGACGAGCTGAGGTCCATTCTCGACTTCGCCAATCCGGGCATGCTCGGTAGGCCGTCGGATTTCCGCAAGCGATTCTCGGTTCCGATCGAGCGCGAGAACGACGAGAACGCGGTTTCCCGTCTGCGCGCCATCACGTCGCCGTTCATTCTGCGCCGCGTCAAGACCGATCCGACGGTCATCTCGGACCTGCCCGAGAAGAACGAGATGACCGTGCGCGCCAACCTCACGGCCGAGCAGGCTGCGCTGTACAAGGCGGTCGTCGACGAGATGATGGCGCAGATCGCCGACGCGAAGGGCATGAAGCGCAAGGGCGCGGTGCTGTCCGCGCTGACTCGTCTCAAACAGGTGTGCAATCACCCTGCCCATTTCCTGTCCGACGGCTCGCCGGTGCTCAAGAGGGGTCAGCATCGTTCCGGCAAGATCGGCTTGGTCGAGGACATGCTCGACTCGATTCTCGGCGACAACGAGAAAGCGTTGTTGTTTACGCAGTTCCGGGAGTTCGGTGAGCTCGTGGCACCCTACTTCGCCGAACGGTTCGGCACCGAGGTGCCGTTCCTCCACGGCGGGGTGAGCAAGGCCAAGCGAGACGAGATGGTGGAAAAGTTCCAGAGCGACGACGGTCCGCCGATCATGATGCTCTCGCTCAAGGCCGGCGGCACCGGGCTGAACCTCACGGCCGCCAACCATGTTGTTCATCTCGATCGTTGGTGGAATCCGGCGGTGGAGAATCAAGCGACGGACCGGGCCTTCCGCATCGGGCAGCGCAAGAACGTCGAGGTACGCAAACTGCTGTGTGTGGGCACAGTGGAGGAACGGATCGACTCGATGCTCGTCTCCAAGCAGGACCTGGCGAATCTGGCGGTGGGCACCGGCGAGAATTGGGTGACCGAGATGGACACCGCGGAGCTGCAGGAACTGTTCCGCCTCAGTGAGGATGCGGTGGGGGAGTGATGGTCGACTTCTCGCAGTACGGCAAGCGCCGAAAAGCCAAGGGCGGCATCGAGTCCAGAAACAAGCGCGGTGCCTTCGGACAGACCTGGTGGGGCAGGCATTTCGTGGCGGCCATGGAAGACCTCGCGGATCCGGGCCGGATCGCTCGGGGTAGAACGTATGCGCGCCAAGGGCAGGTGCTCACTCTCGGGGTCGAGCGCGGGCAGATATACGGCGAGGTGCAGGGCAGTCAGCTCGAGCCGTTCTCGGCCTCGGTCACCGTCGACCCGCTCACGCAGGGTGAGGTTGCCGCACTGGTCGGCCGGGTGCGTTCGAACCCCGGCATGCTGGCCGAGTTGGCCTCCAACGCCATTCCGCAGGCGCTGGCGTCGGTGTTGCTGCCGCACGACAAGGGGCAGCTCGATTTCGACTGCACGTGCCCCGACGACGGGTGGCCCTGCAAACACGCGGCGGCTCTGATGTACATCGCCGCCGAGCACATCGACGCATCCGCCGCCACCATCCTGACGCTGCGTGGAGTCGATCTCGATCAACTGATCGAGGGCGTCGGAGACGGGGACGACGAGTTCGACCCCGATGACTGGTTCGGCGATCGCGCGTCGTTCCCCGAACTTCCCCAGGTGTCGTTCGCTCCCGCGATGGACGATCTCGATCCGTTGATCCTGCGTCGAATCTTCCGCGCCGACGGCTCCTCCGAGGCCGAGGTCAGTCGCGCCGGTGCCGATCTGAGGCAGTTCTACGACCGAATGTGACGACTTCTGGACTTACGTGGACATCCGACTATAGGATGGGCGTACTTCACTTTCCACGCTCGAGGACGGACAAACTCCATGGCTCGCGAACTCACGCACTTCATCGGCGGCAAGCATGTCGCCGGCACCTCCGGAAACTTCGGGGACGTGTTCGACCCCAACACCGGCGAGGTTCAGGCCCGTGTGCCGCTGGCCGACGTATCCGAGGTCGAGGCCGTCATCGCCGATGCCGAACAGGCCCAACGTGAATGGGCCAAGTGGAACCCGCAGCGCCGAGCGCGAGTCCTGATGAAGTTCCTGGCGCTCGTCACTCGCGACACCGAGGAACTGGCCCGCCTGCTGTCCTCCGAGCACGGCAAGACGATCGCCGACGCCAAGGGTGACATCCAGCGCGGCGTCGAGGTCGTGGAGTTCGCCGTCGGCGTCCCGCATCTGCTCAAGGGTGAGTACACCGAGGGTGCAGGCGGCGGAATCGACGTCTACTCGATGCGTCAGCCGCTCGGCGTCGTAGCCGGAATCACCCCGTTCAACTTCCCCGCGATGATTCCCCTGTGGAAGGCCGGCCCGGCCATCGCCTGCGGAAACGCATTCATCCTCAAGCCCTCCGAGCGTGACCCGTCCGTCCCGCTCAAGCTCGCCGAGCTCTTCCTCGAAGCAGGGCTCCCGCCGGGTGTGTTCAACGTCGTCAACGGTGACAAGACCGCCGTCGACGTACTGCTCACCGACGACCGGGTCAAGGCGATCGGCTTCGTCGGCTCGACTCCCATCGCGCAGTACATCTACGAGACCGCAGCGAAGCACGGCAAGCGTGCACAGTGCTTCGGTGGAGCCAAGAACCACGCCCTGGTGATGCCCGACGCCGATCTCGACGAGGTCGCCGACGCCCTTCTCGGTGCCGCCTACGGTTCCGCGGGCGAGCGTTGCATGGCCATTTCCGTCGCGGTTCCGGTGGGTGAAGAGACCGCGGATGCGCTCGTCGCCAAGCTCACCGAGCGGGTGGCGAAGCTGAAGATCGGTCGCTCCGACGACGAGGACGCGGATTTCGGCCCGCTCGTGGGTAGCGATGCGTTGAAGCGGGTCAACGACTACACCCAGATCGGTGTCGACGAGGGTGCCGAGTTGGTCGTCGACGGGCGCGGTTTCAGCCTCGAAGGCCACGAGGGTGGATTCTTCGCGGGCGCAACACTGTTCGACAGAGTGACGACCGACATGCGGATCTACAAGGAAGAGATCTTCGGACCCGTCCTGATCGTCGTGCGCGCGAAGGACTACGAGGATGCGCTGCGCCTGCCCACCGAGCACGAATACGGCAACGGCGTGTCCATCTTCACCCGTGACGGCGACACTGCACGCGATTTCTGCTCCCGCGTCCAGGTGGGCATGGTCGGGGTCAACGTGCCGATTCCGGTACCGATCGCGTACCACACGTTCGGTGGTTGGAAGCGTTCGGGATTCGGTGATCTGAACCAGCACGGACCCGATTCGATCCGCTTCTACACCAAGACCAAGACCGTCACGCAGCGCTGGCCGTCGGGCACCAAAGAGGCGGCAGCACAGAATCACTTCGTCATTCCGAACATGGACTGATTCGGCGATGTTCACATTGAACGAGGACGAGCGAGCGATCAACGACACCGCTCGTGAATTCGCCGACGAGTTCCTGGCCCCGAACGCGATCGAGTGGGACCAGAGCAAGCATTTCCCCGTGGACGTACTGCGCAAGGCAGCGGGACTGGGAATGGGCGGCATCTACATTGGAGAGGACGTGGGCGGATCGGGTCTGACCAGAGTCGATTCGGTGCGGATCTTCGAGCAGCTGGCCACCGGTGACCCGTCCATCGCGGCATACATCTCGATTCACAACATGGTCGCCTGGATGATCGACACCTACGGCACCGACGAGCAGAGGCAGCGGTGGCTGCCGGGCCTGTGCACGATGGATCAGTTGGGTAGCTACTGCCTCACCGAGCCCGGCGCGGGATCGGATGCCGCGATGCTCGGCACCAAGGCGGTGCGTGACGGTGACGAGTACGTCTTGGACGGCGTCAAGCAATTCATCTCCGGCGCAGGCACTTCCGAGGTGTACGTCGTCATGGCGCGTACCGGTGCACCGGGCCCTCGTGGCATCTCCGCGTTCATCGTGCCGAAGGACTCGGCGGGACTGTCCTTCGGAGCCAACGAGAAGAAGATGGGGTGGAACGCTCAGCCCACCCGGCAGGTCGTTCTCGAAGGCGTTCGCATTCCGGCCGATAATCTGCTCGGCAACGAGGGCGACGGGTTCCGCATCGCCATGAACGGACTCAACGGCGGACGCATCAACATCGCCGCGTGTTCGATCGGCGGAGCGCAGTCCGCCCTCGACAAGGCCGTTGCGTACCTGGCCGAGCGCAAGGCGTTCGGGGCACGGTTGCTCGATGCGCAGGCGCTCCAGTTCCGACTGGCCGATTTCAAGACCGAACTCGAAGCCGCCCGCACGCTGCTGTGGCGGGCCGCGGACGCGTTGCAGAACGATGCTGCGGACAAGGTCGAGATGTGCGCGATGGCCAAGCGTTTCGGAACCGACACCGGTTTCGAGGTCGCCAACGGCGCGTTGCAGCTGCTGGGTGGGTACGGCTACCTCAGCGAGTACGGCGTCGAGAAGATCGTTCGTGACCTTCGGGTGCACCAGATTCTGGAAGGGACCAACGAAATCATGCGAGTGGTTGTGGCGCGTTCGATCGTGGGTGCCGCATGAGCGACGTCATCCTCGAGGTCTCCGGCGGAATCGGTCGGATCACCCTGAACCGCCCCAAAGCGATCAATGCGCTCGATCATGCGATGGTGCGTGAGATCGCGCCGGCGTTGGCGCAGTGGGCAACCGACGACGCTGTCGATGTCGTCCTTCTGACCGGAGCCGGTGAGCGAGGACTGTGCGCAGGCGGAGACATCGTCTCCATCTACCACGACGCCAAGGACGGTGGCAGCGGCAGCAAGGATTTCTGGCGCGAGGAGTACATCCTCAACGCCGCGATCGCTCGATTCCCCAAGCCGTTCGTCGCCATCATGGACGGCATCGTCATGGGTGGAGGCGTCGGGCTCTCGGCACATGCCAACACTCGCATCGTCACCGAGCGATCGAAGATCGCGATGCCCGAGGTCGGAATCGGTTTCGTTCCGGATGTGGGTGGTACGTACCTACTTTCGCGTGCTCCGGGTGAGATCGGCACCCACTTCGCGCTCACCACGGCGCGGATGAATGCCGGCGACGCCATCGCAGTCGGTTTCGCCGATCACTACATCCCGTCCGACAAGCTGGAAGACTTCTACTCGGCACTCGAGACGGTCAGCGTCGGAGAGGCCGTCGCGACGTTCAGCGAGCAGGCACCGGAGTCCACGGTTACCGGTCAGCAGGGATGGATCGACGAGTGCTATGCAGGCGACGACGTCCAGGGCATCGTCGACGCTCTGGCAGCCAGCTCAGTGCCGGAGGCGCAGAAGTCCGCGGAGGACATCGCGTCCAAATCGCCTGTGTCGCTGGCCGTGACGCTGAGGTCGCTGCGCCGGGCGGCCACGCTGCCGACGCTGGAGTCAGTGCTCGACGAGGAGTACCGCGTGTCGGTCGCATCCCTGAGCAGTCACGATCTCGTCGAAGGAATTCGAGCACAGGTGGTCGAGAAGGACCGCAACCCGCAATGGCAACCGCGTACGTCGGCAGACGTCAGGCCCGAGGACGTCGACCGGTACTTCGCACCTCTCGGGGACGCGGAACTGGGCCTGTCGAACGCACACACAGAAGGTGAGCAGTCATGAGCGAGAAGACGATCGGCTTCATCGGCCTCGGCCACATGGGTGGACCGATGGCCGCCAATCTGGCTGCGGCCGGCTACACGGTGCAGGGCTTCGATCTGGTGCCCGCCGCGCTCGAGCAGGCCACGAAGGACGGCGTCACCGTGGTCGAATCGGCCGTGGCCGCCGTCGCCGATGCCGACATCGTCATCACGATGCTGCCCAACGGCACACTGGTACTCGGGTTGTACGCGGACCTGCTGCCTGCCGCCGCGCCGGGCACGTTGTTCATCGACTCCTCGACCATCGACGTCGCCGACGCGCACACCGCGCACAAGCTGGTGCACGAGGCAGGCCACCGCAGTCTGGACGCACCGGTCTCCGGTGGTGTCGGGGGAGCGGCTGCGGGAACGTTGACATTCATGGTGGGCGGTTCCGAAGAGGACTTCGCCTCTGCTGCAGCAGTTCTCGACGTGATGGGTCGCAAGGTGGTGCACTGCGGCGCAGCGGGCAACGGCCAGGCCGCCAAGATCTGCAACAACATGATTCTCGGAGTGTCGATGATCGCCATCAGCGAGGCGTTCGTATTGGGGGAGAAACTCGGCCTGAGCAACCAGGCGTTGTTCGACGTGGCCTCGACTGCATCCGGTCAATGCTGGGCGCTGACGACCAATTGCCCGGTGCCCGGTCCCGTACCGACGAGCCCCGCCAACAACGAGTACAAGCCCGGCTTCGCGGCGGCGCTCATGGACAAGGATCTGGGCCTGGCCGCCAATGCACTGCGCGACAACGGTGTCGAGGGTGTTCTGGGCCTACGGGCGGCCGAGTTGTACGCTCGCTTCAAGGAAACAACCGGGGGCGGCACCGATGTCGACTTCTCCGGCATCATCAACGACATCCGCGAGCGCTCGAACGGAGCAGACCTGTGAGTGACTACGAGACCATTCTGCTCGAACGTCGGGGACGCGTCGGCATCATCACGCTCAACCGACCCAAGGCATTGAACGCGCTCAATTCTCAGTTGATGCGCGAGGTCGTCTCGGTGGTCGAGGAACTCGATGCGGACTCCGACATCGGTGCAATTCTCATCACCGGTTCCGAACGGGCCTTCGCGGCCGGGGCCGACATCAAGGAGATGCAGCCCAAGTCCTACATGGACGTGTATCTCGACGACTTCTTCGCCGCCTGGGACCGATTGGCATCGGCTCGAACGCCGTTGATCGCGGCGGTGTCCGGTTATGCACTCGGCGGCGGGTGCGAACTCGCGATGCTGTGCGACGTTCTGATCGCCTCGGACACCGCGGTATTCGGGCAACCCGAGATCAAGCTCGGCGTTATTCCGGGAATCGGCGGGTCGCAGCGCCTGACGCGTGCAGTGGGCAAGGCCAAGGCCATGGAGATGTGCTTGACCGGTCGCAACATGAAGGTCGAGGAAGCCGAGCGAGCAGGGCTGGTCTCGCGCATCGTGCCGGTCGCGGATCTCCTCGACGACGCCATCGCGACCGCCACCACCATCGCCGAGATGTCGCTGCCGGTCGCCATGATGGCCAAGGAAGCAGTGAACCGATCGTTCGAGTCGAGCCTTCGCGAGGGTGTTCTGTTCGAGCGCCGCGTGTTTCACTCGACCTTCGCCACCGAGGACCAGAAGGAAGGCATGTCGGCCTTCATCGAGAAGCGAACGCCGAACTTCCAGCACCGGTAGCGTCGCCTTGTGGGTCGCTCTACCTGTCGGGGGACAGGAGGGCGGCCCCGCGGGCCGAGACCAACTCCGGCATCGACGGCACCAGCGTCGTCAGGCCGGTTCGCAGCTCGAGTGACCGCGCGATCGAGGTGATGTTCGCGCCGCCGCCCACCACGACGATGGACTGCGGTCTGGCACCGGACAATTCGATGGTCTGCTCCACCAACATGCCCGCGTACCGCACCGGTCCGGCGATCAGATCGTCGAAGTCGCGTCGGGTCAGCACATGCCGCGCGGCACCGGATGGATCGGTGGTGCTGACGACGGAGTCGACGCTCAGCTGCTCCTTGATGGACCGGCTGGCGTCGATTCCGATACGAACACCGTTGGACGAAAGTAGCCGTCGAACCGAGTGATCGAGATCGTCGCCGCAAAACGTGGCAGTGCGCCGCGTCATGAGGGTGCGAGTGGACGCCAGGTCGATGACGGTGACAGTGGTTCCGGTGCTTCCGATATCGCACAACACAGTGACGCCGTGATTGGGCACCAGCCCGATGAAGCGCAGATAGCGCACCTGCGCAGCGGTTTCCGGAACGAGCGAGGCGGTGCGGGCCGTACCGCTGGTGGCGACCGAGCCGGGATCGGTGGCAACCCGATAGGCGATGGCGGAGAACTGAACCGGGAGCGACATCGTCGCGGCGATGGAGTGGATGGCGTCGACGCCGGTGGCGATCGTGGTGGACAGCGACTGACCCGGGGCTCGGCGCACCGTCCTGGACACGATGGGTGTGCGGTGGGGGCTGTCCAGATACGTCAGAATTGCGCGTGCGCCGTGCGCACCCGCCCCGACCCCCAAAACCAGCACCCCGCCCCGCCCTTCAGCAGATCGGCTCCGACCTGTTCCTGGAGCAATTGCACCACGAACGGTACGGGTGTGCCATTGTCTTGTGACGAGTCACGATCGAACTCAGAACGATGTAGTGATCTCGTCACTGTCGAAATCGCCTGCATCCGAACGGAGTTCCGCCAAGATCCGAACGAGCGTCAGTAATTTGTCCCGTGCCAGACCGGGGCGTGCGAACACCAGTGAGTTCAACCGCTCGGTGGCCTCGACGGCCAATGTGCGTCCCTGCTCGGTGATTTCGACCAGTGTGGTGCGCCGATCGCTCGGATGTGGGATGCGTCGAACGTATCCCACGGACTCGAGACGATCGACAGCGTTGGTCACGCTCGTGGGATGCACCTGCAGACGTGCGCTCGCCTTCGCCATCGGCAGAGCCCCGTTCTTGGTGAAGGTCAACAACGTCAGCAGCTCGTAGCGCGAAAAGGTCAGTCCCGTCGGCTTCAACGCTTCCTCGACCCGGGCGAGCATGATCTGCTGCGCGCGCATCAACGAGGTCACCGCGGCCATACCGTCGGCGGCGTCGGACCATCCGTGTTTGGTCCACTGGCGGTGTGCCTCTGCAATGGGATCGAGGGGAAGCGGAGACGGTGCAGGCATACCGACCATCCTCCCACGGTGTCCGGTTCCGGCGTCTACCGAATGACGACGCGAGGTACTGCGAGCGGAACCCGATCCGTGATCGCGGCGCGGGCAAGCGAGATCTCCTCGCGGGCTTCGGCTGTGCGGGCGGTATCGGTGTCGCCGGAGGCCAACGCGCGGTCCAGCAAGTCCAGTTGAGTCAGTACGGCGTCGACGTTCTCGGAATCCTGTGCCGCACGACCCACTCGCTCGGCGAGGCGAATTCCGGCCTGCACCACCATGGGGCTGCCGGTGCCGTAGATCCGCACCGCATCGAGGGCATGGTCGATCAGTGACGGAACCGCGACGCGGCGGGTGATCACCCGAACGGTGCCGTCGGAGCCGCACCGAGCACGGGAGGGCCTGGGACGCTGGACGACCGCGACCAGTCCGACCGTGAGATCGTCGATGGCGTTGCGTGCCGTGTACGGGTCGTTGACGCCCGTCGACAGGGCGCGCACAGCCATTTCGGTCATCTGCTCGACGGCGAAAGCGATGTCGTGCCGCGGTGTTCGACTGGTGCCGATGGCGAACGACCCTCGAACCCGTCCGACCGCGTCGGCGGAGATGTTCGCCGATCGATCGGCCAGAACATCGGCGAGCGGTTCACCGGCAACGACATGTTCACCGGGCACTCGATGAACATCGATCACGGTGTCGGTGTCGGCAGCGATGTTCAGCACGGCGTCCTCGTCGATGTCGATGATCACCCCGGACTCCTCGGCCAGCACCGTGGTGTAGACGGGCGGCTTGACGACGCCCTCTGCCGACGCCGCATCGGTGGGTTGCTCGGGCGGGTAGAGCGCGTCGACGGACTCCGACAGTTCGTCGCGGACGCGGCCGGACAGCGTCGCCACCTGGATCGACTGCGCGATGTGATGAATGAAGTAGACGAGCACACCCACGTCGACCACCGCGAGTGCGACGGCAACGTTGACGGCGATGTCCGGCACGAAGACCGAGCCGTCGGATTCGATCGAGCGAATCGACCGCAGCACCATCAGCGAGTACAGGAACGTGGCACCGAAGATGCCGAGCACCACCTGATTGCCGCGATCGGCCATGAAGTTGCGCACCAGGCGGGGACCGTACGAGGAACTGGCGGTGGCGAGGACGGAGATGGTGATGGAGAACGACGTCGCAGCCACGCCGAGCATGGACCCGCCGATGGCGCCGAGGATGTCTCGGCTGCCACTGGCACCCACGTGGTAGAGCAGCGAACCCGTCAGATCGACCCGGGTATCGAGCAGATAGCGATCGAGACTCACCAGAGCCTGCGCGAGGACGAGTGCGACAACCCCGAGGACGGCGGGAATGAACCAGAACGATTCCCGCAGCTTCGCCATGTGTTCCTTCATGACGCACAGTCTTCCCGTAGGCGTCCGAATCAACCCTCGGTATCGAATCCCGTCGCTCGATTCAGGCCGTGTCAGGCCAGCAGGGCCGGCTTTCGTGCAACGGTGACCGCCCAGTCCGCGTCGGTGCGCCACGGCCGCAGATCCCACGTCGAGAATCGGTGCTCGAGGTCGAAGCCGACCGCCGCCAGATCCTCGTCGAGCATGTCCACGGTGTACTCCCGATCGGTGGCGAATCCGGTGACGAACACTCCGCCTTCGGTCAGGTGTGCCCAGATGCGTTGGAGCGCAGTGCGTTCGGTACCGGGCTTCATGAAGACGAGTACGTTGCCCGCTGCCACGGCCGCGTCGAACGTCCGGCCCAGATCGAGCGTCGTCAGATCGGCGACATGGACGTCGAGTTCGGGGTGTGCTCGAGCGGCCTCGGCCAGAACGGGATCGAGATCCACTGCGGTCACACGGTGTCCGCGGCGGGCCAACTCGACACCGAGTCGGCCGGTCCCGCATCCGGCATCGAGAATGCTCGACGCGGGCGAGACCACCGCGTCGACCATGCGGGCTTCGCCGTGCAGATCCACGCCGCGTTCGGCCAGGCGGTCGAATCGCTCGATGTAGCGCGCGGAATCGTCTGCGGAGTTCTCGGCTTGCCAGCGTGTGGTCACCCCGCCAGGGTAGGTCAGGTCAGGGAGTCGAGAGCCGACCGGGCTTCGACGACCCGGGCGCGGGCTGCCTCGAGTGCCGCCGCCGTCGACTCCGCCTTTACGACACCGGCCTCGTGTGCTTCTCGCGCAGCCTGCGCGCGGGCTCCGGCAGCCTTCAGCTCGGTCTCGATTCGCTCGACTTCTTCTGCAGCGCTGCGCAGTTCGGACGCTTTTCGTTCGGTGTCCGCTTGGGCTTCGTCGACTTCGGTTCGCGCGGTATCGAGATCGGATTCGGCCGACTCGAGTTCGGCGAGCAGTCGGTTTCGTTCGGCTTCGTCGGTTTTCTCCCGGTCGTCCTCGACCTCGGCAGAAACCGGGTCGTCATCGGCGGTGGCGTCGTCATCGTCGGGCGAGTCCGGCACGATCGAGAGCAGCGCAGGCCCGAAGCCACTGTACGTTTCGGCCACCACGGTTCTGCCCGCGCGGACGCGGTCGCGTATCTCCGCATCGGCCATCGCCGCGTTCAGGGTGTTGGAGATCTCGCGGGCTGCGTTGTCGCCGACGGTCGCCCCGAGGTCGCGTCCGAGCGAGACTGCTCGATCGGTCAGGGCGCGTATCGAAGTGCTTCGGGCAGTGGACAATTCACGCAGTCGGGGGCCGTCGCCGCGCTGCTGTGCTCGTTCGAGTTGCTCACCCAGATCGAACAGTTCCGCCAGAGCCGATTCGTCTCGTCGAGCCAGTGTGTTCACCAACCACGCCACGACCGTGGGCTTGCGCAGGGCACCGATTCGGGTGGCAGCGGCTTTGTCGCCAGCCTTCTTGAACCGGGTGACGTACGCCGCACGATGCGAGACGAAATCAGCGGGAGGGAGTGAGTACAGGTCGTCGACGACGGTCTCGACTCGGGGGAGATTCTCGGACATCGAAGTCCACCGTCTCGTTCGAGCAGCCACCGTACGACGGTGACATGCGTGAAAGATGTGTGCCCCCGGCAGGATTCGAACCTGCGGCCTTTCGCTCCGGAGGCGAACGCTCTATCCCCTGAGCTACGGGGGCGCACCGGACTAACCGGTGTGCCTGTTGGGCTGTACGAAAGACTAGCGCATCCGCGACCCGAGCCGAAATCACCCCTCGGGCAGCGGCTGCGCACCCTTCTCGGCGAGCATCTGCTTCATCAGCGTCGACTCGCTGGTCTGGGTGGCGACCATGGAGTTCGCCAGATTGATCACCGCCGGTGACTGCGCGTGAGTCTGCGCGTACTCCATCATCGCCAGGCCGCCCTCGTGGTGGCGCAGCATGAGTTGCAGGAACATCACGTCGACATCCGAGCCGGTGGCTTGGCGAAGCGCGGCGAGCTCAGCGGAACTGGCCATGCCGGGCATGGCCCTGGTGGGATCCGAGGATCCGGGATCCATGGACATCCCGCCCATCGAGTGAGCGCGAGAGTCGTCCTCGGCCATCCAGGTCATGTAGCCGTCGGTCGAGATCGGCGCTCGGTCCCACAGGGCCAACCAGCCCTGCATCTGTCCCACCTGGTTCTGCTGCGAGGTGAGCATGTCGAACGCCAGGCTCTTGACGGCCTGATCCGGCGCGTTGGTCAACGCCACCGCCGCCATCTCGATCGCCTGGTTGTGGTGCACGGTCATGTCCTGCGCGAAGCCGACGTCCACCGAGTCCGCAGCAGGTGCGGTGTTGTCGTCCCGGAACGGACTCTGCACCAGAAAGCCCAGCGCGAAACCGATCGCCAGGACGGCGATCAGCGCCAGCGCAACCAGCGCGGTGCGCTGGCTCGGCTTGGTGGCGGACGCGGTGGCGTCCGCGCTGTCGGTTGTCGTCGGCTCGGTCATCAGTTGGTGGGGACCTGAAGATCGCTCGGCAGCTGAACTCCGCCGGTCCCGCCGGTCTCGCTTGCATCGGGGGTGATGCCGGCACCGTCCATCGGTACCGCGTCCGCGCCGGGTGCAGAGGCGTCGAACAGGGGCGGGTTGTCCGGGTCGAAGGCGTTGTCACCGGTTCCCGGCACCGATGCGCAGCTGGCCCCGACCTCGGGGTAGGCGAAACGGTTGAGGCGCAGGGCGGAGATGAACTGGCCGATGCGTTCGTCGTCCACACTGTCCAACTTGAGCTGGTGGCCCCAGGACTGCAGCGAGACCGGGGAATCGAGGCCGGGGTACGGCGACATCATCATCTGCGTTTCACCGTCGACGCGATCGGCCAGCGACTGGACCTGGTCCTCGTTCAGATCGTCGGGGTTGTAGGTGACCCAGACGGCACCGTGCTCGAGCGAGTGCACGGCATTCTCGGTACGAATGGCCTCGGGGTACACGATTCCCGTGCAGGTGGCCCACACAGCATCGTGCGGTCCACCGAACGGCGGCGACTGGTCGTAGGCGACCCGCTGTGTGCGCCCGACGTGCAGAGCCGCGGGGTACTCCTGGATCGCGACACCCTCGATGCCGGTCGACGGATCCTGATTGGCCTCGCTCGGCGCGAACTTCTGCGCCTCGGCGCGGTCCTGGTACTTCGGATACAGATTGATCCCGAGGCCCGCAACGAGACCGACAACGACAACGACACCGGCAACTGTCAGCCAGGGAATCTGCCTGCCCGTCGCGGTGGGCACGCCGCCCTTCTTCTTGCGAGCTGACTTCTTGTTGGCTGCATTGATGGCTTTGTCTGCCTTCGCAGCCGACTTGTTCTGACTGCCTTTGTCGGGACCCGTTGGCATCGCTGTAGTTGCTCTCTCAGTCGAGGAAAGGTGGTGTTCGGTTGCGCTGGTGATGCGTATCTGCTGGTGACAGCATCGTCCGATGACCATCAGCGCAGAGCGCCCTCACTGTACGTTCTCTGCCTGAGAGCGTGCTCAGAGCCTGCGCGGACCGCGCAGTCCGAGGTTGCTCGCCGGCAGACGGGCAGTGGATGCGAGTACGCCGCGCACCAGCCAATAGGATAGCTACCTGTGACTCCCGCCGATCTTGCCGAACTGCTTCACGCGACCGCCGCGAAGGTGCTTGCCGACCGCGGCCTGGATGCATCAGTCCTCCCTGCGAAGCTGACCGTCGAGCGTCCCCGAAATCCCGAGCACGGCGACTACGCGACCAACGTGGCACTCCAGGTCGCGAAGAAGGCCGGAGCCAACCCCCGCGACTTCGCCGGCTGGCTCGCGGAGGCTCTCGCTGCCGACGCAGCCATCGCCGACGCCGACGTCGCAGGCCCCGGATTCCTGAACATCAGGCTGGCCGCTGCAGCACAGGGCGAAATCGTTGCCCGCGTGCTCGCCGCAGGCGCGGCTTTCGGCAGCGGTTCCTCGATGACGGGCAAGAAGGTCAATCTCGAGTTCGTCTCGGCCAACCCGACCGGGCCGGTGCACCTCGGCGGTACCCGATGGGCAGCCGTCGGCGATGCGCTCGGTCGGATCCTGACCGCCCATGGCGCAGAGGTCACTCGCGAGTACTACTTCAACGATCACGGCGCACAGATCGCCCGCTTCAGCCGATCCCTGATCGCCGCGGCCAAGGGTGAACCCGCTCCGGAGAACGGCTACGCAGGCGAGTACATCGCCGAGATCGCCGAGCAGGTGCTGGTGCAGGAGCCGGAAGCGCTCGCGCTGGCCCCCGAGGCCCAGGAAGAGACGTTCCGAGCGATCGGCACCCAGCTGATGTTCGACCGGATCAAGGCCAATCTGCACGAGTTCGGCGTCGACTTCGATGTCTACTTCCACGAGAATTCGCTGTTCGACTCGGGTGAGGTCGAGAAGTCGGTCGAGTACCTCAAGAGCTCGGGGAGCCTCTACGAGGAGGACGGTGCCTGGTGGCTACGGTCCACCGAGTACGGCGACGACAAGGATCGTGTCGTCATCAAGAGCGACGGCAACGCCGCCTACATCGCCGGCGACATCGCCTACTTCCAGAACAAGCGGCAGCGCGGCTTCGATCTGTGCATCTACATGCTCGGAGCGGACCACCACGGATACATCGGACGGCTCAAGGCGGCCGCAGCTGCGTTCGGAGACGACCCCGCGACCGTCGAGGTGCTGATCGGCCAGATGGTCAACCTGGTGCGCGACGGCGTGGCCGTGAAGATGAGCAAGCGTGCCGGAACCGTCATCACCCTCGACGACCTGGTCGAAGCCATCGGCGTCGACGCCTCCCGGTACGTCATGGTTCGGTCGTCCGTCGACTCCAGCATCGACATCGACCTCGCCCTGTGGGCGAGCGCCAGCAACGAGAACCCGGTGTACTACGTCCAGTACGCCCACGCCCGCCTGGCCTCACTCGCGCGCAATGCCGCCGAACTGGGAATCGTTGCTGATGAACCGGATCTGAGCCTGCTCACCCACGAGCAGGAAGGCGAGCTGATCAGGACGATCGGCGAGTACCCGCGCGTGGTGGCCAGCGCCGCCGAACTGCGCGAACCACACCGGATCGCCCGCTACCTCGAAGAGCTGGCGGGTGCCTACCACCGTTTCTACGGTGCGTGTCGAGTACTTCCACAAGGAGACGAGGAGCCCGGACCTGTGAACACCGCACGACTGGCGTTGGGGAACGCGACCCGGCAGGTCCTGGCCAACGGCCTCGAACTGCTCGGGGTCAGCGCACCGGAGCGCATGTGAGCGCACATCCGGCAGGACCCAAGCATGCCGACGCCCCCGCGAAGCAGTCGATGTCCCATCGCCCGGCCGACGCGTCGGAGATGACGACGCTGCCCGAGCAGGTGTGGCCCCGCAATGCCGAGCGCGGTGAGGACGGAACCGTCCGCCTCGCCGGAGTGTCGGTCACCGATCTCGCGGAGCAGTACGGCACACCGTTGTTCGTCATCGACGAGGACGACTTCCGTTCGCGCTGCCGTGAGATGGCCGCCGCATTCGGGGCACCCGAACGAGTTCACTACGCCTCCAAGGCTTTCCTGTGCGGCGAGATCGCACGCTGGGTGGCCGACGAAGGGCTCTCACTCGACATCTGCTCCGGAGGCGAGCTGGCCATCGCGTTGGCCGCCGGATTCCCGGCCGACCGAATTGCCATGCACGGCAACAACAAATCGGTAGCCGAGCTCGAGGCGGGCGTGCGCGCAGGCGTCGAACATGTGGTGCTCGACTCCAACATCGAGATCGACCGTCTCGACGGCGTCGCCGGTGCGGCCGGTGTGGTGCAGGACGTTCTCATTCGCATCACCGTCGGTGTCGAGGCGCATACGCACGAGTTCATCGCCACCGCGCATGAGGATCAGAAGTTCGGATTCTCGCTCGCCGACGGCTCTGCGCTCGACGCCGTCCGCCGCGTGTTCGCTGCCGACAACCTTCGCCTCGTCGGACTGCACAGTCACATCGGTTCGCAGATATTCGAGGTCGACGGCTTCGAGTTGGCAGCGCACAAGGTCATCGGCCTGCTGCGAGACATCGTCTCGGAGTTCGGCGTCGACAAGACCGCGCAGATCTCGACTCTGGATCTCGGTGGCGGCATGGGTATTTCGTACGTGCCGAGTGACGATCCTCCGCCGGTGGAGCAGCTCGCGGCGAAGTTGACCACCATCGTGGAGACCGAGTCCGCCGCAGTGGGTCTACCGGTCCCGACGATCGCCGTCGAGCCGGGCCGCGCCATCGCCGGACCGGGCACCGTCACGCTCTACGAGGTCGGCACGATCAAGGACGTCACCGTCGACAAGTCGACGCGTAGGCGCTACATCAGCGTCGACGGCGGCATGAGCGACAACATCCGAACCTCGCTGTATCAGGCCGAATACGACTGTCGGCTGGTCTCGCGCACGAGCGATGCCGAGGCCGTCGTGGCTCGGGTCGTCGGAAAGCATTGCGAGAGCGGCGACATCGTCATCAAGAACACATGGATGCCGGCAGACGTCGGGCCGGGTGACCTGCTCGCGGTAGCGGCCACCGGGGCCTACTGCTACTCCATGTCCAGTCGCTACAACCTGCTGACGCGGCCCGCTGTGGTTGCGGTCAAGGACGGGCACCCACGCCTGATCCTGCGGCGGGAAACCATCGAAGATCTGCTCAGCTTGGAGGTTCAGCCATGACATCGAAGCCGATAGGCGTCGCCGTACTCGGACTCGGAAACGTCGGCAGCGAGGTCGTTCGAATCCTCACCGAGAACGCTGACGACTTCGAGGCGAGAGTAGGTGCGCCACTGGAGATTCGGGGCATCGCTGTGCGTCGGGTCGACGGCGATCGTGGAGTTCCGGCCGAGCTGCTCACCGACGATCCGGCCGAGCTCGTGGGCCGCGACGACGTCGACATCGTCGTCGAGGTTCTCGGCGGCATCGACATTCCCCGCAAGCTGGTGCTCTCCGCCCTGGAGAAGGGCAAATCCGTCATCACGGCGAACAAGGCTCTGCTGGCCGAGTACACCGGGGAACTGGCCGACGCGGCCGAGAAGTCGCGTGCCGACCTGTATTTCGAGGCCGCCGTGGCCGGAGCCATCCCCGTGGTCCGCCCGCTGATGCAGTCCCTCGCGGGTGACCGTGTGAACAAGGTTGCCGGCATCGTCAACGGCACCACGAACTTCATCCTCTCGGCCATGGACGAGACGGGCGCGGACTACGCCGAAACCCTCGCCGAGGCAGGGCGTCTGGGCTACGCCGAGGCCGACCCGACCGCCGACGTCGAAGGCTACGACGCTGCATCGAAGGCCGCCATCCTGGCGTCCATCGCGTTCCACACGCGAGTCACTGCCGGTGACGTCTACCGCGAGGGCATCAGCAAGATCACCTCGGACGATCTCGAGACCGCGAAATCCCTGGACTGCACCATCAAGCTGCTGGCCATCTGCGAGCGGATCGTCACGCCCAAGGGCAAGGAGCGAATCTCCGCTCGGGTCTACCCGGCGCTCGTTCCGCTGAACCACCCGTTGGCATCGGTGAACGGTGCGTTCAACGCCGTGGTCGTCGAAGCAGAGGCCGCCGGCCGCCTGATGTTCTACGGCCAGGGTGCAGGCGGGGCGCCGACCGCGTCCGCAGTACTCGGCGATCTGGTGATGGCCGCGCGCAACAAGTTCTACGGCGGACGGGGTCCACTCGAATCCAAGTACGCCAAGCTCAAGGTGGCCCCCATGGGTGACATCCTCACTCGCTACTACGTCAGCATGCAGGTAGCCGACAAGCCCGGCGTTCTCGCCACCGTGGCGGCCGAGTTCTCCAAGCGCGACGTCAGCATTTCCACGGTGCGTCAGCAGGGCTCGGGTGACGGAGCCAGGCTCGTCGTCGTTACGCACCTCGCGGCCGACTCCGCACTGTCCGACACCGTTGCATCCCTCGAGCAGCTCGACGTCGTCGTTCACGTCGCCAGCGTTCTCCGATTGGAAGGCACCACCGTATGAGCGTCCACACCCCCTGGCCCGGTCTGATCGAGGCATACCGTTCGCGTCTGGCGATCGGCCCGGATTGGAAGACCGTCACGCTGCGCGAGGGCGGCACCCCGCTGTTGCCGGCCGGGCACCTGTCCGAACTGACCGGGTGCACAGTGCATCTCAAGGTCGAGGGACTCAACCCCACCGGCTCCTTCAAGGACCGCGGGATGACCATGGCCGTCACCGACGCGCTCGCCCGAGGTCAGGAGGCCGTTCTCTGCGCCTCGACCGGCAACACCTCGGCCTCCGCAGCTGCCTACGCGGCCAAGGCCGGAATGAGCTGTGCCGTCTTGGTTCCGCAGGGCAAGATCGCCATGGGCAAGCTCGCTCAGGCAGTCATGCACGGAGCCAAGATCATTCAGGTGCAGGGCAATTTCGACGATTGCCTCGAACTGGCCCGCAAGACCACGGCCGAGTTCCCGACCATCGGTCTGGTCAACTCCGTCAACCCCGTCCGCATCGAAGGTCAGAAGACCGCGGCCTTCGAGATCTGCGACGCCCTCGGCGACGCACCGGACATCCACGCACTGCCGGTCGGCAACGCAGGCAACATCACTGCGTACTGGCGCGGTTACTCGGAGTACTTCCGTGACGGTCTCACCACACGCAAGCCGCGGATGCTCGGAGTCCAGGCCGCGGGCGCTGCTCCGCTGGTTCACGGTGCGCCGGTGAAGGATCCGGAAACGATCGCCACCGCGATCCGGATCGGCTCGCCCGCATCCTGGAACGGTGCCGTCAACGCCAAGGAAGAATCGAACGGAGCATTCCGCGCCGCGACCGACGAGGAGATCCTCGAGGCGTACCGATTGATCGCCAAGACCGAGGGCGTGTTCGTGGAGCCGGCCTCCGCCGCCAGCGTCGCCGGGCTCCTCGCAGCTCGAAAGGAAGGCTGGCTCGAACCGGGCCTGACCGTCGTGTGCACGGTCACCGGAAACGGCCTCAAGGATCCTGATACAGCGCTGTCGGGAATGCCTGTCGTAGAACCCATTTCGGTCGATCCCGTCGCTGTCGCGGCTGCGCTCGAGCTGGCCTGAGTTGACGGAATCTCCGGCCATGACGACGACACTCCCCATCGGGCTCACGGTCACCGCGCGCGTCCCGGCGTCCAGTGCCAACATCGGACCCGGATTCGACAGTCTCGGAATCGCTTTGGGGCTGTACGACGAGATCGAGGTCACGACCACCGCGTCGGGACTGCGGATTCACGTCGACGGTGAGGGTTCGGCGGACGTGCCGTGGGGACCGACGCATCTGGTCGTACGCGCCATCGAGCGGGGGCTCGAAGCTGCCGGAGTGTGGGCCGACGGCCTGGATGTCCACTGCCGCAACGTGATTCCGCACTCCAGGGGGCTCGGTTCCTCGGCGTCGGCTGTGGTCGGGGGCCTCGCTGCCGCCAACGCACTGGCCGCGAAAGTGGATCGGTCGCTCGCGCTGTCGGAGGGTCAGCTGGTCCAGCTGTCATCGGAATTCGAGGGTCATCCCGACAATGCGTCGGCGAGTTGCCTCGGCGGTGCGGTGGTGTCGTGGAGCGAACCGCCCAATGCCAGTGTCACGGCGCGGAAGTACGCAGCCGTGCGGCTGGAGGTGCACCCGAGCATCAAGGTCGTCGTGCTCGTACCGTCCGAACGCTCGTCGACGTCGCACACGCGGGGACTGTTGCCCGAGTTGGTGCCCCACCGTGATGCGGCGTTCAACGTCAGCCGCAGTGCACTCGCGGTGGTGGCGCTGACCGAGCGCCCGGATCTGTTGATGTCCGCTACGGAGGACCTGCTGCATCAAGGTCAGCGCGCCCAGGCGTTACCCGACACGACTCGCTGGATAACCACCTTGCGCGCGCGGTCCATCGCGGCCGTGGTGTCCGGTGCGGGACCGACGGTCATGGCGCTGTGCACCGAGGAGTTTCCGGCCGATCTGCGCGAGGCCGCATCGGCCGAGGGGTGGCGGGTGCTCGACCTGGACGTGGCCGACGGAGTCACCGTCGCGTGACAAACGCGGCAGTAGGGTTCTTGCCGAGTGGGGACAACGGCGCTATGGTGAACCCTGTCCGTACATCGTGCGCTTCAGACGCCGGTTTCGTCAGGGCATTCAGGTCGCTGTATTCGGGGGATTCAAACGTCCGAGTGATGTGACGCTCCTGACTCGATCCTTCCCGTGGTTCTCTGCGGTCCGGATCGATGGTGTCGCCGACGGGGTGCGTCGAACATGAACGGCAATATCCGAGCTCGGCAGAACGCCGAACTGCGGAACGAACCCTCGGCTGCGCATCGAGCGAGCGAGGGAAGGAAAGGACCTCCGTGACCGATACGGAACTTATCTCTGCGCCCGAAACGTCACGCCGACGTGCTGGCCTGTCCGGAATGGTTCTTACCGAGCTCCGCAGCCTCGCTGGTGAACTCGGTATCAAGAGCGTTTCCGGGATGCGCAAGGGCGATCTGATCGCTGCGATTTCCGAGCGTCAATCGGGTAGCGCACCGGCCAAGACGGACGCACCGAAATCCGACGCACCCAAGTCGCGTCGCGCCGCTGCATCCGCGCCGGTCGTCGAAGATCGGCCCGCAGCCGAGGCGGCACCGAAGCAGTCGGCTCCAGAAGCGCCGTCCTCGGACGCGCCGGCGGCGCAATCGGGCGATTCTGCCGATGCCGCGCCCGAGACGGGCCGCCGAACACGCGGACGTCGCGCCGCAGGTCGGCGAGCCGGTGCTCCCGAACAACTCCCGCTCGACGACAGCAACGATTCGGCCGGATCCGCTTCCGCGGCGACCGATTCGCCCGCAGTCGCGCCGCAGGCGGAGAAGCCGGACGAGACCGGCGACAGCGCCGCCACCGAGCGCCCACGCCGTAGTCGCGGCGACCGCAACCGCCAGGACGGGTCGGAACGCGAACCCCGTGACGCCGACGGCAACCGCGACAACGCGAACCGCGACTCCGGAAGCCGCAATCAAGGCGACCGGGACGGCTCCAATCGCGAGAACGGTAACCGTGACAACGGAAACCGCAATCAGGGTGACCGCGACAACCGCGACGGTGGCGGTCGTAATCAGGGCGGACGCAATCGCAACCAGGGCGACGGTCGCAACGACAACCGCAACGAGGATCGCAACAACGGTCCGCGCGACAACCGCGACAACAACCAGGACGACGACGGCGAAGGCCGCGGACGTCGGGGACGTCGGTTCCGTGAGCGCCGTCGCGGACGCGACCGTG
The DNA here is from genome assembly GCF_030056895.1 of Rhodococcus sp. IEGM 1341. Classification (NCBI taxonomy): domain Bacteria; kingdom Bacillati; phylum Actinomycetota; class Actinomycetes; order Mycobacteriales; family Nocardiaceae; genus Rhodococcus; species Rhodococcus sp. IEGM 1341. The sequence continues at coordinate 19,389 of NZ_JASHKV010000014.1, read as the reverse complement.
GCGAAGGCAACGACGGTGGCGGTGGCCGCGAGCGCGATACCGAGATTCGCGAGGACGATGTTCTTCAGCCGGTAGCCGGCATCCTCGACGTTCTCGACAACTACGCGTTCGTCCGTACCTCCGGCTACCTCGCCGGACCCAATGACGTCTACGTGTCGATGAACCTGGTTCGCAAGAACGGCCTTCGCCGCGGCGACGCGGTGACCGGTGCGGTTCGGGTGGCACGCGAGGGCGAGCAGTCCAGCCAGCGGCAGAAGTTCAACCCGCTCGTGCGTCTGGACACCGTCAACGGGGGAGAGGTCGAGGCCGCGCGCAAGCGTCCGGAGTTCGGCAAGCTCACCCCGCTGTACCCCAACCAGCGGTTGCGTCTCGAGACTCAGCAGAACATCCTGACCACGCGCATCATCGACCTGGTGATGCCGATCGGCAAGGGTCAGCGCGCACTCATCGTCAGCCCGCCCAAGGCAGGTAAGACGAGCGTCCTTCAGGCCATCGCCAACGCGATCGCCATCAACAATCCCGAGTGCTACCTGATGGTCATCCTCGTCGACGAGCGTCCCGAGGAAGTGACGGACATGCAGCGCTCCGTCAAGGGCGAGGTCATCGCGTCGACGTTCGACCGGCCGCCGGGCGACCACACCGCGGTGGCCGAGCTGGCGATCGAACGGGCCAAGCGTCTGGTCGAAGCCGGCCAGGACGTGGTGGTTCTGCTCGACTCGATCACCCGTTTGGGACGTGCGTACAACAACAGCTCGCCTGCATCGGGCCGAATCCTGTCCGGTGGTGTCGACTCGACCGCGTTGTACCCGCCGAAGCGGTTCCTCGGCGCGGCTCGCAACATCGAGCACGGTGGTTCGTTGACGATCATCGCCACGGCCATGGTCGAGACCGGATCCACCGGTGACACCGTGATCTTCGAGGAGTTCAAGGGCACCGGCAACGCCGAGCTCAAGCTCGATCGCAAGATCGCCGAACGCCGCGTGTTCCCGGCAGTGGACATCAACCCGTCGAGCACCCGCCACGACGAGTTGCTCCTTGCTCCTGACGAGGCCGCCGTCGTACACAAGTTGCGGCGCGTGCTGTCCGGACTGGACTCGCACCAGGCCATCGACCTGCTGGTCGACCGTCTGAAGAAGAGCAAGAACAACCTCGAGTTCCTGATGGAAGTCTCCAAGACTGCGCCGGGCGGGGCGAACGACTGACAATTGTTTCCCGGATCTTTCGTCCGGGGAACAAGCCGACAGGTGCGCGCGTTGTAAGCATCTGTCGGCACAGAAGTACCGGCGATTAGCAGGTCAGATGCACGCTCTGGCATAATCAACGGCCGAGTCCGGTTCCGGTTCACGTCTTCGATCGGCGAAGACGACCCGGCGACCACTAGAGAGAACGGTAAGGACACCATGAAGGCAGGAATTCACCCCGACTACACACTGACGACAGTCGTCTGTGGTTGCGGCAATACTTTCGAGACCCGAAGCACCACCGACAAAGAGCGCATCAGCGTCGAGGTCTGCTCGCAGTGCCACCCCTTCTACACCGGCAAGCAGAAGATTCTCGACACCGGCGGTCGCGTCGCTCGCTTCGAGGCTCGCTACGGCAAGCGCGCCGGCAAGAAGGCCGACGCAGACAGCTAGCTGTTTCGCCGACGCCCGTCCTGTGCATCACAGGACGGGCGTCGGCTTTTTTGTGTCCACATTCAGTTGCACCGGCGTTCGAGAGTGAGTCATCAACATGGCGAGAACAGACAAGCCTTCGGCCATCGACGACATCCTCGCCGAACACTCCGGACTCGAGCAGCAACTCGCCGACCCAGCTCTGCACAACGACCCGTCCGCGGCCCGCAGAGCAGGCAAGAGGTTCGCCGAACTGGCCCCCATCATGTCCGCGCACACCAAGCTGACCTCCGCGCAGGACGACCTCGAAGCCGCGCGTGAGCTCGCCGCCGACGATTCCTCGTTCGCGTCCGAGATTCCCGAGCTGGAGGCGACCGTGTTGCACCTCGAGCAGACCCTCACCGACCTGCTCGCACCACGCGACCCGCACGACGGCGACGACATCGTGATGGAGGTCAAGTCGGGGGAGGGCGGCGAGGAATCGGCGCTCTTCGCGGCCGATCTCGCGCGGATGTACGTGCGCTACGCCGAACGCCGCGGGTGGCGGGTCGAGGTGCTCGACGCGAACGTCTCGGACCTGGGCGGATACAAGGACGCGACGCTGTCGATCAAGACCAGGGATCCCCTCGACGGCGTCTGGGCCCGGCTGAAGTTCGAGGGCGGCGTCCACCGCGTGCAACGGGTACCGGTGACCGAATCGCAGGGGCGCGTGCACACCTCCGCGGCCGGCATCCTGGTGTACCCCGAACCCGATGAGGTGGAAGAGGTTCAGATCGACGAAACCGATCTGCGCATCGACGTCTACCGCTCGTCCGGCAAAGGTGGCCAGGGCGTCAACACCACCGACTCCGCAGTCCGAATCACGCACCTGCCGACCGGCATCGTGGTGACCTGTCAGAACGAGCGGTCTCAGCTGCAGAACAAGGCACGCGCGATGCAGGTACTTGCAGCTCGCCTGCAGGCAGCAGCAGAAGAAGCGGCCGACGAAGAAGCATCGGCAGGCAGGGCCAGCCAGGTGCGCACCGTCGACCGCTCGGAGCGGATCAGAACCTACAACTTCCCCGAGAACCGCATCACGGACCACCGGATCGGCTTCAAGGCACACAACCTCGACTCACTTCTGGACGGCGAGATGGATGCGTTGCTCGACGCGCTGGCCAAGGCGGACCGCGACGCGCGCATGCAAGCAGAGTAGCTGCGGCACATAGCTTTACAGATTTCGCCGGGCTGCTGCACCGAAAGGTGCGATACCCTGGCGGCCAGGTTCGACCCCGCAACAGCGCCCGAGAGGCACACCAGACATGAACCAGGCCCTGACCCCCGCAGGCGAGAACGCCGTGTCCGAGCTGTCCTCGCGCTACGGCATCTCGACCGATGCCGTCCGCACGATGCTCGACGCGGTCAACAACGGCCGCGGCAGCATGGCTCAGTTCAACATCCCCGAGCTCGGCGGCAGTGGGCAGTGGATGCGCGGCGGAATGACCATGGTGGGCAACATGTTCGACCACGGACTCAAGAGCCGGGTCGACGGCCTCTGCCGAGACCTGTCGGCGGTGCTGTCGCAGCATCAGGTGTACCCGCCCAGGGAGACCGGCAGTAGCTCGTTCGGTGGCAACTCGTTCGGCGGCGGCTCGTGGTGGCCGTCGGACCTCGGTGCGCCGAGCTCGAGCGGTGGCCAGAACGGCTCGCAGTACGCAGTGTTCCCGGGATTTCGACGCCTCGCGGTGTTGGTCGGCGGCGAACTGGCCGTGTACGACACTCTCGATCACTCCATCGGCGGAGTCCAGCAACAGCAGGGCGGTGGACCGGGCTCGCTGGAGTTCACCAGCCAGTACGGCACGTTCACTGCTGGCAGCCTGCCTCGAGTCGATCAGCAGTCGGGCGGGACGAACTCGCAGAACCAGTCGACGCCGCAACCCGCTCCGCAGACCTACGCGCAACCGTCCTCGTCGCACCAGTCTTCGCAGTCCTCGAACCATTCGCCTCAGGGCAACCCGTCAGGTGTGGACATCTCCGACATCACGGCTGCGATCGAGGCTCTCGCGGGTCTGCACGCGAAGGGCTTCCTCACCGACGACGAGTTCCACGCCAAGAAGTCGGAGTTGCTGGGACGCGTGTGACCGGGTTGTCGGTGCCTCGTGGCAGGCTGTTCGAATGAGCCGCAAGCCGTTACGCCTGGCCATCCTCGAAGCAACGTCGATGCTCGACGCTGCCGGTGTGCCGAGCCCACGGGTCGATGCGGAACTGCTCGCCGCACACCTCGTCGGCGTGGACCGCGGCCGTCTCGGTCTGGTTCCTCTCGTCGAACCCGAGGTCGTCGAGGCGTACTTCCGAACCGTCGAGCAGCGCGCGAAACGTATTCCGCTGCAATACATCACGGGAACGACCTCCCTGGGCAACATCGACGTCGAAGTAGGGCCGGGCGTGTTTGTACCCCGGCCGGAAACCGAACTGTTGTTGGCCTGGGCACTCGCGTTCCTCGAAAACGTCGACCACCATCCGCCGGTGATTCTCGATCTGTGCACGGGCTCGGGGGCACTGGCACTGGCGATCGCCAACGCCCGGCCCGATGCCGTCGTCCACGCCGTCGAGCTCGACCCGTCGGCGTTGGCATGGGCCCGGCGCAATGCCGACCTGTGCAGCGGCCACGGCGATACCCCGATCACGCTGCACCACGGCGACGTCACGGCACGAGATCTGTTGACCGAACTCGACGGCGCTGTCGACATGATCGTCGCAAACCCGCCCTATATCCCGGAGGGGGCAGACCTCGATCCCGAAGTGATCGATCACGATCCGCACATGGCGCTGTTCGGCGGTTCGGACGGACTGTCCGTCATCGAACCGATGATCGGCAACATCGCCCGCTGGCTTCGGATCGGCGGCGGCGTCGCTATCGAACACGACGACTCCAATGGCGGCGAGGTGGTGGCGCTGCTGTCTCGGCGACGAGTGTTCACCGAGGTCACCGCACATCCGGATCTGTCGGGTAGGCCCCGGTTCGTCGTCGCCGCACGGGCGCACCCGGCCCAGGCCTGACGACGGGAACGGCAGGCGGGCGACACCTGACATCACTTCGTTATCGAAAGTGGAAGGATAGGTGCCGTGAGTACCGTCTACGACTGCCGTGAAGCCGACGCGCGCACTGCTGGATTGACCGCTGCCCGCGGTGCCCTCAAATCCGGCCGACTGGTCGTCATGCCTACCGACACCCTGTACGGAATTGCAGCCGATGCATTCGACGGCAGCGCTGTCACGGATCTGCTGCGCGCCAAGGGCAGGGGCCGCGATATGCCGGTTCCCGTGCTCGTCGGCTCCTGGAACACCATCGACGGCTTGGTTCAGAGTGTCCGGCCACGCACCCGAGATTTGATTCGTGCCTTCTGGCCCGGTGCGCTGAGCATCGTCGTGCAGCAGGCTCCGTCCTTGGCCTGGGATCTGGGCGACGCCCAGGGCACCGTCATGTTGCGGATGCCGCTGCACCCTGTCGCGCTCGAGCTGCTGCGTGAGGTCGGCCCGCTCGCAGTGTCCAGCGCCAACATCTCCGGCAGTCCACCCGCCACCACCGTGATGGAGGCACGAGATCAGCTCGGCGGCTCGGCCGCGGTGTACCTGGACGGGGGACCGGCCGACCACGCGGTGGCGTCGACCATCATCGATCTGACAAGCGATCGAGCACGAATTCTGCGGGTCGGTGCCATTCCCACCGAGAAGATTGCCGAGGTTCTCGGTGTCACCGCCGAAAGCCTGGTCCCGGGAGCGTCCTGACATGGCTGTCCATCCCGCACGCCTCCGCGCATGAGCGTCACTCGGGGAGGCATCCTTGACGAAAGTGTCGACGTGCTCGCTCAGTCGAATCTGGGTGCAGGCGTACCGATTCGCGAACTGCTCCTGGTGTTCCTCACCGCAGCGGTGGTCACGTTCTTCGCCACCGGCGGTGTTCGTGTGGCGGCCGTCAAGTTCGGTGCCGTCGCGGTTCCCCGTGATCGTGACGTCCACGTGCAGGCCACCCCGAGGCTCGGGGGAGTGGGCATCTACGTGGGGATGCTGGCTGCGTTGCTCTTCGCGTCACAGCTGCCTGCACTGGCTCGCGGATTCGACGTCGCCTACAACCGCGACATTCCGGCCGCACTGGTTGCCGGCTTCGTGATCGTGCTGGTCGGCGTCATCGACGACCGATGGGGTCTGGATGCCCTGACCAAGTTCGTCGGCCAGGTGACGGCGGCCGGGGTCCTCGTCATCATGGGCGTGAGCTGGGTCGTGCTGTACCAGCCGTGGGGAGGCGAGCCCGGTCAACCCGGCAGCACCCTGGTGCTCGACCAACTGCAAGCCGGACTGGTGACCGTTCTGATCACCGTCGTGATCGTCAATGCGATGAACTTCGTCGACGGACTCGACGGGCTGGCGGCCGGTCTGGGGCTCATCTCCTCGGTGGCGATCTGCATCTTCTCGGTGGGGTTGCTGCAGGAGCAGGGCGGCGACGTCGGTGTCTACCCACCGGCGCTGATCGCGGCGGCATTGGCAGGCGCGTGCCTGGGGTTTCTGCCGCACAACTTTCAGCCCGCTCGCATCTTCATGGGCGATTCGGGATCGATGCTCATCGGTCTGACGCTTGCCACCATCTCGACCAGTGCCTCCGGGCGGATCCCGTTGACGGCGTACGGCCCACGCGATCTGCTGGGTCTGCTGTCGCCGCTTCTGCTGGTCGGAGCCGTGATGCTCATTCCGATCCTCGACCTGCTGCTGGCTGTCATTCGCCGGACCCGGGCCGGACGGAGTCCTTTCAGCCCCGACAAGATGCACCTGCATCATCGGTTGCTGCAGATCGGACATTCGCATCGCCGGGTGGTGCTGGTGATCTACCTGTGGGTCGGTGTCCTCGCCTTCGGGGCGGTCGGGTCGTCTCTGCTGGACCGCCGAATAGTGGTGCTTCTGGTTGCCGCAGGTCTGGTGTTCGCGCTGGTCGTCACTGCTGTGCCGACGCTGCGGGTGGACCGATCGCAGGGCTCGGAACCGCGAAGCGTTCGACGGGGCGGCTGATCCTGTCGGCTGTTCGCGGACGCGTGCTGGGTACCCTCGACAACTGTGACCTTCACTCCGCAGTCCATGCCCGACCAATTCGCCCCGCTTCGCGCCGCGGTTCGATACGGACTCATCGGACTGGTGGTGCTCACGGTGGTGAGCGTCGGAATCGCCGTCGCGGCGGCCGGAACACCTGGTCTGTGGGGATCCCTCATCGGTGTTGCCATCGGCGGAGGCTTCGTCATCACGACGGCGTTGTCGGTGGCGCTCACCACGCGTTTTCCGGCCTCGGCAGTCGGAGCACTGCTTCTCGGCGGTTGGTTGGTGAAGATGGTGATCGCGCTGATCGTGTTGGTCGCACTCAAGGACGCCGACTTCTACAACCGGTATTCCTTGGGGCTGACGATTCTGGGAGCGCTCGTGGTCGTGCTCGGTGCGGAGGTCTTCGGGGTCGTCAAGACGAAAGTCGCCTACGTGGACAGCGTTCCCACCGAGGACAAGACCGACGATCGGTAGTACGACAGCCTGTCGTAATCGGTTAAGCTGAGGGCCGCCTACACAACGTCGTAGTTCTGTTGATAAAGTTTGCATCAAGCGGTGGGCAAGACTGGGACGAAAGAGACTTTTTCCCTGGACTGGACCCCCGCAGGTAGCAGTCAGCGTGAGCTTCCTTACAGTAGGCCCGGAGTCATCGACTTCGGCAACGTAAGGTTCCGCCCTGAGAGTTGCCGAGTCGACGTGAGTCGCCGACACCCGACAGACGCTTGGCCGATGAAGACCGGGCCTCAGCCTCTGACGATTGCGAGCCGATTTTCGTCGACTTGATAGATCGTCATTGTCCGATCGAACCGCAGTCGTTACCCGGCTGCGGCCCGAACACGGGAGAGACCGCTGAGCGTCACCACCCTGGCTGCGGAATACAGTCCGCCGTCACTATCCGATTTCTTTCCTCCCGCGGTGCTGTTCGAGGGGACCCCGTTCGAGCTCGACAGGCTGATGCTCATCCGCATCCTGATGTCGGCGATTCTGATCATCTTCATGGTGGTTGCCCTCCGCAGCCCGAAGATCGTTCCGCGTGGTCTTCAGAACGTCGGCGAGATCGCTCTCGATTTCGTTCGGATCCACGTCGCAGAAGATGTGCTCGGTAAAGAACAGGGTCGTCGATTCCTGCCCGTCATCATGACCATCTTCTTCACGGTGTTCGCGGTGAACGCGAGCGCTGTCATTCCGTTTCTGAACATCTCGTCGAATGCCCGCATCGGTCTACCGATCGTGCTCGCTGCGGTCGCGTACGTCGCGTTCATCTACGCAGGTGTCAAGAAGTTCGGTGTCGGGAAGTTCGTCAAGGGCACCATCGTCATCCCGGGCATTCCGCCGGCGATGCACGTGCTGCTGATCCCGCTGGAGTTCGTCTCGAACTTCGTACTCCGTCCGTTCACACTGACGGTGCGTCTGCTCGCCAACATGCTGGCCGGCCACATCATGCTCGTGCTGTTCTTCAGCGCGACCCAGTTCTTCCTCTTCGAGGCGTCGGCCGGGCTGAAGATCTTCGCAGCACCCTCGCTCATCATGGGCTTCCTGTTCACGATGTTCGAGATGCTGGTGATCTTCCTCCAGGCCTACATCTTCGCGCTGCTCACGGCGATCTACATCGATCTGTCGCTGCACGCCGACTCGCACTGACCGACCAACTGACCGAACCAGCTACACCGCCACCTCCGACACCCGGATGTGGACCGAAGAAAGGGAACGGAAAACCCAATGAGCCTTGAAGTTCTGGCCCAGGCGCAGGAAATCACCGCAAGCGGATACGGCGCCATCGGCTACGGCCTCGCAGCCATCGGCGGCGGCATCGGCCTCGGCCTCGTCGTCGCCAAGAACATGGAAGCAACCGCTCGTCAGCCCGAGCTGGCCGGTCAGCTCCGTACCACCATGTTCCTCGGCATCGCATTCACCGAGTCCCTCGCCCTGATCGGCCTCGTCGCCGGCTTCATTCTCTGAGAGCGCGATGACAAACGCGATTACGTTGCTGGCGGCGGAGGGGGAGGAGTACAACCCTCTTCTGCCCGCAACCTACGACATCGTTTGGTCGATCGTCTGTGTCGCGGCAATCGGCTTCCTCTTCTGGAAGTACGTGGTGCCGCGCTTCACCAAGGTTCTCGCTGAGCGTTCCGAGCTCATCGAAGGCGGAATCAAGAAGGCCGAAGAGGCACAGGCAGAAGCCAAGGCTGCTCTCGAGCAGTACCACGCTCAGCTGGCCGACGCCCGTTCCGAGGCCGCGCAGATCCGTGAGGAAGCGCGTACCCAGGGGCAGGCGATTCTCGCCGAGATGAAGGAAAAGGCGCAGGAAGAAAGCGACCGGATCGTGGCCGCAGGTCACAATCAGCTCGTTGCTCAGCGTCAGCAGATCGTCACCGAACTTCGGGGAGATCTGGGACGCACGGCCGTCGAACTCGCTGAGAAGGTCATCGGAGAGCAGTTGTCCGACGACGCGAAGCGTTCCAGTTCGATCGATCGCTTCCTCAACGAGTTGGATTCCGTCACCGCGGACTCCGCATCCGGAAAGTGAGTCGAACCATGTACGCAACTTCTCGTGAGGCACTCGCCCGCACGCGGTCGGTTGCCCACGAAGCTCTGGGGTCCGCGTCGGCAGGCGAGGCAACAGCCGTCGCTGCTCAGACCGGTGCCGAGTTGTTCGCCGTCGTCGAGACCCTCGACGCGCAGCGCACGTTGCGTACCGCTCTCGCCGACTCGTCGGTCGAGGGCGTTCGGCGAAGCGATCTGGCCGGAGAGGTCTTCTCCGGCCAGGTGTCGAGTGCAACGGCGACGATCGTCAAGGCCGCTGCCGGCGAAAGCTGGTCCACCGCTCGCGACCTGCTGAACTCGCTGGTCGAGCTGGGACGTGAAGCTCTGCTTCGCGCCGCGGCCGATCAGGATCAGTTGGACACGGTCGAGGACGAGCTGTTCCGCCTCGGGCGGATCGTGGCAGGAAACCCGCAGCTCGAGCAGGCCCTCTCGGATCGCTCGAAGCCCGCGCAGGCCAAGCGTGAACTGCTCGGTCGCCTGCTCTACGGCAAGGTCACCGCGGTCACCGAGGCGCTTGCAGTTCAGGCTGTGACGCGTCCGCGAAAGGCTGCTCCCGCCGACGTACTGAACGGACTGGCCGATCTGGCCGCCGAGCAGCGCGACCGCGCGGTTGCCCACGTCCGCAGCGCAGCACCACTGAGCGACAGTCAGCTCGAGAAGCTGACGGCCACCTTGACCCGCACGTACGGCAAGCAGGTCACGGTGCATGTAGAGGTCGATACCGAACTGCTCAGCGGACTTGTCGTTCGTATCGGCGACGAGGTCATCGACGGTAGCGGGGCAGGCCGCCTCGCTGCATTGCGAAAGACGCTCAAATAGTCCGACACGGACACAGTAACGAGAAGAAGCGTCTCGACTTTCGAGACATTTCACCCCGCGATCATTTGAAGGAAGAGCAGGAAACACTATGGCGGAGCTGACGATCTCCTCCGACGAGATCCGTAGCGCGATCGATAACTTCACCGCGAGCTACTCACCGGAGTCTTCCCGCGAGGAGGTCGGCACGGTTACGGACACGAGCGACGGAATCGCTCACGTGTCCGGATTGCCGTCGGCGATGTCCAACGAACTCCTGGAATTCCCCGGCGGAGTCCTCGGTGTCGCGCTGAACCTGGATGCCACCGAAATCGGTGCCGTCATCCTCGGTGACTACGAGCACATCGAAGAAGGCCAGGAAGTCAAGCGCACCGGAGACGTGCTGTCGGTCCCCGTGGGCGACGGCTACCTCGGCCGCGTCGTGGACCCCCTGGGCAAGCCCATCGACGGCCTCGGCGACATCGAGTCCTCCGAGACCCGCGCCCTCGAACTGCAGGCTGCCTCGGTGCTCGAGCGTCAGCCCGTCGAGGAGCCGCTGCAGACCGGTATCAAGGCGATCGACGCCATGACCCCGATCGGCCGCGGCCAGCGTCAGCTCATCATCGGCGACCGCAAGACCGGCAAGACCGCGGTCTGCATCGACGCGATCCTGAACCAGAAGGCCAACTGGGAGAGCGGCGACGAGAAGAAGCAGGTTCGCTGCATCTACGTCGCCATCGGCCAGAAGGGCTCGACGATCGCAGGCGTCAAGGCTGCACTCGAAGAGCAGGGCGCACTCGAATACACGACCATCGTCGCGGCTCCCGCGTCCGATTCGGCCGGCTTCAAGTGGCTCGCCCCGTACACCGGCTCGGCCATCGGCCAGCACTGGATGTACCAGGGCAAGCACGTCCTCATCGTGTTCGACGACCTGACCAAGCAGGCCGAGGCGTACCGCGCCATCTCGCTGCTGCTGCGTCGTCCGCCGGGCCGCGAGGCATACCCCGGTGACGTCTTCTACTTGCACTCCCGTCTGCTGGAGCGTTCGGCGAAGCTGTCCGACGAGCTCGGTGGCGGATCGTTGACGGCTTTGCCGATCATCGAGACCAAGGCCAACGACGTCTCGGCGTACATCCCGACCAACGTCATCTCCATCACCGACGGCCAGGTCTTCCTGGAGTCGGACCTGTTCAACAAGGGCGTCCGTCCCGCGATCAACGTCGGTATCTCGGTGTCCCGAGTCGGCGGCGCGGCACAGACCAAGGGCATGAAGAAGGTCTCCGGATCTCTTCGCCTCGAGCTCGCGCAGTTCCGCGAGCTGGAAGCCTTCTCTGCGTTCGCGTCCGACCTCGACGCGGCCTCCAAGGCTCAGCTCGAGCGCGGCGCACGTCTGGTCGAGCTGCTCAAGCAGGATCAGTACGCCCCGGTTGCCGTCGAAGATCAGATCGTCTCGATCTGGCTCGCAGGGCAGGGAACGTACGACTCGGTTCCCGTCGGCGACGTGCGTCGCTTCGAGACCGAGCTGCTCGAGGACCTGCACCGCAACGCCAGCGGCGTCTACGACAGCATTGCCGGTGGCAAGGCTCTCGACGAGGACAACCAGAAGGCACTGACCGAGGCGACCGAGAAGTTCAAGGCCGGATTCGTCGACTCGGACGGCAACCGCGTCGTCAACGAGGCCGAGGCAGACAAACTGAACGCCGACGAGGTCAGCCAGGAGCAGGTCAACGTCACTCGCAAGACAGTCAGCAAGTAGGCCTGCGATGACAGATGCCAAGACGAGCACAGAAGGGAGCGTGAACAGCTAGATGGCAAGCATTCTCGAGCTTCGCTCCCGCATCAAGTCGGTCAACTCGACCAAGAAGATCACCAAGGCACAAGAGTTGATCGCGACATCGCGAATCACCAAGGCTCAGGCCCGCGTTGCCGCATCGAAGCCGTATGCGGAAGAGATCACCAAGGTGCTCTCCGCGTTGGCGAGTGCATCGAGCTCGCTCGATCACCCGTTGCTCAACGAGCGACCCGAGCCCAAGCGTGCCGCGGTTCTGGTCGTGACCAGCGACCGCGGTATGTGCGGCGGCTACAACTCCAACGTGCTCAAGGAGACGGAGGAGCTGTTCCAGCTGCTCCGCTCCCAGGGCAAGGATCCGGTCATCTATGTCCTCGGCGCAAAAGGCCTGGGCTACTACACATTCCGTGAGCGGGACGTGAAGGGTGCCTGGACGGGCTTCTCTCAGGAGCCCGGATACGCCGACGCGGCCAAGGCCAGTAGGCACCTGGTCGAACTGTTCATGGCCGGCTCGGGCACCGAGGTCGAGGCTCCCAACGGTGAAGGCACCGTCGAGGGCGTGGACGAGTTGCACATCGTTTACACCCGCTTCGTGTCGATGCTCACGCAGAAGCCCGAAGTTCGCCGTATGGCACCGCTCGAAATCTCGTACACAGACGAGGAATTCGAGATGGGTGCGGATGCGCTGAGCGACTCACCGACCGCAGATGTGCAGGCACAGTACGAGTTCGAGCCGGAAGCGGGAACTCTGCTCTCGGCGCTGCTGCCCAAGTACATCAGCACCAGGATCTATGCGTCGTTGCTCGATGCAGCAGCGTCGGAGTCCGCGGCGCGTCGTACCGCCATGAAGGCAGCGACGGACAACGCGAACGAATTGGTCGAGACCTTGAGCCGTCAGGCCAACCAGGCTCGGCAGGCCCAGATCACCCAGGAAATCAGCGAAATCGTCGGTGGCGCCAACGCGTTGGCCGACAGCGCAGGAAGTGACTAAGCAATGACCGCAGCAGTAGCCCAAGAGAACGCGAGCGGAGCGGACACTCAGTCCGGCCGTGTCGTTCGGGTCATCGGCCCCGTTGTGGACGTCGAGTTCCCGCGCGGCTCGATTCCCGCACTGTTCAACGCCCTCAACGCAGAGATCACTCTGCCGACCGTGGCCAAGACCCTGACGCTCGAGGTTGCACAGCACCTCGGTGACAACTTGGTTCGCACCATCTCGATGCAGCCCACCGACGGACTCGTCCGCGGCACTGCAGTCATCGACTCGGGCAAGCCGATCTCGGTTCCCGTCGGTGACGTCGTCAAGGGCCACGTGTTCAACGCCCTTGGCGACTGCCTGGACACCCCCGGACTCGGCCGCGACGGCGAGCAGTGGGGCATCCACCGCAAGCCACCAGCCTTCGATCAGCTCGAGGGCAAGACCGAGATCCTCGAGACCGGCATCAAGGTCATCGACCTCCTGACCCCGTACGTCAAGGGCGGAAAGATCGGTCTGTTCGGTGGTGCCGGTGTCGGCAAGACCGTTCTGATCCAGGAAATGATCACCCGTATCGCACGCGAGTTCTCGGGCACCTCGGTGTTCGCAGGAGTCGGAGAGCGCACCCGTGAAGGCACCGACCTTCACCTCGAGATGGAAGAGATGGGCGTCCTCCAGGACACCGCCCTCGTCTTCGGCCAGATGGACGAGCCGCCCGGCACGCGTATGCGCGTGGCGTTGTCGGCACTGACCATGGCGGAGTACTTCCGCGATGTTCAGGGACAGGACGTTCTTCTGTTCATCGACAACATCTTCCGCTTCACGCAGGCAGGTTCGGAGGTGTCGACCCTTCTCGGTCGTATGCCGTCGGCCGTCGGTTACCAGCCCACGCTGGCGGACGAGATGGGTGAGCTCCAGGAGCGAATCACCTCGACCCGTGGACGCTCGATCACCTCGCTGCAGGCGATCTACGTTCCCGCCGACGACTACACCGACCCGGCTCCGGCCACGACGTTCGCGCACCTCGATGCGACGACTGAGCTCTCGCGTCCGATTTCGCAGATGGGTATCTACCCCGCTGTGGACCCGCTGAGCTCCACCTCGCGCATCCTCGAGCCCGGCATCGTCGGTGCGGAGCACTTCCGCGTCGCCAACGAGGTCAAGCGGATCCTGCAGAAGTACAAGGAGCTGCAGGACATCATCGCCATCCTCGGTATGGACGAGCTTCAGGAAGAGGACAAGGTTCTGGTCGGCCGTGCACGCCGCCTCCAGAAGTTCCTCGGCCAGAACTTCATCGTTGCCGAGAAGTTCACCGGCGAGGCCGGTTCGGTCGTGTCGCTCTCCGACACCATCGAGGCATTCGACAAGGTCACCAAGGGTGAGTACGACCACCTTCCCGAGCAGGCCTTCAACAGCTGTGGTGGTCTCGACGATGTCGAGGCAGCCGCGAAGAAGATGGCCGGAAAGTAGACCGACGTGACTTCTTCCGAGAAGAGCGGCATGGAGGTCTCCCTGGTCGCTGTGGAGCAAAAGCTGTGGTCCGGTACCGCGACCATTGTCAGCGCTCAGACCACCGAAGGTGAGATCGGCATCATGCTGGGCCACGAGCCTGTCCTCGGGCAGTTGATCGAGGGCGGCACGGTGTCGATCACGACCACGGACGGCGAAAAGCTCATCGCAGCCGTCCACGGTGGATTCCTGTCGGTGACCGGCAAGACGGTCACCGTGCTGGCAGAATCGGCCGATTTCGCCGACGACATCGATGTCGAGGCGGCACGGGCTGTAGTGGCAGAGAACGGCGACGACCTCGAGGCCATTGCTGTGGCCAAGGGTCGTGTCCGCGCTGTCGAGCGGTCCTAGGTTCACGAGAAGCCGCGACGAGACCTGCGATGCACTACGGATTGATTGTTCTGATCATTCTGGTTGTGCTGCTCGCAGGGCTCGTCGCGGCTTTTGCGTACCGTCTGATGGTTCTACGGCGCGGGGGAACCGCCGCGATCATGCGGGTGTTGCCGACGGACGGTGGTGCCGGTTGGCGTCACGGCATCATTCGGTACGGAGACAACACTCTCGTTTTCTTCAAGCTGTCCAGTCTTCGCCCCGGCCCCGATCATCGGCTGGGTAGGCAGGACATTCACGTGGGTGATCGACGAGCCCCACGAGACACCGAGTTCGACATCATGACACCGGACATCGCCGTGTTGGAACTGTCCGACAATGGTAAGTATTTCGAGATCGCCCTCGACAGAAGTGCGTTGACCGCTTTCCTGTCCTGGGTCGAATCTCGTCCCTCCGGCCGATCGCGTCGCCGCCGACCGGCGGCCTGATCAGCTGTCGCCGGTAGTCGGGTCGCTCGAAGCGCGGCTCGACCCGGGAACCCACTGGACGTCGCCCTCGGGGTTGGCGTATCGGCTCAGAATGAACAGCAGATCCGAGAGCCGGTTGAGGTATTTCGCCGGCAATGCACTCGTTGTTTCCGGGCTCGCGTGCACCGCAGCCCATGCCGACCGCTCCGCCCGTCGGGCCACCGTTCGCGACACGTGTAGCAACGCTCCCAGCGGCGTTCCGCCCGGCAGAATGAACGACGTCAGTGCGGGGAGATCCTTGTTGAACTCGTCGCACCAGCCTTCGAGCCGGTCGACGTAGCTCTGATCGATGCGCAGAGGCGGGTACTGCGGATTCTCGACGACCGGAGTCGACAGATCGGCCCCCGCGTCGAAGAGATCGCTCTGGATGGTGCGGATCACCGAATGAACCGATTCGGGCGGGTTGCCGAGGGCGAGAACCACACCGAGACTCGCGTTGGTCTCGTCGCAGTCCGCGTAGGCAACAAGTCGTTCGTCGTTCTTGGACACCCTCGAGAAATCACTCAGCCCGGTGGTCCCGTCGTCGCCGGTTCTCGTATAGATGCGGGTGAGGTGGACGGCCATGCGCGCTACGGTACCGCGCGGGTGTCGGCCGGTCCCGCTGGCTACGCTGTCGAGGTGAGTGAACGCTTTTTGGTCAACGGTGGAAATCGCCTCGTCGGTGAGGTGGCGGTCGGTGGTGCGAAGAACAGCGTCCTCAAATTGATGGCGGCAGCGCTGCTGGCAGAGGGCACCAGCACGATCACCAACTGCCCCGACATCCTGGACGTGCCACTGATGGCGGAGGTGTTGCGCGGGCTCGGCTGTGAGGTCGAGTTGGAGGGATCGGTCGTTCACATCACCACTCCGGCCATGCCGAAGTATCACGCCGATTTCGCGGCGGTTCGCCAGTTCCGAGCTTCGGTGTGCGTGCTGGGGCCGCTGGTTGCGCGGTGCAAGAGAGCTGTCGTCGCACTGCCGGGCGGAGACGCGATCGGGTCGCGTCCCCTCGACATGCATCAGTCCGGTCTTCAATTGCTCGGGGCACGCAGCGAGATCCAACACGGATGTGTCGTTGCGGAAGCAGACGAATTGCGCGGCGCGAACATCAGACTGGCGTTTCCGTCCGTCGGTGCCACTGAGAACATCTTGATGGCCGCAGTCCTGGCCACCGGGGAGACGGTGATCGACAACGCCGCGCGTGAGCCGGACATCGTCGACGTATGCAACATGCTGAACGAGATGGGTGCCGACGTCCGAGGTGCAGGCACCTCGACTTTGACCATTCGTGGTGTGAGCGCGCTGAAGCCGACGACCCATCGGGTGATCGGCGATCGCATCGTCGCCGCCACGTGGGGAATCGCCGCTGCCATGACTCGTGGGGACGTGCGAGTCCGCGGTGTGAACCCCAAGCACCTGTCGTTGGTGCTGGACAAATTGAGGTCCGCAGGCGCCGAGGTCACCAGCGAGCCCGACGGCTTCCGCGTCGTGCAACACGAGCGACCGCGAGCGGTCAATTTTGCGACGCTTCCGTATCCGGGGTTCCCGACCGACCTGCAGCCGATGGCAATCGGACTTGCGACAGTCGCGGACGGTACGTCGATGATCACCGAAAACGTCTTCGAGGCACGATTCCGGTTCGTCGAGGAGATGATCAGGCTCGGGGCCGACGCGCGCACCGACGGCCACCACGCCGTGGTTCGCGGTGTGCCACAGCTGTCCAGCGCACCGGTGTGGTCCTCCGATATTCGGGCCGGGGCCGGCTTGGTTCTCGCGGGACTGGTGGCCGACGGTACGACGGAGGTGCACGACGTCTTCCACATCGATCGCGGTTATCCGCGATTCGTGGAGAACCTGAGTGCACTCGGTGGCAGCATCGAGCGGGTCAGCTGAGTAGCACAGCTTCCAGCGCCTCGACCAATATGCTTATCGCATAGTCCAATTCGTCGTTGGAGGCGGACCCGTATCCGACGACGATCCCACCCCGGGCTGTGTGCGAGCGGGTCGAGTGTTCGAGCGTCGGTACGTCCACGCCCCTCGCGGCGCAAGAGGTAGCGACGTCGCGCGCTGCGGCAGTGTCGAGTATCAACACGGTATGCAGGCCGGCTCCGACTCCGCGAAGTTCGCCGAACCTGGCCAGCGCGGCCGCGACCAGGCGGTCGCGGGCTCGATAGAGCCGCCGGGCCGTTCGGACGGCTCTGTCCCATTCGCCGTCGCGCAAGATGGACGTCATCGCATGCTGGACGGGAACCGAGGGATGATCGACGATCGCGCGGCGCATTGTCGAGATGCGGTCGACCATCGACTCAGGCGCAACCATCCAGCCGAGACGAACCCCGGCGCCGAGGGTCTTGGATACGGTGCCGAGGTACACGGTCCGGTCGGGTGCCAATTCGGCTACGGTGGGCAAAGGTGCTACGCCGTAACGGAATTCGGAGTCGTAGTCGTCCTCGATGATGATGGAATCGTTGCTGCGAGCCCAGTCCGCCAGCGCGCGTCGACGGCCGATGGGCATGAATGCGCCGGTCGGATATTGATGCGACGGCGTGACGTACACGGCCGGTGTTCGTGGGGGAGTCGAGTCGAGTTGTTCGACGATCAGGCCATCGCGGTCGACGGGGACGTCGTGCAAGGACCACCCGCGATGCGTCGCGAGCGCAGCGGCGGATTTGTAGCCTGGATTCTCCAGTGCCAGAACGTGTTCGACCGACTCGGCAGCGGAAAGCGCACCCAGGGCCAGGTCGAGGCCGTGAATGCTGCCCGTCGTGATCACGATCGACGCCGGTGTGGTGTGCAGCCCGCGGGCGCGGCGGAGTAGATCGGCGACGCGAGTCCTCAGTTCGAGCGTGCCGGCGGAATCGGGATAGTCGCCGGGAGGCGGTGTGCCGCCGACGTCGCGCCACGCGCGCTTCCAGGCATCGGATGCCGAGGGCGGAGTCCACGGGATTCCCGGACGGAGAGATATCCGCGGGGGTGTTCGTGGTGTGGTGTGTGCGCTCGACGCCATCGCAATCGATCGAGGTGCGCGGGGGATGCGTCGGACATAGTTACCCGAACCGCGTCGGGCATCGAGCCAACCTTCTGCGACAAGCTGTTCGTAAGCCTTCTCCACGACTGCACGCGCGATGCCAAGATCGACGGAAAGTGCTCGGGTGCTGGGTAATCGAGAATCGGGCTGCAGGTCTCCGTCGTCGATTGCGGACCGGATGCGATCCGCCAGTTGGACGGGCAACGTCCGAGCGTCGGCGCGATCGAGGGTGATCGACAGGGAGATCGGGAGCATGGGGTTGTGGTCTCTTTCGGTATCCGCGTCGAAGTGGCCTGAACAAAAGCAGCTCTATTGGACCATGACGAAAGGCCACTCGTCCCGCATCCTGGAAACCATGACAGTCGACGACGTGCCTCTTTCCCCGACAGCGCGAACGGTAGTGATGCGGGGGAGGCATCGCGCCGGCCTCGAACGCGCAGCGTTGCTCGACGTACTGCGCTCGGCGCGCATATGCCACATCGGCGTGATCGTGGATGGAGTGCCGCGCGTCGTACCTACCGTGTTCGGCGTGGATCCCGCCGGTCCGGACAGGGAAGGCACGCTGTATCTGCATGGATCAGTGGCATCACGCAGCATGATCGACGCTCCGGATCAGGACATCTGCGTCACTGCGACTGTCGTCGACGGGCTCGTCCTGGCTCGATCGGCATTTCATCATTCGATGAACTATCGAAGCGCCGTCGTGGTCGGACGACCTCGCCGAGTGGAGGACACCGACGAACGGATTCGAGCATTGGACGCGATCGTCGACCAGGTGGTCCCCGGAAGAAGCATTCACCTGCGTTCACATACTCGGAAAGAGCTTGCAGCCACCGCGGTTCTGGCGCTTTCGATGTACGAGGCATCGGTGAAGTCGCGGTCAGGTGGACCGGTCGACGACGACCTCGACATCGAGCGGGGAGACGTATGGGCCGGAGTTGTTCCGGTGTGGGAGGCGCTCGGCGACGCCGAACCTGCCGCAGATCTCGCGGGGGACATTGCGGTGCCGGAGCACGTGGACGGTGTGCGCCGGAACGCGACTCGGGGGTGAACGATGTTGCCGCAGTGAAGGTTCGGACTGTGGCTGGCATCACACGCGCACCCTGGAGCGTGTAGTGGGCGCGATGACCCGACGCCCCGGGGCCGAGCTGCGCGAATACGCCGAGAGCATGGGTCGACCTGCCGATTTGCGTTGGTGTGGTTGGTGGCGTAACTTTTGTCGAGTCAGAGCGACGGAC
>NZ_JASHKV010000013.1:0-109773 GCF_030056895.1 Rhodococcus sp. IEGM 1341 | reverse complement strand
ATGTGCTCATCCTTCCTGACTCAGAAGGAAGCGGCATCAAACCTAGGGTGATTCATGGAGAGCAAGAGTACGAATCTGTTCGGAGACGCGCCGCTGTCCACCGAATGGATGACCTGCATCTGGACGGACCCTGACCCCGGGTCGTGGTATTTCCTGGGAGTGTTCTCCTCTCACCACGACCTCGCTTATCTGCAGGCGAACGAGCAGTTCGGTGACTTCTCGGCACCCAATAGTGCTGGTGCTGTGCAGTTTCGGCGAACTGCGAGTTACGACGAGGTCAGCTGTGGTGTCGCGTACGAGGTGGTTGGGGGAATCGTGTACTTCATTCTCGACGGTAGGGCCGGGCGCGAGCCTCGGAGCGAACCGTGTTCGGAGATCGGTCGAGTCACGGAAGCTTTGCAGACCAACCTGCCGGCGCGGGCACGGTAGATCGAAAGGTAGAGGTTCGATGGCATCTGGAAACGGCGATCTATTCGAGTCGATGCAGTATTGGAAGAACCTCTCGGAACGTGCAGAGGCAGGGTTGATGGAGATCCCGGAGAACGTTGCTGCCCAGTGTGATCAGGTCTGCGCCGAATACATCGACCATCTTGCTGAAATGCTGGGGAAGACCAAATTTCTCGTGGATCTCGAAGCCTTCGGCACGCTTCCGTCAGCCCAACAGCTGGGTCGCAAGTTCAAACGACTTGCCGATGGGGAAGAAAGGTCGGCGGCTGTGGCGATCAGGCAGCACATCGAGGTCATTCAATTGATGCGATCGGTGTTTCGACGCTATTTCGTCGAGACCGAAGAGGTCGATCGGAGTGTGGGAGCTCGGATCGGCGATATCGGGTCGGGTCTGGGCGGATAGCCCGCAACGTCACACCCTTTCTGAAAACCTCACACCCCTGGCATGACGTGAACCCCGGCGCTCGGTCGGCAAAAAGGGTGTGAGGTCCCGCGACCCCGCGCGACCCCCGCAGCGAAGCGTCGAACATTGTCTGAAATGTCCGTAATAGGAACTCTCACAATACAATCGAGGCAACATTCGCGAATCGGGTGACCTGGTCTGCGATCGTGTTGTTCGACCCCGTCATCCCCATCCCGATCACCCTCACCGCCGTCGTGATGATCGTCGTCGTCGCGGTCCTGGTCGCACGCGGGCCACCACGAGTGGAACATGAGAAACTGACCACATGAGTATCGGAACCTTGATTCTGCTTCGTCACGGCGAGAGCGAATGGAATGCGTCCAACCAGTTCACCGGTTGGGTGGACGTGCGACTGACCGAGAAGGGTGAGGCCGAGGGCAAGCGTGCCGGTCAGCTCCTCGCCGAGGCGGGCATACTGCCCGACCTGCTGTACACCTCGCTGCTGCGTCGCGCGATCAGCACCGCCAACCTCGCACTCGACGCCGCCGATCGGCACTGGATTCCCGTCGTCCGCGACTGGCGTCTGAACGAACGGCACTACGGCGCGCTGCAGGGGCTGAACAAGGCCGAAACCAAGGACAAGTACGGCAACGAGCAGTTCATGCTGTGGCGTCGTAGCTACGACACCCCGCCGCCGCCCATCGAGATCGGCAGCGAGCACAGCCAGGACGCCGATCCGCGCTACGCAGATCTGGACAGCGTTCCGCTGACCGAGTGCCTCGCAGACGTCGTCGAGCGCCTGATTCCGTACTTCGAGGAGACGATCGTCGCCGATCTGAAGGCCGGCAAGAACGTGCTCGTCGCCGCGCACGGCAACTCGCTGCGCGCTCTCGTGAAGTACCTCGACGAGATCTCCGACGCCGATATCGCCGAGCTCAACATCCCCACCGGCATTCCGCTGAAGTACGACCTCACCGAGGTCGACGGCAAGCTCAAGCCCACCAACCCGGGCGGCACCTACCTCGACCCCGAAGCAGCGGCCGCAGGTGCAGCTGCCGTGGCAAACCAGGGCGGTAAGTAGCTCCACCACGCCCAAACCGACGTTTTGTCGTAACTGCAGGTGAACGATCGAAGAACACTGCCGACGGGGACTATGACGACCAGGGAAATGCCTGCACCCTGCGTATGTGAGCTGTCCATCGAACGTACGATTCCGGTGTGAGTGTTGCATCGGCCGTACTACTGGCTATCGCCACGGCCTTCGTGGGATACCTCGTCGGCGGTGTTCTGATCCCGTACCTCAACACTCGACACTCGGAGCGCCGCCGAGCCACGTCCGGGCTCACGATGTCCCAGGTACTGGACCTGATCGTCCTCGCATCGGAGAGCGGCATCGCCGTCGTCGACCAATTTCACGACGTCGTGCTGTTCAACCCGCGCGCCGAGGAGTTGGGGCTGGTGCGTAACCGGCTGATCGACGATCGGGCATGGGACGCCGTCCTCAAGGTCCTCGCCGACGGCAACCCCGTCGAAGTGGACCTCAGCTCGAAGAACCCCAGAACCGGCCGCGACAAGATCGCCGTCCGCTGCGTCGCCCGGCTGCTCAGCAAGGAAGACAAGCGGTTCGTGGTGCTGTTCGCCGACGACGATTCCGAGCAGGTCCGGATGGAGGCGACGCGTCGGGACTTCGTGGCCAACGTCAGCCACGAACTCAAGACACCCGTCGGCGCGATGAGCCTCCTGGCGGAGGCGCTGCTCGAGTCCGCAGACGACCCCGACTCGGTGAGGCACTTCGGCGGCAAGGTCGTCGCCGAATCCAAACGGCTCGGCAACATGGTGACCGAACTGATCGCACTGTCCCGCCTGCAAGGTGCCGAGAAGCTACCCGACCTCGAGGTCGTCGACGTCGACACCGTCGTCAACGAGGCGATGGATCGATCCAAGCTCGCCGCCGAGAACGCCGGCATCTCCGTCACCACCGACCACCCGAGCGGCCTCGAAGTTCTCGGCGATCAAGCGCTGCTGGTGACGGCCCTGGCCAACCTCATCCAGAACGCCATCGCCTACTCCTCCGACGGCGCGCCGGTCTCGGTGAGCCGCGCCCTACGCGGAGACAACGTCGCGTTCGCCGTCACCGACCGCGGCATCGGCATCGCCAAGGAAGACCAGGAACGCGTCTTCGAGAGATTCTTCCGCGTCGACAAAGCTCGGTCGCGGGCAACCGGTGGCACAGGCCTGGGCCTGGCCATCGCCAAACACGTCGCAGCCAACCACAACGGCAGCATCTCGCTGTGGAGCAAGCTGGGCACCGGATCCACCTTCACCCTCCAGATCCCTGCGTACTTCGAAGAAGAAGACGACGCTTCGGTTACAGAAAGAGAGAATCAGTGACCAACGTTCTGATCGTGGAAGACGAAGAGTCGTTGGCCGATCCATTGGCCTTCCTGCTCCGCAAGGAAGGTTTCGAGGCCACGGTCGTCGGAGACGGACCGTCGGCGCTCGCGGAATTCGATCGCGCAGGAGCAGACATCGTGTTGCTCGACCTCATGCTCCCCGGCATGAGCGGAACCGACGTGTGCAAGCAATTGCGTTCGCGCTCAGGCGTTCCCGTGATCATGGTGACCGCACGTGACAGTGAGATCGACAAGGTCGTCGGCCTCGAACTCGGTGCCGACGACTACGTAACCAAGCCGTACTCGGCACGCGAACTCATCGCCCGCATCCGCGCAGTTCTGCGGCGCGGCTCCGACGCCGAGGTCGACGGCGGAGTCGATACCGGAGTGCTCGAAGCCGGACCGGTGCGCATGGACGTCGAACGCCACGTGGTGATGGTCGGATCCGAGCAGATCACGTTGCCGCTCAAGGAATTCGATCTGCTCGAGTACTTGCTGCGCAACTCCGGTCGAGTGCTGACCCGCGGACAGTTGATCGACCGCGTGTGGGGAGCCGACTACGTGGGCGACACCAAGACCCTCGACGTGCACGTCAAGCGACTGCGCTCGAAGATCGAAGCGGACCCGGCCAAGCCGGAACACCTCGTCACCGTGCGCGGACTGGGCTACAAACTCGAGGGATAAAGCCTGCGGCATGTGAGCGGAAACTCGTAGTGGGCTACGAGGTTTCGCTCACGTGCGGCGCAGCCGCTCTATCGACGCTGCGCCTCACGAGTGGCCGGATGCACTGCGATCAGACCCAGACCGCGGCGACGCTTGCACAGCGATGCCAGTTCGTCGTAGGCCGCCTTGCCGAGTAGTTCGGTCAATTCCGGTTTGTAGGACTCGAACACCTGCTTCGATCCGACGTGCGCATCAGGCGAGCCCGAGCAATACCAGTGCAGATCGAGACCGCCTTCGCCCCAGCCGCGTCGGTCGTACTCGCCGATCGTGGTCTTGAGGATTTCGGAGCCGTCCGGCCGCGTCACCCAGTCCTGGGTACGTCGGATCGGCAGCTGCCAGCACACGTCGGGCTTGACCTCGAGCGGCTCGATGCCCTTGCGGAGCGCCATCGAGTGCAGCGCGCACCCGATTCCGCCCTCGAACCCGGGACGGTTCTGGAAGATGCAGGCACCCTTGTAGCGCCGCGTCCGCAGCGACTGCTCGTCGTCGAGATCGTCGTATTCGACGTATCCCTTCTTGCCCAGACCCTTGTCCATGAGCTGCCAGTCCTGCGGAGTGAGCAACTTCACGGACTCGTCGAGCTTGCGTTTGTCGTCCTCGTCGGACAGGAACGCGCCGTGGGAGCAACAACCGTCGTCGGGGCGGCCCTCGACCGTTCCCTGACAGGCCGGAGTTCCGAACACGCAGGTCCAGTTGGACAACAACCACGTCAGATCCGCAGCGATGAGGTGTTCCGAATTGTCGGGGTCGGGAAACTCGACCCATTCTCGCGGGAAATCCATCTCGACCTCTGCAGCGAACGACTGCTGCTCACGACCTGCTGTCACAAACGTCGACGGTAGACCCAGTACCGTGGGCATGTGCGAATAGGGGGTGCTCGACGCCGGTATGGACGCGGCTCGAGGCGACTCGTAGCGTTCGTAACGCGGATCGTCGTGGCCGACCGTGCAGAATTGGAATGTGTCAGCGCCGACAGGTCGCCACCACTGGTGGCCGGGGCTCTGGTAGCGGAGGCGAGCATGCGGGCATCGACAGCGGAGTCACCCGAGATATGCCCGTGGGCGCTGAAGGAAGGTTTGATGTTGAGGAAGCTGGACCCCGAAACCGACGGCGATCCGGTGGTGAGCTCTAGATGAGCGACACCAACCCGGAGGACACCGGACAGATCTCGGTTGCCGAGCTGCTGGCTCGAAACGGTCAGAAGACGAACCTGAGCGCAGGCGGTCGCCGTCGCCGCGGCGTCAAGGGCGGCATCTCCGTCGCCGAGCTGACCGGTGAGATCCCCGTCGTACGCGACGAGCCCGGTAACCGCAGCGCCCCGGTGGTCGAGTCCCCGGCTCCCGACGCGTCCGAGCCCGAGACGCCCGAGACACCCGACGTCGCCGCGGCAGCGCCGCAGAGCAGCGATGCGGCCGAGGACGATGCACCCGCCGCCGTCTCTTCCCGGCCGCAACCGGCCAAGCCGCAGAGCACGCGACCCACTCCGTTCCAACCGGCAGGCAAGCGCGAGAAGCAGCAGCCCGAGCCGGAACTGCTGTCCGGCTCCACCACGGTTGCCGGTGACCTGCTGAACCGCTCGCACGACGACACCGAACGGTCCAAGCGCCCGGCTGTGTCCACGGCGTCGGCGCCCGATCGGCTTCCGTACGGATCCACCGCGGCCGAGCAGGGCCGGACCCGCAAGCCTGTGGGATTCCGAGCCTCGCGGCAGGTCGAGGTGGTCGAGCCGAACACCGACGTCGCTCCGCGTGCAGCAGTCATCGACGTCGACGACCTGGCCAAGACCGCGGTGTCTCCGCGCATTGCGCGCGCCGACGACACGACGGCCGAGTCGGCCGACGAGTCGGCGGTCGATACGTCCGCCGCCACCGAGGTCGTCGATCTCGTGAAGCCGGAGATCGACGACGAACCGAAGACCGCGACCGACGCCGAGGCCGACACCGACACCGAAGACGCACCGGACGCGGAGGCCGACAGCGCCACTGCGGCCTCGCGAACCGACCGCCGGGCAGCGGCCGTCAAGGGCAAGGGCGGTGCCGTCCGGCAATGGCTGGTGCTGATCGGTCAGGCCGTGGTGTCGATCGCCGTCGGCGCGCTGCTGTTCAAGGGCTTCGAGCAACTGTGGGACGTGTTGCCGTGGGTCGCTCTGGTGCTGTCGGTGCTGGTCATCGTCGGACTCGTCGCGGTCGTGAGGATTCTGCGACGCACCGACGACCTGATCTCGATCGTCATCGCGATCGCCGTCGGTGTCTTCGTCACGCTCGGTCCGCTCGCCTTCCAGCTCAGTACCGGCTGAGTCGGCACACCCATGGGCGCGAAGCGAATTCAGGTAGGACTGTCCACGGCCTCGGTCTACCCGCAGAACACCGAGGCGGCGTTCCGATACGCGGCAGAGCTCGGGTACGACGGCATCGAACTGATGGTGTGGGCCGAGTCCGTCAGCCAGGACGTCGACGCGGTGGCCGCGCTCTCGCGGGAGTACTCGATGCCGGTGCAGGCCATCCACGCGCCGTGCCTGCTCATCTCGCAGCGAGTGTGGGGATCCGATCCGGTCACCAAACTCGCACGCTCGGTCGAGGCGGCCGAGAAGCTGGACTCGGCGACGGTCGTGGTGCACCCACCGTTCCGGTGGCAACGCAAGTACAGCGACGGCTTCGCCGATCAGGTCGCCGAACTCGAATCGAACTCGCACGTGGTGGTCGCCGTGGAGAACATGTTCCCCATGCGCGCCGACCGATTCTTCGGTCGCAAGGAGAAATCCGCACAGCGACTCGAACGACGCGGTGGTCCGGGCGCGGCACTGTCGGCGTTCTCGCCGTCCTACGACCCGACCGACGTCGGCCACGGGCACTACACCCTCGACCTCTCGCACACGGCCACCGCAGGCTCCGACGCGCTCGAGATGCTCGACCGGATGGGCGAGGGCATCGCGCACCTGCATCTGGCCGACGGCCGGGGCGCATCGGTGGACGAGCACCTGATCCCCGGCCACGGCAGCCAACCGTGCGTTGAGGTGTGCACCGAACTGGTGCGCCGCGGCTTCGAAGGGCAGGCGGTCATCGAGATCAACACACAGAACGCGCGGACGGTCCCCGAGCGTTCCTCGATGCTCGGGCAAGCACTGCAGTTCGCCCGCGCACACCTGTCCTGAGGCCGCCGGTAAGTTGTCGGAAATGAGTTCCGCCAGCCCCTTCACCGCCGCCACCACCCTGACCGCGCTCGAGGTCGCCGCCGACACCGCGTCGTTCGCGGGCGCGATCGACTCCACCTGGACCATCGGTCCGAAGGTGCACGGCGGTGTGATGCTCGCCGTCTGCGCGGCAGCAGCGCGCAAGCACATCGTCACGACCGACCCGGACCAGGCCGAGATCCAGCCGCTCGCGGTGAGCGTCAGCTACCTGGCCGCTCCCGATCCCGGCGAGGTCGCGCTGACGACGGTGGTACGCAAGCGCGGCCGTCAGGTCTCGCACGTCGACGTCGAACTCACCCAGGCCGGACGCGTTGCCGTGCGGGCGGTGGTGACCCTCGGTCGTCCCGATTCCGAGGAACCCCACCACGAGACGCCGACGTCGTTGGCGTCGATGGCAGCCGAGCCGCCGGCCGAGACCCTCGCGGTGGCGGGCGATCATCCGATGGCGTCGATCGTGCACGTCGCCAAGGGCTGCGAGATGCGGATCGACGCGTCGTCGGCGTCGTTCCTGACCGGCCAGCAGGGCGAGGCGGAGATTCGACTGTGGGTGCGTCCCTTCGCGGGCGACGAGGCCGACCTCGACACCGCAGTGCTGTTCGCACTGATGACCGGAGACATCTCGGCTCCGGTGACCATGAACCGCGGAATGTTCGGTTGGGCTCCGACCGTGCAGTTGACGACCTACCTGCGACGCCGTCCGGCACCGGGGTGGCTGCGGGTGGCGGCGACCAGCACCGTCATCGGCAGCACCTGGTTCGAGGAGGACCACGTGGTGCTGGATTCGACCGGTGCCGTCGTGGTGCAGAGCAGACAGTTGGCGATGGTGCCGCGCTCGAACTGACATGGCAGGCTTGGTCGTATGACGAGAATTGCAGTGATCGGCGGCGGACGGATCGGTGAGGCGTTGATTGCGGGACTCCTCGAGTCCGGCCACGCAGTGCGCGATCTGGTGGTCGCCGAGAAGTCCGAGACCCGCGCCAAGGAGATCGCCAAGGAATTCGGAGTACTGACCACCACCGTCGGCGACGCATCCGAGGGAGCCGATGTGATCGTGCTGGCGGTCAAGCCGGCCGACGTCGAAGCGGCACTGACCGAGATCACGAAAATCGAACTCGACGGCGATCGCGAACAACTCATCGTCTCGCTGGCCGCAGGAGTCCCCACCGCCAAGTTCGAGCCCAAGCTCCCCGCCGGCTTCCCGGTCGTTCGAGTCATGCCCAACACCCCGATGCTGGTGGGGGAGGGCGTCAGCGTGTTGGCACCGGGCAAGTACGCCCGCGCCGAGCACCTCGAACTCGTGCGCTCGATCCTCTCGGCCGTCGGCAAGGTGGTCGTGGTCAAGGAGAACCAACTCGACGCCGTGACGGCCGTGTCCGGCTCCGGTCCGGCCTACTTCTTCCTCGTGGCCGAGGCCATGATCGACGCCGGAGTGGGCCTGGGATTGAGCCGCGACGTGGCGTCGGCGCTCGTGGTTCAGACGATGGTGGGGTCCGGAGCGATGCTCGATCGCTCCGACGAGAGCGCGAGCGAGCTCCGGTACGCCGTGACTTCTCCCGGCGGAACGACAGCCGCAGCAGTGCGTGAATTGGAGAGAAAGGGCGTCCGAGCAGCGTTTTTCGATGCCCTCGGTGCCGCAAATGCCCGATCGATTGAGATGGGCATCACAGCAGAATAAAAAATCTTTTCCCCACACCCGTCGCAGTAACCCCATCTGTCCCTATAGGCTCGGGGGCAGCACGTGCGTGTCTGTTCGGCAGGAGGGGAAGCCTGCCGCATGAGACGTGCCGGAGGTATGTGGATTGATGGCGTCTATAAACAAGCCGTCCAAGGGTTCGTCCCCGGACGGTCAACCGGCCCTGGCCGGAACGCAGTTCCTCACGGTCGCCGAAGTGGCGACGCTGATGAGGGTTTCGAAAATGACCGTGTACCGGCTGGTGCACGGCGGAGAATTGCCCGCTGTACGAGTGGGTCGATCTTTTCGTGTGCACGCCAAGGCGGTCCACGACTATCTCGAGACCTCGTACTTCGACGCAGGCTAGTAGTGCACGTGGGGCCGGTTTCGTAAGTCCTGGTTCACACCGGTAGGATTGGCGCTCGTCGTGCCAGCCAGCCGGTGTGCAGCCGTGGGCGAGTACGTGGCCCCAGCGCCAGCTCGGTGACCAAGGCTTTTGGCTCGAAGCCCTCAGGGCTTGGTTGTCAGGTAGGCGTACGCAAACGGCGTGCGCGAAAACGCTAGAGAAGAACGTGAGGACACCCGCATGGGTTCAGTGATCAAGAAGCGTCGCAAGCGCATGTCGAAGAAGAAGCACCGCAAGTTGCTTCGTCGTACCCGCGTGCAGCGCAGGAAACTCGGCAAATAAGCCTGCCGTCATCTGCTTCATGGGGAAGCCCGTCACCATCGGTGGCGGGCTTCTTCCGTTCGAAGAACGGGCTTTGCTTCTCACCCGCGCCGAGCCCGGTCGATCCAGTAGGCTTTGCAGCGGAACCGACGTTGGGGGTGCGCAGTGAGTCCGAGCGATCGTGGATCGTCTGCGCCCCGAGTGGTCCTCGTGACCGGGGCGAGCCGATTCCTCGGCGGCTACCTCGTCACCAGACTGGCCCAGAATCCCAACATCGAGCGCGTCATCGCCGTCGATGCGGTCTCGCCGAGCAAGGATCTGTTGCGCCGCATGGGACGCGCGGAATTCGTCCGCGCCGACATTCGTAATCCGCTGATCGGCAAAGTGATTCGCAATGCCGGCGTCGACACCGTCGTGCACGCCGCCACCGTCGCCAAGCCCCCGAAGTTCGGTGGCCGCGCGACGATGAAAGACCTCAACGTCATCGGCGCGATGCAGCTGTTCGCGGTCTGCCAGAAGTCACCGACCGTCGAGAGGGTGGTACTGCGTTCGTCGTCCGCGGTGTACGGCTGCAGCGCGAAGGATCCGGTGAAATTCACCGAGGAGATGAGTGCTCGACGCCCCCCGAGCGGTGGGTACGCGCGGGACTCGATCGACATCGAGGGATACGTGCGCGGTCTCGGGCGTCGACGACCGGACATCGCGGTGTCGATCCTGCGCATGGCACCGCTGATCGGTCCGCGACTGAACGGCACCATCTCGCGCTACATGACCTCGCCGCTGATTCCCAGCATCGTCGGTCGCGACGCACGCATGCAGTTGCTGCACGAGGAAGACGCCCTGGCTGCGCTCGAGCGCGCGACTCTCGGTGGGTCGGCCGGCACGTTCAACATCGGAGCCGACGGCACGATCATGCTCTCCCAGGCGATTCGTCGAGCCGGCCGCGTTCAGGTGCCGGTACCGTTTCCGCTGTTCAAGAGCGTCGGCCGCGCACTGATGGGCGGCATGATGCGCGAGTTCACCACCGAGCAACTCGACTACTTCCACTTCGGCTGCGGACTGGACACCACCCGCATGCGGTCCGTCCTTGGCTTCGAGCCGCGGTGGACTACGGTTCAGGCATTCGACGACTTCGTCCGAGGCGCAGCGCTGCGGCCGGTCATCAGAACCGAATGGGTGGACAGCGTCGAAGATCGACTGGTCTCGGCCGTCGAGACAGGCGCGTCCACGGCGCGGGCACTGGCGGCACTGCGTAGTTCGGGAGCGGTGCGTAGTTCGGGAGGGGACAGGTGAGCGAAGTGGCCAAAGTGATTCCATTGCACGGCGGCACGTCCGGCCGCTCGGCGCGAGCGGCTGCGGGCTCGCGTGAACGGCACCCCTCCGCCTACGCCGATCCTCGCGAGCCGACGCCGTTGTCGGCCCCGGCTCCTGCCGACGCGTCGGCAGTGACGCCCTCGCTCCCCACTCCGTTGCTGTCGATGATCGACGACACCAAGTCTACGATCGTCGACCAGATCTCCTCGGTCGCCGAGTTCGTTCGCAGGCGGCTGGCCGGTGACTACAGTGTCGACGAGTTCGGCTACGACCCGCACTTCGCCGACGCGGTCTGGCTTCCGTTGCTGCGGCCGTTGTTCGACAAGTGGTTCCGCGTCGAGGTCAAGGGCATCGAGAACATTCCGTCCGACGGCGGCGCGCTCGTCGTCGCCAACCATGCGGGCGTCGTGCCCGTCGATGCGCTGATGGCGTCGGTCGCCGTGCGAGATCACCACCCGGCGCACCGCCCTCTGCGAATGTTGGCCGCCGACATGGCATTCGAGATGCCCGGCGTCGGCACGATCGCGCGCAAGGCCGGGCACACACTCGCATGCAACCCCGACGCCGAACGCCTGCTGCGCACCGGCGAGGTCGCTGCCGTGTTCCCGGAGGGGTTCAAGGGCATCGGCAAACCGTTCAGCGAGCGCTACAAGTTGCAGCGATTCGGTCGCGGCGGATTCGTCTCGGCTGCTCTTCGGACGGGTGTGCCGATCATCCCGTGCTCCATCGTCGGCTCGGAAGAGATCTACCCCAAGATCGGCGACATCGCACCACTGGCCCGATTGATGGGCGTGCCGTACTTTCCGGTCACGCCGTTCTTCCCGCACCTCGGCCCGCTGGGTCTGATCCCGTTGCCGTCCAAGTGGTACATCGAATTCGGCAAGCCGATCCCCACCGACGGGTACGACTCCACCGCGTTCGAGGATCCGATGGTGCTGTTCGAGTTGACCGACCACGTGCGCGAAACCATTCAGCACACGCTCTATCGACTGCTTGCCAAGAGGCGCAACGTCTTCCTGGGTTAGACGCTCGGGTTATCGTGTGGCAGTGCATATCCATGGTCGTTTCTGCGGGCTCCACTCCTGCCTTCGCGACACTTCCGCTGCCGATCTACCCGAGATTCTCGACATCCACAACGACGCGGTCGCCAACACCACCGCCATCTGGGACGAAGAACAGGTCGACCTCGCCGATCGCACAGCCTGGTTCGAGGGCAGGATCGCCGCGGGATACCCGGTACTCACCGCAGAGGTCGACGGACGGGTGGCCGGATACGCGTCGTACGGGCAGTGGCGGGTCAAGAGCGGCTACCGACACTCGGTGGAACACTCGGTGTACATCCATCGAGACTTCTACCGTCGCGGGCTGGCCAGTGCGCTACTGAGCGAGTTGATCGAGCGAGCGAAAGCGAGCGACATTCACGTGTTGGTGGGATTCATCGAGTCCGAGAACACCACGTCGATCGCTCTGCACGAGAAGTTCGGGTTCGCCACCGTCGGACAGATGCCGCAGGTGGGCGTCAAGTTCGGTCGGTGGCTGGACCTGACGCTGATGCAGCTCACTCTCTGACCGCCCGCGGTCGGATGAATCAGGCCTTGCGACGGCCGATCACCGCAGCGAGCCCGCCGCCCACCGCGCCCAACGCCAATGCCGTGGGCACACCGATCTTGGCGGCCTTGCGTCCGGTGCGGTAGTCGCGGATCTCCCAACCCCGGTTCTTGGCCAGCTCACGCAGATCGGTATCGGGGTTGATCGCCACGGCGGTGCCGACCAGCGAGAGCATCGGCACGTCGTTGTGGCTGTCCGAGTACGCGGTGCAGCGCTTGAGATTGAGACCTTCACGCACCGCCAGCGAGCGCACCGCGTGCGCCTTGCCGATGCCGTGCAGGATGTCGCCGACGAGACGGCCGGTGAACACCCCGTCCTTGCTCTCGGCGACGGTTCCGAGGGCCCCGGTCAGGCCGAGACGCTTGGCGATGATCTGGGCCAGTTCGAGGGGAGTGGCCGTCACCAGCCAGACCTGCTGACCGGCGTCGAGGTGCATTTGGGCCAGAGCCCGGGTGCCGGCCCAGATCTTGTCGGCGATCATCTCGTCGTAGATCTCCTCGCCGAGCCTGGTCAGCTCGGAGGTGGGACGGCCGGTGATGAACGAGAGCGCCTTCTCTCGTCCGCTGGCCACATCCTCGCTGTTCTCCTTGCCGCTGACCCTGAATTTGACCTGCTGCCAAGCGAATTGGGCCAGATCGCCGCTGGTGAAGTACTTGCGGGCGGCCAACCCGCGAGCGAAGTGAATGATGGAGGCGCCCTGCACCATCGTGTTGTCCACGTCGAAGAAGGCCGCAGCAGTCAGATCCCGCGGAACGGCACCCTCGGACTCGATCTGCAACGCCAGAGCGGCATCGGCACTGGCCTGGCCTGCAACGTTGGCGCGAACCTCGGCGTCGCTCGGACCGAACGGATTGCGGATTCTGCGGATGCGGCGCTTGAACTGCTTGTCCTCGCGCGGATCGTTCGTATCGACCATGTCGATATCGGGCGTGTTCTCGATCGGCAGGTCTGTTCCCCCGTCACTCACTTCGGTCCACCTCCCAGTCGAGTCGCTCGCCGCAAGCCTAGTCGGGGTCGTCCGGACGACAGGCGAAGGGCAGCACTCGACCCCTGTCGTTCGGCCCCACGTCGGACCGGGGACTGTGACCTTCGTCTCCGTTACGGCCGTGTCACAGTGGAGGTATGCAGACGACCCCCACCGGCGTGGCTCTTCTCACCCGTGCAGGCTGCCATTCCTGCACTCACGCCCTCGAGGTGTTGAACGAGGTGTGCCGCGAATTCGGCGTGGCAGTCACCGTCGTCGACGTCGACGAGGCGGCAGCGGAATCGCCTGACCTGCGTGCGGAGTACGGGGATCGAGTGCCCGTGGTGCTGCTCGACGGCATCGAACACAGTTACTGGGAGGTAGACGTGCCGCGGTTGCGGGCCGATCTGACCCGGGCAGGGCACCCTAAGAACGTGTGATTGCTCTCGCGTGTGCAGGTGAGGGCCGGTGTGCGCAACTTTGTTCATTCGTTCACAAGCAGTTACCGTGGTGTGAACAGCGTCCGTGAAATAGACACGAACGCAGGATCAGCGTGAAGATCGGCCGTCGACGCCGTTCGGACGAGGAGCCCCAGACGTGACC
This sequence comes from Rhodococcus sp. IEGM 1341, assembly GCF_030056895.1. Taxonomy (NCBI): domain Bacteria; kingdom Bacillati; phylum Actinomycetota; class Actinomycetes; order Mycobacteriales; family Nocardiaceae; genus Rhodococcus; species Rhodococcus sp. IEGM 1341. The sequence continues at coordinate 95,789 of NZ_JASHKV010000013.1, read as the reverse complement.
GAAGAGCGCCCGTCGCCCAGCGGCGTAGAGCGGGTCATCCCTCAGGCTACGGTCACTCGTCTGGCGACGTACCTGCGGGTCCTCTCGATCCTCGCAGACGAGGGCGTTCTCATCGTCTCCAGTGAAGAACTGGCCACCGCAGCAGGCGTCGGATCGGCCAAACTGCGCAAGGATCTCTCCTTTCTCGGCCCCAACGGCGTACGCGGAGTCGGCTACGACGTGGCCCGCCTCCGCGCCAAGATCGACAGCGCACTCGGACTCGATCGCGGCCACCGCGTCGTCCTCGCGGGAGTCGGCAACCTCGGGCAGGCGCTGGCCGGATACGGTGGATTCGCTCGACGCGGGTTCACGATGGTCGGACTGTTCGACAGCGACCCGAAGCGGGTCGGCACCGACATCGACGGCCTCACCGTCCGGCACGTCGACGAACTCGTCGTCGCCTGCCGTGAGCTCGAGGTCACCATCGGCGTCATCGCCACCCCCGACGAGGCCGTGCACAGCGTCGCCGAGAAGCTCGTCGCCGGTGGCGTCGAATGCATCCTGAGCTTCTCGCCGATGGTCCTCGACGTACCCGAACACGTCGAGGTGCGGCGCGTGGACCTGGCGGTGGAGATGCAGGTGCTCTCCTTCAACAGCTCTCGCAACGTCTCCGGATCGAGCGATATCGCCGATCCGGCCATCGTCGCCGCGCCCCGGCCGCAGCCGGTATCGCCGCCCCCTCTCGCATCGTCACCGCTCACGTCCACGGCACGCCTCGGCCGCAGTCACGGCCCGCGCATCGCCGGCAATCCAAGCCCAGTCAACAGTTCGACAAGAAACGGATCGGTGATTGCACCGTGAGTGTCCTTCTCGTCGGGATTTCGCACCGTAGCGCTCCCGTCGCAGTCCTCGAGCGTGTCGCCATCACGGACACCGATCGCCCGAAACTGACCGACAAGCTGATGGCCAGCGGAAGCATTTCCGAGGTCATGGTGGTATCCACGTGCAATCGCGTCGAGATCTACGCCGTCGTCGACGCCTTCCACGGCGCGCTGACCGCCGTCGGCGAAGTTCTCGGTGAACACTCCGGGCTCGAGATCGCGGACCTGACCAAGCACGCCTACGTCCGCTACAGCGAGGCCGCCGTCGAGCACCTCTTCGCCGTGGCCAGTGGCCTGGACTCGATGGTCATCGGCGAGCAGCAGATTCTCGGCCAGATCCGTTCGGCCTACGCCGCCTCGGACGGGCAGCAGGCCTCGGGCCGCGTCATGCACGAACTGGCTCAGCAGGCCCTGCGCGTGGGCAAGCGTGTACACAGTGAAACCGGAATCGACGCCGCCGGAGCCTCGGTGGTCTCGGTCGCCCTCGACCGCGCCGCCGAATTGTTCGACGGTTCCCTCGCCGGCCGCAAAGCCGTCGTCCTCGGTGCCGGAGCGATGGGCGGCCTCGCCGTCGCCCACCTCGGCCGCGCAGGCATAGCCGAGCTGACCGTCGTCAACCGCACCCGCGAGCGAGCCGACCACCTGGCCGAGAACGCCGTCTCCAACGGCATCACGGCAACCTCGGTCGCTCTCGAGGACCTGGCCGACGCAGTCGCCGAGGCGGACATCCTCCTCACCTGTACCGGAGCGGTGGGGGCCGTGGTCTCCATCGCCGACGCCCACCTCGCGCTCGCCCGCCGCGGCTCCGATCGACCGTTGGTCATCTGCGACCTCGGTCTGCCGCGCGACGTCGAACCCGCGGTGTCGGGTCTGCCGGGCATCACCGTCTTCGACATGGAGTCCCTGCAGCGCGATCCCGCCGCCGGTGCCGCGGCGAACGACGCGTCCGCGGCCCGCGAGATCGTCTCCAGTGAACTTTCGGGATACCTTGCCGGACAACGGCTTGCCGAGGTCACCCCCACTGTCACGGCACTGCGCCAGCGTGCTGCAGAGGTGGTCGAGGGAGAGCTGCTGCGTCTCGAATCGCGGCTGCCCGGACTCGACTCGCCGCAGCGCGACGAGGTGGCGCGCACCGTGCGCCGCGTCGTGGACAAGCTGCTGCATTCGCCCACCGTGCGCGTCAAGCAGCTCGCCAGCACACCGGGCGGGGATTCCTACGCCGCTGCGCTGCGCGAGTTGTTCGAGCTGAGCCCCGGCTCGGTCGACGCCGTTGCCACGCCGATGGAGATCGGCTCGCTGGAACTGGTGGACGATTTCACCGCCAGCCGCACCGATCTGCGCTCGGACTCCTACCCCGGCGGAACCACCGGTCAGGAGCGTGCCGAATGACCGGCATCGTCAAGATCGGTACTCGCGGAAGCCTTCTGGCGACCACCCAGGCCGACACCGTTCGGGTGGCCCTCGCGGCAGCCGGAATCGAAGCGGAACTGGTCATCGTCAAGACTGCCGGCGACCTGTCTGCTGCTCCCGTACAGACAATCGGCGTCGGTGTCTTCACCGCGGCGCTGCGTGAGGCGCTGGCCGACGGCACCGTCGACATCGCCGTGCACTCGTACAAGGATCTGCCGACGGCGGCCGACGAGCGGTTCACCATCGCCGCCATCCCGGCTCGCGAGGACCCGCGCGACGCCCTGGTCGCCCGTGACGGACTGGTACTCGGTGAGTTGCCTGCCGACGCGAAGGTCGGCACGTCCGCCCCGCGCCGTATCGCTCAATTGCGAGCTCTCGGACAGGGACTGGACGTCCGTCCGCTGCGCGGCAACCTCGACACGCGGATCGGAAAGGTCGCGTCGGGAGAGCTCGACGCCGTCATCGTCGCCCGCGCCGGACTGTCCCGCATCGGCCGACTCGACGTCGTCACCGAAGCACTCGACCCGGTTCAGTTGCTCCCGGCACCCGCCCAGGGTGCGCTCGCAGTCGAATGTCGCGTCGAGGACACCGATCTCGCGACCGCCATCGCCACCCTCGACGACGCCCACTCACGCGCCGCGGTGGCAGCCGAACGCGGGCTGCTCGCAGAACTCGAAGCCGGCTGCACCGCTCCGGTCGGCGCGATCGCAGAGGTCGTCGAATCCATCGACGAGGACGGCCGCATCTTCGACGAACTGTCCTTGCGGGGCTGCGTCGCCGCCATCGACGGCAGTGACACCATCCGCGCGTCGATCGTCGGATCACCCGACCGAGCCGAGGAGCTGGGCCGGGAATTGGCCCGCGAACTGCTCGATCTCGGTGCGCGCGAACTCGTTTCAGTCACCGAACCAGCACAGGCCGGTTCTCAGGTACAGGGTGGATCTCATGTCTAGGGCCATAACGGCACCCGTCCGCGGACGCGCCAAACGCAAGGCGACCCGTCCGGTGGTGCGAAGAGAGTCGATCGCCACCGCTCGACTGATTCCGAAACGGGGCACCGCAACCCCGATAGAACTGCAGTACCCACACAAGACAGCACTGGAGAACAACCGATGAGCCCAGTCCGCAAGAACACCAACGGACGGATCCTGTTCGTGGGATCCGGGCCGGGTGACCCGGCTCTGCTCACGGTCCGGGCACGGGAAGTGCTCGGAGCGGCCGAGCTCGCATTCACCGATCCCGACGTCGACAAGGGAGTCACCGCCCTGGTCGGTGCCGACGTTCCGCGTGACCCGGAGACGGGCGAGAACGGTGTCGAGGTTCGTCCGGCACTCGGCGAACCGGCCGAGGTCGCCAAAACCCTTCTGGCCGAAGCCAAGAACGGCCACGACGTGGTTCGCCTTGTCTCCGGTGATCCGCTCACGACCGACTCGGTGATCGCCGAGGTCAGCGCCGTCGCTCGCACGCACGTGCCGTTCGAGGTGCTCCCCGGCCTGCCGTCGGGATCGGCCGTCCCCAGCTACGCCGGCATGGCACTCGGCTCGGGTCACACCGAGGCCGACGTCCGGGGCGAGGTCGACTGGGCAGCACTCGCTGCTGCTCCGGGCCCGCTGGTACTGCACGCAACTTCGGGCCACCTGGCCGAAACCGCCAGTGCCCTCGTCGAACACGGCCTGGCACCGCAGACGCCCGCGGCCATCACCGTCCGCGGCACCACCCGTCAGCAGCGCACCGTCGAGGCCACCCTCGCCACCCTCAACGACGCCGGATCCGAGCTCGTCGGATCGCTCGTCGTCACCGTCGGCAAGGTCGTCTCGGGCCGAAACAAGATGTCCTGGTGGGAATCTCGCGCACTGTACGGCTGGACCGTGCTGGTGCCGCGCACCAAGGATCAGGCAGGGGAGATGAGCGATCGACTCGTCACCCACGGAGCCATCCCCATCGAGGTCCCGACCATTGCCGTCGAGCCCCCGCGCAGCCCGGCCCAGATGGAACGGTCCGTCAAGGGCCTGGTCGACGGCCGCTACCAGTGGGTCGTCTTCACCTCCACCAACGCCGTTCGCGCCGTGTGGGAGAAGTTCGAGGAGTTCGGTCTGGACGCTCGTGCGTTCTCCGGCGTCAAGATCGCCTGTGTCGGCGAGGCAACCGCGGCGAAGGTGCGTTCGTTCGGCATCAACCCCGAACTGGTGCCGTCGGGTGAGCAGAGCTCGCTCGGACTGCTCGAGGACTTCCCGCCGTACGACGAGGTCTTCGATCCGGTCAACCGAGTTCTTCTGCCGCGCGCCGACATCGCCACCGAGACTCTCGCCGAGGGCCTGCGCGAGCGGGGCTGGGAGATCGACGACGTCACCGCGTACCGCACCGTCCGGGCAGCACCGCCCCCCGCCGAGACCCGCGAGATGATCAAGACCGGCGGGTTCGACGCAGTGTGCTTCACGTCGAGTTCCACCGTCCGGAACCTGGTCGGCATCGCCGGAAAGCCGCACGCGCGCACACTGGTGGCGTGCATCGGCCCCAAGACCGCCGAGACGGCCGTCGAGTTCGGTCTGCGCGTGGACGTGCAGCCCGAATCGGCACAGGTCGGACCGCTGGTCGAGGCTCTCGCCGAGCACGCGGCTCGCCTGCGGGCCGAGGGCGCACTGCCACCACCGCGCAAGAAGTCGCGCCGCCGGTAACTCGGCTGCGGATCTCACGATCGGCACACCCGGTCCGTAAGGAGTTCGCTTGTTCCCCACCGACCGTCCCCGACGCCTGCGCCGTACCCCGGCACTGCGTCGGCTCGTGGCCGAGACATCGCTCGAGGCACGGCATCTGGTGCTGCCGATGTTCGTGGCCGACGGCATCACCGAGCCTCGGGCGATCAGCTCGATGCCCGGGGTGTACCAACACACGTTGGATTCGCTGAGCGCTGCGGCCGCCGAGGCCGTTACGGCAGGCGTCGGCGGCGTCATGCTGTTCGGAGTACCGAGGCCCGAGGACAAGGACGAGACCGGCTCGGGTGCAACCGACCCGGACGGAATTCTCAATCGGGGGCTGGCGCGGCTGAAGGGCGACCTCGGGGATTCGACGGTCATCATGGCCGATACCTGCCTGGACGAGTTCACCTCGCACGGGCACTGCGGAGTCCTGGGGGAGAACGGTTCCATCGACAACGACGCCACCCTGCTGCGCTACGTGGACATGGCCGTCGCGCAGGCGGAGTCGGGTGCGCACCTGCTCGGACCGAGCGGAATGATGGACGGTCAGGTCGGAGCCATCCGCGCCGGACTCGACGCTGCCGGCCACGTCGAGGTCGGTCAGCTGGCGTACTCGGCAAAATACGCGTCGGCCTTCTACGGCCCGTTCCGCGAAGCAGTGGGGTCCTCGTTGCAGGGTGATCGCCGGACGTACCAGCAGGACGCAGCGAACCGCCGCGAGGCCACCCACGAGGTGGAGCTCGATCTCGCCGAGGGTGCCGACATGGTGATGGTCAAGCCGGCGATGTCGTATCTCGATATTCTTCGCGACGTCGCCGAGATGTCACCGGTTCCGGTTGCGGCGTATCAGATCTCCGGGGAATATGCCATGATCACCGCCGCCGCTCAGAACGGGTGGATCGACCGCGACGCAGCAGTACTGGAATCGCTCGTCGGTATCCGGCGCGCCGGTGCCGATGTCGTACTGACCTATTGGGCTACCGAAGTGGCGGGCTGGTTGTGAACGAATTTCCTCCGAACAACAACCCGGACGGCAACAACCCCGACAGCAACACGCCGGGCAACCCACCGCCGCAGCCGGATTGGCAGCGCTGGGAGCTCGAGCACGGGTTCCCGCAGTCAGGACCGGAACCCCCGCCGACCCCACGTCCGGCCCCCGTCGACGTCGAGACCGCACGCCACCTGTGGTGGGGAGTGGCGCTGATCGGGGCGCTCTCGGCGCTGTTCTCGGTGTGGACGCTGTTCGGGGCGCGCGAGGAATTCGCGCAGTCCCTGCTCGACGACCTCGCAGCGCAGGACGCGGCCGCCGACATGACGGTGGAGTCCACGCAGTCGATGGTGACGGTGATGCTCGTCGTCACGGTGTTCGTCGTACTCGGTTTCGGAGCGTTGTTCCTGTTCTGGGTCAAGCGGATGCGCGCGGGCAAGATGTGGGCGCGCATGCTGCTCACCATCATCGGATCGTTCACCGTGTTCACCATGATCCTCGAACTGTTCGCCATTGCGTCGAGCGCAGGCGCGATGAACATCGTGATGAGTGTGCTCGGCATCGGCCAGGGAGTGTTGGCCGCCGGGGCGATCTACCTGATGCACCGTCGGGAATCCAACGAATACTTCGTCGCTTCGGGAAAACGCTAGTTTCGGGCGTGTTCGAGGCTGCGGCACCAGCTGTGTGACTAGCATCACTCTCGATATCTTCTCGAGTGATCGGAACCGACATGGCAGAGCACACCCCTGCAGCAGCGAGTATCACGCAGCCGACCGCAGCACCGGCCGTCGATCGCGAGCCCTGTCCCGCCGAGAGCGGTCGCCCCGGCTGGGCCCTGCTCGGGTTGCTGCTCGCCGTCTCGGCCGCCATCGCGATCATGGCGCTGGGAATTTCTGCAGGCTGAGTGCCGCGTCGGCGAAAGAATCTCTGCCGGCCGAACGCGCAGCTCGCCCGCGGTGGCAGGATGTCTGGCGTGAGCGCAGACACCGACGCACCGATCGCCCGGCCCCGAGTGGTTTCCGCCGCCTACTGGCTGTGGTTGGCCTCGGCGGTGCTGCTCATCGTCGTGTGCATGATCGCCCTGACGCTTCCCGCCGACCAGATCCGCGCATCGTTCACCACCGGCGGTGCGACGGACGAGCAGATCGATTCCTTCCTGACGGTCTTTCGTGGCCTCGGCGTGATCTTCGGCGTGGTCGGGCTGGCCGTCGGTCTGATGTCGGGCCCGGTCCGCGGCGGCGACCGCAGGTTCCGACGCGCCCTGGTAGCGCTGTCCGGAGCCGTTGCGCTGCTGCTGACGTTCGCCGCGCTGGTGTTTCCGTTCGTGCTGCTGGTGATCACCGTCGCGTTGGTGGTCGCAGCAGTTCTGGTCTACCGGCCGTCGGCGCGGGAGTGGTTCGTCCGTGAGCAGTGAGATGAGTGGCGAGACCCCCACCGACGACCCCGTGCTCTTCCACGAGCCCGGTGGGCGATGGCGCATGCTGGCGTGGGGACCGGTGTTCTGCCTGGTGGTGCTCGCGGTCGAACTCGCATCCGGACCGGTGATCCACTGGTTCGCCCTCGCGCTGTTCTCGCTGATCCTCGTCGGTCTCACGTACGTCCAGCTCCGCGCCGCGCGGATGCACGTCAGCGTCGAACTCACCACGCGACGGCTGCGTCAGGGAACCGAGACCGTCGACCTGGTCGAGATAGACGACATACTGCCCCCGGCCGAGTACGCCGACGGTGACTACGAGCCGAAGAGGTGGGAGACCGCGCGGGTACTCGGGGAGCTGTCGGGTGTCCCGCGCAAGCGACACGGCATCGGCCTGCGTCTGGTGGGCGGCGGACTGGTGCAGGCGTGGGCGAAGGACGACGACGGGTTGCGTGCGGCGCTGGAAACGGCGAAGCGGGAGTACCTGTGAGGAAGTCCCTCGGGTGGGCGGAGCTGGTGTTGGCTCTGCTCGCGGTGATCGGAGCTGTGGCGTGCTGGAACGCAGGGGTGCGCACCACCGAGTTTCCCGCGGTTCCCGATGTGTCCCCGGCGTATTCGGGAACGTTCTACTCGGGGTCCTGGATCGCGCTCGCCGCCCTGATCGTCACCGTGGCCGCACTGCTCGTGGTCGACGGCGTGCGTCGACTCCTGTCGAGAGGTGCACCCCCTACCGGGTAGGGGTATGCTGGGCGTTATGAGCAGCTACAGTGCCGAGCAGGACGATCTGCTGAAGCGATTGCGCCGTATCGAGGGTCAAGTGGCCGGGATATCGAGAATGGTCGCAGACGACCGCTATTGCATCGACGTCCTCACCCAGGTGTCCGCGGTGACCAAGGCGCTGCAGTCGGTCTCGTTGAAGCTGCTCGACGCCCACCTCGCGGGATGCGTCGTGGAGGCCGCGAAACACGGCGGACCCGAGGCGGACGCGAAAGTGAAAGAGGCCTCCGAGGCCATCGCGCGCCTGGTTCGTTCCTGACGGAAGAGGAGAAAAGCCAGATGCAGACGACATATTCGGTCGAGGGCATGACGTGCGGGCATTGCGCAGCGTCGGTGCGAGAAGAAGTATCGGAGATCTCGGGAGTCACCGGCGTCGACGTCGATGTGGATTCCGGTGCGGTCGTGGTGAGCAGTGATTCGGCGCTCGATACCGCGACGGTGGACGCCGCTGTCGCCGAAGCCGGGTATCGACTGGTGTCCTGAACACGACCCCGCTCGGTCGGTGGTTCGGAAGTCGCGAAAACGGTAATAACGGAAAAATGGGACTCACCGAAATTCGTCAGGAGCGCTCGTGAAGAAACCGGTCACCGGCGCAGCGGTCATCGCCATGAGCGTCGCCCTGGTAGCGGCCTGTTCGGCGGACGCCACCGAAGAGGGCGGGGGCGCAGAGCCCACCGAGTCGTCCGCGACCTCGTCGTCGCAGGGCTCTGTTTCCGACTCTGCTCCCTCCTCGGCCGCACCTACCGAACCGCTGCCGAACCTGTCGGTCACCACCGTGCTCGACGGCCTCGACAAACCGTGGGACGTGGTGGTCGCTCCCGATGGCACGGTGCTGACCGGAGAGCGCTCCGGCCGGTTCGTCATCCGCGACTCCGCGGGAGTCCAGCGCGAACTGAACGCGGACCTCGACGACCTCTACGCCGCCGGTGAGACCGGACTCATGGGAATCGCACTGGCTACCGATTTCGCCGCGTCGCGAACGATCTACACCTGTCAGGGTGTGCGCGGCGACGCAGGTAACAACATCGGCGTGATGTCGTGGACCGTGGACCCGGAGTGGACGGCTCTGACGCGCACCGGAACCCTCGTCGACGACATTCCCGTCGCAGACGGCGGGCGTCACGGTGGCTGCCGCATCCTGGCTCATCCCGACGGCACGCTGTACATCGGCACCGGGGACACTGCCAGCCCCAGTGTTCCTCAGGATCGAAACTCGCTGGGCGGCAAGGTGTTACACGTCAACGCAGACGGCACCGCCGCAGCTGATGCACCGGATCGCATCTTCACTCTCGGTCATCGCAATGTGCAGGGACTGGCGATCCGTCCCGGAACCGATCAGATCTTCGAGGTCGAGCAGGGGACGAGCCGCGACGACGAGCTGAACCTGTTGGTGCCGGGCGGCAACTACGGCTATCGCCCCGATCGACGGTCGTCGGTCTACGACGAGTCGGTTCCCATGACCGACCCCGATCGGGTTCCCGGTGCCCTGCCCGCAGTGTGGAGTTCGGGTGATCCGACCATCGCCACCCCCGACGTCACGTTCGCCGACGGGGAGCAGTGGGGGTCCTGGAACGGTGCCGCGGTGATCTCGAGTCAGCAGGGCGAGAAGCTCGTCTTCCTGGCTTTGTCGGAGGACGGAACCGAGTACGTCGCGGAAGCGGAGGCGCTGGAAGGCACCTACGGCAGGCTGCGTTCGCTCACCCCCTTCGGAAGCGACGGCGGCTTCCTGCTCACCACCGACAACGGATCCGACGATCAGGTACTGCTCGTCACGCCCGAGGTCGGCTGAACCCCGGGCAACGAATTGCGTCGTGAGTCGGCGAGCCGCCTGAAGAGTGTGTTTAAGATCATGTGATACCGGTCATATCGGGCCGGTCGCGGATCGTCGTCAGGAGTGTGGATGAACAAGCTGGTGTCCAGTTCCGGAGTAATAGCTGCCAGCGTCTTCCTGACGCTTGCCGGTACGACTACCGCGACGGCGCAGGCCGATCCGCTCCCCGATCTGACGGTCACCACCGTGCTCGACGGACTCGCGAAGCCGTGGGATGCAGTCGTCGCGCCGGACGGAACGGTTCTGACGGGAGAGCGCTCGGGGCGGTTCGTGATCCGCGACGTCGGCGGTGCCACCCGCGAGCTCGCCGCGGACCTCGACGACCTGTACGCGTCCGGCGAGACGGGCCTCATGGGCATCGCTCTCGCGACGGATTTCGCCGCCTCCAGAACGATCTACACGTGCCAGGGCGTTCAGGGCGGCGGTGGCGGCACCGGTAGCGCCGGAACCGGAAGTGCGGGCGGTGGCAGCGACAACCACATCGCCGTGCTCTCGTGGACCGTGGACCCGGGGTGGACGGCTCTGACGCGCACCGGCACCCTCGTCGACGATATTCCCGTCGCCGACGGCGGTCGCCACGGTGGCTGCCGAATTCTGGCTCACCCCGACGGCACCCTGTACGTCGGCACCGGAGACACGGCGTCGCCGACGGTTCCGCAGGATCGGAACTCGTTGGGCGGCAAGGTTCTGCACATCAACGCCGACGGTTCCGCCGCGGCGGGTTCACCGGATCGCATCTTCACCCTGGGGCATCGGAACGTACAGGGGTTGGCGATTCGGCCCGGCACCGGTCAGATCTACGAGGTGGAGCAGGGCACCTCCCGAGACGACGAGCTGAACATGCTGGTGCCCGGCGGCAACTACGGATACCGTCCCGATCGACTCCCGTTCATCTACGACGAATCGGTACCGATGACCGATCCCACCCGCGTGCCCGGAGCACTCGCTGCAGTGTGGAGCTCGGGTAGCCCCGCCATCGCGACGCCCGGTCTGACCTTTGCGAACGGACCGGGATGGGGTTCCTGGAACGGGGCCGCGGTGATCTCGAGTCAACAGGACGAGAAGCTCCTGTTTCTCAAGCTCTCCGAGGACGGCACGGAGTACGTCGACGAGGCCGACGCCCTGGTGGGTACGTACGGTCGACTGCGCTCGCTCACCAGCTTCGGCGACGACGGCGCATTCCTGCTGACCACCGACAACGGATCGGACGACAAGGTTCTGCTCGTCACCCCCGCTGCCGACTGATGTGCGGCCCCGAGGTCATCGAGACGGTTCACCGCAGAATCGGACGTAGGGCACTGTTCGGGTCGTTGGGGGCCGCTGCGTTGACCGTTGCGACGGCCGGAGCGGTGCGCGCCGAACCTGTCGTGGCGTCGGCGCTTCCGGCGGGGCGACTGATCGACCTGACCCACACCCTGAGCCCGACGTTCCCGGTGTGGCCGGGCAGCGAACCGTTTGCGATGCGGCCGGTCGCCGCCTACGAGTTGGGCGGCTTCCTGGTGAACAAGCTCTCGTACTGGGAGCACACGGGCACTCACATCGATGCCCCGGCGCACCGCATTCGCGGCGGCGCGACGGCCGACATCCTGCCCCTGGAGGATTTGATCGCCCCGCTGGTCGTGGTGGACATCTCGGCACGGGCCGCGTCGGACCCCGAGGCCGTGGTGAGGACCGAGGACATCGCGCAGTGGGAGCGCGAGCACGGCCGAATACCCGACCGCGCCTTGGTGGTGATGCACAGCCGGTGGCAGAACAGGCTGGCCGAGCGAGCGGCACCCGGCTTCGGCGGTGACGCGGCGCAGATGCTGGTGCGCGAGCGCAACATCGTCGGAATCGGGGTCGACACACTGAGCCTCGACCGGATGAACGACCGCGAATACCCGGCGCACACAGCAGTTCTCGGGGCAGGTCGATACGGAGTCGAGGCACTGGCGAATCTGGATGCGGTGCCCCCGGCAGGGGCGACGGTCGTCGTCGGCGCACCGAAGCACGCGGGCGCGACCGGCGGTCCCTGCCGGGTTTTCGCGATAGTTCCCGGCTGAACCCCGCTACGCGTCAGTGCGCGTGGCTGGGGTTCGCGGCCGGCTCTTCCTCGGTTCCCGCACCCGGCTCACCGAGCATCGCGGCACCGACCAACTCGTCGGGTATTCCGAAGCCGTCGACGAGCAGTTCGGCGTGCGGACGCAGTGTGCGGCACCGCTCGTTGATGGCACGGGTGACCGCCTTGGATCGCTCGGTGGACAGGTAGCGGTGCTCGATGTACCACGCCTTGTCCGCCTCGATCACCGACAGCGCGTAGAGGTCGCAGACCTCGTCGAGCAGATCCTTGGTGGTGGGGTCCTCGCAGGATTCGATGCCGGCGATGAATGCCTCGAAGATGATCCGATCGATGTGTGCGCTCGCGGCATGCAGAACGTGATCCTGCACCGCGTTGAACGCCTCGAACGGGCTTGTCTCCTTGGACTTGGACTGCAGCCGGCGGGCGACGGTGGAGAGCAGGTACTCCTCACGATCTTCGAACATCTTGACCTGGGTGCCGCGGTTGAACAGCGAGCCCTCCTCCTCGTTGTCCTGGCGCCGATCGAGGATGGTCTGCATGATCGCTTGGGCCGCAGTGCGTTTGACGACGCGGTCGCCCACCATGTCGGCGGCGAACTTGACCCACTCGACCGGGCTCATGGACTTGACGTCGTCGGCGTACGCGGTGAGCAGCTCCTTGGCGACCAGCTGTGTCAGCACATGGTTGTCGCCCTCGAACGTGGTGAACACATCCGTGTCGGCTTTGAGCGAGATCAGCCGGTTCTCGGCGAGATACCCTGCGCCGCCACATGCTTCGCGGGCCTCCTGGATCGCGGCGGTCGCATGCCAGGTGTTCGCGGCCTTGAGGCCCGCGGCCCTGGACTCGAGCTCGCGCTGCTCCTCGGCGTCCGGGTTGTCCGCGGTCTGCAGCTCGTGCATCTTCGACACGAGCTCGTTCTGCGCGAACTGCAGGGCGTAGGACTTCGCGATGAGCGGGAACAGTCGACGCTGATGCACCAGGTAGTCCATGATCAGGACCTCCTGATCGGAATCGGGCGCGGCGAACTGCCTGCGCTGCAATGCGTATCGCGTGGCGATGTCGAGAGCGACGCGGGCCGCCGCAGCGGCACTGCCGCCGACCGTGACGCGACCGCGGATCAACGTGCCGAGCATCGTGAAGAACCGTCGAGACTTGTTCTCGATGGGGGAGGAGTACGTACCGTCGTCGGACACGTCGGCGTACTTGTTGAGCAAGTTGTCTCGTGGGATGCGGACGTGATCGAACATGAGGCGGCCGTTGTCGACTCCGGGGAGGCCACCCTTGTACTGACAGTCCGAGGTGGTGACGCCGGGCAGATCGTCACCGTTCTCGTCGCGGAGCGGAACGAAGAAGCAGTGCACGCCGTGGCCTTCGGGCTCCTCGCCCGGACCTGCGGTGATGAGCTGGGCGAACACGGCGGCGACGGTCGCGGTTTCGGCGGCACCGCCGATGTAGTCCTTACGCGAGGACGGCGTCGGAGAGTTGATGACGAACTCGTCCGTCTTCGGGTCGTACGTGGCCGTGGTCTCGAGCGACTGCACGTCGCTGCCGTGTCCGGTCTCGGTCATGGCGAAGCAGCCGAGCAGATCGAGACCGATGATCTTGGGGACGTACGCCTCGTGGTGGCGTTCGGTGCCGAGATTCTCGATGGCACCGCCGAACAGCCCCCACTGGACGCCGGCCTTGACCATCAGCGAGAGATCACTCATCGCGAGCATCTCGATCATCGTCACCGCTGCGCCGACGTCGCCGGTGCCGCCGTGTTCCTTCTTGAAGCCGTTGTCGGCTGCACCGGCCGCGGCGAGCAACTTGAGCTGCTCCATTGCCTTGGTGCGGGCGATGACGGTGTTCGGGGTGTAGTGCGGACGGAACTCGTCGCGTGCAAGTTGCTGACGCGCCTGGTTCTTCACATCTCGCCAGCGGCCGTCCAGAGTGTTCCGAAGGTGATCCGTTGTGGTTGCCATACTCGACGGTAACCTTTTGTGGCGGCCCGTGAAGGCCGGAAAGTCAGACCGGCCAGACGAATTCTCGGAACACTGCCCGGCAGGTCCGCCAGAAGCCCGATTTCGCGTACGGACCGTCGTGGAACAGAGCCGCACAGTTGTCCTCGAGAGCCCTGTTCACCAGGGGACTGAAGTCGGTGAACTCACCGACCAGGAACTCCTTGAAGCCCTCCGGCCACGCGTACCGGGCTGGTTCGTGTTGTGCCTCCACGACCGCGAGTGTAATGCAGCAGTAACACCGATGTTACAAATCCCACTCACTTCATCAGCGCGAAAGCCTGCTGGGCAACGAGAAACGCGTAGCTGGACGGGATCAGATCGATCGCGCCGTCGGCCCGGAACTGCTCGGTCACGATCCAGTCCTGACCGGAGGCATCGGTGGCCAGGAACGCGCCCGCCAGATCGCCGGGCGCGCTGCCGCCCTTGAACCCCGAGTACGGCCACAGTGCCGGGTCGAGCTGCACACCCGGGGTGATCGCCAGGATGCGACGGTTCTCCTCGGCCGAATCGCTCGTCGCCAGGTAACCCATCGCGGCACAGACGTCCTGCGCGTTGGCGAACCACTCGACCCCGTCGGCCGACGCCGGGTTGTCCAGGAAGTTTTCGAAGTCGATCTCGAGCGGCCTCGCGTCCGCCTGCTCGAGCAGCTCGGCCCGGGTATCGGGGTCGGCCTCGGCCCACTCGGCACGCATGTCGGGATCCCCGAATCCGATGACGAAGAACTGCCGAGTGTCCATCATCGGTGTCATCACCGACGGATCGTGGTGGCCCATGATGGAGAGCTGGCGTTCGACCCGCTCGCGGCCGAGGTGATCCATCAACAGATCCGTTGCGGTGTTGTCGGACAACGAGATCATCTTCTCGGCCGCGTCGCGGACCGACACTGTCGTGCCGTCGGGCAGATTCTGCAGTTCGCCGGACGGCGCGCTCTTGGTGGCATCACGAACGGTGAGCTGCTCGTCCCAGCGGACGGTGCCTGCCTCGATCTCGTCGGTGAGCGCGCCGAGGACGTACAGCTTGAACACCGATCCGAGGGGAAGCACCGAGTCCGCATTGGCGGAGTAGATCGACTCGCAGTCATCGCCGTTGAGCCGTGACGCGCTGTAGGAATAGTTCGGAGCCACCTTCGACAGTGCCTCGTCGAGATCGTCGAACGACGAGATCGTAGGGGTGTCCGGCCGGGCCAGGAAGCCGTCGAGCTTGCCGTCCGCACCGATCGACGTCGTGATCGTGGCCGGGATGCCCGCGGTGGTGAAGCGCAGGACGCCGGAGTTCGGTCCGGGCTCGAAGCCCGTGGCGACGTTCGGCGCACCGGCGCGCAACTGCTCGAGTGGTCCGGCGAGCCCACCCAGCGGTGCGACGGCCTCGGCCAGCTCGGGGCCGGTGACGGCGTCGACCTCGGCGGGGTCGGGCGCCTCCTCGGCGTTGATCCACCGCAGGATGCGGTCGTTGAGTGCGCCGACGGGAGTGGAGGTGTCGACGGCGAAGTCCGGAGCGGTCGTGGTGGGCGCGGGCGCTGCGGACGTGCCCCCGCAGGCGGTAAGGGTCAGAGTTGCGGCCACGACCACCCCTACGAGTCTCGTCACGGTGCGCGTCGTCATGCTGCGATGCTAATGGATTCGGACATTTCGCCACCCCTCCAGTCTCGGGACGGCTGGTCGGGCGCTGTGGCAGTGTGCTCTGGCGTGCTGACTTCCGAAGACGTTCGTCGAATCGACTCCGATCACCTCTGGCACCCGTACAGCCGGTTTCCGGCGACTACGACGACACTGGTGGTCGACAGTGCGTCGGGAGTGCGGCTGACGTTGGCCGACGGCAGGCAACTCATCGACGGCATGAGCTCGTGGTGGGCGGCGGTGCACGGCTACCGCCACCCGGTGCTCGACGCCGCCGCGCACGATCAGCTGGGCCGGATGAGCCACGTCATGTTCGGTGGACTGACGCACGCTCCGGCGGCCAGGTTGGCCGAGTTGTTGGTCGACATCACCCCCGCGGGGCTCGACAAGGTGTTCCTCGCCGATTCCGGATCGGTCTCGGTGGAGGTCGCGGTGAAGATGGCGCTGCAGTACTGGCGTGGGCGCGGCGAGAACGGTCGCACTCGGCTGTTGACCTGGCGCGGCGGATACCACGGAGACACGTTCGCTCCGATGAGCGTGTGCGACCCGGATGGCGGGATGCACACGCTGTGGACCGATGTGCTGGCGAAGCAGGTGTTCGCTCCGGCTCCGCCCGCGGAGTTCGAAGCCGGCTACGTGGCCGAATTCGAGCGGGTACTGAGCGAACACGCGAGCGAACTGGCGGCGATCATCGTCGAGCCGATCGTGCAGGGCGCCGGCGGGATGCGGTTCCACGACGCGCGCTACCTGCTGGAACTACGCCGCTTGGCCGACGAGTACGGCGTCCTGCTGATCTTCGACGAGATCGCAACCGGCTTCGGTCGAACCGGGGAGTTGTTCGCAGCCGATCACGCAGGTGTCGCGCCCGACATCATGTGTATCGGCAAGGCATTGACCGGCGGATATGTGACCCTGGCGGCCACGCTGTGCACCACCGAGGTGGCCGAAACGGTCTCGGGCGGCGAGGCCGGAGGTCTGATGCACGGGCCGACGTTCATGGGGAATCCACTGGCCTGCGCGATCGCGGTGGCCTCGGTGGAACTGTTGCTCTCGCGTGACTGGCGCACCGAGGTCGCCGCCCTGGCAGCGGGGTTGGCCGACGGCCTCGCGCCGGCCCGGTCCCTGCCCGGAGTCGCCGACGTTCGCGTTCTCGGCGGCATCGGCGTGGTCGAGATGCACCGTCCGGTGGACATGGCCCGGGCCACGGCAGCGGCCGTCGACGCGGGAGTGTGGCTGCGGCCGTTCGGCCGTCTGGTGTACGCGATGCCGCCGTTCATCTGCACCGATGCGGAGGTGACGGCCATCGCCGACGCCATGGTGGCGGTGGCGCGCGACCATACTTGAACGGCGTTCAAGTATGGTCGCTGCCATGACCGCTCTGGATTGGCTCGACGCCACCGCGCACGCTCGACGCGCGGCCGGCCTCGAGCGCAACGTGATCGCCCGCACCGCCGAGGACGCGATCCTCGATCTGGCGTCGAACGACTACCTCGGCCTGTCCAGGCATCCGGCCGTCATCGACGGAGCCTGCGCTGCTGCGCGCCGGTGGGGTGGCGGATCCACGGGATCGCGGCTGGTCACCGGCACGACGACGGCACACGAGCGCCTCGAGGACGAACTCGCGGAGTTCGTCGGAGCAGAGGCCGGACTGGTGTTCTCCTCCGGCTACACCGCCAACCTCGGAATCGTGACGGCGCTGGCGGGCCGAGACGCGCTGGTGATCTCCGACGCCGCGTCGCACGCCTCGCTCATCGATGCCTGCCGCCTGTCGCGGGCACGGGTGGCCGTCGCTCGGCATTGCGACACCGACCACGTCGACGAGCTGTTGCGGGAGCGTGCCGAACAGCGGGCCCTCGTGGTGACCGACTCGGTGTTCAGCGCCGACGGCGATCTCGCGCCACTGACCGAGCTGTACGCGGTGTGCCGGAGACGGAACGCGGTGCTCGTGGTCGACGAAGCGCACGGACTGGGCGTACGCGGGCACGGCGGCCGCGGAGCCGTCCACGAAGCAGGCCTCGCCGGAGCGCCCGACCTGGTGATCACCGCAACGCTGTCCAAGGCCCTCGGATCACAGGGTGGAGTGGTGCTCGGGCCGGCAGCGGTTCGCACGCAGGTGCTGCACGGTGCGCGCACGTTCGTGTTCGACACCGGCCTCGCTCCTGCCTCCGTCGGCGCGGCATCGGCCGCGCTGACCGTCCTGCGCGCCGAACCCGACCGGGTGCATTCCATCGGCGTGCGAGCAACACAACTGGCCGCCGCAGCGGGCGTCGAACCGACCGAATCGGCGGTGGTTCCGGTGGTCCTGGGCGACGCACAGCGGGCAGTGCGCGCGGCGGGGGACTGCCTCGAGCTCGGTGTTCGCGTCGGATGCTTCCGGCCACCGTCGGTTCCGGCCGACGGATCTCGACTCCGACTGACCGCGCGCGCCGATCTCACCGACGCCGATGTCGACCGGGCCGCGTCGGTCCTCGCGGCGGTGTTGAATAGCGCGGTGTTGAATGCGGCGGTTCTGTGGTGACGGTTCTGCTCGTGACCGGAACGTCGACCGGCGTCGGTAAGACCGTGATCACCGCCGCACTCGCGGCGGCAGCACGGGCAGGCGGGCGGTCCGTCGCAGTGTGCAAGCCGGCGCAGACCGGCGTCGGAGGCGACTACCCGGACGAAGCCGATGTCGATGTGGTGCAACGACTTTCGGGTGTCCGGGGAGTGGAGCTGGCTCGGTACCCCGAGCCGCTGGCCCCGGACGTCGCGGCCCGCCGATCTGGCAGGCCGATGCTCGAACTCGACGCTGTGGTCGACGCTGTGCGCGCGCTCGACGCGGCCCACGACCTCGTGCTGGTCGAAGGTGCTGGCGGCGTCGCGGTGCGTCTGGGCGCAGAAGGGTTCACCGTGCTCGACATCGCCGGGGCCGTGTCTGCGCCGATCGTGGTCGTGGCCGGTGCGGAGCTGGGAACGCTCAACCACAGCGTCCTGACCATTGCGGCAGCGCGGGTGGCCGGCGTCGACTGCGCAGGTCTGGTGATCGGGTCGTGGCCCGCCGCACCGAGCCTGGCCGCTCGGGTCAACCGCAACGAGTTGCCACTCGTGACGGGGATCGGGCTGACCGCGTGCATCCCGGAAGGAGCGGGCTTGCTCGAATCACGTGACTTCGAAGCCCTGGCCGTCGGTGCCTTCGGTGAGTTTGTCGACTCTTTACTCGGGTACCCGGCATAGATCTACTGCCGGTCCGGTAGTAGAGAACATGGGAGTCCGCCAATGAGCACCACCGTATGGATCATCGTTGCAGTAGTCGTCGTACTCGTGGTTGTTGCCCTCGCCGTCGTCGTGGCGCGTAAGGGCAAGGAACGCAAGAGGCTGGAAGCGAACGAGATTCGCGAAAAGGCGGCCGACGAGGCCGCAATCGTCGAAGAGCGCGAACTGCTGGCCAGGGAGAGCGAGGCCAAGGCGCGCCGGGCCCAGGCCGAAGCAGATGTCAAAGCGGCCGAGGCCGACAAGCTTGCGCAGCAGGCTCACTCTCATCAGGGTGTTGCGGCGCAGTCACGCGATGAGCTGGACGCCGAGTTCGCTCGCGCGAACGAACTCGATCCGGACGTCGATCATCGGTCGGGTGCCAAGGCCGCACACACGGACAACAACGGCCGGCTCGACGATCACGAGCAGGCGCACCACAGCGGGGCAGACATCGACGAGACCTACCCGGGCCAGCACAACTCCGGGACACGAAACGCCGCTGCTCATGATGCCGCCGCACACACGAGCACCGACCCGCGTAGCACCGGGGAAAAGGTTCGCGACACTGTCGACCCACGCAGGGACAACGGACACCACCGCACGAACTGACAACGAGAAGCTGCTGCCGGCGGCCCGGCTCCAGCAGAACTAGTCGGTCGAATTGTGCGGTAGCTCCAGTTCGACGACCTCGTGCTCGCCGAGGTCCGGTCGCTCGTTGGTGATCTTCGCTTTGGCGTAGGCCAACAGGTTCGACACCTTCGACCCGGGGGTGGACCAGAACTCGGCTCCCTCGGCGGCCACGTGGATCAAGGCGACCTCGCGCGAATCGGGGTTCTTCTCGAACCACGCGGCCGCCCGGGTGTTCCACAGTTCCTCGGCCTTGGTGGTGTTCTCGACCACGGCGGCCGTACCGGACAGCGACACCCAGCCCTCACCGGACTGGAACGAGACGTTGACCGTCGGGTTCGCGGCGATGTCGCGCACCTTGCGGGAGTCCTGGGCGGCGAAGAACCACAGGTCGCCGTCGAACTCGGCTTCCTGCAATGCCATCGGGCGCGAGATGAGGTGGCCGTCTCGGCCGACTGTGGTGAACATGCAGAGTCCGGCTTGGGACATCAGTTCGGCGACTTTGGTGACGCCGTCCCCGGGGCTGTCGGTGTTCGTTCTATCGGTGTTCGTCATCGAAACCAACTACCCGGTGTGTAGCTCGCTCAACCGTTAAGGTGACAAAACGGACACGGGTACCGGGAGGCTGCGCATGGGAAAGAACCTCGACAAGAACAATCAGCCCGACCTGCGCGTGAGCAACGACGAACGTGAGGCCGTCGTGACCACACTCGGCCTGGCGATGAGCGAGGGCCGCTTGACGTTGGTCGAGTACGAACAAAGGCTCGACGCGGTGTGGGCGTCGACGACTCGCAGTGACTTGGCCGAGGTCGTGCGCGACTTGCCGGCCCCCGATGAATCGACGGCAACGGATGTCGATCGTACGACGAGCGAGTGGCGTGAGTATCTGGACGAGTGGCGCTGGTGGTTCGGTGGTGCCATCGTCATGAACGGAATCTGGGCCGTTCAATGGATCTCCGACGGCGAGCCGACCTCCTACTGGCCTCTGTGGCCCCTCGGCATCTGGGGCATCATCCTGGTCGCGATGGTGTTCATGCCCGAGGACAAGAAAACCGACGACGACTGAGGCCGGCGTCGACCGCATTATTACGCCCTGTAGTTGGTGATTTCGCCGAACCTGGGACACTGGAAGACGTGACTGTTTCCCCCGGCAACGACGCCCCCGTATCGGCCCAACTCTTTGCCCGCGCGAGCGCGGTCATTCCCGGCGGCGTCAACTCGCCGGTACGTGCATTCGCGTCGGTCGGCGGAACGCCCCGCTTCATCACGCAGGCCAGCGGATACACGATGACCGACGCCGACGGAAAGTCGTACGTCGACCTCATCTCGTCCTGGGGCCCGATGATCCACGGACACGCCCACCCGGCCATCGTCGAGGCCGTCCAGAAGGCAGCCTCGACCGGGCTGTCGTTCGGTGCACCCACGCTCCGCGAAATCGAACTCGCCGAGGAAATCGTGCGTCGCGTCGGCCCCGTCGACCAGGTTCGTCTTGTGAATTCGGGCACAGAGGCCACCATGAGCGCGGTGCGCCTGGCCCGCGGCTTCACCGGCCGCACCAAGATCGTCAAGTTCTCCGGTTGCTACCACGGCCACGTCGACGCCCTACTGGCCGACGCGGGCTCCGGGCTCGCCACTCTCGGACTGCCGACCTCCCCCGGCGTCACCGGCGCACAGGCGTCGGACACCATCGTCGTTCCCTACAACGACCTCGCCGCCGTCACCGCGGCCTTCGAGGCCAACCCGGGCCAGATCGCGTGCATCATCACCGAGGCAGCCGCAGGCAACATGGGAGCGATTCCGCCGGTCACCGGCTTCAACGAGGGACTGCGCCGCCTCGCGACCGAGCACGGCGCACTGCTGATCATGGACGAGGTGATGACCGGATTCCGTGTCAGTGCCTCCGGTTGGTACGGCATCGACGGAATCGCAGGAGACCTCTACACCTTCGGCAAGGTCATGTCCGGCGGATTGCCGGCCGCCGCATTCGGCGGTCGAGCGGACGTGATGGCCTACCTCGCGCCCGCCGGACCGGTGTACCAGGCGGGGACGCTCAGCGGTAACCCCGTCGCCGTCGCTGCCGGACTGACGAGCCTGCAACTGGCCGACGCAGCCGTCTACGAGAAGCTGCAGACCAACTCTCAGCGACT
This sequence comes from Rhodococcus sp. IEGM 1341, assembly GCF_030056895.1. Lineage (NCBI taxonomy): Bacteria > Bacillati > Actinomycetota > Actinomycetes > Mycobacteriales > Nocardiaceae > Rhodococcus > Rhodococcus sp. IEGM 1341. Next base: position 74,130 of record NZ_JASHKV010000013.1, on the reverse strand, counting down.
CGGAACACTGCTCGGCGATGCCCTCACCGCCGAAGGCGTCACCCATCACGTGCAGTTCGCGGGCACTATGGTGAGTGTGTTCTTCGCCGATGGACCCGTCACCGACTACGCGCAGGCCAAGGCCGCGCAGACGTGGCGATACCCGGCGTTCTTCCACGCCTTCCTCTCTCGCGGCGTGTACCCGCCGCCGAGCGCATTCGAGGCCTGGTTCGTCTCCGCTGCCCTCGACGACCGAGCCTTCGAGATCATTGCCGACGCGGCTCCGGCTGCCGCCAAGGCCGCCGCCACAGCAGCAGCCCCGAACTGATTTCCTCCCCACTAGCGAGAAACAGGACCCCGACGTGACCGAGGCCCCCGCAACACATCCGCACTCGACGACGCGCACCATCGTGCACGTCCTCCGGCACGGCGAGGTGCACAACCCCAAGGGCATCCTCTACGGGCGGTTGCCGGGCTTCAAGCTCTCGGTGACCGGTCAGTCGCAGGCCAAGGCAGTGGCCGACGCGCTCGCCGGCCACGACATCACCCACGTCGTGGCATCGCCGTTGTTGCGTGCGCAGGAGACCGCGGCGCCGATCGCAGCGGCCCACGGCCTGACGATCGCCGAGGACGAGAACCTCATCGAAGCAGGCAACGAGTTCGAGGGACTGCGCGTGGCCGTCGGCGACGGTGCCCTGCGCCGACCTAGGCACTGGTGGAAGCTGCGCGATCCCTTCACCCCGTCGTGGGGCGAGCCGTATCTGCAGATCGCACACCGCATGCTCGCCGCCGTCAACGCGGCCCGCGTCGAAGCCGTCGGGCACGAGGCCGTCTGCGTCAGCCACCAGCTCCCGGTGTGGACACTGCGCCGATTCCTGCAGGGCGACCGGCTCTGGCACGACCCGCGGAATCGTCAATGCGGACTCGCGTCGCTGACCTCGCTCGTCTACGAGGGGGATCAGCTCGTGGACCTCGTCTACTCCGAGCCCGCAGGAGCATCCGATCCGAGGATCTCCGGTGCGTAGATTCTTCTTCGCCGTCTGTGCAGCGTCTGCGATCGCTCTTGTCGCAGGCTGCTCGACCGGCACCGACGCAGTGGCGCAGGGTGGCACCTTTCAGTTCGTCTCACCCGGCGGCAAGACCGACATCTTCTACGAGCCCAGCGAGCGCGGCACCATCGGCGAACTGTCCGGGCCGGATCTGATGACCGAGGGCAAGACGACCTCGTTGTCCGACTACGACGGTGACGTCGTCGTTCTCAACGTCTGGGGTCAGTGGTGCGGTCCGTGCCGCGGTGAGGCCGACGACCTGGAAGACGTCTACGAGGCCACCAAGTCCCTCGGCGTCGAGTTCCTCGGCATCAACGTGCGCGACGAGTCGCAGACCGCCGCACAGGACTTCGTCGTCAGCAACAACGTGAGCTACGCCTCGATCTACGACCCACCGATGCGCACCCTGAACGCGCTCGGCGGCGTCCCCACCTCCGTCATTCCGACGACCGTCGTGCTCGACAGGCAGCATCGCGTCGCGGCAGTGTTCTTGCGTGAGCTGCTCGCCGAGGACCTGCAGCCCGTCGTCGAACGCGTGGCAGCCGAGGAGCCAGTGCAGCAGTGAACGTGACCCACCTGGCCGGGATCGGCGCGAGTTTCCAGGAGGCCGCGGCCTCCGGGCCACTGATCCTGGCCCTCGGAGCCTGCTTGCTGGCCGGGCTCGTCTCCTTCGCGTCGCCGTGCGTGGTGCCCCTGGTGCCCGGATACCTCTCGTACCTCGCCGGAGTCGTCGGGGCCGACGCCCCGGCCGTCAGCGCCGACGAAGCGGCTGTGAAGACGAAGGTGCGCAGCGGCCGGTTGCGCGTGGCCGGAGCGGCGGGACTGTTCGTCCTCGGATTCACCGTCGTGTTCGTTCTCGCCACCGCATCGGTGTTCGGAGCGATCTCCGTGCTGGCGATCAACCGCGAACTGCTCATGCGGATCGGCGGCGTCGTCACCATCGCCATGGGCCTGGTGTTCGTCGGACTGATCCCGGCCCTGCAGCGCGATGTGCGCTTCGAGCCGAGGCAGATCGGTTCACTGGCCGGAGCTCCGCTGCTCGGCGGCGTCTTCGCACTCGGATGGACTCCGTGCCTTGGGCCGACGCTCGCAGGCGTCATCTCTTTGGCCGCAGGTACCGACGGTACGACGGCAGCGCGCGGCGTCGTCCTCATCGTGGCGTACTGCCTCGGTCTCGGCTTACCGTTCGTGATCCTCGCGTTCGGTTCGGTCAGCGCGCTGCGCGGCGTCGGCTGGCTACGTACACATGCACGACAGATACAGGTGTTCGGCGGAATCATGTTGATAGCAGTAGGAATCGCACTGGTCACCGGTGCCTGGGATCAGTTCGTCGGTTGGGTGCGCGACGCCTTCGTCTCCGATGTGGTGTTGCCGATATGACCGCCGACCTCGAAGAGCGCACCGGGGCTCCTCGCAAGCAGTCTCCGCTCGGCCGGGCAGCGGCCCTGGTCCGCAACACCTGGCGCGGCCTGACCAGCATGCGAACCGCGCTGGTGCTGCTGTTCCTGCTGGCCTTCGCCGCTGTGCCCGGTGCCCTGGTGCCGCAGCGCAGCCTCAACGCGGGCAAAGTCGACGAGTACATCGCCAACCGCCCGACCCTCGGCCCGATCATGGACAGGCTCGAACTGTTCGACGTCTTCGGCAGCTTCTGGTTCACCGCGATCTACGCGCTGCTGTTCGTCTCGCTGATCGGCTGCATCCTGCCGCGCTGCATCGAGCACGCGAAGCAGTTGCGCACCAAGCCCGTTCGCGCGCCCCGCAACCTCTCCCGCTTGCCGCACCACAGCCGCTACGAGGTCGACGGAACGCCGGAGGAGATGGCGGCGCAGGTGCGCACCCAGTTGCGTGGCTGGCGCGTCGCCCAGCGAACCGAGGACGGCGGAGCAGTGACGCTGTCGGCGGAGAAGGGCTACGTTCGCGAACTCGGCAACCTCGTCTTCCACCTCTCGCTCGTCGGGCTGCTCGCCGCCATCGCCATGGGCAAGCTGCTCGGCTACGAGGGCAATCGCATCGTGATCGCCGACGACGGCCCAGGGTTCTGCACCTCGACCCCGGCCAACTACGACTCGTTCCGTGCAGGCAACCTCGTCGACGGCACCGACCTCGAACCACTGTGCGTGCGCGTCAAGGACTTCACAGCCGACTACCTCGACACCGGCCAGGCCGAGATGTTCACCTCCAACATCGAGTACCAGGCAGGCCAGGACCTCGCGAGCAACGTCTGGCGCGACGACCAACTGCAGGTCAACCACCCGTTGCGCGTCGCAGGAGATCGCGTCTACCTGCAGGGCCACGGCTACGCACCCACCTTCACCGTGACGTTCCCGAACGGGGAAACCCGCACCGACACCATCCAATGGCAGCCGACGGACGCCACGACCTTCCTCTCCAGCGGAGTGCTACGCGTCGACCCGCCCGGCGGCCTGTATCCCGACCCCCTGGATCGGCGGAAGAACCAGATCGCCATCGAGGGACTGTTCGCGCCGACGGCGTCGTTCCACGGCAGCCTGCTGTCGTCGAGCTTCCCGGCCATGAACGACCCCGCCGTCGCCATCGACATCTACAAGGGCGACACCGGACTCGACACCGGACTGCCGCAGTCGATCTTCTCGCTCGATCAGGAAATGATCGCCCAGGGCAGGTTGGTCAAACAGGACCGCGTCAACCTGATGCCGGGAGAGTCCGCGACGCTCAGCGACGGAACGGTCGTCAAGTTCGACGGAGCGGAAGAATTCGTCAACCTTCAGGTCTCGCACGACCCGGCTCAGACCTGGGTGCTCGTCTTCGCACTGACGATGATGGGCGGACTGCTCGTCTCACTGGTGATCAAGCGTCGCAGAATCTGGGTCCGGCTCACCGCAGACGCGCAGTCACGACGTACTGTAGTAGACCTCGGCGGACTTGCACGCACCGATCAGGCGGGGTGGGGCGAAGAGTTCGACCGCCTGTGCACCCGCCTGCTCGGCGATACCTCGAAACAGGAGAACTGACCGATGCCGATCAACGAGACCCTCTCGCAGTACAGCGACTGGTCCTTCGAATCAGCGTTCACCATCTACGTGCTCGCATTCGTCCTGCTCATCGCCCAGTACGCCTCCGCCAAGGCGACGGCCGTCCAGGCCAAGGAACTCGTCGGTGCCGGTGCCCCCGTTGCCGACAGCCGACCGGGTCGCGTCGCCGAAACGCCGAAGCGACCGCTCTCCGATCGACTCGCAGGCATGGGCTTCGCGTTGCTCGCCCCGGCTCTCGCACTGCACGTCGCCTCGGTGGTGCTCCGCGGCTTCGCCACCCACCGATTCCCGCTCGGCAACATGTACGAGTTCGTCACCATGGCCACCGCAGCCGCAGCCCTCACCTCGGTGATCGTGCTGCGCAAGAAGACGATGCGCCCGATGCTCGTGTTCGTCCTCGCGCCGATCATCGTGCTGATGTTCTTCGCCGCCACCAAGCTCTACGCCGACGCCGCACCGGTCGTCCCCGCGCTGCGCTCGTACTGGCTGCCCATCCACGTCACCATCGTCAGTGTCGGCAGCGGCATCCTGCTGGTCTCCGGTGTCGCGTCCCTGCTGTTCCTGCTGCGCATCAAGCAGCCCCTGGGAGAGGAAAGCGTCGGTTTCTGGGGCAAATTCGCCTCCAAGCTGCCCGACGCCCAGGCCCTCGACCGACTCGCCTACAAGACGACCATCGTCGCCTTCCCGCTCTTCGGAGCCGGCGTCATCCTCGGCGCAATCTGGGCCGAAGCCGCCTGGGGACGTTTCTGGGGCTGGGACCCCAAAGAGACGATGTCGTTCATCACCTGGATCATCTACGCCGCCTACCTGCACGCCCGCGCCACCTCCGGATGGCGCAACACCCGCGCCGCCTGGATCAACATCGCCGGATTCACCGCCATGCTCTTCAACCTCTTCATCATCAACATGGTGGTCTCGGGACTGCACAGCTACGCGGGACTGAACTGACCGTCGGTCGTTCCACAAGCTCCACGCTGGACGTCCAGCTGGTAGCGTCCGATCCGGCTCGATGGGGGACACATCCGAGCTCGGATCTTCGATGTGGGACGCAAACTGGGGGGAATCGGTCATGGCCGATCGGCACGAGAACAACTGGCAACCCGTCCGGCCACTGGACGACGACGTGCCGGAAGAACACGTAGCGCCGCCCACTGAATCCGGGCCGGTCGTTGTCGCAGCGGCGACCGAGGCCACACCCGCACCGCCGCGGGAGCCCTTTCGATCGACCCCCATCACCATGCCGCCCGAAAGCATCTCGGACGCGCCCGTGACGCAGCCCGAGGCCGCGCCCACACCGCCACCGGTTTCTGCGCCGCGCCCTACCCAACCGAAGGACGGGTCTGGACCGGTAGAAGGTGGAAATGCCGTGGTCGCCGCGACCCCGGCCGCGGTGGACAAGACCGCAACGGCGAAACCCGTCGAACCGCCGAAGCCTCCTGTGGCGTCGACCGTGAAGCCAACTCCTTCACACACGCCGCCCGTCGCATCGGGACCGCCCCCGCCTCGGAACCAAGTGCCTCAGAATCCGGTGCCTCAGAATCCGGTGCCTCAGAACTGGGCCCCGCAGAACGACTGGGCCCCGCAGAACCACTGGGCTCCGCAGAATTTCGGTGGGCCGCAGAATCAGGCTGGGCAGCAGAACTATTGGGCTCCGCAGAATCAAGGCGGCCCGCATGGGCAGTTGGCGCCGGAGGGCCAATGGAATCCCCAGAATCAGTGTAACGCCCAGAATCAGTGGGGGCCTCAGCCCGGCCAATGGCCCCAGCCGCAGCATCAGACTCAGCCGCATCAGAATCTGCCGCATCCCAGTCAGCCCCAGCAGCTCAGGCAAGGCGCTGTGGACGCGTTGGTTGTCGCGCCGGGAGCGGTACCGGCCATTGACCCGAGTCGGTCGGGGGAGCAGCCGGTGTCGTCGCTCGATCTCGGCAGTTCGTTGCTCGTCCGATCAGGGAATGTGCCGCCGGTGGCAGGGTGGCGTCGGGCGCTGTATCTGATGTCGGGCGGTCGTGTGGATGTCGGTAACAGTGCCGCCCAGCAGCGCCGCCTGGTTTTGACCGCGCAGGTGGACCGTCCTCTCGTCGGGTGCCATCGCGTCGCAGTGCTGTCGCTGAAGGGGGGCGTCGGCAAGACCACGACGACGGCCACCCTCGGCTCGACGTTCGCCGAGATTCGAGGTGATCGGGTGATCGCGATCGATGCCAACCCCGATCGCGGAACGCTGGGGCAGAAGGTGCCGCCCGAGACGACTGCCACCGTTCGTAATTTGTTGCGCGACATAGAGTCTCTGGACCGCTACAGCGACGTCAGGGCCTACACGTCGCAGAACGCGCATCGACTGGAGGTGTTGGCATCCGATTCGGATCCGGCGGCGTCGGAGGCATTCAGCGGTGAGGATTACGATCGCGCGGTATCGCTGTTGGAGAAGTTCTACAGCATCGTCATCACGGACTGCGGCACCGGTCTGATGCACTCGGCCATGGAGAGCATTCTCGAGGGAGCCGACACGCTGGTGGTAGTCAGTTCGGGGTCGGTGGACGGCGTGCGGAGCGCGTCGGCAACCTTGGATTGGCTCGATGCACACGGCTACCGCGAGCTGGTCGCCACATCGGTTGCGGTGGTCAACGGGGTTCGGCCCCGAGCCGGAAAGGTCGACCTGCAGAAAGTTGTCGAACACTTCGAGCAACGGTGCGCCCGTGTTCGGACCATCCCGTTCGACCCGCATCTCGAGGAGGGGGCGGAAATCGAACTCGATCGTCTTCGTGGGCGCACGCGAAAGGCACTGTTGGAAGTCGCGGCGGCGGTAGCGGCAGGATTCCCTGACGCACCCACCGCTGCCCACCGCAACTGAGAACTACCGGACCCTATTCGCTGGGTTCGGTACCGGCCTCGGTCCCGTCTTTCCCTCCGCGGCGAGCTTCACGGTTGATTCGCCACAGAAAATCGGGATCGTCATCGGGTCCGACAGTGCGGGTGGGTGGAGCCTGCGTGCTGGGTCCGAATGCCTTCCAGAACAGCACGATGACTGCCACCAAGCCGATCAACGCCAATAGATAGATCACGACGCACCTCCTACTACGAGGGTAGCCGTGATGCAACCGCCTCCGCACCCGTCGAGCGACGAAGATTCCTGAGAATGTTCGATGAGTTCGTACGGGTGCGGATACTGCGGATGGATTGCTCTCGGGGACTCGCGAATCAGCGGTGTGCGCCGGCTTCCGTCGTCAGAGAGGTCAGCAGTTGCATGACCTCGGTCTCGCGGAATCGACGGTGCCCGCCCGGAGTGCGGAGCGATCCGAGGCGGCCGGCGTGTGCCCAGCGTGTCACTGTCTTGGGGTCGACGTGAAAAAGCGCGGCTACCTGACCCGGTGTGAGAAGTGAGTCCTGAGCCTTGTGGAATGTGGGTGCGCTCATCTGTCGTGTCCTCCTACGATGCGGTTGGGCGCATGTGCGTCGAACCGGAGATATCGGTCTACTGCGTTCGATCCCCATGGTTGCACTCGAACCCCTAGGTACTCGACTGATACAAGGTTGGTAAAGGGGAGGTAATGGACAAATCGGTCATGCTGGGGGTGGGTCGAAGTGCCCGCCGAGCCCGGTAGATTGGGACCCGTGAGCGACGCGACGAATGCAGAGAGCAACGATCCCACCAGCGAAAACGCCGCGCCAGGTAGGTCGGCGAAGAAGTCCCTCGCCGTCAACCTCGGTGTCTACACCTTCGCGCGATTGGCGCTCGTCGTCGTGATCGCGGCCGTCATCGTCGGCGTCGGTTTACTCTTCGGTGTCGAGGTCCCGGTACTCGTGGCCGCGATTTTCTCGGTGCTGATCTCGCTACCGCTGTCGCTGCTCCTGTTCAAGAACATGCGTATTCGCGTCAACGAGTCCATCGCAGCTGTCGACGAGGACAGGCGCGCCGCGCGCGCGGACCTGCAGTCGAAGCTGCGCGGTGAAGACGGCAAGAAATGACCAGGTCGGTCGATCACTCGGGATCCCGGGCATGGGTCGACAATGCGGTCCGGTTGATCGAGGCCGATTCCCAACGCAGCGCCGACACGCACTTGCTGCGATACCCGCTCCCCGCTGCCTGGGGAATCTCGCTGTACCTCAAAGACGAGTCGACGCACATCACCGGCAGCCTGAAGCACCGGCTGGCTCGGTCGCTCTTCTTGTACGCAATCTGCAACGGCTGGGTCACCGAACGCACCACGGTGATCGAGGCCTCGTCGGGCTCCACTGCCGTCAGTGAAGCGTATTTCGCCGGATTGCTCGGATTGAAATTCGTCGCCGTGATGCCACGGAGCACCAGCCCGGCCAAGATTGCTCTCATCGAGTCCCACGGCGGGAGATGTCACTTCGTCGATCAACCCGGCGAGATGTACACCGAAGCGCATCGACTCGCGGCCGAGCCCGACAGTCATTACATGGACCAGTTCACGCACGCCGAACGAGCCACCGACTGGCGCGGAAACAACAACATCGCCGAGTCCATCTTCGACCAGCTGCGGCTCGAGGAATGTCCCATTCCCGACTGGGTGGTCGTCGGTGCAGGGACCGGTGGAACCAGCGCCACCATCGGCCGCTACATCCGATATCGCAGGCACGCAACGCAATTGGCAGTGGTGGACCCCGAGAATTCGGCGTTCATCGGCGGTTACGAGTCCGGAGACGCGGGCTACGAGACAGGGCTGTCCTCCCGCATCGAGGGCATCGGCCGACCGCGCGTCGAACCCTCGTTCGTCGGCCAGGTGATCGATCGAATGATTGCAGTGCCCGACGCCGCCTCCGTGGCCGCCGCACGATTCACCTCGGACGCACTCGGCAAACGAGTGGGCGGATCGACGGGCACCAACATCTGGGGTGCCTTCGGATTGATCGCGGAAATGATTGCCGCAGGCCGCAGCGGGAGCGTAGTGACACTGCTGTGCGACGGCGGAGATCGGTATTCGCAGACCTATTTCGACGACGCCTGGGTTTCGAACCAGGGAATGGATCTCGATGAACCGACCGCAGTGCTCGAACAGTTCATTCGTACCGGAGTGCTCTGAGGCGACCTACTTGCCCACCGCCATCGATGCCGCTGCAGTTGCAGCGGACACCGCGGCGACCGCCGGCCAGGCACCGATCTTCTTGGCCAGCGGGTGCGAGGCACCGAACGCGACGAGATAGGTCCCGAGCAAGGCACCGGCACGGGCCGAGCCCGAGGATTTCTGCCAGCGGGTCGTGCATGCCACGCCGACGGCTGCGAGCACCGCTCCGCCGAGCTGACGATTGTGTGACTGCCGGGCAACGGCGAAGCCGCCGAGCAGACCGCCGGCAGCGAGCGCGGACGTGGCGAGCGAGCGGCGAGTGGCGTTGGTGGGCATGATTATCACCCTAGCCGCGCCTGCACCCGCAGGCTCCTCGCAAGGTGGTCTCGTTGCTCGATCACCAAGCGCCGCAGGGCAGCCGGTGCCCACTCGTGCTCGGCGAGCCAGCTGTCCGCGGCCTCCGTCGACGACTGCTGCGGGAACAGGCGGACGACGATTCGCCTCGCGATCTCGATGCTGCGCGAGGTCCACAACGACGAGATGGCCTCGAAGTACCGGTCGTGATACTCCTGCGTCAGGTCCGGTCGGTGCCCGGCCCCGAAGCCGGTGATGAAGGCGTCGAGAACATCGTTGGACGCATCGTCGCGCTCGGTGATGGCAGTCCACGCCCGCGCCTTGACCTCGGCATCGGGTATCGCCGTCGACGCCGCGGTGTGTGAGGTGCGCCCCGACGAGGTGTCGTCGGAGGCCAGCTCGGCGTCGAGCTCGGCCGAGGTCGCGTTCCCGGTTGCGGCCAGGGCCAGCCAGAACGACCAGCGCTGATCGGGATCGAGACGCAGTCCTGGCACCGTCGCCGCGCCGTCGAGAAGTGCGCGCAGGTCGGGCGCGCGGGAACCGTCGAGTTGGGCCGCGGCCGCAGTGGCTCGCGCCCACACCAACTGGCTATCGCTCCCTGGCTCGCTCGCATGCAGTTGCGTCCACGACGCCTCGAGCCACTGCCGGGTGGGTTCGCCCCGTCGGTCCTCCGGGAGGTAATGCTCGAGGGCGTACGCCACGTTGGCCGTGACCGCCGACAGCAGGCCGATCTTGGGCTCGTTTGGCGCGAATTCGGTTGCGATGTCGATGTACTCGAGCGCAGACATCTCGGCATCGCGGGTGGAGTTCCACAGCGCTGACCACACCAGGCCTCGGGCGAGGGGATCGACGATGCGATCGAGGTGGTTCCGCACGGTGGTAGTCGAGCGCTCGTCGAATCGGATCTTGGCATACGTCAGGTCGTCGTCGTTGAGCAGCACCAGTGCGGCATCGGGAAAGTCGACCGGCGTTCGTGCATCGGTGATGTCGAGTTCTCGGCGGTGGGTTCTCGTCAGATTCCCCGCGTCGTCGAGATCGTAGAGCCCGACGGCGATTCGGTGAGGCCGCGGATCTGTCTGCTCGACGGCATCGCCGGTGTAGCTGAGCGTGGAGACGCCGGTGGTCTGCAGCCATGCTGCAGCCCAGGTGTCGAGGTCGCGTCCGCTCGCTGCGGACATCTCGCTCAGCAGATCCGTCAGTGTGGTGTTACCGAAAGCATGGGTGCGAAAGTAGTTGCGGGACGCGGCGAAGAAGGCATCTGCACCCACGAACGCCCCGAGTTGTTTGAGGACGCTCGCCCCCTTGGCGTAGGTGATGCCGTCGAAGTTGAGCTTCGCGGCCTCGAGGTCGGTGATGTCGGCGACGATCGGGTGAGTGGTCGGGAGCTGGTCCTGCAGGTATGCCCACGCTTTTCGTCGGTTGGCGAAGCTGACCCAGGCATCGGTGAATCGGGTCGCCTCGGCCGACGCGTACGCACCCATGAAGTCCGCGAAGGATTCCTTGAGCCACAGGTCGTCCCACCACTGCATCGTGACGAGGTCACCGAACCACATGTGCGCCATCTCGTGCAGAATCGTGTTTGCTCGGGCCTCGTACTGGGCTTCGGTTGCCGCAGAACGGAATACATACGATTCGGTGAACGTGACGAGGCCTGGGTTCTCCATCGCGCCGAGGTTGTATTCGGGGACGAAGATCTGGTCGTACTTTCCGAACGGGTACGGGTAGTCGAACTTGTCGTGAAAGAAGTCCAGGCCCTGCTTCGTGATGTCGAAGATGTCCTCGGCATCGAAGTATTCGGCGAGCGACGCCCGGCAATACGCGCCGAGAGGGACGGTGAGTTCACCTCTTGTCCAGGACGATTGGACGCGGTGATACGGACCGGCCGCAATCGCGGTGATGTAGGTCGATATCGGCAGGGTGGGAGCGAAGGTGGTGACAGTGTCGGCAGTGACTCCCTCACGGTTCGACAGCACGGTCCACGTCGGTGGAGCCGTCACCGTCAGAGTGAAGGGCGCTTTGAGGTCCGGTTGCTCGAAGTTCGCGAACACCCGGCGTGCATCGGCAGGTTCGTACTGCGTGTAGAGATAGACGTTGTCGTCGACAGGATCGACGAACCGATGCAGTCCTTCACCCGACCGGCTGTACCGTCCGCGCGCGCGAATCCGGACGATGTTGTGCTCGGCGAGCCCCACCAGTTGAATCCGTGAACCGTCGTAATCGACCGCCGCGTCGATGCCGTTGACAGTGACCTCGTCGACCGAGGCACCGATGAAATCGACCCATGTCGCCGCTGTGGTCGCGTCGAATTCGATCGTCGTCACTGTCTCGAAGGTGTCGAGGTCTGCGTCCTCTGCGCGCAGAAGATCCAGGTGAACGCGATAGTTCACCCCGCCGATGTGGCGCGATCGCCTGCGAGTTTCGGTCCGAGTCAGATTCGCGGTGCTCACCGAACCAACCCTAGGTGATCGAATCTTCACAGGGTCGGCGCAGTGAAGTAGTGGCGTCCGAGTGGGTCGACGATGTGCAGCACCCCTTCCGGTAGTAGTTCCGTGTGCCAGAGTTTGCGCGTTTTCAGGTTGTGGTGGAGTCGACAGCGCGGGCCGATGTTCGTCGAGATCGTCCACCCCCCTCGCTCCGGATTCTGCCGATCGAACTCGACGACGTGGTCGAGGTCGCACCGGTCCGAAGGCACGTCGCATCCAGGATGCAGGCAGTACGGATGGTCGGCGCGAACTCGCGCCGCGAGTGCCCTGCTCGGCTTGTAGGACAGTGCCCCCGGTGGCGGAACCGTCATGCCTCCGTGACCGTCGGGGTACAACGCGTGCACGCCGAGGGGATTGCTCTCGACGACGGCCCGCCAACGCTCGATCAGCGTCCCTCCTCCTGGTCGCGATCGCTGTGCCTTGTCGGGTGGTGCTGTGTCCCCGGGTGGCGCTGTGGCCGGTGGCGGTTGCCTGATCGGCCGCACCGGCCCCTGTGGCGCGGATTCCGAACTCGCAGTGGATGTCTCGTCGGATCCGGCTGTGTCGCTGGTCGAAGCGTCGGTCGCGCCAGCTGGCTGCGGCTCGTCGGCCTCGGGAATCGCGACGTCACCGCGGGAGGTCAGGCACGATGCGCACTGGCACATAAGTGCCTCGCCACGCATCAACGCATTGTGTGCTTCGCCTCGTCGTTGATCGGGGGATCGAGGATCCTCCGGGTGCAGGCGCGCGATCTCGCCGTCGATCCGTGAAATCTGTTCGTCGGCTTCGCCATCGGTCATCACCGTGGTGAGGCTGGACATTCCTCGTGCTCGTCTCCGCAACCGGATTCGCTTCTCCGTGCGCGCAGCACGCTTGCGCACTTCGCGGTCCCAATCCGGATCGGCTTCGGTGAGCAGTCGATCGATCTCGCGCCCCAGAGCGCCCGGTGCCATCTCTCTGGCGGCCTTGAGGACCTCGGCTTCGATGTCGACCACCGTGTTCGGTCGAGCGTGGAGCAAGTGATCGTGAATCGTCCTGACCCGCTCCATGTCGAGTGAACCGTCGACGAATCGACGTTTCACCGATGGCTGCAATCGGCGCCACATCTGCACCTTGTTGTTGACCGACGCGAAGGTGGACGACAGTGCCGCCGCCAGCTCGCAGATCGCCGAGCTGTAGAGATCCTTTTCGGTCACTCCTGTGTCCCACGGCGAGGCGAATGCGGTTCGGCCGCGAACGTAGTCGTCCATGAGCGCCAGTTCCGATGCGGCAGCAGCGTTGATCGTTCTGCGCGCACCGAGAACGTCGGCGAGTGCAGAGTGATCGTCAGCCATCCATGTCGACTCGCGTAGCCCCATGTCACCCCCCAGCGACGAAGGGCCGAACACGTATTCGACCCGTTGCCGAGAAGTGTAGAACCGACCACCGACAAGTTCTGCCGCCCTGGTCGAGGCGCTCAGCGCGAGCGAACGGCCAAGGCGACATCGAGAGCCAGCAGGTAGTGATTGATGTCGATCGCTGCCCGAGAGCCTGCTGCCGCCGAATTGATCAATTGTGCAGGCGAATCCGAGACGTTGCCCGCGGCCCACAGTCCGTCCACGCTGGTGCGGCCGGTCGGGTCGGTTGCTACCCACCCGTTCTCCAGTCGCGCGCAACCGATCCGGGTCAGCAGACCGTCGTTGGGGACGAATGTCGGGCCGACGAAGACGACCGCTCTGGGAACGACGCTGCCGTCGGTGAGTTCGACGCCGGCGACGATGCCGTCTTCCGTGACGAGCCGAGAGACGGGGACGTCCACGATTCCGACCGATCGGGCGTCGAGTCCGATCCGTTCGTCTTCGGTCAGCTCGATCCCGTTGGTGAAGAAGATGACGTCCGAGGACCATTGGCGAATCAGCGAGGCCTGATGGACGGTGAACGGTCGATTCGATCCGCCGATCACGGCAATGGGTTGATCTCGCACCTCGTAGCCGTGGCAGTACGGACAATGCAAGACCCCTGAGCCCCAATGCTCCCGTACGCCCGGAATGTCGGGCAGCTCGTCGCGGAGACCGGTGGCCACCAGTATCGATCGAGAATCCAGAACCGAGCCACTCTCGAGGTGAACCGTGAATCCGTCGTCGATGCGAGTGACATTGTCCTGCACTAGCTCCCCGCCGTAGCGGAGCACTTCCCGGATTCCCTCCTGGCGTAGCTCGTGCGGCGATGCGCCATCACGCGACAGGAAACCGTGAACATGATCGGCAGGCGCATTGCGTGGATGCCCGGCGTCGACCAGGACCACTCGCCGGCGAGCGCGGGCCAACAGTGTTGCGGCACTGAGCCCGGCGGGTCCGCCGCCGACCACCACGGTGTCGTACGTCAAGAGGGCTCCTCGAAGTCGATGGGCTAGAGTCTGAACGTAGCAGGACTGTCAACTGGTTAACAATATTGGTGGTGACGATGACCGACGCATCGCTTCGTGAACTGACCTGCACACGGTGGGCCGAATCCAACCCCGGCCTCGACGCCTCGCCGATGCAGGTGGTTGCCCAGATCAAGCGCATCGTCGCGCTCCTCGAGTTGGCCGTCGAACCGATCTACGACGCCGCCGACGTCACCGTGGCCGAGGTCGAACTGATGGTGCCGCTGCGCTACGGCACGGAACCCGTGACGGCAGTTCGGTTGGCCGAACTGCTCGGTATGACTCGCGCCGGAGTCGGCAAGGCGTTGGGGAAACTCGAGCGCCGCGGATTCCTCGAACGCGTGCAGAACGCCGAGGATCGGAGGTCCGCGTCGATCACGTTGACCGACGCGGGCAAAGATGTTGTGGACGAGGTCTTTCCGCGCGAGCTTGCGGCTCACGGCCGATTGTTCGACGCATTGGGTGCGCGACGGGAGCGAGTCCTCGAAGCCCTGAACATATTGGCCGAGTCGATGGAAGACGGTGTGTCCTCGCAGTGACGACTCCGTCGAGCGGCAACGCCGCTACGCTCGGCATCACGTGCAGGGCAACCCCGGAGGCGGCACAGTGAACACCTTCCAGAAATCGGCAGCAGCGTTCAACAAGGTTTTCGTGGTCGTCATGAAGGCGCCGGTGCTCGACAGAGTGCTCGGACGGTCGATGGGGATCCTGACCTATACCGGCCGGAAATCCGGCAAGGAGTTCTCACTGCCAGTGGCCTACAAGCGAACGGGCAATCACGTGAAAGTTGCGGTGGCCGTGCCGGACAAGAAGAGCTGGTGGCGAAACTTCGAGAGCGACGGCGGTCGGGTCGATGTCGACCTCGCCGGCGTCCATCACTCCGGCCTTGCCGTGGCGACTCGTGACGACCGTGGGCGGGTGACTGTCGACATCGACCTGGATCGCTGAATGCGCCGTAGGTCATTGCGTCAACCGAAGTTGACAGCTACCTCTTGTCAACTTATATTGACATCATGACCGAAGCCACTGCACTTGCTGCCGCAGCCGCCAGCTCCGATCCGGGGGAGGGGCTGCGTGCGGTAGCCGCTCTTCGGCGGTTGCTCGAGCGCCTGGAGGCCGTTCAGGTCGCCAATGCACGACGCAACGGCTGGGCCTGGCAGGCGATTGCCGACTCGCTGGGAGTCAGCAGGCAGGCCGTCCACAAGAAGCACGGCGGAAAGGGAAGGTAGACAATCATGTTCGAGCGATTCACCAAGTCGGCCAGAGCTGTCGTCGTCGGCGCGCAGGGCCACGCGCGGGCGTTGCATTCGCACCGGATCGAGCCCGTACACCTGTTTCTCGGTGCCCTCGATCATGCCGACGAACCTCTGAAGAAGGCACTGGGGGCAGCCGGATTCACAGTCGACGGAGTTCTCGCGGACGCGCAGTCTCAGGATGCGCGTGCGCTGAAGTCTCTCGGAATCGATCTGGACGCCATCGTCTCGACGATCGACTCCACTCTCGGCCCGGGCGCACTGGAGGGCGCGCAGACTTCAGTACCGCATCACCTCCCGTTCGCCGCATCGGCCAAGGAAGTGCTGAAGCTGTCGCTGAAGGAAGCCGTCGAACGACGGGACCGCGAGATCGGCGTCGAACATATTCTTCTCGGTTTGGTTCGTGGTGCCGATCCGTCGTTCACCGAACTGGTGCAGCAGCAATGCTCACTCGAGCAGTTGCGATCGGTTGTCTCGCTCGTGCGGACGGCGTAGCTCTCGGCCGTTTGCGACTCTACGATGGCGCCATGAACTTCTTGATTCGGCTCGTGATCAACGCCGTTGCCATCTGGGTTGCCAAAGAATTCGTGGACGGCATCACTGTCACCAGCTCGGGGCGCGGCGACGGGTGGGACATCGTGGTGCTGCTGGGTATCGCGGCCGTGTTGACGATCGTCAATGCGTTCATCAAGCCGCTGGTGCAGCTCATGTCGCTGCCGTTGCTGATTCTGACTCTCGGGCTGTTCACTCTCGTGATCAACGCGTTGATGCTGTTGTTGACGGGCTGGCTGTCGTCGCAGACCGGCTACGGTCTCGAGATCGTCGGTTTCGCCGCCGCGTTCTGGGGCGCGATCATCATCTCGATCGTGAACTTCCTGTTGGGCGCGTTCGTGCCCGACAAGCGTTAGGCGAAGGCCAACGCAACGCCGGTGCTCGCGCCCCAGACGAGCATCGCCAGGCCCGAATCGCGCAGCGCCGGAATCAGCTCGAATCCATGAGCTCCCTTGCGTACCGGGGAATTCGCGCGAGCCGCGAAGGGAAGCGCGAGCAGGCCGACCAACGCCCATGGGGTGCGAGCGATCAGAACGACGGTCATCGCGAACGGCACCACCAGCAACGCGAGATGCAGGTAGCGAGTGCGGGTGTCGCCCAATCGCACTGCGAGAGTGAGTTTCCCGGATTCGGTGTCGGTGGGGATGTCGCGCAAATTGTTGGCGACCAGGACTGCACTCGAGAACGATCCGACAGCCACCGCTGCCAACACTCCCGCCCAGTCGATCTGCTCGGCCTGCACGAACTGGGTGCCGAGAACCGCAACGAGACCGAAGAACACGAACACGGCGATCTCGCCGAAACCGCTGTAGCCGTACGGCTTCGAGCCGCCGGTGTAGTACCAGGCACCGGCGATGCAGACGAGCCCGACGATGACCAGCCACCACGCGCTGGTCGCAGCCAGGACCAGTCCGGCCACTGCGCCGACTGCGAAGCAACCGATGGCGGCCTTCTTGACTGCCCCGGCGGACGCGGCCTTCGAGCCGACCAGTCTCAGGGGCCCGACTCGATCGTCGTCGGTGCCACGGATTCCGTCGGAGTAATCGTTGGCGAAGTTGACGCCGACTATCAGAGCCAGCGAGACGACCAACGCCAGCAGCGCCTTCCACCACACTCCTCCGTCCAGCGATACGGCCGCACCGGTGCCGACGAGGACGGGGGCGATCGCATTCGGGAGTGTGCGCGGTCGCGCACCTTCGATCCATTGCGCAGTGGTGGCCATGAGCGACGATCTTTCCGTATCTGTCCGACGGGTGAGAACGCGGCCGGTCAGAACGGCAGGCGCGGCAATACCGGCAGCGGGATGACGGGCATCTGGACACCGGGAATCTGTGGGAGGGGCACCGTGGGGGGAGGCGGAGGTGGTGGCGGGTAGTAGTGCGGCTGCTGGTATTGCACGTAGGGCGCTGCATCGGCGGCAGCAGGTGCAGGTGCGGTGGTGGTCGGTGGGGGAGGTGGGATGTCGGGGGGCGGCGACGATGTGGCCGTCGTGGTGCTGGTGGCGGCAGGCGTCGTGGTTTGCGGAACCGACTCACCGACGCTGGCGGGGGTGCTCAGCGGTTGACTCTCGTCGCTGGATCCGAGTGCGGTGAACAGTCCGATCGCGGCGATGACGCCCGCGATCGGTAGTGCGATCATGCCCAGCCGTGCCAACGCGGGGCGGTGCGAGACGAGGGGCGGCACGTGGGTCGCGTCGACGTGGGTGGCGTGTACCGCGGCACCGCCGGCGACGACCAGCTCTGGTCTGTCCGGGACGACGACCGGCAGTTGCAGGAAGCGTTCGAGGGTGGCACGGACCAACGGAACGTTGGACGTGCCGCCGATGGCGATGACGGCGTCGGGATAGAACTCGGCCTCGAGGCCGAGTTGACGCACCGTTTCGGCGGCCATTTCGGTGGAGCGTGCAATGGACAACTCGAAGATGTGCCGCTCGAGGAGGATGTGCTCGCCGTCGGGAGTGCTGGTGGTCAGGTGCGAGGACAGCGCTTCCTTGATCCCGCGGCAGAACGCCGTGAGCGCACTGTCTTCGTCCGGAGATTGGGGCGGACGCACTATGCCGAGTCCGAGTATGTGTTCACGGACCACAGCGTCGAAGGAGGCACCGCTCATGGCGGTGGTCCGCGCCGAACCGTAGGAGCGGCCGGATTCGACGTCCACGATGTCGACGTCGACTCCGGTCTCGCCCGCGTCGAACAGCGCGACCGTTCGGTGATGGGAGGGAAGCCCCGGGCGCAGGTACTCCATTGCCGCGCCCGTCCTGTCGATGAGGTGGACGTCGGAGACGTACTCCTCGGCCAGCGCGTCGGTGATCCCGGTGCGTTCCTCGGGGGTGCGATACGCGACGCCGAGTGATTGGGGCGCGTCCGGACTGTCGACGATGCCGCGGACGACGCGCGCGACGTCGGACGCGGTGGGGGAGAGCTGCCAATCGTCGAACTGGGTGCCGTCGGTCCACGCGCCGTCTTCGGTGGTCCGTGCCGTGCGAATGCCGCACGTGCCCAGGGACACCCCCACTGACGAACGCATCGCTTCTCCGGCCTCTCCATTTCGGTGACGGTGTTCAGGTCTGAAGAACTCGCCCTCATGACAGGCGACGTGAACACTGTACCGTCTCGCGGTTTGGTTAGAGGCTCGAAACAATCCGAAGGTCAGGTCGATGGGGTCACATCATCGGCCTACGATCTGGTGGCAGTGCCCATCGATATCGCGCATCCTCGGACGAATCACCTCACGACCGATCTCCCGGTGGTGGGGATCCTCGGCGTGGTCGCGACCCGAATCGGCAGCGATCTCGTTGCGGTACCGGGTGCGCGAGCGCAGGCCCTGCTGGTGGCCTTGGCGCTGGCACCGGGGCGGATGCGGTCGGCGCAGGCGCTCATCGACGAGGTGTGGCCCGACGAGCCTCCCCGTTCGCCGAAGAACGCTCTGCAGACGCAGATCTCTCGGCTGCGGTCGGTGTTGCCCGCAGGCGTTCTCGAGAGCAACCGCGGTGGCTATCGGTTGGCTCTCGACTCCGACGACACCGACCTCGGCCGCGCGCGTGTCCTCACTCGCGCTGCGGAGGGTCGGCTCGCTTCTTCGCAGTGGCAGGACGCTCTCGACGGTGTGCTCGACGCCCTGAGGCTGTGGCGAGGGGAGCCTGCGGAATCGGTCCGAGTGCAGGCCGAACTGCTCGAGGTCGCGCTGAGGTCCATACAGATCTCGGCGCTGCTCGGGTTGCGCCGTTTCGACGACGCCATCCCGCTTGCTCGGGCGAGAGTCGCCGCAGATCCAACCGACGAACTTGCTACCGCCGACCTCATGCGTGCATTGCACGGCGCAGGCAGATCCAACGAAGCCCTCACGCTGTTCGCGGCGTTGCGAACCGAACTCGCCGAACGTCTGGGAACGGACCCATCGCCGGCCGTGACCGCGTTGAACACCGAGATTCTGGGACACACCACACCGAAGATGCTGCAGGCCATCGGTCTGCGCGCCGCACCGAACGCACTCATCGGACGAGGCGACGACGTCGACGCGATCGAGGTACTGCTCGGCAGTTCTCGTGTGACCACGGTCCTCGGTCCCGGCGGCGCGGGTAAGACGCGGATCGCACACGAACTCGGACGCCGCGCCGGTGCCCACATGTCGGTAGCTTTCGTCGAACTGGCATCGCTGCGCAGCGAGGAGGACGTCGCCTCGGCGATCGGAGCGACCCTGGGCCTCACCGAGGCCGACGTCAAGGTCGGTGGGCTTCCGGTCGCCCGGGTCCATTCGATTCGGGAACGACTGGTCGACGTCTTCTCGACGCGGCGGGGCTTGCTGATTCTCGACAATTGCGAGCACGTGATCGACGAGGTCGCGGTGGTGGTCGACGCCCTGGTTGCGTCGACCGACGCGGTGACGGTGCTGGCGACGTCGCGTTCCCCGATGGGGATCACGGCCGAGTCGGTCTTTCCGCTGCCGTCACTGGGCCTCATCGGCTCGAATTCGCCTGCGACGGAACTGTTCTGCATCAGAGCGCGGGCAGTCCGGCCGTCGGCGCACCTCGAACCCGACGCGGTGGCCCGCCTGTGCCGTACGTTGGACGGATTGCCGTTGGCGATCGAACTGGCTGCGGCACGGGTCAAGTCGATGAGCGTCGAGGAGATCGACGCGAGGCTCGACCGTCGCTTCACGCTACTGAAATCGGCGGATCGAACCAGGCCCGAACGGCATCGGACGTTGCACGCCGTCATCGACTGGAGTTGGAATCTGCTCGACGCCTCCGAGCAGGCGGCGCTGCGTCGACTGTGCCGGTTCCCAGCGGGATTCGATCTCGACGCAGCGAGGCAGGTGGCGCAATGGGCTGCAGTGGAGGATGTTTCAGCTGCGCTCGACGGTCTGGTGAATCAGTCCATGCTCAGCGTGGTCGAGACGACGACCGGAATTCGGTACCACATGCTCGAGACGGTGCGCGAGTACGGCGAGGAGCAGCTCGACGCCAGCGGCGAGGTCCAAGAAGTCGCAGCACGACTGCGTGAGTGGTCCACGTCCGTCGCGGTTCGGGTGTCCGCCGGCTATTCCGGTGGGCGTCCGGCCGAGATGGTAGCGCTCATGGAGGCCGAACACGACAACCTGCTGTCGGTGATGAGACATTCTCATGTGCAACAGTTTTCGGACCACGTGTGCACGTTGTTCTCGGTACTGGGCTACTTCTGGGCCATGCGCGGGGCGCATTCGGAGGTGCTCAACTGGGCAGACCGGGTGTCGAGAAGCATGCGTGGCGGGATGGTCGGCACGCCCGACGACAATGCCGCGATGGCCCTGCTGGTGCTGGCAGCCCACTTCGCCTACGGCGGGGATCTTCGTCGGGTAGCTCGCATTCGCATGGATCTCCGGCACCTGCTGAACAGTCGAGCCGGGATGTCGCCGGGGTTGCGCTTCAACTCGGAGGTTGTGGTCCACCACGCCGGGGGTCGAGGATTGGCCCGAAAACTGGCCCTGGCCATTCGATCCGAGTACGACGACGTTCGCTGCAACGCATACGTCGTTCGCTCGATGCTGGCTCAGAACTCGGGCCGCCTGTACGAGTCGATCCGAGACGGCGAGCAGGCGCTCGTCATCGCACGGCGTCGGGGCGACCTGTGGGCCGTTGGCTCGACGTCGCAGACGCTGGCCAGCTCGTACGGGCTGTCGGGTGACTACGCGCGGGCCGTGGAGTACTACCGAACCTCGGCCGACGTCATGTGGGAGATGCATGCGTTCGAGGAGAGCATGCAGACGCGCGCTTTTCTGGCGGTGGCGTTGATCGGAGCCGGTCGCGTGGACGAGGGACGGGGACTGATCGACGAGTTGGAAGCCTCGGCGCAGGGGCAGGAGATCACCCTCGATTCACCCTCGGACACTGACGTCGGCGCCCGCTGGGATCGCGCTCAGCAGCGGTCGAATTCCGCGTCGTTGACGGCGGCGCGGGCTGCTGCGGATCTCGAGGACGGTCCCGTCGAGCAGGGTCTCGAGGGTTTTCGTGCCGCGTTGGCGTTGGGTGGGTGGCCGTCGGAGGATCCGAGTGATCCGTTCATGACCATTCTGGTGTGTGCGGCCGTGGGTGCGCACGTTCTGCACGGTTGCGGCGAGGATATGGCCGATGCGGTGGCGGCGCTGACGCGCAAGCCGTGGAATATGTTGGTGCCGGGCGGTTTCTACGACACTCCGATGCTCGGCGCAGTTGCGTGTGCGGTGGGTTCGTTCGAGATTCACCGCGGAGACCGGGCGTTGGGGATGCAGTTGCTGGCGGTGTCGAGCAGGGCGGTGGGTCGGCAGGACTTTCCGTCGATGCGGATCGATCGACATGTCGCTGCGGCCCGAGCGATTGCCGGTGACCGTGAGGTCGACGCCGGGCTCGCTCGGGCCGCAGTATTCACCAGAAGTATTGCGCTGCAGGAGATTCTGCGGTTGCTTCCGCTTGTCTAGGCCTTGCGCATGTACATTCGGACGGTCAGTGGGGCGAAGATCGCGACGATGACGGCGCCGCCGACGAGTGAGTACACGACGTGAATTCCGAAGTGTCCGTTGTTCGCCAGTTCACGAACGGCCGTCACCAGGTGGGATACGGGGTTGACATCGGCGAATGCGCCTAGCCAGCTCGGCATCGTGCTGGTGTCGACGAAGGCATTGGACAGGAAGGTAAGCGGGAACAACACCAGCATCGAGATGCCCTGAACCGACGAGGCTTTGCTCATCAGGGTGCCCAGCAGTGCGAAGATCCAGCTGATCGCCCAAGCGCAGAACATCACCAGTAGTACCGCTCCAGCGAGACCGAGCGCACCGCCGGCCGGGTGGTAGCCCATCGCGAGTCCGGTGAGGAAGCAGACGACCGCGGCGATCAGGTAGCGGATGACGTCGGCCATCAATGCGCCTGCGAGCGGCGAGATTCGGGCGATAGGGAGCGATCGGAATCGGTCGAAGACGCCCTTGTCCATGTCCTCGCGTAGCTGGGTACCGGTGACGACGGAGCCGGTGATGACCGTTTGCACCAGGATTCCCGGCACGATCAACGGCAGGTACGAGGTGACGTCGCCTGCAACCGCGCCGCCGAAGATGTAGCTGAACATCAGCGTGAAGATGATCGGTAGGAAGACCACATCGGCGAGCTGTTCCGGGTTGTGCCGGAGCTTGAGCAGACCCCGATAACTCATGGTGACGGACTGCGCGGCGGTGCGGGTCAGGCCGATGTGGCGCACGACAGGTCGGTTGGCGGGGTCGATGTGTGTCGAAGACTGCGGGGTGAGTGTGGTGGTCATGCTGCGTCCTCGTCTGCGCTCTTGCCGGTGAGGGTCAGGAAGACCTCGTCCAGGCTGGGTTTGGTGACGGTGATTTCGTTGACGTCGATTCCGAAATCGCGCAAGCGAATCAAGATGTCGGGGGTGATCGACGTGTCGGCCATCGGTGCGGTGAGGCGAGCCGACTCGGGGCTGACGGCCACCTCGACGCCCAGCTGCTCGGCAACCAACGCTCGTGCGTCGTCGATCTGGTGTCGGTCGGTCAGAGTCAGTGCGAGAGCGGATGTACCCACCGAGGACTTGAGCCCGTCGGCGGTGTCGTCGGCTATGACGCGGCCGTGGTCGATGACGGCGATTCGATCGCACAGCTGGTCGGCCTCGTCGAGGTACTGGGTGGTGAGAAGGACGGTCGAGCCCTCGGCGACGAGGCGTCGGATGGTGTCCCACATCTGCGCTCGGGTGCGGGGATCGAGGCCGGTGGTCGGCTCGTCGAGGAACAGCAGCGGTGGTGCCGAGATGAGGCTCGCTGCCAGATCGAGGCGTCGACGCATGCCGCCGGAGAACTTCTTCAATGGTCTGGACGCCGCCTCGGTCAGCCCGAATTCCTCGAGGAGGTCGACGGCTTTGGCCTTGCTCTCGCGGCGACCGAGCCCGAGTAGGCGGGAGAAGACGACGAGATTCTCGGTTGCGGTGAGGTCCTCGTCGACAGACGCGTACTGGCCGGTGACGCCGACGAGTGACCGGACGGCGGTGGCGTCGGCGACGACATCGTGGCCGAAGACGCGAGCCGAGCCGCCGTCGGGCCGCAGGAGGGTGGCGAGCATGCGGACCGTCGTGGTCTTGCCCGCGCCGTTGGGACCGAGGACGCCGTAGACCGCCCCGGTGGGAACGGTCAGGCTCACGCCGTCGACGGCACGTTGCTTACCGAATGTCTTGACGAGGTTCTGGGCCTCGATTGCTGGTGTGGTCATGGGGCCAACGATGACCCCGGGCGCTTGCACGACGCGTACATCGCGCTTGCGTCCGCTGTCCGGCCAGTTCAGAGCGGGAGCGAGGTCTCCGTGAGGCCGACGCCCCCGGTGCCGCGTAGCTTTCTGAACCATTCGGTGCCGAACGTGGTGGCGAGGTCCTCCAGAGACATCTGCAGAAACGGTCCGAAGTCGCCGACCTGCGTTTCGTGGGCTTCCATCGCTGCCCGTTTGGCGGCCATCACGCTGGACACGTCGACCACCGTCGTGATCTCGGTTTCCGGCAGGCCGAAGGTCTCGATGTCCGGCGGTGACGCTTCTTCGCCCCAGTGCGGATTGGCTTCCATCAGCTTGCGCATGTGATCGCGGTTGGTGGTGGTCTCGTACACGAAACGAGTCCCGGCGATCTCGGTGGCGCGCTTGCCGACGACGTGCACCTGGATGTGGTCCGGATGACCGTAGCCACCGTTAGGGTCGTAGATGGTGACGACGTCGGCCTGCTCCTCGAGCAGTACGTCGGCCAATCGTTGTGCCGCAGTGCCGACGTCGACGTTGCAGAACGCGTCCGGGTTCGCGTTCTCTGCAGTACTGGCCATTCCGGAATCGGCATAGTGCAGCCGCACGATGCGGGCGACTCCGAGAGCGGCGGCCGAACGATCCAGCTCGATGCGCCTGCGCTCGGCCAACGTCTCGCCCTCGGCGAGGATGCCGTCGGGGTACTCGCCGAGGGCACCGTCGGTCGCGGTGACCAGGACGACGCGGTGGCCGGCATCGGCGGCGAGGCGCATCACGCCACCGGTACCGAACACCTCGTCGTCGGGATGTGCGTGGAAGCAAACCAGGACACTCATGTACTGAATGCTTGCACGTCGAAGTGGGTGCAGCCCAGTCGGCGGAGAAATACGATCTGGTAGTGACTACACGGCAGTCGGCCCGGATCGGTTCGTGGTGGCGGGGCTCGCGAGGGGATCGGTACTGCCGCGCGCTGCATCCCGTGGGCCTGCTGTTCGCCGTGGTGTTCTTCGCGCTGTCGATGACTCCGTCGCTGTTGCCCCGCGTCTGGTATCTACAGGCTGTTGCCACCGGTATCAGCGTCGCGATCGGATACGGCGTCGGATGCCTCATCGCGTGGGTGGTGCGACGCTGTGGGGTGTCACCGGACTGGTCCGAGCAGTGGCGTCGACGCGGGTGGTGGGCGTTTGCCGTTGTTGCGGCGGTGGTGATTCCGCTGTTCCTGATCCTGGGATCGTGGTGGCAGCAGATCGTCCGCAAGCTCGTCGGCGTGGAAGATCCCGGCAGGCCGTTGTACATCGCGGTGCTGGTGGTCTCCCTGGTGGTGGCCGTGGCTGTGCTGGCGTTGGGTCGTCTGCTGCGGCGAGCATCTCAGGCGTTGACGCGGTGGGGTAAGCAGTACGTGCCGAAGCCGGTCGCAAGGATCACCAGCGTGATCGTCGTGGCCCTGTTGGTGGTGTTCGCCGTCAACGGCGCGCTCGTTCGCGGCATCGTGGCGGTCGCCGAACGGTCGGCTTCGACGGCCGATCGTGGTACCGACGAGGGAGTGGAACAGCCGAGCGCTGTGGAGCTTTCCGGTTCGGACGCGTCGAATGAGCCGTGGGATTCGCTCGGCCAACAGGGGCGACGGTTCGTCGCGTCCGGTGCCACCGTGGACGAGATCAGCACATTCACCGGTAGGCCCGCGGTGCAACCGATTCGCGCGTACGCAGGTGTCGAGTCGGCAGAGACCATCGAGGGTGTCGCCGACCGAGTGGTCGCCGAGCTCGAACGCACCGACGCGTTCTCGCGCCCGGTACTCGCCGTTGCCACTACCACTGGAACGGGCTGGGTCAACGAATCCGTCGCTCGCCCTCTGGAATACCTGTACGACGGCAATTCTGCGATCGCGTCGATGCAGTACTCGTTTCTGCCGAGCCCGATGGCATTTCTGGCCGACCGGCAGACTCCGCAGGATGCCGGACGAGCCCTCTTCGAGGCGGTGTACGAAGTGTGGAGCGAACTCCCCGAGGATTCGCGACCCAAGCTGGTGCTGTTCGGCGAGAGTCTCGGAGCCTACGGCGGACAGGATGCGTTCAGCGGCGCGCAGGACATGATCGCGCGCATCGACGGTGCCCTGTGGGTCGGCAACCCGAACTTCACGCCTCAGTGGGCGCGCATCACTGCCGGACGCGACGCCGGTTCCCGCGAGATCCTGCCCGTCGTCGACGGCGCAGAGCACGTTCGCTTCGCGAGTTCGTCCGGGGATCTCGACATCGGTGGTCGGTGGGAAGAGCCCCGAATTGTGTACTGGCAGCACGCATCCGATCCCATCGTGTGGTGGTCGCCGGATCTGATCCTGAACCGGCCCGACTGGCTACGAGAACCGCGCGGTGCCGACGTCGACCCCGGAGTGCAGTGGTTCCCGTTCGTGACCTTCTGGCAGTTGACCTTCGATCAAGTCTTCTCCACGAACGTCGACGACGGACATGGCCACAGCTACGGAGCCGACGCGGTGAACATGTGGGCCGACATCCTCGAGCCGCCGGGCTGGACGGAGACGGACGTGAAGCGGTTGTACGACAAGATGGCGGGCTGAGCGGTTGCTCGGTTGCCGGACCCCCGCCGCTCGCCCCTACCCACCGCCTACCCACCTCCGCCGCAAACGCGCGCGCGTTTGCCGAACGCGCGCACGTTCGCCACCTGTCCGCTGTCTATTCCGCGCGCACCTGACAAACGCCCGCGCATTCGTGCGTGAGACAGCGCATCCCATGCCGCCTGCCTCCGCCGGTCGACCCAGCGCTGACAACGACCTGTCGACGGTTCTCGCGCTCGAACGAGAGCTGCAGACTGCCGAATGTCGACGCGATCGCGAGCGACTGACCCGTCTGCTCGCCGACGATTTCACCGAGGTCGGAGCCTCGGGCACGATGTGGGACAAGTCGTCGATACTCGACATGCTCGGCAGCGAAAGCCCCGTCGAGATCGAGGTGATCGAACCCGTCGGACGGGTGATCGGTCCAGATTATGTTCTGCTGCAGTGGATTTCGAGAACGTCGGAGATGCGCGCTCGTAGAACCTCGCTGTGGCGGCGCACGGACACCGGATGGGAACTGGTGCACCATCAAGGCACGCCGCCTCAATGACCGTTCCGGCGCACACGCGCGCGTATTTGCTGAACGCGCGCAGTTTCGCCACCGGTTCGCTGACGATTCCGCGCGCACCTGACGAACGCGCGCGCGTTTGCGGTCAACTGAAGGCCGCGGCGGTCAACCGGGGGCGCAGCGCCAAACCCGGGACGCAGCGCCGAACGGGACTCAACTCAGCGCTTCTCCAGCACAGTTTGCAGTTCCGCCCGATTCAGTTTTCCCGGACCTCGTGTGGGTAGGGAGTCGAGCAGAAACAATTCTCGTGGCGCGGCGGTGATGTCCAGCGAGGCGGCAACGTGGGAGCGCAGGTCCGCCAATGTCACCGGAGCAGAGGCGACGACTGCGACCACGATTTTCTGGCCCAGTCGCTCGTCGGGCAATCCCACGACTGCACATTCGAGTACCGCGGGATGCGTGATCAGTGCGGCTTCGACCACCTGCGGCACGACGGTCAGTCCACCGGTAGAGATTGCCTCGTCGAGTCGCCCGGAGATGCTGAGAACCCCGTCGACGATGGTTCCGGCGTCGTCGGTGCGGAACCATCCCGGTTCGGCGAAGGCCGGATGGTCGGGTAGTCCGCGATAGCCCGAGGCCACGGTTTTGCCGCCCAACACGACCCGGCCGTCGTGGATTCGAACCAGTGTGTCGCGTAAAGGAACTCCGTCGTACACGCAGCCGCCGGCGGTTTCGCTCATTCCGTAGGTTCGCACCAACCGGATTCCTGCGTCGTGTGCCTTCTCTCGCAGTGGTACCGGCGTCGCGGCCCCGCCGAGCAGCACTGCGTCCAGTGAGGCGAGTGCCGCGACCGCCTCGGGGATCTGGAATGCCTTCACCAGCTGCCCGGGGACCAGCGAGGTATAGCGCAGGGGTCCCGACATCGATCCCACCGCGTCGATCAAAGCGGAGGGATCGAAACCACCGGACACGTCCATGACGACGGGCGAGGTTCCGGCGAGCACGCTGCGGAGTAGCACCTGCATTCCGGCGATGTGATGCGCGGGCAACGCCAACAGCCACGACCCTGGTCCGCCGAGTCGCTCCTCGGTGGCCGTCGCCGACGCCACCAGTGCAGACGCGGACAGCATGGCCCCTTTGGGGACACCCGTCGTCCCGGAGGTCGCGACGACCAGGGCGATGCCGTCGTCGATGGGGGTTCCCGGTGTCAGTGCGTCGTGCAGGCGCTCGGTCTCACGCGGGTCGTCGGCGGGCACGGGAAGCAGGGCCGGGCCGTCGCCGGCGAGCATGCGACTCAGCCGCGGCATGATCTCCGCCGCTGCAGGCCCCGACGGAATGGATACGCTCTCGAGCACGGACTCGAGGCTAGTCGCTCGGCTCGATCGCGGACGGGCGCACCCGCGGTTGTCACCCGACATCGAGTCGCTGTGGAACAGTGGAACACCGTGAAGGGATCGGGCATGGACGACGCGGTGTGGGCAGCTCTGTCGTACTTCGATTCCGTCGATCCCGCGCTCGCCGCCGACGCGCGCCTGGGGTGGGACGGTCTGGTCGACGTGTCTCCGCCCGCGGGCCCGACGCAACATTCCGTGCAGACCTACCTGTGGGTGTACCTGCGCCACGCGGCCGAGGGGCCCGATCGCGCCGTAGATATCGCCCGTGCGCTCGGCGACCTGCTCGACCGGCTCGGACGCGTCGGGTACGCGGAGATCGCCCGAAGCGCCGTCACCGAGGAGCTCGTGCGAACACCCGACGACGCCGAGTGGTTGCAGCACTATCGCGCCGCCACCGAACAATCGGGCATCGGCGCCGTCGATACCGAGCTCGTCACCTGGCAGGACGCCCCGACCGGCGTCGAGCGGGCCATCGTCGAAAAGATCGGCGAGACACTGGAAGTGGCGACCATCGCCGGCGAGTTCGAGCCGTCGAAGCCCGGTGGGCGACCGCTCGGTGCCAACGCGCAGGCCATGCGTCGACGCGGCGTCACCGATGCTGTGCTGACGTCCGATCGGGGTAAGGACGACTCCGAGGCAGTCCTGCTCGAACAGCTTCTCGACCACCGCATCGAGTTGTGGAGCAACTACAGCGCACCGCGGGCCGAGCTGTATCTGGGGCTGCGCGAGACGCTGCACGAGGCCGTCGAGCCGGTGTACGGCTGTGTGCGCAGGCTCGAGAGTTTCATCGGATGCATCGGGGACGGGGTCGCGTTGACCGACGCCGGGTACCTGCCGGACGAGTTGGTGGCGAGCATCGCGAACACCGTGTTTCCTGCGGCCGAACGGCCCTCGCATGTTGGCCGCGAACTCGACACGGAGAAAGTCCTGATCGTCCGACGCCTCCTGATGAGGGTGCGTCTGCTGCGTCGTTCCGCCGGGCGGTTGGTACCGACGGCCCGAACTCGACAGCTCAGCTCCGACGGGCTCTGGCGTGTGCTCACCGCAGGCATCGTCGGCACCGAATATCACCCGGACACGATTGCCGCAGAGGTCGTTCTGGCCCGCATGATCGTCGGTCACGATGTCGCCGACGTGGAATCGACAGCAGACGACCTGGCGCGTCTGCTGCGCGCCGAGGGGTGGACTCATTCCGGCGAGGAGCCCGCTGCCGAGCACGCCGAGCCGCTTGCTCGGACCTTGGTTGCCGAACTGAGCGCCCTCGGGGCGTTCGAGTTGCCGGACCCGGGCCAGGCGTCGAGGCTGCAGCCGGTCGGCTCGGTCGCGACCGACGAAGGCAAGCGACTCGCCGCGGCGGTGCTGCGGCATCGGCTGCTGCACACTCGCTATCCGTCGTTGTGACCGCTCTCGGATGGGCTATCGGTCGAAACTGCAGATGTGGCACGGTTAAGCTCACCTGGATCCGGTTCCAGAACGGGCCCGGCTGTTCGTTGCGAGGTGATGCCGGTGGACGGTGAGGTCGCGGACACCGCGCGCTCCCAGTCTCGCCGGCAGAGCGACTCCGCTCGTCGATACCTCGATGTCGAGGCGACGACGCCCGCTCTGCGATCGACGGTCGAATTCGCCGCACGCAGCGTCGGATTCGCCATTGCCCAGCTCAACGTGCTCGACGAAGACACTCAGTACACGCTGGTCAACGTCGGCGGACCGCCGGTGTCCACGGTGGTACGGGCCGACACCCTCTGCGACGACGTGGTGCGCTCCGGCGAACCCGCAGTGGTGGCGCACGGACGCGTCCACGCCACCACCCGGCAGCGCGCCATCCTCGACGACAACGGCATCGCGTCCTACGCGTCGGTTCCGCTGCGCGGGCGCGAGGGCCTGGTGATCGGCACACTCTGCCTGCTCGATCGCACGCCGCGCTCGCTCTCGGGTGAGCAGATGCAGGAACTCGAACAGTTCGCGTCGGTACTGGAGGAGCAACTAGACCTGCACCGCCGCGTCGGATCGGGCGTCATCCGGCTCGGTAGCGACAACGACATCGCCGACTCCATCGCCGACGGCCACATCGTTCCCTGGTTCCAATCGATCGTGGATCTGCGGACGGAGGAGATCGTCGGCTTCGAGGCGTTGGCGCGTTGGCACCACCCCACCCGGGGGATGGTGGTGCCTGCGGATTTCGTACCGTTCGCCGAGGCCAGTGAACTGATCATCGACGTCGACCTCAGTGTGCTCGCGCAGGCCGCGGCCGAAATGAAGAAGTGGCACGTCCACCGTCCGGACCTGCGGCTGACCGTCAACATTTCCGGACGCCACCTCGCGCATCCCGACGGCGTCAGCCAGCTGCAGCGCGCCATCGCGTCCTCCGGGGTGTCGCCGTCGTCGATCTCGCTCGAACTCACCGAGACCACTGCCGTGACGCCGGGGCCGCTGCTGCGCAGGCACATCGACGACGTGCATCGGCTGGGCTTTCGGGTGCTGCTGGACGACTTCGGTTCGGGCTGGTCCTCACTCGAACGGCTGGTGACGCTGCAGCCCGACGGCATCAAGATCGACGGGCACCTGACGCGGTTCGTCGACACCGTGGCCGGACGGGCGATGATCAGGTCGTTGGCCGGAGTGGCGAAAGACCTCGACCTGACGATGATCGTCGAAGGCATCGAGAGCCGCGAACAGGCCGACGCTGCACTCGAACTCGGCTGCACCCTGGCTCAGGGGTATCTGTGGTCGCGGCCGCAGTCGGCAACGGCCGTACTGCGCGCGATCGCCGACGACGCGTCGACGGGCTAGCGGTTGTCCCGCCGCAGCGGATGATCCTGGGGGATCTGCACCAGCACGATGGGAATCGCGTCCGGATCCTCGATCCACATCTCGATCAGACCCCACGGCTCGGTTCGGGCCTCACGCACGATCTCGATGCCGGCGGCCGTCAATTCCGCTGTAGCAGAGTCGATATCGCGTACCTGTAACCACAGCGCACCGGAGAACGACCCCGATTCGTCGCCGCGATGGTGCGCAGCGACCTCGATCAGGCCCTGACCCGCGAAGAACACCGTCCCTCCGGGGTATTCGCGACACACCGCCAACGAGAGACCGTCACGGTAGAACTCGAGAGTCCTTTGGTAATCGACGGGCCGGAGAATTGTCCGAGAAGCGAGGATGTCCACCCCGCATGGATACCACGTGGTGGGTCAGAGCATGGTCGTCGCGATTCGGTTGCCGCCCGCGGCCTTCGCCTCGTACATCATCGAGTCCGCCACCCGCGTTGCTCGCGTCACGATGTCGACGTTCTGATCCCACACAGGTGAATCCGCGTGCAGAATCGCGGCCCCCACGCTGACCGTCACCGCGACGGGATCCTCGGGATCATGCAGTGCTCGGCGTACCCCATGAACCAGTGCATCGATGTGGAGTCGCGACGTCGAGACGACGGCGAGGTATTCCTCTCCGCCGGTGCGCGCGATCACGCCGTATTCGCCCAGGTGTGCGCGCAGACGCTCGGCGATGCGCACGATGACCGCGTCACCTTCCTCGTGCCCGTACAGGTCGTTGACGGATTTGAAGCGGTCGATGTCGATCATCACCGCCGCCGAGCACTGATCGGCTTCTCGGCCCAGTGGCCACACGTCGTCGATGGCCGCGTCGAGACCGCGACGATTGAGCAGACCGGTGAGCGGATCGAGCAACGAACGGCGGGCATCGTCGGTCAACGTGGTGATCAGCAGATGCGAGACGAGTGGAACTGCGGCGATCGTGAGCAGCACGACGTTCGTCCGGAAGATCAGTGATGCGATGCCCACCTCCTCGCTGGAGTACGTCGCTGCCGCGGCAACGAGCGTGCACGCCACCGCGAACACCAGGTGCGCCACCATCCAGCGGGGACTGAGGCAGAACGTGCAGAACGTCCCGATCACGGCGAACAGCGTGCACGTCAGCAGGGCGTCCGCGAGCGGGTTGATCAACAGCGTCGATGCCGTCCCCAGATCGGCGAAGACCGCAAAAGCCACCACCCCGAGTCGGCCGGGAAACGGTCTGGTGATCCATGCGGCGCTGACGGCCACGACCATCACCACCAGACCTGCTTTCCAGGCGACGGCAATTGGGCTGAGTGAGGTGTCCTCGGAGAACAGCGACACCACCGCCAGCACACCGAAATTGAGCGTCAGGCATGCCATCACCCACCGGACGAGCTTTCCGGCGGGCCGGGAATTCTGGAAGTCCGCCATCCAGCGGTAGTCGTAGGGCTGAGTGAACCAGGCTCGGACAGCACCCGCAGAACTGCCGTGACTGCGGCCGTGCGGGGTGGAATTCACCAGTGCGTCAGAAATACCGAGGGAACGGCGACCAATCGGGCTCGCGCTTTTCCAGGAAGGAGTCGCGACCCTCCACCGCCTCGTCGGTCATGTACGCCATGCGGGTCGCTTCACCGGCGAACAGTTGCTGACCCACCAGGCCGTCGTCCTGCAGGTTGAAGGCGTACTTCAGCATTCGTTGTGCCTGAGGTGATTTCGCGTTGATTTTCGCAGCCCACTCGATTGCAGTGTTCTCGAGCTCGTCGTGATCGACCACCTTGTTCACCGCGCCCATGCGGTGCATCTCCTCGGCCGAGTACGTCTCGCCGAGGAAGAAGATCTCGCGGGCGAACTTCTGACCGACCATCTTCGCCAGATACGCACTGCCGTAACCACCGTCGAAGCTGCCGACGTCCGCGTCGGTCTGCTTGAATCGCGCATGCTCGCGGCTTGCCAGCGTCAGATCGCACACCACGTGCAGGCTGTGTCCGCCGCCTGCTGCCCAGCCGTTGACCAAGCAGATGACCACCTTGGGCATGAATCGAATGAGACGCTGCACCTCGAGGATGTGCAGGCGCCCGGCGCGGGCCTTGTCGACGGTGTCGGCCGTCTCTCCGTCTGCGTACTGATAGCCGCTGCGACCGCGAATGCGCTGATCGCCACCGGAGCAGAACGCCCAGCCGCCGTCCTTGCTGCTCGGTCCGTTTCCGGTGAGCAACACCGTTCCCACGTCGGAGCTCACCCGTGCATGTTCGAGGGCGCGGTAGAGCTCGTCGACGGTGTGTGGACGGAATGCATTACGGATTTCGGGACGGTCGAACGCAATCCGGACGGTCGCGTCGGACACGTGGCGGTGATACGTGATGTCGGTCAGATCTTCGAAGCCGGGAACGGGACGCCACAGTGCGGGAGTGAAGGTCACGGGCGCCAGCTTAACGGTGGCCGGGGTTGGCTCCGTGCCGAACGGTCGGTGCAGCTAGCGTGCAGTCATGACCGACCCGATCGAGCTCGACCGCGATTACGACCACCATGGAGGCTTCCCGCGTTTCGTGCCGGCGAAGGTGGGGCCGGAGTACGGGCAGCTGCTCGAGGCCCTGCGCACGGTGCAGGATCTCGCGGTGTCCACCTCGTTGCCGGCCGAAGTGACCGAGGCAGCTGCGGACAAGGCTCGGGAACTGATCGAGCTGTTGACCCCGCACGTGGTGGCCGAGGGCCGCCAGACCGCCGGGCGAGTTCCACGTCTGCCGGGTCGCGGTTCGCTGCTGCTGATGCCGTGGATCATCGAGAAGATCGACGCAGACGGTGTCCGAAGTCGGGGGATGTTCCGTCGTTTCCATCTCGGTGGAAACTCCGCCGCGCACGGTGGCACGCTGCCACTGCTGTTCGACGACCTCTTCGGTCTCGTCCAGCACGCCTACGGCAGGCCCATCAGCCGGACGGCGTACCTGCACATCAACTACCGCAAGGTGACGCCGCTGAACACCGAGCTGATCGTCGAGGGCGCGGTGGATCGGGTCGAGGGACGCAAGACGTTCATCAACGCTCGGCTCACGGATCTGGACGGCAACCTGTTGGCCGACTGCGAGGCGTTGATGGTGCAGTTGCTCCCGGGGCAGCAATGATTCCCGCGATCGACGACGTTCTGGACGGCGCGCATGTGCTCTCGATGCCCATGCGGACCAAGTTCCGCGGCATCACCACCCGCGAGGTGATGCTCGTTCACGGACCGGCCGGGTGGGGTGAGTTCTCACCGTTTCCCGAGTACGACGACGTCGAGTCGGCTCCGTGGTTGGCGTCGGCGATCGAGGCCGCGTGGGACGGCCCGCCGAGCCCGTTGCGCCGACGCATCCCGGTGAACGCGACCGTTCCTGCCGTGGCGGCCGCCGACGTGGCAGCGGTGTTGAGCCGGTCTCCCGGTGCCGAGACGGCCAAGGTGAAGGTGGCCGAGAAGGGGCAGACCCTCGCCGATGACGTCGCTCGGGTGCGTGCCGTGCGCGAGCTGGTTCCGCGGGTACGGGTCGACGCCAATGGGGGCTGGACCGTCGACGAGGCCGTGGCGGCTCTGACGGCTCTCACCGCCGACGGTCCGCTCGAGTATGCCGAGCAGCCGTGCGCGTCCGTACCGGAGCTGGTCGAAGTTCGGCGTCGGGTGCCCGGGGTGCGGATCGCTGCAGACGAGAGCATTCGCCGGGCCGAGGATCCGATGAAGGTCGTCCGAGCAGGCGGAGCCGACATCGCGGTGCTCAAGGTGGCTCCGCTCGGCGGGATGCGGGCTCTGCTCGAGCTGGCCGGAGAGCTGGGGGAGTACGGCGTGCCGGTGGTGGTGTCGAGTGCTCTGGACTCGGCGGTGGGTATCTCGTCCGGGCTGGCCGCAGCCGCTGCGCTGCCGCACCTCGAATTCGCCTGCGGTCTGGGAACGGGCGCACTGTTCGTTCGAGACGTCGCACCTGCGCCGGAGGTGATCGACGGAACGTATCCGGTCGGCAGCCTCGAACCCGACGCCGAGGCACTGATCGAGCTCGATGCCGACGCCGATCGCACGCAGTGGTGGATCGATCGAGTTCGGCGCTGCCACGCCCTTCTGCGGTAGTCTTGCGCCCGGTCCGCGTGGGGCCGCTGACACATCTGGGAGGAAGTTCGAAGTGGTTGCTGCACTCAAGGATTCGCTGCTCGACGAGTCGAAGGCCGACGCTCTGCGCGTCGATGTCCTGGCACTGATCGACGCCGAGGTCGCGGACAAGAAGGGCGCGAGTGGACTCGCGGTCAAGGGGGGATACGGCGCGGTGAAGAAGGTCGGGCCGTCGTACATCGACAATGCGGTCTCGGCTCTGTGGCCCGATTTCGTCGACAAGCTGGACCCGTTCTGGCAGTCGTACAACGCTGCCCCGCAGGGCACGTTCGGTCAGTACCTCGCCGCCAACGGCGACGCCGCATCCGACGCGCTGCTCTCGGTCACCGATGCGCGCATCGAGGAGACCGACAAGTCCGTCGTCAAGAAGTTCTACGGCAGCCTGCGTGGCTCGGCGAAGAAGAACGTCACCGAGGCACTGCCGCGCGTGGGTGACCTGGTCGCCAAGCACGCCTGAGCGGCTTCGCCGCATGTGAGCGGAAACTCGTAGTGGACTACGAAGTTCCGCTCACATGCGCGTAGCGCTCAATCGCTCCCAGTCGGCTTCCGTCTGATCCGCGTACAGCTGCGCGAATCGGCCCAAAGCGACGTCGAGCTGATCGGAATCGCCCGTGTATCCCGAGATCATCGACGCGCCACTGGTACGCGCATGTCCCTTGGCCAGCAGTCGGCCCACCACCCGTGCGTAGTCGACCAGCGCGGGTGCATCGATCGACGACAGGTCGATCGTTCCCTTCATGTTGCGGAACTGCCGCACGTAGTACTGCCGTCCGGCGATGGTCGTCCAGCCCAGCAGCGGATCGCTGACGGTCTGCAGATCCTGCTGATACTCCACGACGCGTTGCCCCTGATGATCGTGCCAGGCCGATTCGCCGTGCACGTACGGCGCAAGCACCGAGCGTCTGGCCTGCTTGAGCTGCAGAAACACGACGTCGTCCTCGCTGGTGCCCTCGAGCAGAGCCACGTACGCCCGCAGGCCGACGCTGCCGACGCCGACCACGCGGTGCGCCACGTCGATCAACGTGTATCCACCGAGCACTCGACGCCAGTGCGGGGTGAGGGTGAGCAGATACTCGTCCAGTCCGACGGCGAGAAGTTCCTCGTCCTTCGCCGAGATGCGCGTGGTGATCGGCGGCTCCTCGACGATTCTGCGCTTGCCCTCGTGCTTCTCGGTGAAACGCGGCAGAACGCGGTCACTGGTGCGTCGACGCGCCTTCTTGGTGGCGCGTTTGATCTCCTTGCGCAACGACCCCTCGGTGGCGTCACGCTGCAGCTTCTCGGCCGTCAGACGCTGGAACGAACGCGACATCAGCGGCTCGTCGGCAAGTCTGGCCACCTCGATTCGGTACGCGGACACACAGGCGGTGACGGCATCACGACACTGATCCTCGGTGCGGCCGTTCTGCCGCCCGGCCACCCAGATGCTCGCGGCGAGGCGTCGTAGATCCCATTCCCAGGCACCCGGGTGGGCCTCGTCGAAGTCGTTGAGGTCGATGACGAGGTCGCGTTCGGGTGAGGCGTAGAAGCCGAAATTGCCGAGGTGGGCGTCGCCACTGATGACCGGGTTGATGCCGGTCGACGGCAGCATCGCCACGTCCCGAGCCATGACGATGGCCGTGCCCCGCAGAAATCCGTACGGGGACTCGACCATCCGCTCGAGGCGCGTCGGTATCAGCCATTCGATGCGGCCCTGGTGCGAGTATTCGATCTGCTTGACCGGGTCGGGTCGATCCGCCGGTGGGGTCCAGTCACCCAGGGAGGCGATCGGTACCTTCTCGCGTAGGCGTCGACCCAGTTCGTAGCGTTCGGCGCGGGGGAGAGGACGGGCGCGCAGCGAGGCGAACGACGCGCTGTCTACATCTACCGAGTCGGTGACGACCGTGTGACCTTTTCCCAAGCCGGACATGTGAGATGACACTAATCCAGTGCTATCCGGCGGCTTTACCGAACTTCCAGTATCCGGTGAAGCAGATGCTGGATTTCGGCACTGCGCGGTCGTTCACCAGGTATCTGCGCAAGCCCGTCGCCAAGCCCTGCTCGCCCGCCACGTAGACGAACGGGGTGCCGCCGGGAAGTTCGGCTTTCTGCACGGCGGCCAGCGCCGCATCACCGGGCTTGGCGTGCGAGTTGGGGCGCACGATCCAATTCAGCTCGACGCCCGGCGGCACGTGGTGATCCTGGACGTCGGCCTCGGTGGGGACTTCGATGAACACCACGGCCCGCAGGTCCTCGGGCGAGGATCGCAGTATTCCGAGAATCGCCGGAGCTGCACTCTCGTCGCCGACGAGCAGTTGCCATGGGGTCTCGATGTCCGGGTTGTAGATGCGTCCCTCGTCGAGAATCGCGACGCGGTCCCCTGGAACGGCGTGCGCAGCCCACGACGACGCTGGACCTGCTTCACCGCCGTGTTCGCCGCCGTGTACGACGAAGTCCACGTCCATCTCCGCACCCTCGCTGAACGTGCCCTGGCCTGCGGGCCGGTAGTTGCGGACGGTGTAGTTGCGGACCACCGGC
Organism: Rhodococcus sp. IEGM 1341; assembly: GCF_030056895.1. Classification (NCBI taxonomy): domain Bacteria; kingdom Bacillati; phylum Actinomycetota; class Actinomycetes; order Mycobacteriales; family Nocardiaceae; genus Rhodococcus; species Rhodococcus sp. IEGM 1341. The sequence continues at coordinate 36,410 of NZ_JASHKV010000013.1, read as the reverse complement.
TTGGTGTCCTTGGAGAAGGTCAGATACTGGGCGTACCAGAGTTTGGAGGTCGAGCTGGGGATGCGGGGTTCGCGCTGGCCGGGTTGCGGCAGGAACAGGCGGAACCACTGGTCGTATCCCATGTACCGGTAGTTCGAGAGCGACTCGCCCCCGAGGGTGATTCTGACGAACCCGGAACTGATCCGATCGGCTGCGAGAACGTGCAGACGGTAGAACGCCGGGTGCTCGGGTTTGAGGTACTTGGCCATGCCGGTGAGATTAGTGGACCCTAACTACGAATGGGGTCGCGTCGATTCACTCGGGCCGCCCTCGCCGATAGTGCTGGACCACCTTCGCTCCCATCGGCACCGCGAACAGCATCATGAACACTCGGATCACCTGGGCGGCCACGACGAACGTCACGTTCGCACCGGTCGATGCCGCGATGGCCAACACTGCGTACACCCCACCCGGGGTGGTGGCGAGGTAGCCCTCGTATCCGCTGGTGCCCGTCGCCGAGGCCAACCACAGCCCCAACATCGCGCACCCGACGGTGACGGCGATGATGAGCAGCAACGCGGACGGCAGCACCCGCGAGATGGATTTCAGGCTCGCGACGGTGAATCGCAGACCGGCTTGCCACCCGATCACGATGTACGCCGCCCACAGCAGCAACGTGGGAACACTGGCGTCGAACGAGAACCCGAGAACGTCGGCGCACGTGGCGACGATCAGCGGGCCCAGCAGCGCCGGAGCGGGAAATCGGAGTGCCAGTGCGAGCAGGACTCCCACCCCGCCGCAGACCAGAACGAAGGCCAGGTCCACGTACAGCGGAGCGCCGGAATCGGCGAGCATCGTCGACTGACCGGGTTGTGCGCGGAACACCAGTGTCGCCACCAGCGGCAGGGTGGTGGTGACGAGAACGACCCGCAGGTACTGCACCACCGCCACGACGCGTTCGTCGCCGCCGAGTTCCTGGGCAATGGCCACCAGCCCCGACGCGCCGCCCGCGACCAGTGCCAGCGCACCGGTCAGCGAATCGATGTCCTTACGCAGTCCCAGCAGCGCGCCCGCAGCGATGGACAACACGAGCGTTCCGACGCATGCCAGCAGCACCGGCAACCAGGCGTCGCCCAGTGAGCTGAGGGTGTCTCGCTGCACCAGCGTTCCGATCTCGACACCCAGCACCGCCTGAGCCACCATGCCGAGTCGGCGCGGCAGCGGGGCGCGCTCGGTTCCCGTGGTCGGTGCCCAGCCGGCGAGCGCGAAGATCATCGCCACCAGCAGCGCGACGAACAGTGCTGCCGACGGAATCCCCAGAGCATCCGCGCCGACGGTCAGGCCGACCGTGACGAGAATCAGCAGCGACCAGCGAATCAAGAAGGGCGCTCGATGTCACGAACCTCGGGCGGCAACCCCCACTCGGTACGGCCGAGGCGGCTGAGCGGAGCGATGGCGTCGAACTCGGGCAGTCCGTCCTCGGCCAGATATTCGGGACGCACGGACAGGGCGACGACGGTGCCCATGACGACGAAGCAGTTGCCCACCTCGACGACGCGATGCAGTCTCGCCTCGATGGCGATCGGAGCGGCCGCAACGCGCGGTGGTGTGACGACGGTGCTGGGTTCGCTCTCGATCCCGAGCTCCTCGAATTCGCTGACGCCGTGATCGAAGCTCGCCGAGCTGCCGTTGACCTGATCCACCAACGGAGCCGTCGCCAGATTGACGACGAACTCTCCGGTGGCCTCGATGTTGCGCAGACTGTCCTTGCGGCTCACCGAGGTGAACTGCACGACCGGCGGTTCCACCGAGGACACCGTGAAGAAGCTGTACGGCGCGAGGTTCGCCACACCGTCGGCCGAGACGGTGGAGATCCATGCGATCGGCCTGGGGACCACCGACGCGGTCAAGAGCTGGTAGAAGCGGCGGGGGGAGACCTCATCGGGCCGGAAGACTGTACGCACACGTCAATACTGTCAAAGCCCGGTTGCGGCGGCTGACCGACGCATCTGACACTCTGGATTCTGTGAATCCGTCCACCGCACAGGCCACCGCAGTCGTCGACGAACTGGCGCGCAGCGGGATCCGAGACGTCGTGTTGTGCCCCGGCTCGCGGAACGCCCCGCTGGCGTTCGCGTTGCAGGAGGCGGACGTTGCCGGCCGCTTGCGGTTGCACATGCGGATCGACGAGCGAACCGCGGGCTTTCTGGCCATCGGCCTGAGCCTGGGCAGTGGTCAGCCCGTTCCTGTGGTCATGACGTCGGGAACCGCGGTCGCCAATCTGGGGCCTGCGGTTCTCGAAGCGAACTACGCGCGCATCCCGCTGATCGTCATCAGCGCCAACCGCCCGTACGAGATGCTCGGCACCGGCGCGAACCAGACCATCGAGCAGCTCGGTCTGTTCGGATCTCAGGTACGCGCGACGATCAGCCTCGGACTCGCCGAGGAAGGACCCAAGCAGAACAGTCAGTGGCGCAGCGCCGTCTCCCGCGTCATCGCCGCAGCGCGCGGCGCACGCTCCGGCAACGCCGGTCCGGTGCACTTCGACATCCCGCTGCGCGAGCCACTGGTGCCTGCGATCGGCGACCCCGGCGCGCGTCCGGAGGGTCGGCCCGACGGGTTGCCGTGGACCTCGACCACGCAGGCGACATTGGACGTCCCCGTCGAACTGGATCTGACGGTCGACACCGTGGTCGTCTCCGGTCACGGCGGCGCCGTGCGTCCGGAGCTGGCCGGGTTGCCGACCGTCGCCGAGCCGACCGCCCCCCTGCACGGAATCCCGTTGCATCCCTTGGCTCTTGCGCAGTTGAAGCCGCGCCAGGCCGTCATCACCGGGCGGCCGACGCTGCACAGGCAGGTCTCGGCGCTGCTGGCCGATCCGGCCGTGGACGTCATCGCGCTCACCACCGGTCCGCGCTGGCCCGACGTCTCCGGCAACGTGCTGGCCACCGGCACCAGAGCGGTCACCACGGGCGCGCCCGACCCCGCCTGGATCGCCCGCTGCGCCGCGCTCTCCGAGAGAGCCGAACTGGCTGTGCATCAACAACTTCGAGAGCACCCCAAGCCGACGGGACTGCACGTGGCGGACGTGGTCATGTCTGCGCTGCAGCCCGGAGATCAGCTGGTGCTCGGAGCGTCCAACCCCGTGCGCGACGCGGCCCTGGTGGCGACTCCGAACCCGGACGTGAAGGTTCTCTCCAACCGCGGCGTGGCCGGTATCGACGGCACCGTCTCGACGGCCATCGGTGCCGCGATGGCCGGAAAGCGGCGCACCGTGGCACTTCTCGGTGATCTGACATTTCTGCACGACGCAGCGGGCTTGCTGATCGGCACCGGTGAACCGCGTCCCGAAGACCTGACGATCGTCGTCGCCAACGACGACGGCGGCGGCATCTTCGAGCTCCTCGAACAGGGCGATCCTCAGTACGCGGGGGTGTTCGAGAGAGTGTTCGGTACGCCCCACGGCATGGACCTGGGCGCGCTGTGCGGTGCCTACCGCGTGGAGCATCGGCTGGTCGACTTGGCCGATCTGGCAACCGAACTCACCGGACATGCCACGGGAATCAGGGTGCTGGAAGTGACCACGGAGCGATCGGGACTGCGTGATCTACACGCAGCGATTCGGGCGCGTCTCTAGTTCTCCTGCGCTGCAACCCATTCGAGGGTCTGGCCGGTTTCCTGGTCGATCATGTCCTTGATCATCTTGTTGATCAGGTCCTCGATCTTGCCGCCCACGATGGGGATCTTCACGGTCGAGTCACCCTTGACGATCAGTTTCGCGCCGGTGCCGTTGGGGCGCAACGACAGGGTGCCGTTCACTTTCGCGGGCAGACCGGTGGTGCCGCCGGTCAACGTCCCCTCGGCGTGGTCGCCCTCGAGCGGCCCCCAGTGATCGGTGCGCGAGACGATCAGCTTTCCCTTGATCACCTTCGTGACGAAGCCGGGGAGTTCGGACGTGCCGACTTCTTCGGAGATGTCGACGGTCAGGCCACCGTCGTCGTGCTTGGTCAGCTCGTACCCGTCGGTCTTCTTCGCCTTGGCGAAGCGCGCCATCCACTGGTCCTCGCTGGTGAGTGCTGCGTGCACGTCAGCGGGGGGATTGGACGATTCGACGGTGAACTCGAAGCTGCGCGACATGAGTCCAGACGCTACCCGAGCCGAGTCGCGTCGGCTGCGAAGTAACCTGATCGCTGTGACCGATACCGACAGAGGCAGCCGAACGCTGCACAGGGCCCGGCTGGTCGTGCTGGTGGTCGCCGTCGCGATTTCTGTCCTCGCCGTGCTTCTCGTCATCGGGGCCTGGCGCAACGACGTCACCATCGACTCCGACAAGGGCACCGCCACCGCCGAGGTACTGTCCGCGGGCAAGCTGCGCTCGGCCGTCAGCTTCATCACCCCCGACGGCGTGACGCACAACCCCCCTCTCGGCGTGCTGTACCCCACCAATCTCGTCGCGGGCCAGCGCATCGAGGTCGAGTACTACAAGGCCGACCCGGACGTCGAGTTGGTTCGCGTCGCGGGCCGCGACGCCACCGTCGCGATCGTTCCGGCCGGATCCGTCATCGTCGTCACGTGGCTGATCGCCGGTCCGGCGCTGTTCTGGTTACGTCGCAAGGAGGCCGAGAATGCGTAACGCAAAGCATTTCGTCCTCGCTGCCCTCGGTTCGGTCGCCGGGTTCGCGCTGGTGAACTTCGGAAACATTGCGTCCTCGATCGTGGTGATGGTGCTCGCCGTGGTGTTCGTTCTCGTCCTGACGACGCCGGTGCTGTATCCGCGATCTCTGTCCGACGACGCGTCGCGCAATCAGGCAACGGAGAAATCGGTGCCGTTGATCTACTGGCGTCCGGGATGCATCTTCTGCTTGCGGTTGCGGGTGGCGCTGCTGCTGCGCGGAAAGAAAGCCGTGTGGGCGAGCATCCGCCAGGACCCCGCTGCGGCCGCGCGAGTGCGATCGGTGAACGACGGCAACGAGACGGTTCCCACGGTGTTCGCGGGCTCCGAACATCGCACCAACCCGGATCCGTCGTGGGTGCTCGCGCAATTCGTGTGACGTTGGCCCACACGTAACGTTGTCCATACCTGGCCGACGGCGGGGCCGCCCACACTGAGGATCGTGCGAGTAGCCATCGTTGCGGAATCGTTCTTGCCCAACATGAACGGCGTCACCCACTCGGTGATCCGTGTCCTCGAACACCTCGACAAGACGGGGCACGACGCCATCGTCATCGCTCCGGACAATCCGTCCGGTCCCAGAGCCGCGACGTGGCACGACAACGTTTCGGTGCACCGGGTGCCGTCCGTCATGGTCCCCAAAGTGAGCTCGCTACCCGTCGGCGTGCCCGGGCTCGGCATGGTCTCGGCGATGCGCGCCTTCGCTCCCGACGTCGTACATCTGGCGTCACCGTTCCTGCTCGGAGCGGGCGGGCTGGCCGCCGCCAACCGACTGGACGTGCCCGCGGTCGCCGTTTATCAGACCGACGTCGCCGGTTTCGCCGCCAGCTATGGCCTCGGCCTCACCTCGAAGGCCGCGTGGCGCTGGACCAGGAGACTGCACAGAGGCGCGGCCCGCACTCTGGCCCCGTCCACCTCGGCCGTCGACGCGTTGGAGTTGCACGGCATTCCGCGCGTGCACCGGTGGGCCAGGGGAGTCGACGCCGTTCGCTTCGCACCCTCGGCCGCATCGCAGACGCTCAGAAGTCAGTGGGGAGCAGGCGAGAAGCTGATCGTCGGCTTCGTCGGCAGGCTCGCCCCGGAGAAACACGTCGAGCGGCTCGCCGTACTGGCCGCAGACCCGTCGATCCAGCTGGTGATCGTCGGCGGCGGACCCGACACTGTGGCACTGCGGACCCTGATGCCCGGGGCGATCTTCACCGGCCAACTCGGCGGCGACGAACTCGCTCGGGCCTACGCCAGCTTCGACGTCTTCGTCCACCCCGGCGAACACGAAACCTTCTGCCAGGCAGTGCAAGAGGCCCTCGCCAGCGGCGTCCCCGTCATCGGGCCCGACGCGGGAGGCCCGCGCGATCTGGTCTCGCACTGCCGCAACGGATACCTGCTGCCGGTCGACAAGTTCACCGAACTGCTGCCCAGTGCCGTCGGAGCGCTCGCCGAACCCACCACCCGCGCCCGCTTCGGCGACGCAGCCCGCAAATCGGTACTGCACCGCACCTGGCCTGCCATCTGCGACGAGCTGATCTCGCACTACTACGACGTGCAAGGCATCACAGCGCCGCGGGTGCAGAAGATTGCTTGAGTAGTCTGGACTTCGTGGCCCAGACATCACGCGCAACCCTGGCAAAAGAGCCCCACGAGGTGGCGTCGATGTTCGACGGCGTCGCCCGTCGATACGACATCACCAACACGGTTCTCTCGTTCGGGCAGGACCGCAGTTGGCGCAAACTGACTCGGCGCGCCCTCGATCTCAAACCTGGTGAGCGGGTACTCGATCTCGCTGCAGGCACCGGCGTCTCCACCGTCGAACTCGGTCGCAGCGGAGCCTGGTGCGTGGCCACGGATTTCTCCAAGGGCATGCTGCAGGCAGGACTGCAACGAGGCGTTCCGATGGTCGCAGGTGACGCGATGGCACTGCCCTACGCCGACGCCAGCTTCGATGCAGCCACCATCTCTTTCGGCCTCAGAAATGTCTCGGACTTCGACGCCGGACTGCGCGAGATCGCTCGCGTCACCAAGCCGGGCGGCAGGCTCGTCGTCTCGGAATTCTCAACGCCGGTGTTCGGTCCGTTCCGCACCGTGTACATGGAGTACCTGATGAAGGCGTTGCCGAAAGTCGCTCGCGCCGTGAGCAGTAACCCCGACGCCTACGTCTACCTGGCCGAGTCCATCCGCGCGTGGCCGACGCAGGAGCAATTGGCGCAACGCATTGCCGACGCCGGCTGGACCGACGTGCAGTGGCGCAACCTCACCGGTGGAATCGTGGCTCTACACAAGGCAACTCGGCCCTGACGCGATTCAGGTAAATGGCGGCCGGGAATCGATTTTCAGTGATCCGGTTCCCGATGCCCGCCAGGTTCGGGCGACGAGATCGCTGTCCGCTTCGGTGATCAGGTTGCCCATGCAGCGGACGGCGACTTTCATCAGCGCCCGTGAGCGCATGCCCACCGGTCCCGCCGCGGGCAGGAATCTCGGCACCGTCAACAGTCCGGCGAGGCGTCGAGCGATGGAGAAGGCCTGCCCGTAGTGCTCGCGCAGCAGGGTCGGCCAGGCGTCGGTGAGGTCGGGGTGATCGAGCAGGTCGACGACCATGCGACCGCCTTCGAGTCCGTAGTCGATGCCCTCGCCGTTGAGTGGGTTCACGCAGGCTGCGGCGTCGCCGATGATGGCCCAGTTGGTGCCTGCGATTCCCGAGACCGCGCCGCCCATCGGCAGCAGCGCCGACGCCACCGAACGCAACTCCCCGCCGAGGTCCCATTCGCCGCGGCGCTGGTGGGTGTAGAGATCGAGCAGTGGCCGCAGCGCTCCGGGTGCCGGCCTCTTGGCGGTGGCCAAGGTGCCGACGCCGATGTTGATGGTTCCGTCGCCCAGCGGGAAGACCCAGCCGTAGCCGGGCTGCAGAGTGCCTGCCGCGTCACGTAATTCGAGGTGCGAGCTGATCCATTCGTCGTTGCTGCGGCCCGAGTCGATGTAGGCGCGAGCGGCGACGCCGAATGCGGTGTCGCGATGCCATTGCCGCCCGAGTTGCTTGCCCAGAGTCGAGCGGACGCCATCGGCGACGATCAGTGTACGACAGGAGATCTCGTGTGCGCCGGCGGCGGTCTGCAGGGTTACCGAGCGGACCGAATTGCCGTCGCGGGTCACGGCGACAGCCTTCGCTCCCTCGGCCATCACGGCTCCGGATTCGACTGCGGCGACGCGAATCCTGTCGTCCAATTCGGTTCGGGGAACTGCACTTCCGACGGTGGGAAGGGACTTGCTCGGCCACTCGAGTTCCAGTTCCTGCCCGAATCCGCTCAGTCTCAGTCCTCGGTTGCGCGCTTTGCCGCGCACCCACTCGCCCAGACCCAGCTGATCGAGCTCGGCGACGGCGCGTGGCGTCAACCCGTCGCCGCACGTCTTGTCGCGGGGGAACACTGCCGCGTCGGCCAGGACGACGTCGCGGCCGGATCGCGCGGCCCATGCCGCAGCGGACGATCCTGCGGGGCCCGCGCCCACGACCAGAACGTCGGTCGCGGTGGGTGGGGCCGGGTGGGAAGAGGTCACGTGTTCCAGTATCCCGATTTCTACGAACGGGTGCGCCGAGGGCCTTCGGTCGATGCCGTGTGAAGCGTCACCTGTGGTCGGTGACACCGTCCCACCGGTGTGCACGCTAGGTTCACTACGGTAGAAGGCGAGCAGTGGCGCTTCGCCGCTGCCGCCGGCATGTCGACGACAGGACAGGGACCAACATCGTGAGTACAGACGACGCTGCCGTAGCAACGGTCGTTGCCGGAGTCGACCTGGGTGACCCGGAGCTCGCGCGAACCGTCGCCGACGGCCTCGCACGCGTCGAAGAACTGATGATCAGCGAGCTCTCCGACGGTGAGGAGTTCCTCACCGAGGCCGCTCTGCACCTGGCCAAGGCCGGCGGAAAGCGCTTCCGACCCCTGTTCACCGTGCTGACCGGTCAGCTGGGACCGTCGCCGACCGATCCGGCGATCGTCACCGCGGCCACGGTCGTCGAGCTGGTTCATCTGGCGACGCTCTATCACGACGACGTCATGGACGAGGCGTCGATGCGTCGAGGTGCCGAGAGCGCGAACTCACGCTGGGGCAACAGTGTGGCGATCCTCGCAGGCGACTACTTGTTCGCCCATGCGTCTCGTCTGGTGTCCACCCTCGGACCCGACGCCGTCCGCATCATCGCCGAGACCTTCGCAGAACTCGTCACCGGTCAGATGCGCGAAACCATCGGGGCCAAGAGCACCGACGATCCCGTCGCGCACTACCTGAAGGTCGTGTGGGAGAAGACCGGATCGCTCATCGCCTCCTGCGGACGCTTCGGCGGAACGTTCAGCGGCGGCGACGCCGAACATGTGGGACGCCTCGAGCGCCTCGGTGACGCCGTCGGAACAGCCTTCCAGATCTCCGACGACATCATCGACATCTCCTCGGCAACCGAGCAGTCCGGAAAGACTCCCGGTACCGACCTGCGGGAGGGCGTACACACTCTGCCGGTGCTCTTCGCGCTGCGCGAGGAAGGTTCCGACGGCGATCGGCTGCGCGAGATCCTCGCCGGTCCGGTCACCGAAGACGCGCTGGTCACCGAGGCTCTGGAGCTGCTGCAGCGCTCACCCGGCATGGTCTCGGCAAAGAAGACACTCGGTGAATATGCCGCGCGGGCACACGCAGAACTCGCCCTGTTGCCGCAGGGTCCGGCCAACGATGCCCTCGGCCGCCTGGTGAATTACACCGTCGAGCGCGTCGGGTAGTCGGCTCGGACTTCGGGCCGGGAACTGCCGGTCCAGGTGTTTTCGTTGAATCGGGTAGGAAGACCCGGTACGAGGAGGCATCTTCAGTCATGAACGGTTACGCGAACGGTGCGAAGACTTTCGGCCTGTTGGTCGGGATGTCGGCGCTCATCGTGTTCATCGGTTCGCTGTTCGGTAACGCGACCATTCTCATCGGCTCCATCGTGTTGGCAGTCGGCGTCAACGGCTACGCGTACTTCAACAGCGCGAAGATGGCCCTGCGGTCGATGCATGCCGTCCCGGTGACCGAGCTCGAGCAGCCGGCGATGTATCGCATCGTGCGCGAATTGGCGACGGCCGCTCATCAGCCGATGCCTGCGCTGTACGTCAGTCCCACCAACAACCCCAACGCGTTCGCCACCGGCCGCAACCCCCGCAACGCTGCGGTGTGCTGCACCGAGGGCATTCTGCGGATCCTGGACGAGCGGGAACTGCGCGCGGTGCTCGGGCACGAGCTCTCGCACGTCTACAACCGCGACATCCTGATCTCGTCGGTGGCCGGTGCGATGGCGTCGGTCATCTCGGGTCTGGCGAACCTGGCCTTCTTCGCCAACATTTTCGGCGGACGTGGCAACGGGGGCCCGAACCCGCTCGCGTTGCTGCTGGTGTCGATGCTGGGGCCCGTTGCGGCCAGCCTGGTTCGCCTCGCGGTCTCTCGGTCGCGTGAGTACCAGGCCGACCAGTCCGGGGCCGAGCTGACCGGTGACCCGTTGGCGCTGGCGTCGGCGCTCCGCAAGCTCGAGCAGGGAGTGCAGCTGGCACCGCTGCCGCCCGAGCCGCGGTTGGCGGCGGAGTCGCATCTGATGATCGCGAATCCGTTCCGCATGGGCGACAAGGCCGGGCAGCTGTTCGCCACCCACCCGCCGATGGCCGACCGCATCGAGCGACTCGAGCGGATGGCCGGCCACCGGCCGTATTGAGCGGCCGCGCCGCATGTGAGCAGAAACTCGTAGTCCACTACGAGGTTCCGTTCACATGCGGCACAGGAGTGGAGCCTGCCGAACGACCCAGGTGAGAAGCCGCTCTATCGGTAGTTGACGAACTGCAGCGCGATGCCGAAGTCCTCGTTCTTGAGCAACTGCTGGATGGCCTGCAGATCGTCGCGCTTCTTGCTGCTCACGCGCAGTTCGTCGCCCTGGATCTGCGCCTTGACGCCCTTGGGGCCGTCGTCGCGGATCTTCTTGGAGATCTTCTTGGCGTTCTCGGTCGTGATGCCCTGCACCAGCTTGCCGGTGACCTTGTAGACCTTGCCGGACGCGGCCGGATCGTTGGTCTCGAAGGCCTTGAGGGAGACGTCCCGTCGGATCAGCTTTTCCTTGAACACGTCGAGGGCGGCCTTGACCTTCTCCTCGGATTCGGAGGTGATGACGATCGTCTCCGACTCGCCGCTACCGGACCATTCGATGCTGGTGTCGGATCCGCGGAAGTCGAAGCGGGTCGCCAGCTCCTTCGCGGCCTGTCCGACGGCGTTGTCCACTTCCTGTCGGTCGACCTTGCTCACTACGTCGAAGGACGAATCAGCCACTTCTCACACTCTCCAGTCGAATCGAAAATTTGGTTTGGCGGTGGTGTCGGTCCACATCCCGCAGGGACTTTATCGGCCCGCTACCGACCGTATCCACCCGGTTTGCGTTCCGGGGGGACGTTCGTTGTATTCTTCTCACCGCGCCGAAGAGCAGTACGGGCTTCGATCGCATCACGGCAGATTGCCCGAGCGGCCAATGGGAGCGGACTGTAAATCCGTCGGCTTATGCCTACGTAGGTTCGAATCCTACATCTGCCACACCTGGAACCCCGGCGAGGATTTCTCTCGCTGGGGTTTCCATGTGAAGAGGGACAGGAACGGCTCGCTGACCACGCAATTTGGTAGTCGGCGCTCCGAATGTGTAACCTCTTGAAGGCTTCAGCGCACGGCTCGATGTGTTCTGATCCCGCCCCCTTAGCTCAGTCGGTAGAGCGTTTCCATGGTAAGGAAAAGGTCAACGGTTCGATTCCGTTAGGGGGCTCGCTGGATTGGATGGCTCGACGTCGCGTTCCCCGCGTGGGATGGTGGACGGTGAGCACCTGAGGCGGTGTAGCTCAGTTGGTAGAGCAAACGACTCATAATCGTTGCGTCGCCGGTTCAAGTCCGGTCACCGCTACACAGTAGGCAAGCACGACCAGTAGCACTCATGAACAGTCCTGATTGACCCTGATCAGATTTACCCGAAAGTAGGCGTCCAGTGGCCTCCTCCACCGATGTGCGGCCCAAGATCACCTTGGCCTGCGAGGTTTGCAAGCACCGCAACTACATCACCAAGAAGAACCGTCGGAACGACCCCGACCGCATCGAGCTGAAGAAGTTCTGCTCCAACTGCGGAACGCATCGGGCGCACCGCGAATCTCGCTAGTCTGCTCGGCTCGCTGGTTCGCAGTTCCGATTTTTCGTCGGCGCCCGGCGTTAGGTCGCATTTTCTTCCCTAACGGCTCTTGCGTCCAGGGTAGAAAAGGTCTCCACCGTGTCACAAGCTCCACATGACGTACCGGCCATGGATGCATCCGCTCACGCGGCGTCCATGGTCGGTTGTCATTTCCGCGTCGACGACTTCTACGAGGTCGGCCGCGAGAAGGTCCGTGAGTATGCGCGTGCCGTCCAGGATTTTCATCCCGCGCATCACGACGAGGACGCAGCGAAGGGCCTCGGTTACGACGGTCTCCTCGCGCCCTTGACCTTCGTTTCCCTGCTCGGGATCATGTCGCAGACCCGGATGTTGCAAGAGGTCATCACGGGTTACGACCCGAGTCAGATTCTGCAGACCGATCAAAAACTGGAATTCCATCGCCCGATCCAGGTCGGCGATCGAATTTTTTGCGACGTGTATCTCGAGTCGTTCCGGCAGATGGGTGGCAGCGACATCATGACCACCAAGAACATCATCACCGATCAGAACGGCGACCTCGTGCAAACCACGTGGACGACGATCGTCGCGCGAACCGGCGGGGAGATCGACGAGAACATCGCCCATGCGGTGAAGGAAGTGATCAGGCATGGCGCTTCGTAACTTCGACGACGTATCGGTCGGGGACGAACTGCCTGAGCGAGTGGTGTCCCTGACCCGCGGCGACCTGGTCAACTACGCAGGCGTGTCCGGCGATCCCAACCCGATCCACTGGAGTGACGAGGTCGTCGCGCTGGCCGGATTGGACGACGTCATCGCGCACGGGATGCTCACGATGGGCCTCGGTGCCGGTTTCGTCACGTCGTGGCTCGGCGACCCGGGTGCGGTCACCGAGTACAACGTGCGCTTCACCAGTGCGGTGTTGGTCCCGGCCGATGCCCCGGCTTCGGTGGAATTCACCGGCAAGATCAAGTCCGTGGATGGCGACGAGCGAACCGCGATCGTCGCCATCGTCGCGAAGTCCGCGGGCAAGAAGATTTTCGGGCGAGCGACCGCAACGGTGCGCTTGGCCTGAGCATGGTCGATCCGGCGGAGGTCGTTCGCCGCCGGGACGACGGGATTTATCTGTTCCGAAGGGTGTGCAGTACACTGAGATTTCTGGGGTAATTCGGCGCTCCGCGCTGCCCGCGTCCTCCTCCGGAGGTTGCGTGGGCCGTGTAGTGCCGGATGGACACCAGAGCGGCCGAGAAGTTTCGGCCGAAGGGGCGTAGCTCAATTGGTAGAGCAACGGTCTCCAAAACCGTAGGTTGCAGGTTCAAGTCCTGTCGCCCCTGCCCAAGGTGTCAGCAACTGAGAGGAACGACGTGAGCGAGGAGCGCGGTAAGCGCGACGGTCGATCGGAGGAGGAGTTCGAGAACTCCTCGGCTTCGGGCGACGTCGCACCTGGCTCCGAGGGCCGTCCTTCCGATGCTGACACCACTGCCGGTGAATCCGCTGCAGACGCCGTGGTGCCCACCGGCAAGCGATCCACCAGCAGGTCCCGCGGAAGCGCTTCGAGCGTGTCGATGTCCAAGGCTCCGGCCGCATCCACCGCGCCGGCCAAGACCAAGACCGGCAGGACCCGATCGGGCAAGGTCAAAGCCGACAAGCGGCCGAACGTGTTCATGCGTCTGCTGCAGTTCTTCCGTGAGGTCGTCGCCGAGCTTCGCAAGGTCATCTGGCCGAACAAGAAGCAGATGGTCACCTACACCAGCGTCGTGCTCGTCTTCCTGACGTTCATGGTCGCGTACATCAGTGGCCTCGACCTGCTCTTCATCCAGGGCGTCGGCTGGCTGTTCGGCTGACCGATCGCAGCTGCGTGACTTATCGACGATCGAACCGAGCAGGAAACTAGAGAAAGGGTGCTGACGTGAGCACGCCGCACAACGACGCCACCGAAGTGGCCGCATTCGACGCCGATGTCGAGGCGACCAAGCAGGGCCTCGAAGCGGAGCAGGCCGCTCAGGACCGCGAAACCGACGAAGCCATCAAGGCCGACGTTGCCGCTGCCGCCGGTGAGGACGTTCCCGCCGAAGACGGCGAGGCAGCCGACGCCGACGTGACAGCCGAGCCCGAGGATCCCGTCGCCGAGATGAAGGCGGCTCTGCGCCGCGCTCCCGGTGACTGGTACGTCATTCACTCGTACGCCGGTTACGAGAACAAGGTCAAGGCAAACCTCGAGACTCGCGTGCAGAACCTCGACGTCGGCGACTACATCTTCCAGGTGGAAGTTCCCACCGAAGAGGTAACCGAGATCAAGAACGGCCAGCGCAAGCAGGTCAACCGCAAGGTTCTGCCCGGTTACATCCTCGTGCGCATGGAACTCAACGACGAGTCATGGGGAGCGGTTCGCAACACTCCCGGCGTCACCGGATTCGTCGGTGCGACGTCGCGTCCGTCACCGTTGACCATCAACGAAGTCGTCAAGTTCCTCATGCCGCAGGAAGGTGCCAAGAAGGACGCGAAAGCGACCGCAGGCGCAAGCGACCAGAGCGGCGACACCACGTCGAAGCCGACCATCGAGGTCGACTTCGAGGTCGGCGAGTCGGTCACCGTCATGGACGGCCCGTTCGCGACTCTCCCCGCCAGCATCAGCGAGGTCAACGCAGAGCAGCAGAAGCTCAAGGTGTTGGTATCGATCTTCGGCCGTGAAACCCCGGTCGAGCTCGGCTTCACCCAGGTCTCCAAGATCTAGAAGCCGCGCGCACAGACTTGCAGTAGCAACCGCAAGAAACCCGAGCGAATACAAGGAAAAAGAAATGCCCCCGAAGAAGAAGAAGCTAGCCGGGATCATCAAGCTTCAGATCCAGGCCGGTGCCGCCAACCCGGCACCGCCCGTCGGCCCCGCATTGGGCCAGCACGGCGTCAACATCATGGAGTTCTGCAAGGCGTACAACGCCGCGACCGAGTCGCAGCGCGGCAACGTCGTACCGGTCGAGATCTCGGTCTACGAAGACCGCACGTTCGACTTCAAGCTCAAGACTCCTCCCGCTGCCAAGCTGCTGCTCAAGGCTGCAGGCGTGGCAAAGGGCTCCGGCGAGCCGCACAAGACCAAGGTCGCCAAGGTGACCATGGATCAGGTGCGCGAGATCGCCAAGACCAAGCAGGAAGACCTCAACGCCAACGACATCGATCAGGCCGCGAAGATCATCGCCGGCACTGCTCGCTCGATGGGCATCACGGTCGAAGGCTGATTACCAGCTCTCTGCAGTAACCGAAGTACACGTGGGAGAGCCGGCCAGGCTCGTCAACCACACTGAACTCGAACGAAGGACAGCAAGACATGGCAAAGCGCAGCAAGGCCTACCTCGAGCAGGCCGCAAAGATCGACCAGGACAATCTCTACTCTCCTCTCGAAGCCGCCAAGTTGGCCAAGGAGACCGCGTCGAGCAAGTTCGACCCCACCGTCGAGGTTGCAGTGCGACTCGGCGTCGATCCCCGCAAGGCGGATCAGATGGTGCGCGGCACCGTCAACCTTCCCCACGGCACCGGCAAGACCGCTCGGGTTATTGTTTTCGCCGCTGGTGAGAAGGCTGCAGAGGCCGAGGCAGCAGGAGCCGACGTCGTCGGAGCAGAAGATCTGATCGAGCGCATCCAGGGCGGTTTCCTGGACTTCGACGCCGCGATCGCCACCCCCGATCAGATGGCCAAGGTCGGCCGCATTGCCCGTGTCCTCGGACCGCGTGGCCTGATGCCGAACCCGAAGACGGGCACGGTCACCAACGATGTGACCAAGGCCGTCAACGACATCAAGGGCGGCAAGATCAACTTCCGCGTCGACAAGCAGGCCAACCTGCACTTCGTCATCGGTAAGGCCTCGTTCGACGAGACCAAGCTGGTGGAGAACTACGGCGCAGCGCTGGACGAGATCCTGCGTGCGAAGCCGTCGTCGGCCAAGGGTCGTTACGTCAAGAAGGTCACCGTCTCGACCACCACCGGACCCGGCGTCCAGGTCGATCCGAACCGCACGCGCAACCTCCTCGAGGACGACGCGAACGCGTAATTTCGTATCTGCGAACGAAGGCCGGTCTCCCCAGGGAGGCCGGCCTTCGTCGTAGGGTCTTGCCGAGGATCTAGGCCGCGTTCGCGCGAGCGAAGTTGGCCAGGACGATGCCGCTGATGCGGTCGAGCAACGCGGCGGGTAGGTCGTGGGCCATGCCGTCTATCAGCGTCAGCTCGGCACCGGGAACGGCGCGGGCGATGGCCTTGCCGCACGACGGTCGGACCAGTCTGTCGGCGGTCCCGTGAATGACGGTCGTCGGCGCGGTGATCTTCTTCGCGTACGGCCGCAGGCTGCCGGTGCCGGTGATCGCAGCCATCTGCCGCACGACGCCCGAGGGGTTGTAGTTCCGCTCGTACATCACCTGCGCGATCTCCAGTTGTTCCTCGAGCGGAGTGCGGAAGCCGGGAGAGCCGATGGTGGACAACGTCTTTGCCGAATGCGCGATGATTTCCTCTTTCGTGGCGTCCTTCCCGACGCCACCGAGCAGGGGCAGCAGGGCGCGTGGGTCCGGCGGAGGCAGGAACGGCTCGTTGGTGCTCGAGAAGAGAATGCCCACCGATTCGGTTCGTTCGGGGTAACTACCGGCGAAGACCTGAGTGATCATGCCTCCCATCGATGCACCGACGACGTGCACGGTATCGATGCCGAGGTGATCGAGTACTCCTACGGCGTCGGCGGCCATGTCGACGATCGTGTAGGGCACGTCGGAAGACATCCCGAGCTCGTGTCGGATCATTCGGAGGATCTGGGATCCCCGCACCTTTTGCCCGGTCATCTTCGTGGACAGTCCGATGTCGCGGTTGTCGATGCGGATCACTCGGTATCCCGCATCGACGAGGCGGGTACAGAAATCCATGGGCCACAACGTCAATTGCGCGGACAGGCCCATGATCAGCAGGACCGCAGGGTCATCGACCGAACCCATGTCCTCGTACGCGATCTCGACGGAGTTCGCCGGCGCGATGCCTTGTTCGATTCTCATGATGTCGTTCCTACCAGCCCGGCTCACCGAGTATGGGCACCACCAGGTAGCTCGGGCTTTCCGGGTCGATGCTGATGTCCTGTTTGCGTAGTCGAGTGCGCAGTAGGTCCGGCAAGATCGGGATGAACCGTGGTGTGTCGGTGGCGAATACGTCGACCCGGAGTCGGTGGCCAGTGGCGATGACGGCCTCGGTGGTGAGAATGTCGATATCGAGAACGATGGGTTCGCCGATGGGTACCGGAAGCAGCGCCGCTTCGGTGAGCGGGTGGTAGGGCCGGGTGTAGTCGCCGTTCGGCGCGAACAAGGAACGTTCGTCGTCCACGGCTCGACGCGAGGCCAGAAGAGCGCCGTTGCTGAGCACCGTCGAGGTCCCGTCGGGAGCGACGTCGCAGATCATGATGGCCCACAACGCTTCCCGTGCGTGGCAGACCACTCGAAGATGCAGATTCATCGGACCGGACAGAACGGCGTCCGACTCGGCCGGACCGGTGGTGAAGGTGACTGCGGCACCTTCGGCGAACCGGTTGTCGTAGGTGAATCCGCCCCCCAACACTGCCGTCACGCCGGCGAGTACCTGGGTGGTGTCACGCGAGACGACGGCCCGCAACGAGGGCCGCACCGTCAGGATGTCGCGGGACGTGGCCGGTTCGGTCGTGAGGCTGCCGTCGGCTACGGCGTGGGCTGCCGTTCCTGAGGGCGTCGCCGACAGGTACAGCCTGCGTGGTTGCGCCCGCGGAGCCGGAAAGCGGCCGTGCGCAGTCCAATTGCCGCCCTGTTGACGCAACGTGACGGGGCCGTAGTTCTCGATTCCGTTGTCGATGTCGCGTAGCCACTTGTCGAACCAGGCTCGCTCGAGCATATCGAGACGCGGTGGAAAGCCCGGTTCGCCGAACCCGATTCCGGGGTTGCCGTGGTACCCGTCACCGACGAGCAACTGCTTCGATCCGCGTTCGAGGGACAGCCGGTTGTAGATGTCGGGGGCGGAGCCGCCGAAGATGTCGTGCCAGCAGCCGTACAAGAATGTCGGCACCGCGATGTCCTCGATGGCGGCGTCGATGGTGTCGTAGTACTCGTCGTCGTAGATTCGTGAATCTCGTCCTGTGACAAAGCCTTTGGCCAGATCGAACAGGTTGGTGGCGGGGGACAGGGTGCGATCGCGGAGCCAGGTGAACGTGTCGATGCCGCCGATGGCCGGTGCCCACTTCAATGCGTTGACGGCGGTGAGCCACAGCGGGATGAACGCCGAGGTGGCCCCTCCGGTTGCGAAGATCTCGCGGACGATGTCCACCGAGCCCTCGACGGCGAAGATCGCGTCGAGCCCGGCGGGTTGCTTGGCTGCGGCCTGCAGCGCATTGATCGCCGAGTACGAGATGCCGGCCATTCCCACCCTGCCGTTGCACCAGTACTGGCGTCGGGCCCAGTCGATCACCTCGAGGGAATCGAGTTGTTCGCGGGTGCCCAGCACGTCCCAGGTGCCCGAGGAACTGCCGGTGCCGCGGACATCGACGATCATCTGAACGTACCCGCTGCGGACGAGGTGCCGGTTGACCGACAGCAGGTCCGCCGCCCCGCCTGCAACCACTCGGGTGATCTCGGTGATGCCGTCGAAACGGGTTCCGGTGAGGTCGAACGCGGACGAGAAGGCTCTGATCGCACGACCGAGAACAGGGGTCTCGAGGATCGTGTCGATGCTCTTGATCAGCAGCTTGTTGTACGGCGTCAGATTCAGGACGGTGGGAAAACTCCCCGTCACCGCCTTACCCGATGCGTCGGCGGGGCGGACGACGTACGCGCGCAGCGCTGTGCCGTCGCTCATCGGGATACGAACGTTCGCCGATACCGACACTCGCGGATACCGCGGTTCCTCGCGCACGATCGCCGCCCACGCCGCTGCCGCGTCGCCGCCGCTGGGGTCGCGTACGGGTTGCAGTAGGGGGTGGGGCTGCACGGCAGTCATGAACGTCGACTAGACCGTCGAACGACCCTGTTTGTCCCGAGGTGTCAACTTCAGAAGACGGCTGCACTCTTTGCAGGCGTTTCGAGGGTGAGTGCACGTGTCTTCTGACATTCTGATGTCAGAAGTGCGGTGCACGGTCGCACGTTCGGCTCTCGGTGACAGGGAGGCTTGTGGTGGACCCCGACAAGCTCGACGTCGTGGAGACCGGTGTGCTGACAGCGTCGGGGGAGCGGTGGTCCCAGGCCGAGGCCCGTTTCGCTGTCCTGGCTCCCTTGCTGGAGATGCATTCGGTGCGTTCGGAAGCGGTCGACGATGCCGCGCAACGGTTGGGATTGTCCAGGCGGCAGGTCTACACGTTGGTCGGCAGGCTCAGGAACGGGACGGGGACAGTCACCGATCTTCTGACGAAGGTCTCGTCGGGAGGGCGTGGCCGCAGCCGAGTAGCGGCTGAGGTCGAGGAAGTGATCGGCGATCATCTCACCCGCTATTTTCTTCACCGCCAGAAGCTGAGTGTCGCTGCGCTGCACCGACGTATAGCACTGGCGTGTCATCGCGCGGGTTTGCCGGTGCCGGCCAGAAATACCGTCACTGCGCGTATCGCCGCGCTCCCTCCGGCATCGGTGGCCAGGTCAGGCGGAGGACCCGATGCCGCCCGCCCACGTCAGTCCGCCGGCGACGTTCCACCGACGGTTTCGGGGATTCTCGATCAGGTCCAGATCGACCACACCGTCGTCGATCTGATGGTCGTTGACGAGTAAGAGCGGTAACCGATCGGCCGCCCCTACCTGACGATCGCCGTTGATGTCTTCAGCCGTTCCGTACTCGGGTTCGTCGTCACTCTGGAGCCGCCGTCGTCGATATCGGTCGGGTTGTGCCTGGGCCGCGTGTGCTGCGGGAAGCAGACGTGGCTGGAGGCATGCGAGCTGGCGGAGCAGGTGCAGTGGCCGATGGCGGGGAAGCCGAAGCAGTTGTATCTCGACAACGCCTCCGAGTTCAAAAGCGAAGCGCTGCGCCGCGGATGCGCCCAGCACGCCATCACCCTCGAGTACCGTCCTCCGGGCCGACCGCACTACGGCGGGATCGTCGAACGCATCATCGGAACGGCGATGACGGCGGTGCACGAGCTGCCTGGGACCACCTTCTCGAACCCAGCGGACCGAGGAAGTTACGACTCGGACAAGCACGCGGCGTTGACATTGCGTGAGTTGGAGCGTTGGCTGGTCCTGGCTATAGCCTCGTATCACGCGAGCGTTCACGCAGGGATCGGGAACACTCCGGCCGCCGTGTGGGCCGGTGGGGTCGCCGCAGTTGGTCATGCCCCTCGTGTGGTGCTCGGCGAAACCGCGTTCTTGGTGGACTTTCTTCCCGTCATCCGGCGACGTCTGACGCGGACGGGCTTCGTTCTCGATCACGTGCACTACTTCTCGAACGCGCTCAAACCGTGGGTTGCGCGGCGAGAGGATTTGGGGCGGTTCGTGATACGACGTGACCCACGCGATTTGAGCAGAATCTGGGTCCTCGAACCAGACGGTGCCGGCTATGTCGAGGTGCCGTACCGGACGATGTCACATCCCGCGGTGACACTGTGGGAGCACCGAGCTGCTATCGCCCGTCTCCGCGAACAAGGTCGGTCGAACGTCGATGAGAGCGCTCTGTTTTCGATGATCGAGCAGATGCGCGAGGTCACCGACCGCTCGCAGAAAGCCACCCGCAAAGCCCGGCGCAACCGTGCCCGCCGCATGCATCTCACCGGTGCCGCCGCGTGTGCACCGATCCCGGCGATCCACCCGCCGGTGGAGCCTCGAGCGGACGGCGGCACCGCCACGCCGGTCTTCAGCGACATCGAGGAATGGTGAGGCGATGACCGCATAGACAGGAAGTGGCGAAGAACCCGCCGAGTCGTCCATTGAGGATTTGGGGCACCTGCGGATGCCGTACACGCAGATCGCGGCCCTGCGGGCATGCGATGTCACCGCCGATGCGGGTCTCGACGCCTTTCGCGTCGAGACAGGCCGCGGCGTTCGTACCCTCACCTCCCTCGCGCTGGCGGGGACGGGCATTTCTCCGCGCACGGTGTTCCAGCGCTGGTGTGAGGTGCTCGGCCATCAGACCCGGTATGCGAGCACCCGAATGCTCGCCGACGCTCTCGATGCCGTGGACGGTACCGGGCTCGGCGGATACGACCGGTATTTCGATCCGGCCGATCGACAGCCGCTGTCGACTCCTATCGACCGGTGGGGCCACACCCCGTTGGCTGCGACCCCGCTGACCGCCCGTGCGGTAGCGGGCATCGTGCGAATGCACCTGGACGGACGGGCACCCACCCACCTGCAGCCCACTGCGCGGTCACAACATCCGGAGCAGATCGCGGCACCGGATCCAGTACCGCGGGTCCTACTCGACCCCGGCTACTACGAACGCGGAACGCTTGCGCGTAGACACGCCCACGGTCTTCTCGACGAAGTGGACTCCGTCCTCGCCGATGTCGAAACCCGCGCGGACAGCCTGTTGGAAGCTCTCGTCGACTTTCTCGAATCGGAGACCGCACGCGTGCCGGCCGACACCGTCGAGTGACAAGTGGTTGGTACTCGGGTTTGCACACACTCTTCTTCTCACGGCAGGGAGGCGGTGACGTCTCCGACATCTCCGAGATGAAGATCGACCAGGCCGCGAACGAACGAGGCATCGATCTGACCCCGTCTGTGGTCTACGTCGAATCCGGGTCGTCCGAGAGTCGTGGGTTTCGGAAATCTTTCGGAGAGCGCCCGGTCCAGCGTTTGAAGGCATGAGAGAAGTTGGCGAGGTCGCTGTATCCGAGTTCGGAAGCGATCTCGCTGACCGAAACCGAGCGATCGAGGAGCCGTAGCATCGCGCGTTCGTACAGCAGCGTGTGGCGGACCTTGCTGTAGGTGGTTCCTTCTTCGGCAAGCCGCCGTTTCAACGTGCTGCTCGACATCGACAATGCTTGTGCAACATCATGGTTGGTTCGCTGTCCGAGGTCCTTTTCCAACAGTTGCCTCACCTTCTCGGCGGATGACATGGACCCACTCCGCTGGGCGAGTGTCCGCTGCAGATCAGTGATAGCGAGTCGATATGCGAGAGGGTCCGAGAACCGACAAGCCTTGTTTAGTGTGTCCTCGGGTACGTGGACGAAGGAAATCGGAGCGTCGAAGAACCGGCGATTCGCCCCCGGACCTTTGTCGTGGCTCACCTCGGTCGGCTCCGGCCAGCTCAGATGGAGTGTCACCGGCGATATGTCACCGGCGAGCATGTCCAGCAGTCGTAATAACGCCGACCCGCCGTAGGTGATGACCAAGCAGTCCAGTGCGGAATCGCCTGTGTGCGCAGTGAGCCCGACGATCAGACCGTAGTCGCCAGTGTGGAACTGCGATTTCAACGCCGTGGAGATCAATGGCAGGTATGTCAGGAGATCGACGATCTCGGCGACCGAACCAGCGCTGATCAAAGGTGAACTCAGGGGCCCGAACGATGTCAACTGGGCCTGCTCGGCAAACGCAAGTCCGAGTCGAGTGGCGTGGGCGATATCGAGTTCGGGATAGACCTCCCGAAACCACCGTATCGGTGCCTGGACGTCATGCTGAATGAGCGTCGCTTCACTGGTTCCTTCGCGGTGCATGATTGCACGAAGGCGCGCGGCGGCGTCAGGGTCGAGTGCGCGGCGTTCGAGCAGTTGCACGAACGCAAGCGGTGGCACGCCCTCGTCGCTCAGCTTCACGGTGATTCCTTTGACCCGAATTCACAAGTTTATGACTCCACCGAACATAGCCGTCACCCACGTTTGCGACGACACTTTCGTCGATCACGCCAGGAACTGAGGTGGTGGCAAGCTGGACGGATTCTTGTCCGGAAGTTCGTTTGTCTTGAGAATGGGAATATTGCGTGACACCGACGCTAGCGGCGCTACACCGCTGTCGCTACGGTCGACCGAATCGAGTCGTCTTGCTCAACTCTGGATTGGCTTGAAAATCTTGGAACCCCTCGATGTACGGAGCGAGTAGGTCTGCGATATCGGTGGCGGTCTGGGCTGCGTCAGTCGGGGGCCGTGAGACATACGCCAAGGCCATCTGAACGATGGACGTGCTCAGGATATCGGCTTGGCGTTTCGGGGCTTGCACCCAGCATCGCTGAAATGTGGCAGAGAGGTGATCTGCGGCTCGCTCGACAAGCTGGGTGCTGTGAACAGTAATGAGCCGCAGGAGGTCTGCGGATGCGTCTTCTTCTCGTAGCGATCTGACCAATGGGTCACGTTCGGAGACGGCGAAAAACGCAGCCAAGCCTCGGCCGAGCGCCAATCTGATATCACCAACGCAAGTGTAGAGGCCATCGTCCACCACACTGACCAGCTGATCGGTCAGTCGTATCGCGTAGCTCTCCGCCACACCGCGCCGGGACCCGAACTCGTTATAGATGGTCTGTCGAGACAAACCGGCTTCCTTCGCGACCTCGGACATGGTCACGGACTTCCAGCTCTGCCGCAGCAGGAGAGCGCTCAATGCGTCTAACGCGGTCGCACGAAGGAGAGTGCTTGCCGCTGTCCGGTAGCCACCATCAGGGCGCGCAGTGTGGACGGAACTCATGAATAGAAGTCTAGGCGCGTTCGGACATTGGTGGTGGGAGATGATGTCGCTGTCGCCAGCGCGTCGATGCTGCCAGCGATGCGACCATTGGCGTTATCTGCGGGCGAACGAACCAGGCGCAGCGGTGAGCCGAACACCTACGAAGAACTCATCTGTTCTTTCGGTAGGTTTCCCGAGCGGCGTGCAGCGAACGCAGAGCATGCAATTCGGCACAACTGCCGGCGTGTGGCGTCAGAAAAGCTCTCCATTGCAGAGGTCGGCTACGCACACCCCTCGTCTGCGTAGCTCGACCTACATCTGGCTGATTTTCACGTCGCGAATATTTCGGCGTTCGATCCGACTCGCGCACCGTGGTAGGTCAACGGATTCCACGAGGGTGCCAACATGAACAGTAGGAGCGGTGTCAATGTGAAGAATGCAAAATCCAGCACGATACCTCGATTTCCACTGCAGCCATGGAGGCCTGAAGGGGCCGTCGTCGTGGTGTCGATCGTACTGGATCGGCACCGTTCTGTGATATGTCCAAGTTGGCCAAAGTCGCAAGGAGTCCTTGTTCTTTATGCACAAATCATCCTTCCCTCTTTGACACATGAGGAATAGCTATCGTACAACTAGGTCGTATCGAGTTCGCTCCCGTACTTAAAGGAATCAACCTTGAATCGAGCATTGGACCGTCTCGCAGTTCGTGGTCGGGTGCTGGTCACACCCTGCCAGGGGGAGCCCGAACTGTGGGACTACGAATCCGATCCACCCTACGAGACGGTTGCTCAGCGAGCTGCGCGTCATAAAACTGCAGCAGACTCTTGCATGAAATGTCATATACTGACCGACTGCGAGCAGTATCTTGCTACTGATCCTTCGCCAGTCGGAGTGTGGGCCGGTCGAATCTTGGAGACGTCCGAAGGATCTGTCGAATCAAATGCGGCGAACATTGCGACAGGTGAAGGAATCGAGGGCAAAGAAATGGATATGAATGACCGAATCAAGTCGCTTTCACCGAATGCGGCATTCGATATTCTGATAGCAACAATCGTGAATCAGCATGGCAATGGAGTCTGACGAACGTGACGCTGGAAACCTGGAAGGTTTGAGCCGGGTCGCAGCCACCCTGCTCAAACCGTCAACCGTGCGTCTGCTGAGCCGAGCGGTATGGGTAACTTGAGTACTGTGCTGGGTGTCCACCACGCGGCATCCAGCGCAATCCTGAGGTTCATGAGGATGCCGGCATCGTCCAGCTTGCAACCGCACTCTTTCGCTGCTTGTCGGATGCGGTATTTGACCGTGTTTCGATGGATCGTCATATCGTGAGCGGTCGCGGTAACGCTACAGTTGTTTGCTAGGTAGACTCGTAAGGTCTCGCGGAGCCTGCGGTTCCGCGCACTGTCCAGAAGCAAGCCTCCGAGTGAGTCTTCCGCTAGATCCCTTAGGATTTCCGGATCTTCGAGCAGAAGAGTGATGGCTGCAACTTCCTCGAAAGTTACCACCGGACTGATGTCGACCTTGCCGTCCGAAACTACGCGGGCCGCGCGCTCTGCCTGCCTGGCTGTCTTCCGAAAACCATTTTCACCACTCTGCACGGTTCCAATTGCTGCTCGAATTCGGCCGTACTTCTGAAGAACGTCTGTAACGCTTTCAAGGCAAATCCTTCCGGCGTGAATTATCGGAAACCAAACCAGGGATCGGGCATCGCCTTTACTGTTGACTTGCGGTCGACCGATCGTACCGAGTCTGACGCCAACGGTATCTACGAGCTGGTGCCAGGACTTTCTCGGGAATGGTTCCCGGTCATTCGTCCAAAACTCAATGGCAATATGGTTTCCTGTGAGATTGTAATATGAATCGATTTTGTATGCGCCCAAAGAATCTGTGCATGATGTCGACATTGCGCGTTCGAGTTCCGTGTTTACAGAACTATTTTCTTCACGTATCTTCGATTTCTCCGCTTCGTATTCTGAACATGCGTCCTGACACACGCGGTCTATGAAGACGGCAGACCTGCTGACCAGATGCGCAAGTTGATTCGCGGCCAACGTGTGCGTAGCACGCGAGAGCGAGAACAGGACATGCTCAAGAAATCTCGATTGGCCCAGGTGATAAGCGCGCGCGAGCGCCGTCAGCGGGACATGCGTGTGTGCGAGAACGCGAGCATGGCACAGGGCGGCATGCGGAGCTCGCAAGTTGTCGTGCTCAGTCCTGTCGGCCAGGAAGTCGATAGCCGCATTGATGTTGGCTTTCACGCTGGTGTGTAGAAGTCCGGTTGCGTCTGCATTGCCGTTCATTTCATGGATTGATGCACTTATGAATGAAGAGATATTCTCCGTCAACTCTGCCTTTCTGTCCTCCATCTCGTCCACAAGTGTTTCCATCAAATGAGTCGATATCATTTTAGTGTCATACCTATCCTGGTAGTTCAATTCTGGAGCGGCGCGCCATTTCGGTGACGATCGCTGCGGATCTACCTTGTCGATCTCGGGGCTTGCCCCGCCGCCTGTGCACCTCGGCTTCTCGTCAGAGCCCTCCTTGCTGGCTTCTGACGCACCGGCTCCTTTCGGTTCGGCTCGCCGGTGACGGAAGCGTCAGCGGCTTGTGGTTAATGAGCTGCACCACTAGTATCTGTACACGCAGGCTGCATCTGTCAATTAATTGGACAAAAAGTCATCGTCTGTATAGTAGTGTGCCCGGGTAGGCAGGCGGTCGGCTTTGGTCTCACCGTCGAGGGGGCGCACTCTCGCGCTGGGTCCCGGCCCCTGGGGCGAGGAGCAGTTATCCGGTTTGAAGAACCAGAAGGAGACGCCATGGCGACGCCACCGAGCAGTTCAATCGATTACGACGTCTTGATCGTCGGTTCGGGCTTCGGCGGAAGTGTCACCGCGCTGCGGCTGGTGGAGAAGGGGTACCGCGTCGGGATCCTCGAGGCCGGGCAACGCTTCGAGGACAAGGACTTCGCGAAGAACAGCTGGGATCTCAAGCGTTTCCTGTGGGCACCGAAGCTGGGTCTGTACGGAATCCAGCGTGTGCACCTGCTGCGCGATTGCCTCATCCTCGCCGGTGCCGGAGTGGGCGGTGGATCCCTGAATTACGCCAATACTCTCTACAAGCCGCAGGCACCGTTCTTCGAGGACAAGCAGTGGGCGCACATCACCGACTGGAGCAGTGAGCTCTCTCCGTTCTACGACCAGGCCACCCGCATGCTGGGCGTGGTGCGCAACCCACACATGACCCCGGCCGACGAGGTCATGAAGTCGGTGGCCGAGGACATGGGCGTCGCCGACACCTTCATTCAGACGCCGGTGGGAGTGTTCTTCGGAGACGAGCCCGGCAAGACCGTCCCGGACCCGTACTTCGGCGGTGCAGGTCCCGAGCGCACCGGATGCATCGAATGCGGTGAGTGCATGACCGGTTGCCGCCACGGAGCCAAGAACACCCTGCTGAAGAACTACCTCGGCCTGGCCGAGCGCGCGGGAGCCGAGATCGTGCCGATGACGACCGTGACCGGTCTCGTTCCGCGATCCGACGGCACCTGGGACGTCGACACCGAGCGCACCGGCGCTCGGCTCCGCAAGGGCAAGAAGACGTACAGCGCAGCCAATGTCGTGTTGGCCGCGGGCACCTGGGGCACCCAGAATTTGCTGCACAAGATGAAAGACACGGGCGCGCTGCCCAAGCTGTCGGACACACTCGGCGAACTGACTCGCACCAACTCCGAGTCGATCGTCGGAGCGGCCAAGCTTGCGGTCGATCCGAACATGGACCTCACGCGCGGAGTGGCCATCACGTCCTCGTTCCACCCCAGCCCCAACACGCACATCGAACCGTGCCGCTACGGCAAGGGCTCGAACGCGATGGGAATGCTGCAGACCCTGATGACCGACGGCGGCGGAAAGATCCCGCGTTGGCTCAAGTTCGTGTTCGCGTTGATCGCACACCCGGTTCAGTTCGTTCGCGTCGTCAATGTCCGGCACTGGAGCGAGCGCACCATCATCGCGCTGGTGATGCAGAACCTCGACAACTCGATCACCACATTCACCAAGCGTGGGCCGTTCGGCCGCAAGATTTCCAGCAGGCAGGGCCACGGCGAGCCGAATCCGACGTGGATCCCCGAGGGCAACGACGCCACCCGGCGCATCGCCAAGAAGATCGGCGGCGTCGCTGGAGGCACCTGGGGAGAGCTGTTCAACATCCCGCTCACCGCGCACTTCCTCGGGGGGTGCGCCATTGCCTCGGATTCGGCGCACGGCGTCATCGATCCGTACCACCGCGTCCACGGATACCCGACGCTGAGCGTGGTGGACGGGGCGGCTGTGTCGGCGAACCTCGGGGTCAATCCGTCGCTGACCATCAGCGCGCAGGCCGAGCGGTCCGCCGCATTGTGGCCGAACAAGGGCGAGCTCGATCTTCGTCCGGCACAGGGGCTTCCGTATCAGCGGCTCGATCCCATCGCCCCCAACTCGCCCGTTGTTCCGGTGGACGCTCCGGGTGGGCTGAGATTGCCTATCGTCGAGATCCGAAATGGCCATCTGGTCGCCGGTGAGACGGCTTCGCGGTGAAAGAAGTACTTGGTGAGCGCGCATTTCGAAACAGGAGCCCAGCCGCTCGATGCCTTCGTGCGGAGCGCAGAGTTGTCGCACTCCACATCTGGAGTGGACTCAGGTCGGATCTCTGGGGCGAACCGTCTGACCCGAATTCACAAGTTTTTGACTCTACGGAACATGGCCGCCATTCACGTTTGCGGCGACACTGTTATCAATCGCGAAGAAAATTGAGGAGTTGACATGGCAGTTGTAACTTTCGTCGCCCACGATGGTGGGAAGCACGAGGCGGGCTTGGTCGAAGGTCGATCGTTGATGCAGATTGCAACCGACAATGCTGTGCCGGGGATCGATGGAGACTGTGGGGGCGAAACGGCCTGTGGCACCTGCCATGTGATCGTCGACCCGCAGTGGTCAGGAGAGGTGGGTCTGTCCGGTGCCAACGAGGAGGAGATGCTGGCTATGAACCCCGAGCGTGAACCCACGTCTCGGTTGTCGTGCCAGATGGTGGCCTCAAAAGCGTGGGATGGCCTGATCGTTCGAACACCTGAATTCCAATTGTGATGTGTGAAAGGCAGGCACGACAGCATGAAAGTTTCTGAGTCGATCACCGACAAGGTCCAGTCGACCATCCCTATAGGGCTGCAGATCCAGGGCGCTCATCTGTACGACAAGACCCGACGGTGGGTGACTGGCACGAATGGCAAGAAGATCTTCGTCGAAAGTCCCATCCCACCGGTCGAGGATGTCGAGCTCGCCGACATCGACCTCAGTAACCCCTTTCTCTACAGACAAGGGCGGTGGCAGTCGTACTTCGAGCGCGTGCGGAACGAGGCACCGGTTCATTACCAACCCAACAGTCCGTTCGGCCCGTTCTGGTCGGTCACGCGCCATGCCGATATCGTGGCCGTCGACAAGAACCACGCTGTGTTCTCGGCCGAACCGTTCATCGTCATCGGCGTCCCGCCCCGGTTTCTCGATATCGAGATGTTCATCGCGATGGACCCGCCACGCCACGACAAGCAGCGCGCTGCCGTCCAGGGGGTTGTCGCACCGAAGAACCTCCGGGAGATGGAGGGACTGATCCGATCGCGGGTACGGGAGGTATTGGACGACCTCCCCTTGAACGAGCCGTTCGACTGGGTGCAGAATGTCTCGATCGAGTTGACAGCTCGGATGCTCGCAACTCTTCTGGATTTCCCCTACGAACAACGCCGCAAACTCGTCTACTGGTCCGATTTGGCAACCTCGATGGAGCAAGCCAACGGTGGGCCCTCGGACAACGACGAGGTGTTCGAGGGCATGCGTGACATGGCCCGTGGCCTCAGCGCTCTCTGGCATGACAAAGCAGCCAGGAGGTCTGCAGGGGAAGAGTCCGGTTTCGATCT
Source organism: Rhodococcus sp. IEGM 1341 (assembly GCF_030056895.1). Classification (NCBI taxonomy): domain Bacteria; kingdom Bacillati; phylum Actinomycetota; class Actinomycetes; order Mycobacteriales; family Nocardiaceae; genus Rhodococcus; species Rhodococcus sp. IEGM 1341. Next base: position 7,092 of record NZ_JASHKV010000013.1, on the reverse strand, counting down.
GATCACCATGTTGCAGAGCAACGAGGACACCAAGGATCTGATCGATCGTCCGATGGAATTTCTGGGCAACCTCGTCCTGCTGATCGTCGGTGGGAACGACACGACGCGTAACTCGATGAGCGGTGGCGTTCTTGCGTTGAACCAATTCCCCGACCAGTTCGAGAAATTGAAGGCCAATCCCGATTTGATCCCCAACATGAACTCGGAAATCATCCGATGGCAAACACCCTTGGCGTACATGCGCCGAATTGCCAAAGCCGACACCGTTCTGAACGGACAATTCATCCGCAAGGGTGACAAATTGGTGATGTGGTATGCCTCGGGTAACCGCGACGAACGCGTTTTCGAGAATCCTGATGATTTCATCATCGATCGTGCCAATGCGCGCAATCACATCGCGTTCGGATTCGGTGTACACCGGTGTATGGGCAATCGGCTGGCCGAAATGCAGCTGCGGATTCTGTGGGAGGAGTTGCTTCCCCGCTTCGAGAACATCGAGGTCGTCGGCGACCCCGAGTATGTTCAGTCGAATTTCGTGCGGGGCATCAGCAAGATGATGGTGCGCCTGACGCCTACTTCCAGCGCATGACATCGCAACGGGCGATCATCGTCGGCGCAAGCCATGCTGGGGCACAACTGGCAGCTAGTTTGCGCCAAGAAGGTTGGACAGGCGAGATCGTCCTCATCGGTAACGAGTCTGCCACTCCCTATCAACGCCCCCCGCTGTCGAAGGCATACCTGGCGGGCAAATGCGTACTCGACGATATCGCCATTCGCAGCACGGACTTCTACTCCAAGCAAGGTATTCAGCTCCTGAACGCGCAGGTGGAGGCCATCGTTCGGTCGGAAGGCAACGTCGTTCTCGACACCGGGGAGAAGCTGGCTTACGACAAGCTCGCGCTGTGCACGGGAGCCCGCCCTCGTCGGCTCACCGTTCCCGGGGCCGATCTCCACGGGGTCTACTACCTACGTACCGCAGCGGACGTCGAGAGGATCCGTATGGCCACCGGCCCTGGCCGGCGGGTGGTGATCGTCGGAGGCGGCTACATCGGACTCGAGACAGCGGCATCGCTGCGCGCACTGGGCGTGCAGGTCACAGTTCTCGAGGCAACTGGGCGTGTGCTCGAGCGGGTCACTGCTCCCGAGGTTTCGACGTTCTTCGAGCGGATACATCGCGAGCAGGGAGTCGACATCAGAACGAACGCGATGGTCGAAGGCCTGTCCGGTGACCGTGAGGTTCGTGAAGTCAGTTTGGCCAGCGGGGAATCGATCCTCGCAGATCTGGTCATCGTCGGTGTCGGCGTCGAGCCGAACACCGACCTCGCCGCCGACGCGGGTCTTGTCATCGACAACGGCATCGTGATCGACGATCACACTCGGACCAACGACCCCGACATCATGGCGGCGGGGGACTGCGCGAGCCACGACATGGCCCGTTACGGCCGTCGACTACGGTTGGAGTCCGTCTCGAGCGCAGGAGAGCAGGCCAAAGTCGCTGCCTCGACCGCCTGCGGGAAGTCCAGAAAAATCGAAGCGTTGCCGTGGTTCTGGTCAGATCAGTATCACTTCAAGCTGCAGATCGCCGGCCTCAACACTGGATACGACGAAGTGGTTCTCAGTGGTGATCCCACCCGTGACAGTGATTTCAGTTGCTTCTATCTCCAGGCCGGTGAGCTCATTGCCGCCGACTGCATAGGTCGCCCGCGCGAGTTCATGTACAGCAAACGGGTGATCGCCCAGCGACTCTCCGTCCAACGCGAAGACCTGATGCTCGGCGGACTCGCGCGCAACTGACCGATCCTTCGGTCGTTGTGCACACAACAGCAACCGGTTTGCTCAGAGAAGGGAACATCGGCGATGACCATGACAGACCGCCCGCCCGGGGCACATACGACGCAGCCACCGCACGCGTATCTGGGAGCAACGGACTTCCTCGACATCGAGCACGAATCCGTGCGGGCGTTCACCGCCGCGGCAATCGGGGATGCGAGCAGCGACCGTGACAAGGCCAGACGCCTCTTCGCCGCCGTCCGCGACCGGATCTGGTACGACCCGTACACCGTGTCGGACGATCCTGCCCACTATCGAGCGAGCTTCGTCCTCGAGACCGGGCGCGCTTACTGCGTCCCGAAGGCGGTGCTGTTGACCGCAGTGTGCCGGGCGGCGGGTATCCCGGCACTGCTCGGTTTCGCCGACGTCCGAAATCACCTGCAGACCGAGACGTTGCGCGCGCTGATGGGCGGCACCGATCTGTTCGTCTACCACGGCTACAGTCGCCTCTACATCGAGGGCCGGTGGTTGAAGGCCACGCCGGCATTCAATGTCGAGTTGTGCGCTCGTTTCGGCGTGCCGCCAGTGGAATTCGACGGCGATCGCGATGCTCTCATGCATGCCTTCACCGCAGACGGAGCTCAGCACATGGAGTATGTCCGCGAGCGAGGAGTCTTCGATGACCTACCCTTGAACGCGATCTTGACGGTGCTTCGGCACGCCTACGGCCCCACGATCTTCACGGGCGCTCACCCACTCGATGATGTTTTCACCGGCCGCACCCGGCCGGGCGAAACTCCCGGGGATCGAAACTCGCCGCGGGAGTCTCGATGAACACAAGCGGTGAGAACATACGCGCCGAACCCCGTATCGCGGCCGACTGCCGATCGGTCGGAGCTCTCTCCGCGAACAATCGCGATCGTGAACACTCGGACCGCCTCGGACACCTTCGAATCGGGTGAGCCGACACCTGCTGGCAGAGCTGTGCCACATGACTGTCTCGTCGGCGCGGCCGTGTTGAGGCCGGGCACCGGAAGTTGCACCGAACAGACGAGACCCGTTCTGCCGCTGGGGTTGCGGCCGATGAACGACCGATCCGAACGCCTCCCCGGGCACGAGACGCCGCGCGATACCCATATCCCTCTCCTGTGTGCGCAGCCGCTACCGCGAGAGCGGCCCGAACGGCGTCTACCGATGTCTCTTATCTATGCAAGGAGCGCAGCATGATGAACAACGCACCTCACACCCCCGCCAGGACCGTGGCGATCACAGGTGGAGCTCGCGGCATCGGCTATCAGACAGCGAAGGAGTTGATTCGACGAGGCCACCGGGTCGCCATCGGCGACATCGACGAGGCACGTGCGAAGGAGGCCGCCGCCGAACTCGGGGTGAAGGTCGTCACCCGACTCGACGTCACCGAACCTGACTCGTTCACAACGTTTCTGGACCTGGTCGAACGTGAACTCGGACCCCTCGACATCCTGATCAACAACGCGGGCATCATGCCTACCGGCCACGCCCACGAAGAGGACGATGCAGTAACCCGGCGGCAAGTCGAGATCAATGTCCTGGGGGTCATCTTCGGGACCAAACTGGCTCTTCAGCGCATGCTGCCGCGCCGCACCGGACACATCATCAACACTGCGTCATTGGCCGGCGAGCTCGCGGTACCTGGTTTGGCGACCTACTGCGCTACCAAGTTCGCAGTCATCGGATTCACAGAGGCCGCACGACTGGAGTACCGCAAGTCAGGGGTTCGACTGTCCACAGTCCGCCCGACGTTCACCAACACCGAACTCGTCGCCGGAACCGCCGGCGCAAAGGGATTACGCAACGCCGAGCCGGAGGAGATCGCCCGCGCGACAGCAGATCTGATCGAGAATCCACGCCCCTTCGTCCGCGTCACCCGTCTCGCCGGCGCAATGGTCGCGGCGGTGAAATTCGTCCCCCGGCGTCTGGCGACCGGACTGGGTGCGGCCCTGAACACAGATTCGGTGTTCCTCGCGGACGTCGACATGGCTGCTCGCCGAACGTATCTCGACAGAATCCGGAACAGCTGAGCGTGCCGACACGCGCGCTCGACCATCCACCCGAAAGGCAGCCACAGTGACCCACACGACTCTGATCGAGAACTATCCCCACCGGATGGGAGGGCACTGCGGGTCAGGTGCAATGCGAGACCTTCTCCAGTGGCATGGTCTGGGATGGGACGGACCACCCGACGAGGGGTTGGTGTTCGCACTGGGTGGTGATCTGGGTTTGTCCTACCTGCGATCGGACGACCTGGTCCCACCGATGTACCTGGTCGGCCGCGGTGCCGACTTCGAGATCGACTTACCGCGCAGGCTCGGCGGACAAGTCGAGGTTCTCACGACCGACGATCCCGCTGAGGGATGGTCATGGGTTCGCGACGACATCGATGCGGGACGACCCAGTCTGGTCTGGGCCGATATCGCTGAGCTGCCCTACCTACGGGTGAAACTGCAGATGAGTCGTCACGACATCGTGGTGATCGGCTACGACGAGATCGGGGGGACTGCCTCGGTCGTCGACAACGATCGGGCCGATGTGCAGGAGATCCCGCTCGACGCGCTCGCTCGGGCGCGATCTTCCACCTCGTTCCCGCAACCGACACGTCACTGCACGTACCGAATCACATGGCCGCAGACACTGCCGCCCGTGTCTACTGCCGCGGCCGCGGCCTTTGCCCGATCCGCCGCCAGCATGCGCGCCCCATCGACACCGGGAATAGCCGACCACGTACCAGCGGCCGGTGCCGAAGGATTGGCCGCGGTCGACCAGCTGGCAACCGACGTCAAGAGCTGGGTCGACCTTCCGCCCGATGACCTCGAGACGTTGCTGTTCAGTCTCGGTATCTTCATCGAAAAGGCCGGAACCGGAGGCGGGCTCTTTCGTCGGCTTCTCGCCGACGGCTGTACCGAGATTGCACGTCTGACCGGGGATCCCGCTACCGCAGACCTCGCGGTGGCCGCCGATCACTGCGCCCAGGCCTGGACCGAAACTGCCCGCGCCGGAACACAACGCGGTCTCGATGTGCGAACACGCGCAGCTGCGGTGGCCGTGTCGGCTGCCGAACTGCCTGCACTCGAGCTGATCCTGGTGGAGTCCCTGGAGTCTGCTTCACGCTCGCTGTCCGCCATCACGAGATGATGCCCATCGTCGTTCGACGGCGCGCGGTAGACGGTGCATCGCACTGTGCTGCAGCCTCTCGTGCCGGATCGCCGCAGGCGTGCGGAGGCACCGAACGACCGAAGAGTTGCCGGACGGAACAGTCGAACGCCTCTCGGTGGACGCTGCATCGATGCCGTGTCGTTGCTCGGCAACAGACCCTGATCTCTGCCCCGCGCCGACAACAATTCAGCCGCCGACGGAAGCCTTCGATGTTCGCGGTCACCGTTTTCGGCTCGACGGCCGCGTCGTGTGCGCTATCGGGCCAGGCCCGTTATCTTCTAGCTGATACTTGAAACCGAGGGCTACGGTAGCCAGACCCGGTATGACTTCTCGCCCCTGTCATCGATGATCCGGGGGGGGGGTGGGGGGCTGTCGCCGGGTGTTGACGTCGGATCGGTGACCGGACGAAGGACTGCTTCATGGCCACGAGCTACGCCGTGTTTTGCGGCATCGACGTGGGAAAATCCGAACATCACGCCGTCGGTCTCGCCGTCGACGGAACCCGTCTGTACGGCAAAGCCCTACCCAATGACGAGGCCCGCCTGCGCACAGTGTTCGACCGCCTCGCCACGCGCGGGCCGCTGTTGATCGTCGTCGATCAGCCTAATACGATCGGCGACGCCCTGCCGGTCACCGTCTCCCGATCCTGCGAGCACCAGTTCGCGTCCCTACCGGGTCTGTCGATGCGCCGCATCGCAGATCTGTATCCAGGGCAAGCCAAAACTGATGCGCGGGCCTGCGTTCACATCGCCGACACGGCCCGGACCATGCCCCACACGCTGCGACGAGTCGATACCGGTGATGACACACTCGCCGAGCTCGGTGTGCTGATCGGTTTCGATGACGATCTCGCCGGTGAAGCAACCCGCGTCAGCAACCGAATCCGCGGACTGCTGACCGGCATTCACCCCGCGCTCGAACGAGTCCTCGGACCGCGTGTGACACACCCGGCAGTGCTCGAGATCCTGTCCCGCTGCGGTAGCCCCGGCGGCATCCGCGCTGCTGGTAAGCGGAAACTGACCGCTTCGCCGCCAAAAACGCGCTCAGGATGGGGGCAAGACTGGTTGCGGAGATCTACGCCGCACTCGAGGCTCAGACGGTAGTAGTGCCCGGGTCTGCGGCTGCCGAGACTGTTCTACCCAAACTGGCGGACTCGCTCAAAGAGACACTGCAGCAACGCAACACAGTTGGCTCGGACGTCGAGAGGATGCTCGGTGCCCACCCTCTTTCCTCGCTCCTGATCTCGATGCCAGGCGTCGGAGTCAGGACTGCCGCACGCATCCTTCTCGAAGTCGGTGACGGATCGGCATTCAAATCAGCAGGACACCTGGCCGCCTACGCCGGCATCGCACCCGTGACCCACCGATCCGGCACCTCGATCCGAGGTGAGCATTTAGCGTGATCAGGAAACCGCAAACTCAAACGCGCGTTGTTCCTTTCGGCCTTCGCCGCGCTGCACGACCCCACCAGTCGCGCCTACTACGACCGCAAGCGAGCCGAAGGCAGGAAACACAACGCCGCGCTCATCTGCCTCGCTCGACGCCGATGCGACGTCCTGTACGCCATGCTCAAGAACAAGACCCTGTACCAACCGCCCGCAGCTCACGCAGCTTGACAGAAACCATAGGGACACGTTATTGAGGCGTGAGGTTCACCCCAACGGTACCAACGGCAGCGGTTGTACCCGCGTTCGCCGACGATCACGGTCGGATGCCGTGCGTGGGGTTGATCTGCCGCGAGGATTTCCGACACTGGAGATGACTATTCTGAAGCCGCGTTTGCGGACTGCCCGTAACTGTAGTGGACAGCGTTCGGGGTTCGGTACCCGAGCGCCGAATGGCGGTGTTGTGAACTGTAGAAGCCGTCGATGTATCTGACGATGTCTTGTCGTGCTTTGCTTTTGGTGGAGTAGATCGTTCGGTAGACGCATTCGTTCTTTGAAATCAGCGAAGAAACTTTCGGCCATACTGTTGCCCCACAACACCCCGCGAAGACCGCATCCGCGGAGAGCTCACGAGAGCCCGGTAAGCCCGGTAAGCCCGCGAGGTACATACGGCAAGTTCGGAGTGGAAGATGATAGTGCCCCATGGGGTGGTGTAATTCGGATCGGTGAACCATCCGGTTCATGAT
>NZ_JASHKV010000012.1:0-116795 GCF_030056895.1 Rhodococcus sp. IEGM 1341 | reverse complement strand
CACAATCGCACCCCGACCAGTCACCATTCCCCGCGCACCCGACGAACGCGCGCGCATTCGCGGACGATGCCGAGGCGGCAGCAACTGCCATGACCTGCAATACAGGTCAGGCGTGCACGGCAACGGGCTCGTCGGAGGTGACTTTCACATCTTTCGGATTCGCGAGGACTGTTTCGACGGAGCGTCCGCGAAGAGTCACCGAGTCACCGAATTCCCAGCGACCGGATTCCTCGTCTGAGGCACCGTCGACCGACGTTTTGGAGGCCAGGATTGCCCCTGGAGCGTTCTTCGCCAGCTCGGAGAGGCGAGCAGCCTCGTTCACCGGGTCTCCGATCACGGTGTATTCGAATCGGGACTTCGCACCTACATTGCCGGCGACTGCGCGTCCCGCTGCGACACCCACAGCGGCACTGCATTCGGGCACTTCGACCAGCAGCCGTCGGGCAATTGCTCGTGCTGCTGCCAACGCCGAGCCGCAGTGGTCGGCAATTTCGTTGGGAGCTCCGAAGATGGCGAGCGCGGCGTCGCCTTCGAACTTGTTGATGAATCCGCCATGCTCGTCGACCTCGTCGACGACCACGGCGAAGAATCGATTGAGCAGATCAACGACTTCGGTGGGTGGTCGAGACGCCGCCAGCTCCGTCGATCCCACGAGGTCGATGAAGAACACTGCGATATCGCGTTCCTGGCCCCCGAGTTCGCTGTCGGATTGCAGTGCTTTCTCGGCGACCTCGTGACCCACGTGTCGGCCGAACAGGTCGCGAATTTTCTCCCGATCGCGCACACCGTCGGCCATCCGGTTGAACCCGCTCTGTAGTTCACCGAGCTCGGTGCCGTCGTACACCGCGAGACGGACATCCATGTTGCCCTTCTCCACCTCGGCCATCCCCGCGCGCACATTTTTGATGGGTGATGTCGTCGCGAAACCTCCGAGGACGGTCAGCGCAAGGCCGAACACGATCGTGATCCCACCGAGGGAGAGGATGGAGACCGCGAGCTGAGTCGCTGTCGTTTCGGGATTGATGAAGCGGAAGATCGCGATGATCATCAAACCGCTGACCGGCACACCGGTGCCCAGCAGCCACGAGAGAATCGAGCGGCCCATGACTCCGGCAATACGAATCCGGCGAGGATCGCCGGCTTCGAGTGCCCGAGCTGCAGCGGGACGAAGGGCGAATTCACTGAGCAGATAGCTGAACGCGCAGACGACTGTGCCACCGGCGGCGATAGTGAAGGCCACCTTGGGGATCGACGCCGAGTCGATGATGCCGTCGATCGTGGTGAGCAGCAGCAAGGCTCCGATCCAGAGCAGAATCTGGATTCGCGTCAATCGCCATGGCATCGCGAGTGTCGCGACCTGTTCTTCGCGGCTGGGTTGCCGGTCCTCGATTGCCCACCGCAAACTTCGCAGAGCGTGCGTGGTGCCCCAGACCGCACCGACGACGAATGCCACGAACACGTAGACCGGGACGACGATGTAGTTCACCCACCAGTACTTGTCGGGATCGAGGACGTCCGGGCCGGGCACCACGACGCTGATCAACACACCGACTATGACCGCGCCGATAAGATTCGACAGGATCAGGAAGACGGTCAGCAGGATCTGGATTCGGACCCGCCGTCGGCGAGGTGATTCGGAGGTGTCGCCGAGCAGTCGGGAGCCCAGCGGAGCGGCAGATCGTCTCAATTGCGGCATGGTCGTCACAGACTATCGGGGCTCCTGCTTTAAGGTGGTCGAGTGCGTCTAGTTATTGCTCGTTGCCAAGTCGACTACGTCGGCCGCCTCACCGCACACCTCCCGTCCGCTCGCCGCCTGCTCCTCGTCAAGTCCGACGGATCGGTCAGCGTGCACGCGGACGACCGGGCCTACAAGCCCCTCAACTGGATGTCTCCGCCCTGCTGGATGGTCGAGACCACCGAGGACGAGACGACCAAGTGGATCGTCACCAACAAGGCCGGTGAGGAACTTCGCATCACCATCGACGACGTCGAACTCGACTCGAGTCACGAGTTGGGTATCGATCCCGGTTTGGTGAAAGACGGTGTGGAGGCTCACCTTCAGGAGTTGTTGGCCGAGCACGTCAGCACCTTGGGTGACGGTTACACGTTGGTGCGACGCGAATACATGACGGCCATCGGACCGGTGGATCTCCTGTGCCGCAACGCCGATGGCGGAACGGTGGCAGTGGAGATCAAGCGACGTGGTGAGATCGACGGCGTCGAACAGCTGACTCGGTATCTGGAGCTGCTCAACCGTGATCCGCTGCTGGCTCCGGTCAGTGGAGTGTTCGCTGCGCAGGTCATCAAGCCTCAGGCGAAGACGCTGGCCACCGATCGCGGCATTCGTTGTCTCACACTCGACTACGACGTCCTGCGGGGAACCGACAGTACCGAGTTCCGTCTTTTCTGACGACGGTCGGCACGAATCGGCCCGTTCTCTACACTGGACGGGTGCCTCGTCGTAACCAACCCCGCCGACCGAATCGGAGCGGCCCGAGTGATCTCGCTCCGGCTACCGATTCCGTGCTGGGCGGCAACCGGATCGAGGTCGGTCCGGACGGTGACACGTACACGACACGAATGGTCCCGGGTGCGAAGGCCGTGAAGACCTATCGATGCCCCGGCTGCGATCACGAGGTGCGGCCGGGCGTCGCACATATCGTTGCGTGGCCGTCGGACGATTTCGGCGGTGCCGACAATCGCAGACACTGGCACACCGGGTGTTGGTCCGGCCGAAACACGCGAGGCCTCACCCGCAGGTGGTCGTAGCGGGGGAGGCCAGGCGCAGGATCGGCTGAATCAGGACTCCGAGTCGGCCGATTCGTCCTCGGCCTTCGCGGCAGCCTTCTCTTCTTCTTTCTTCAGGATGGCCGTCGGGTCGGGATTGTCGAGCAGTTCGCTCTCACGATTGACCGAGGCGAGCATCGCCGGAACCGAATCGAGCTGCCCGCGAATTCCGAGCAGCTGTGCCAGCACCCGACTGCGGAGCACACGCAGCTCCTCGGCCAGTTCTTTCGAGTGCGCGATCCGACGCTCGGCCTGCTCACTCGCGGACTGAAGCCGTCGGGCAGCCTCGGTGGTCGCCTCCTCGATGCGGCGGGCAGCGTCGGCCTTGCTCGACGCTTCGAGTTCCTCGAGAGCGGTGAGAACCTTGGTGCGGCGCTCGGCCATCGTGATCTCGAAGTCTTCCTGAACCTTGGCGCGCTTTGCCTCGGATTCGGCAGCCAACTTGTCGCGCTCGGCCTGCGCGGCCTCGACTACTCGAGCTGCCTCGGTGCGCGCCTGAGCCATGGTCTGCTGGTGTTCGGCTTCGAGTGCCGTTCGGCGCTCTTCGAGTTCGGCCACCAGTGACTCGTGCCGTCCGCGGAGTCGGGCACTCTCTTGCTGCGCAACGGAAATCATCTCCTCGGACTCCGAGTGCGCCTTCGCGCGGACCTCGGATGCCTCGTCCGAGGCCAGTCGCAGCATGCGTGAAATGCGATCGCTCATCCCCTCCGCCGTGGTGGGCGGAACCGACAGGCGATCGATGTCCTTGCGGAGTTCGTCGATCTCGTCACGAGCATCGTCGAGCTGCTTGGCCAGATCACGAGCCTGCGCGGCGGCCGCATCACGATCTGCGGTCGTCAAACGTAGTTCGGCGTCGAACCGCTCGAAGTAGTTGGTGACTTCGTCGCGATCGAACCCCTTCCGAACGATGGAAAAGGGAAGTTGCACCGTGGAAGTGCGCTCATGATCGATGGCCATGGCCGTCAATTTACCGGTGAGTCAAGTAGAGAGCCATACGGCTCGTTCGCAGAGTTCGATCAGTGCGCGGCTGGGTTGGGTTCGACCAATTCGATCAGTACGCCACCGGCGTCCTTGGGGTGGACGAAGTTGATCCGAGAATCGGCGGTGCCGCGGCGCGGGGCGTCGAACAGCAACCGAACGCCGCGAGCGCGCAGCTCGGTCGAGATCTCTTCGATGTCGGTGACGCGGTAGGCCAACTGCTGCAGTCCCGGGCCGTTGCGGCCGATGAACTTGGCGATGGTGGACGATTCGTCGATCGGCGCGAGCAACTGCAGTGCAGCGGACTTCTCGGTGGCTCCGGGGAAGGAGAGCATCGCCTCGCGAACGCCCTGCTCCTCGTTGATCTCCTCGTGCACTGCAACCATGCCGAGGTGGTCGGTGTACCAGGTGATGGCAGCGTCGAGATCGGGCACCGCGACACCCACATGATCGATAGCCGTCACCAGATCGGAGCGCAGCGGGGCTCCCGTGTAAGACTGCGTGCTGGAGGTCATGGCCATGACGTTAGCGCCAGCTGCGTTTCGGTGCTCCGCCCGGCCGGTATCGGTAGGGGGCGTCGGAGCGTTGATCTCGACAAGGCCGTCTTCATACTTTCGGAGGAAATCGTGACCACAACAGTCATCGTCGCCGGCGCTCGCACACCCGTGGGACGTTTTTCGGGTGCCCTCAAGGACTTCTCGGGATCGGATCTCGGCGGAATCGCCATCAAGGGTGCACTCGACAAGGCCGGTGTTGCGCCGGATCAGGTCGACTACGTCATCATGGGCCAGGTTCTCACCGCTGGTGCCGGTCAGATCCCTGCGCGGCAGGCTGCGGTTGCCGCTGGTATTCCGATGACCGTGCCTGCTCTGACGATCAACAAGGTCTGCCTGTCCGGAGTCGACGCCATCGCACTGGCCGACCAGCTGATCCGCGCCGGTGAATTCGAGATCGTCGTCGCAGGCGGTCAGGAGTCGATGACCCAGGCGCCGCACATGCTCGAGAAGTCGCGGGCCGGATTCAAGTACGGCGATGTCACCATGCGTGATCACCTCGCCTACGACGGTCTGTACGACATCTTCACCGATCAGGCCATGGGCGCGTTGACCGAGCAGCGGAACCAGAGCTCCGAGGCCATCAGCCGCGAGGAGCAGGACACCTTCGCTGCCGCGTCGCACCAGAAGGCCGCCACGGCGTGGAAGAACGGGGTATTCGACAACGAGGTCGTCCCGGTCTCGATTCCGCAGCGCAAGGGTGAGCCGATCCAGTTCACCGCAGACGAAGGCATTCGCGCCGACACCACGGTCGATTCCCTCGGCAAGCTTCGCCCCGCCTTCGACAAGGCCGGCACCGTGACTGCGGGATCCGCGTCGCAGATTTCCGACGGTGCCGCCGCCGTCGTGGTGATGAGCAAGGAGAAGGCCGAGTCGCTCGGTCTGACCTGGCTCGCCGAGATCGGTGCACACGGAGTGGTGGCCGGTCCCGACTCCACCTTGCAGTCGCAGCCGGCGCGCGCCATCGCCAAGGCGTGCGAGAAGGAAGGCATCGCCCCGAAGGACCTCGACGTCGTGGAGATCAACGAGGCGTTCGCAGCGGTCGGAATCGCGTCGACGCGCGAACTCGGCATCGATCCGGAGATCGTCAACGTCAACGGGGGAGCGATCTCGATCGGGCATCCCCTGGGCATGTCGGGAGCTCGCATCGCCTTGCATCTGGCTCTCGAGCTGCAGCGTCGCGGCGGCGGAGTGGGCGCGGCCGCACTGTGCGGCGGCGGCGGACAGGGCGACGCCCTCATCGTTCGAGTGCCGAAGCAGTAGGACTCGTAGTGGCTCTGGAGAAGAACTGAGACCAGAGCCACTACGCTCCGTCGTAGCAGACCGGGCACAATAGCGGGCATGACCAACTTCTTCGACCTGAGCAGCACGGCCAAACGCTTCCGTTTCATCGCTGTGCTCGAAGCGTTTACCTGGCTCGGACTGCTGATCGGAATGGCGTTCAAGTACATCCCCGCCGACGGCAACGAAATCGGCGTGAAGATCTTCGGACCGATCCACGGCGGCGTGTTCGTGGTGTACCTGGCCGTTGCCGTGTTGACGGCGATCAAGCTCAAGTGGGACGTCAAGGCAACCCTGCTGGCTCTGGTCGCGGCGTTCCCCCCGTTCGGCACCGTGATCTTCGAGATCTGGGCCGCGCGCACCGGCCGTCTCGCCGAGTTGAGCACCGGCCGGCCCGCCGCCGACACCAAGGTTCTGTCCTGACCGACCGGCACCGCCCGCCAGTGGATGACGAATCGCGTTAGTGACAAACTGTAGGGCGTGACTCGACCCGGTTCCCGTCCTCCCGTCCGCCCGTCAGCCGTCGTTCCCGCATCCATTGCCGGTGCCGTCGACCTGTCCGTTCTCAAGGACCGTCCGGCACCTGCACCTGCAGCCGAGCCCGCAGGCGACGCGGGAGGACTGGCACCGATCGTGGACGTGACCGCGGCGACGTTCGAGGCCGAGGTTCTGCAGCGGTCCACGCAGGTACCGGTGATCGTCGACCTGGGTTCGGCGCGTTCGCCGCAGTCCCAGGCGTTGACGCGTAAGCTCGGGCAGCTGGCCGTGGAAGCCGCGGGTACGTGGGTGCTCGCGCGGGTCGACGTGGACTCCAATCCGCAGATCGCCCAGGCCTTCGGCGTACAGGCCATTCCGACGGTGGTTGCCGTCGCAGCGGGCCAGCCCCTCGCTGATCTCCAGGGCACCCAGTCGGACGAGCAGTTGCGTCAGTGGCTACAAGCCGTCGAGCAGGCGACTGCAGGAAAGCTCACCGGGCCTCCCGGGGCGGCTGCTGCCGAACCGGAACCCGAGATCGAGGATCCGCGGATCGTTGCAGCCGAAGAGGCCATCGACGAGGGCGATTTCGACAAGGCGGAAGCCGCCTACCAGGCGATCATCGACGCCGAACCGAAGAACACCGAGGCGGTTGCTGCACTGCGTCAGGTCAAGTTCCTCGCGCGGGTGCAGAACCTGGCACCGGACGCGATTGCACTCGCCGACGCCGACGCCGGAAACGTACAGGCTCGGATCGATGCAGCGGACGCCGAAATGGCCGGTCAGCAACCGGAGCAGGCCTTCGCTCGTCTGATCGACGGAATCAAGATCAGTGCAGGCGACGACCGCACTGCACTGCGCACTCGACTGCTCGAGCTGTTCGAGCTGTTCGACTCGGCCGATCCGCTGGTGGTCTCCGCGCGGCGCAAGCTCGCGTCCGCTCTGTACTGACAGCAGGACTCAGCTGTAACGCGCGTCGCACAGTTCCCTTCCGCCGAGAACTCCCGAACGGAACGCGTCGACTCGGGAGAACCCCGACGGCAGCGTCGTACCGTTGACGTCGCTGGCTGCGAGGCCGTCGCTGAGCAGTCCGGACACGGCTTCGTCGAGATCGCCTGGGGAAAGAAAGACTTCGAGGCCGGTGTCACCGTTCTCGGCGCTCATCGCCGAGGTGATGACCCCGGACAGGCATGCCGAACGCAGAGCGGTCTGCGGGTCGTCGAGGGTCTGGCCGGCTTCCTTCTGCACCGCGAGGGTGTAGCGCGAGGCGAACAGCACGTAGGCGCTGTAGTCACCGGAGACGTTGAGCGGCAATATGTCTCCGCGCTGCGGGGTCTCGGGCTGGCCGACTTCGGCCAGGGCCTCGACGTCGACGCCGATGGTGTTGGTCGAGGGGCAGTACGACACCGGCGCAGTGGCTTCGGCGTCGGCGCATCCGACGTCCGATCCGGTGTAGTCGACGGCCGGGGGATCTGCGACGGGCAGTACCTGCTCGAAGGATCGAGTGAAGGCGTCGAGGGAGTCCTCGGTGACCGGTAGTTCACCCGAGTCGTCGGGATCGTCGAATTTCTGCGGCAAGGATGCTCGACGCGAGTCGATCTCGGCCTCGTCGATGCTCGTGCAGGCCCCGGCACCGTCGGTGAAGCCGATCTGCACTGCGGTGACGCGCTCGAAGGCAGAGCCGTGCACCGATTCCGGATCGTTTGGATCGACGTCGCGCACAGCGACGGTTGCGGCGAGGACGCCGTTGAGTCCGTCCGAGGTGTTGATGGTGAAGTGCGGCGCATCGCCCTCGGCGACGTGGCGGATGAAGGCACCGGCGAAACAGTCGGCCTGTTGCTCGGCAACGATGGTCGGGGTGTCGTCGCCGACGAGCCCAGACTGGTGCTGAATGGCATGGCCGTATTCGTGGGCGATGACCATCACTACCGACATCGGTCCGAACGCGTCGACCAGAGCCGGGAGCAGGATGGTCCTGTCCCAGCCGATCGAGTCGTCACGGGTGCAGTACGCAGCGTTGGGAATACCGCCGGTTCGGTCTCCGCAGAATCTGATGCCCGATCCCTCGTTCTCGGACGCGTCCCACGAGACGACCTTCGAGACCGGGGTGAACGTGCCCTTGAACAAGCTGGAGTACTGCTCGGCCCAGAACTGCTGGATGTCGTCGATCGCGTTCGTGGCGAGGATGTCCGAGTCGGTGCCCTCGGCGTTCTCCACGGTGATGGTCGAATCGGGGGCATCGGGCCGGGGCCCGCTGGGCCCGCTCGTCACCGGGAGTCCGGCAACGGTGAACGGGTTCTCGTAGATCGATACGGCGTTTCCGCTGACGGTCTGCGCGCACGAGGTCAGCAGAATCAGCCCTGCAGTGGCGGCCGCGGCCAGTAGTCGGGGTGTGCGGCCGCCACTCATCTATCGCTCCAGTTTTATCCAGATCGCCCCGTTGGCGGGTAGGGCGACCTGGCCTGATGCCGGTCGACCGTGCCACGAGTGCGATGTTGCCGTCACTTCACCCAGGTTGCCCACACCGGAGCCGCCGTACTCCGTTGCGTCGGTGTTGAGGATCTCTGTCCAACGGCCGGGTTCCGGTAGTCCCACACGATAGCTGCCGTGCTCGGTACCGGAGAAGTTGAAAATACACGCGATGACCGAACCGTCGGATCCGTACCGCAGAAAGCTCAGCACGTTGTTCTCGGTGTCGTTGGCGTCGATCCACGAGTATCCACTCGGCGAGGTGTCGAGCGTCCACAGTGCGGGGTGGGACTTGTACGTCGAGTTCAGATCGGACACAAGGGTTTTGACGCCGTTGTGCAGAGGTTCCTCGTCGATCTGATACCAGTCGAGTCCGCGTTCCTCGGACCACTCACGGGTCTGCCCGAACTCCTGTCCCATGAACAGCAGTTGCTTGCCGGGGTGCGCCCACATGTAGGCGAGCATGCCGCGCAGGCCGGCTGCCTTGGCGTAATCGTCGCCGGGCATCCGAGTCCACAGCGTGCCCTTGCCGTGCACCACCTCGTCGTGGCTGATGGGGAGCAGGTAGTTCTCACTCCACGCATAGACCAGAGAGAAGGTGATCTCGTGGTGGTGGTAGCTGCGATGGATGGGATCACGCCCGAGGAAGCCCAGCGTGTCGTGCATCCAGCCCATGTTCCACTTCATGTTGAACCCGAGTCCGCCGACGTTCGTCGGCCGGGTTACGCCGGGCCACGCCGTCGATTCCTCGGCCACGGTGACGACACCGCGGTGCTTCTTGTGCACCGTCGCGTTCATCTCCTGCAGGAAGGTCACGGCCTCGAGGTTCTCGCGGCCACCGTAGATGTTCGGCGACCAGCCGCCCTCGGGGCGGGAGTAGTCCAAGTACAGCATCGATGCGACGGCGTCGACGCGCAGTCCGTCGATGTGGAACTCGTCGATCCAGTACAGCGCATTCGCGACCAGGAAGTTACGCACCTCGCGCCGCCCGAAGTCGAATACCAAAGTGCCCCAGTCGAGTTGCTCGCCGCGCTGCGGGTCGCCGTGCTCGTAGAGCGGGCCGCCGTCGAACCGGGCCAGCGCCCATTCGTCCTTGGGGAAGTGGGCGGGCACCCAGTCGACGATGACGCCGATTCCGGCACCGTGCAGGTGATCGACGAAGTAGCGGAAATCGTCGGGGCTGCCGAAGCGCGAGGTCGGTGCGTAGTACGACGTCACCTGGTAACCCCAGGATCCGCCGAACGGATGCTCGGCGACCGGGAGCAGTTCCACGTGCGTGAAGCCGGTCTCGGTGATGTATTCGGCCAACTGCTCTGCCAACTCGCGGTACCCCAGGCCCGGCCGCCAGGACGCCAGGTGGATCTCGTACACGCTCATCGGTGCCTGCGTCGGCTCGATGCCGGCCCTGGTGTCGAGCCAGGACTCGTCGTTCCAGGTGTACGAGGACGCGGTGACGACCGAGGCCGTCGACGGTGGGATCTCGGTGGCGAAGGCCATCGGATCGGCCTTGTCCTTGACCGAACCGTCGGCACCGTGGACGCGGAACTTGTACAGCGCGCCCGGAGCGATGTCGGGTACGAAGAGCTCCCACACGCCGGTCGAGCCCAGTACGCGCATCGGCCAGCTTCGACCGGTCCAGCCGTCGAAATCGCCGACGAGGGTGACACCCTGGGCTGCAGGAGCCCAGACCGCGAACGAGGTACCGGTGACGGGGCCGTCGGGTGTCGCGTACGACTGTTGGTGCGCGCCCAGAATGTCCCACAGCCGCTCGTGCCTGCCCTCGCCGAACAGGTGCAGATCGAGCTCGCCGAGAGTGGGCAGGAACCGGTATCCGTCGGCGGATTCGGAGACGTGTCCACCGGGCCAGGTCACCACGAGGCGGTAGTCGATCAGGTCCTCGAACGGAATCAGAGCCGAGAAGACTCCGTGGGCGACGTGGGTCAGTTCGTGGTCGACGCCACCGACGCGGGCGACGACCTTCTCGGCATCGGGTTTGAGGGCGCGGATCGCGGTTCCACCGGCCACCGGATGGGCTCCGAGGACGGAATGCGGGTTGTAGTGCCGCCCTGCAGCGATGAGTTCGAGATCGTTGTCGGACGGGGCTGCGACGGTGTCTTCGGGCGTCGTCGGATTCTCGGTCACGTTGAATCCACTCACTTTCGGTTGCCGCGGTAGGCCAGTTCGATACGAGCCGGGTACGGGATGTGGGGGAGCGTGAAGATGTGCGCCACCGACGTCCAGGGCTCGAGCCGGACGAAATTGGTGTGGCCCCAGTCGTAATGGACTCCGCTCACTTCGTCCTTGATCGTGAGGGTGTCCTGCCAGTCGTGGCCGAGGGCAGGCATGTCCAGGTGGATCGTGCCTTCTTCGGCTCCGAAGGGATTGAGGTTGATCACCACCAGGATCGAATCACCGGTCTGCGGGTCGAACTTGGAGTACCCGATCAGCGCCTCGTTGTCGATGGTGTGGAAGTGGATGTTGCGGAGCTGCTGCAGCGCCGGATGCGCCCGCCGGATTGCGTTCAGCGTGGTGATCCAGGGCTCGAGCGACTCGCCGCGGGCCAGCGCACCCTCGAAGTCGCGTGGACGCAACTGGTACTTCTCCGAGTCCAGGTACTCCTCGCTGCCTTCTCGCACGGCCTGGTGCTCGAACAGCTCGTAGCCGGAGTAGACGCCCCAGGTGGGGGCCATCGTCGCCGCGAGAGCTGCTCGGAGAGCGAACATTCCGGGCCCGCCGTGCTGCAGACTCTCGTGCAGGATGTCCGGAGTGTTGACGAACAGGTTCGGACGCGCGTCGTCGGCGCGTCGGGCATGTTCCTCGGCGAACTCGGTCAGCTCCCACTTCGCGGTACGCCAGGTGAAGTACGTGTACGACTGCGTGAAGCCGCGCTGCGCCAGTCCGTACATGCGCACCGGGCGGGTGAACGCCTCGGCGAGGAACAGCACGTCCGGGTCGGTCTTCTTGACCTCGGCGATGAGCCATTCCCAGAAGTCCGGCGGCTTGGTGTGTGGGTTGTCGACTCGGAAGACCTTGACTCCCAGCGAGATCCAGTATCGGACCACGCGCAGCACCTCTTCGTAGATGCCGCGTCGGTCGTTGTCGAAGTTGACCGGGTAGATGTCTTGGTACTTCTTCGGAGGGTTCTCGGCGTAGGCGATCGTGCCGTCCGGCAGCACGGTGAACCACTCGGAATGTGTTGCAGCCCAGGGATGGTCGGGAGCGGCCTGAAGGGCGAGATCGAGTGCCACTTCGAGGTTGTGTTCGTGTGCAGCGGCGACGAACGCGCGGAAGTCGTCCTCGGTGCCCAGTTCGGGGTGGATCGCGTCGTGTCCGCCGTCCTTGGAGCCGATGGCCCACGGCGACCCGACGTCCTCCGGTCCCGGGGTCAACGTGTTGTTCGGGCCCTTGCGGTTGATGGTGCCGATGGGGTGGATCGGCGGCAGGTAGACGATGTCGAATCCCATCCGCTCGATGCGGGGCAACTGCTCGATCGACGTCGCGAACGTGCCGTGCCGCGGAGTGCCGTCCTCGTTCCATCCGCCGGTCGACCGCGGGAAGAACTCGTACCAGGCACCGTTGAGTGCGAGATTGCGATCGACCCACACGTTGACCGCGCGCGATCGAGTCACCAGTTCGCGCAGCGGGTGTACGAACAACAACTCGGCGACCGACGATGCGAACGCGGAGGAGACCCGGGCAGGCAGCGGGCGGTCGGTGTCACGCAGCGCGGCGGCGACATCGGCCAGCATCTGCCTGCTCTCGGCAGGAACACCGGTGGCAGCCCGCAGGAACAGCCGTGCGCCGATCTCGAGATCGTTCGCGAGTTCGTGGGCACTCTGGCCCACTCCGAGCTTGGCTTCGACGGCATGGCGCCAGGTGCTGATCGGATCGCTCCACGCTTCGATGCGGCAGATCCAGTAACCCGGCCGAGAGGGGACGAACACCGCGTCGAACGTGTCGGGTTCGCGGCCCGGTGTCATCGGGATGCGTTCGAGTTTGCCTCCCGGTCCGCGCACCGACAGTGTCGCGGCCACCGCGTCGTGACCCTCGCGCCAGACGTCGGCGGAGACTGGAAACGTCTCGCCCACCACCGCTTTCGCGGGGTACTTCCCGGTCGTCGTATCTGGAAGGACATTGTCGATACCAAGTCGACCTGTCACTTCACACTCCATTCTTCGCTAGAGGTATGGCTGCGCGGGCGCAACCTCTGATCGAACCGATCTCGGTGTGCTTCTACTCGTCAACCGTAGTGCAGCAATGCAGATGGCGCGTGCGCCGACGCATACTGCCCGCGACGGACACCGTGGAGCAGATTTCGTGCAAGCCGCCCATCGACACAGGTGTCCGTGGGTAGGGTTCGATCCTGTGAAAGCTTTGCGCCGATTCACCGTCCGAGCCCATCTTCCCGCCCGCTTGAATGCCCTCGCCGAGCTCTCGACAAACCTCAGGTGGTCGTGGCACTCGTCGACGCAGGATCTGTTCGAGCACATCGATCCACTGTTGTGGACCGAACTCGAGCGCGATCCCGTCGCCGTACTGGGAGCCGTCGCACCGGCGCGTCTCGAGGAACTCGCGGCCGACGAGCGCTTTCTGACCGAGCTGGACGCCGCCGAAGCGGATCTGCACGACTACCTCGCCCGTCCGCTCTGGTACCAGAACGAACTGGCCGAGGGACGTGCTCTGCCGTCGGGCATCGGGTATTTCTCGATGGAGTTCGGCGTCACCGAGGTGCTGCCGAACTACTCGGGCGGGCTAGGCATCCTGGCCGGTGACCACCTCAAGGCGGCCTCCGACCTGGGGTTGCCGTTGATCGGCGTCGGGTTGCTCTACCGCTCGGGATACTTTCGCCAGTCGCTGACGGCCGACGGTTGGCAGGCCGAACGCTATCCGTCCCTCGACCCGCACGGTCTGCCTCTGCGGTTGCTCACCGACGACGGCGACTCTCCGGTGCTGATCCACGTGTCCATGCCCGGATCTCGGGTTCTGCGGGCACGGGTGTGGATCGCCCAGGTGGGACGTGTCCCGCTGCTGCTGCTCGATTCCGACATCGCGGACAACGACCCCGAGCTCAGAGGAGTCACCGACCGGTTGTACGGCGGCGACCAGGATCACCGCATCAAGCAGGAGATACTCGCCGGTATCGGCGGAGTTCGAGCGATCCGGGCCTACACCCGTGCACACGGACTGCCCGATCCCGAGGTGTTCCACATGAACGAGGGCCATGCCGGCTTCCTGGGCGTCGAACGCATCCGCGAACTCGTCACCTCGGGAACCCTGGACTTCGACGCGGCACTGGCTGCGGTGCGAGCCGGCACCGTCTTCACCACTCACACTCCTGTCCCCGCCGGAATCGACCGGTTTCCGGCCGATCTGGTGCGGCACTACTTCGGAAGTGCGGACGGGGGCGCGGAGTCGGCGCTGCTGCCGGGTCTGCCGATGGACCGAATCCTCGCCCTCGGCGGCGAGAGCGACGCCTCGGTGTTCAACATGGCGCACATGGGGCTGCGTCTGGGACAACGCGCCAACGGGGTGTCGAAGCTGCACGGAATCGTCAGCCGCGAGATGTTCAACGACCTGTGGCGAGGATTCGACGCCTCCGAGGTGCCGATCGGGTCGGTCACCAACGGCGTGCACGCTCCGACGTGGTCTGCCCGGGAATGGGCGCTGGAGGGGGAGCTGTCCTCGGACCGCGTGTGGTCCACGCGCAACACCCTTCGCGCGCAACTGGTGGACGAGGTGCGGCGTCGGGTGCGGCGCTCGGCGCTCGAACGCGGCTCCACCGAGGCCGAGATCAGTTGGACAGCAAACGTTTTCGATCCCAACGTACTCACCGTCGGGTTTGCTCGACGGGTACCGACCTACAAGCGGCTGACGCTCATGCTGCGCGAACCCGAGCGACTGCGCGCCATGTTGCTGGACCCGGTTCGTCCGGTCCAGCTGGTGGTCGCGGGCAAATCGCACCCCGCCGACGACGGCGGAAAGGCGCTCATCCAGCAGATCGTCAGGTTCGCCGATCAGGCCGACGTACGGCACCGCATCGTGTTCCTGCCCGACTACGACATGTCCATGGCTCGATTCCTGTACTGGGGATGCGATGTGTGGCTGAACAATCCGCTGCGCCCGCTCGAAGCGTGCGGTACCTCGGGCATGAAGTCCGCGCTCAACGGCGGCTTGAACCTGTCGATTCGCGACGGGTGGTGGGACGAGATGTACGACGGGGAGAACGGCTGGGCCATCCCGACGGCCGACGGCGTCACCGACGACAATCGCCGTGACGATCTGGAGGCCGCCGCGCTCTACGAACTGCTCGAACAGGCAGTACTGCCGAAGTTCTACGACCGCGGGGACGACGGCGTGCCGAGCCGCTGGATCGAAATGGTGCGGCACACCCTCGAGCAGCTGGGGCCGAAAGTGCTGGCGTCGAGAATGGTTCAGGACTACACACTCGGCTACTACGCGCCCGCAGCCGAATCCGCCCGCGCGGCCTCGGCGGAGAAGCACCGCGGTGCCACGGACGTCGCGTCGTACCGCCGCCGCGTCGAACAGGCATGGGGCGCAGTGAAAGTCACCCGCGTCGACAGTGAGGGTCTGCCCGACACACCGGTGATCGGTGCGGAGCTCTCACTGCGCGCGAACGTCGATCTCGGTGGACTGGACGCGTCGGACGTCGTGGTGCAGGCGGTCGTGGGACGCGTCGACGAGGACGAGAACCTCACCGACATTCGCACGACGGCCATGACGCACGTGGGAACCGACGGCGGCGAGCACGTGTACGCGGGCGAGACGCGGCTACCGCACAGCGGCACGGTGGGATACACGGTGCGGGTGCTTCCTCATCACCGCGGTCTGGCCTCGGATGCCGAGCTCGGTTTGGTGGCGACTGCCTGAGGGGCAGCTACTTTCCGGCCAGGCGGGTGAGGGCCTTGCGGACCACCTCCGGGTCCGAGGTCTCCCAGAACGGCGGCAGCGAGGCACGTAGGTAGCCGCCGTAGCGGGCGGTCGCGAGGCGCGAATCGAGAACGGCGACAACACCTTTGTCGTCGACGCTACGGAGCAGTCGACCGACGCCCTGCGCCAGCAGCAGGGCTGCATGGTTGGCAGCGACCGCGAGAAAGCCGTTGCCGCCACGTGATTCGACGGCCTGCTGCCTGGCCACCAGCAGCGGATCGTCGGGCCGCGGGAACGGAATGCGGTCCAGGATCACCAGGCTCAGCGACGGGCCCGGGACGTCGACGCCCTGCCACAGTGACAGTGTCCCGAACAGGGAGGTGGCCTCGTCGTCGGCGAACTTCTGCACCAGGGCACCGGTGGAGTCGTCGCCCTGGCACAGGATCGGCGTGTCGAGGCGCTCCCGCATCTCCTCGGCGGCGGCCTTGGCGGCGCGCATGGACGAGAAGAGTCCGAGTGTGCGGCCACCGGCGGCGCTGACCAGCGACTCGATCTCGTCGAGGTAGGACCTGGAGAGGCCGTCGCGTCCGGGCGGCGACAGATGCTTGGCGATGTACATGATCCCTGCCCGAGCGTGGTCGAACGGCGACCCGACGTCGAGCGAATTCCACCTGATCGACCCGGTATCGGACGGCGGTTCCACACCCGACGCCATCGCGGTGTCACTGCGCGACGGCTTCTCCGCAGGCAGGCCCCAGTTGACAGCCAACCCGTCGAACGATCCGCCCACGGTCAAGGTCGCGGAGGTGAGGACCACGGTGGACTCGGCGAACAGGCGCGCTCGCAGCAGCCCGCCCACCGACAGCGGTGCAATGCGGACGGTGCGTTTGACGTTGCCGCGGAAATCGTCGACGGCATGCCAGACGACGTCCTTGCGTTTGGCCGGATCGGGTTCGTCGAATGCCGTGAGAACACGGACCGCGCTGTCGTGGACCTCGTCGACCGCCACGAGCGCGGCGCTGCGAGCCGCGGCGGCCTCGGGGTCACTGGTGGCCATGCCCTGCTTGTTGGGGCCGATCGCGGTGCGTACCGCCCAGGCCGCGTCGCGAATGGACGCGAGCGCGGGGCCGACGCCCTCGGGTAGGGACTGCCACCGGCTCGGGGGCAGCTCGTCCAGAATCGCGGCCCAGTTCTCGGCAGCTCCCTCGAGCTGGTCGACCGTCTCCTCCTCGATGAGCTTCGCGCTACGACGCGCCGCGGCGGTGACGGTCGCGGCCGACAGTTCCTCGGTGGCCACGCCGGTCACCCGGTCGACCAATTCGTGGGCCTCGTCGACGACCACGACGTCGTGCTCGGGCAGGATCTGAATTCCGGTGATCGCGTCGATCGCGAGCAGGGCGTGGTTGGTCACGACGACGTCGACCTGGGCGGCCTCGGTACGGGCGCGCTCGGCGAAGCAGTCCTCGCCGACGGGGCAGCGGGATTTGCCCAGGCATTCACGCGCGGTGACGCTGACCTGACGCCAGGCCTGATCGCTGACTCCGGGCACGACGTCGTCGCGGTCGCCGGTTTCGGTCTCGGACGACCACTTCGTCAGCCGTACCACCTCGCGTCCCATCCGCGAGACGGCGAAAGGGTCGAACAGTTCCGCATCCGGTGCCTCTTGCGCGGCACCGGTGTGGATCTTGTTCATGCACAGATAGTTGTTGCGGCCCTTCAGGATTGCGAACTTGGGGCGACGGCCGACGGCCTCGGTCAGGGCGTCGGACAGGCGGGGGAGATCGCGGTCGACCAGCTGCCGCTGCAGCGCGATGGTGGCCGTGGAGACGACGACGGTCTTGCCCGATTCCACCGCGTGCCTGATGCTCGGGACGAGGTAGGCGAGGGACTTACCGGTTCCGGTGCCCGCCTGCACCGCCAGATGTTCGCCGGTGTCGATGGAGTGCGCCACCGCCGAGGCCATCGTCAGCTGATTGCTGCGTTCCTTGCCGCCGAGCGAGTGCACCGCGACCTGCAGGAGAGCGGGAACGGTTGGCAACTCGGTCTTCGACGGCACCGAAGCAGACTACTGCCGATCGCCCACCCGGTTCGGTACCGACACCGCTCTCACCCCTCGACGAACCGGGTGGGTATCGCCGGCTCGCCCTGGGACAGCTTCAGGCCCTCCCACGGGAGGCTGACGAGGCGCCTGGCCAGCAGGTCGCGGCCGTCGGCGAGCGTCGGTAGGTCGGCGACTCGTTCGCCGCCGCGAACCAACGGCGTGGTCAACGTCTCCGCCGTCAGATCGTCGTCGACGGTCGGGGGAGCGTCGAACGGGTACACGATCTCCTCGACTGCGGTGCCGGTGCGGCGCGCGGTACGCAGCGCCGCCTTGGTGCCACCGCGCGACTCCTTGTGACTGCTGCGCTTGGCGACGGGAATGCCGTCGACGGTGACGAGTTTGTAGACCATGCCGGCCGTCGGGGCACCGGATCCGGTGACCAGCGACGTGCCGACGCCGTAGGAGTCGACCGGCTCGGCTCGCAATGCCGCGATGGCGTATTCGTCGAGGTCACCCGAGACGACGATCTTGGTTTTCGGCGCACCCAGGGCGTCGAGTTGGTCGCGCACCTGCCGGGCGAGCACACCGAGGTCGCCGGAGTCGATGCGCACACCGCCGAGTTCGGGCCCGGCCACCTCGATGGCGTTGGCAACGCCCTGGGTGATGTCGTAGGTATCGACGAGCAGTGTGGTGCCCACACCGAGCGCGCGCACCTGCGCCGCGAATGCGGACCGTTCGTCCGGGCCGTCGGCTGTGGTGTGCAGCAGGGTGAAGGCGTGGGCCGACGTGCCCGCGCCGGGGACGCCGTGGCGTCGGACGGCTTCGAGATTGGACGTCGCGGTGAACCCGGCGAGATATGCCGCGCGTGATGCGGCGACAGCGGCTTCCTCGTGGGTTCGACGCGAACCCATCTCGATGATCGGACGGGACTTCGCGGCCGCCACCATCCGCGCTGCAGCGGACGCGATGGCGCTGTCGTGATTGAGGATCGAGAGCACTACTGTCTCGAGGACCACGCACTCGGCGAAGGTGCCGCGGACGGTCAGAACGGGGGAGCCGGGGAAGTACAGTTCACCCTCGCGATAGCCGTCGATGTCGCCGGTGAAACGGTAGTTGCGTAGCCACTCGACGGTGTCGGCGTCGAGGAATTCGGCGACGATCCGCAACTCGTCCGGCCCGAATCGGAAGCGCGCGATCGCGTCGAGAATGCGTCCGGTGCCGGCCAGAACTCCGTATCGACGGCCACCGGGCAACCTGCGCGCGAAGACCTCGAAGCTGCAGATGCGATCGGCGTAGCCGCTGGCCAGGGCGGCCGAGAGCATCGTGTATTCGTACTGATCGGTCAGCAGCGCGGTGCTGGCACCGTCGCTGTGATTCGCGTGATCTGTGGTCGCGTGGTTGCTCACCTCGCCCACACTACGAGCGAAGGGGCGAGCGTGGGACGCTGGCCCGACACGCCGTACCCTGTTGGGCATGCCTTGGTTGACGGTGGACGGCTCGCTTCTGCCCGTGGACGGCTTCTCGGCACGTGAGGTCGTCGCTGCGTCACCGCAAGCGGTTCCGGCCCAGACCGAGGCCGTTGCGGCCGACGAATCTCACGACACCCCCTGGGTCACCATCGTGTGGGACGACCCGGTCAACCTGATGCACTACGTCACCTACGTCTTCCAGAAGCTCTTCGGCTACAGCAAGGCCAAGGCGACCGAGCTGATGATGCAGGTGCACTCCGAAGGCAAGGCCGTGGTGTCGAGCGGCGAGCGCGACGCGATGGAGAACGATGTTCGACGGCTGCACGCGGCGGGTCTGTGGGCCACCATGCAGCAGGACAAGTAGTCAACCGCTCATCACCTCTTCGTCAGAGAAGGACATCAGCAACAGTGCGCACGTGGACGAGACGGAATTCGCTGTCCGGGGTCAAGATCAAGTCCGAGATCGATGCTCGTGAGGCCGCCGTACTCCGTTCGCTTGTCGGCTCGGTTCTCGGATTGCTGCGCGACCGTTCCGCCGCTGCCCCCACCGACGAACTCGCAGCGCTGACCGGTCTGCGCACCGGGCACAACAGTCCGCCCGAGGACGCCGCACTGGCGCGGCTGTTGCCGGACTTCCACCGCGCCGACCCCGGCCGCGACGAGGAGGACCCGACCGACCTCAACGGTGCCCTGCGCGGACTGCACGAGCCCGAGATCATCGACGAGAAGTTGGCTGCCGGATCGATGATCCTGGCCACGCTTCCCGAGTCCGGTGGCAAGATCGTGCTGACCCAGGAGCAAGCGGATGCTTGGCTGACCGGCCTCAACGACGTGAGGCTGGCGCTCGGCACGACGCTGGGGATCAGCGCGGACACACCCGACGTTCTCGACGAGGGTGATCCTCGCGCTCCACATCTCGACGTCTACCACTGGCTGACCTGGATGCAGGATTCACTCGTACAGGTCCTCATCCCCTAGGACGCACGCGTGACCGCTGCATTCCAGACTCCCGGACCACGGGACTCCCTGACCGACGTGGCCGGTCTGCTGGTCGGTCACCATCACGAACTCGACGACGACGCCGCGATGGGCTCCGGTTCGGCCACCGGCTGCACCGTGGTGCGTGCGCTGGGTGGTGCGACGGCGGCCGTCGATGTTCGCGGCGGCGGGCCGGGGACTCGCGAGACCGATCTGCTCGATCCGAGCCACTCCGTGCAGCACGTCAACGCGATCCTGTTGACCGCGGGCAGTGCCTACGGGCTCGCCGCGGCCGACGGTGTCATGCGGTGGCTCGAAGAGCACGGTCAGGGCATCCCGATGGGCAGTCCCGATCACGTCGTACCGATCGTCCCCGCCGCGGTCATCTTCGATCTTCCGGTCGGCGACTGGGCTTCACGGCCGACGGCGGAAT
The DNA here is from genome assembly GCF_030056895.1 of Rhodococcus sp. IEGM 1341. Taxonomy (NCBI): domain Bacteria; kingdom Bacillati; phylum Actinomycetota; class Actinomycetes; order Mycobacteriales; family Nocardiaceae; genus Rhodococcus; species Rhodococcus sp. IEGM 1341. Next base: position 96,443 of record NZ_JASHKV010000012.1, on the reverse strand, counting down.
TCGGCTATCTCGCCGCGGCCGCAGCGGCAACCGATTTCGCGACGGGATCGGTCGGGGCCGGTGTTGGTGCCCGCGCCGGAGTTCTCAAGGGCGGCGTCGGTACCGCGAGCACGGTGATCGCGGGCGGTCCGGCGGAGGGGGTCACCGTCGCGGCGCTGATGGTCGCCAATCCGGTGGGCGCGGTGTTCGACCCGCGCACCGGCCTGCTGTGGGGCGTCGGCACGCTCGGGCCCGCGGCGTTCGGGATGCGCAAGCCCGACGTGAACCAGCTGTGGTCCGCGCTCGCCTTCGAACCGAAGGGCACTGCGCTCAACACCACGATCGGGGTCGTCGCCACCGATGCAGCGTTGTCGTCCGCGTCGTGCAAGCGGATTGCCGTCGCCGGTCACGACGGGTTGGCGCGGGCCGTGCGACCGGCACACTCGCCGCTCGACGGCGACACGATCTTCGCCGTGTCGACCGGCACCAGACCCGTCACCGCGGAGTCCTCGGTGCCCGCCGCGTTCTCCGCGGAACTCCCGGTACTGGCCGCGGTCACCGAGGCCGCGGCGATCGTCGTCGAGCGAGCCATCGTCGCGGCCCTGCTCGATGCCACCTCGGTGGCCGGCATCCCCACGTACCGCCAGATCTTCACGTCCGCGTTCGGTGGATCGAGAGCCTGAGCTCAGCTCGCGCGATACCTCTGCCCGGTACCGTGGAGGGAACTGTTCCGGAGGCGATCATGAGCGATATCAGTAACCGTCCCGCCGAGCGTGCGCGGCCGGTCTGGATGCAGGCCGCCATTCTGGTGGGAGCATTCACCGTGTTGCTGTGGGTCATCGAGTTCATCGATGTGGCCAGCGGGTCGAGGCTCGAACGCAACGGGATACAGGCCCGCTCGGTCGAGGGTTTGTGGGGCATTCTGTTCGCGCCCGTGCTGCACGACGACTGGCAGCATCTGATCGCGAACACCGTGCCGATAGCCGTACTCGGATTTCTGGTGTTGCTCTCCGGTTTGACGCGTGGTCTGGCTGCCACCGGGATCATCTGGGTGGTGGGCGGGTTCGGTACCTGGCTGACCGCCGGTTCCTACACGAACACGATCGGCGCGTCGATCCTGATCTTCGGTTTCATCGCATATCTGTTGGTGCGTGGCTTCTTCACCCGCAAGCTCGGTCAACTCGCGATCGGAGTCGTGGTGTTCGTGCTGTACGGCAGCGCACTGTGGGGCGTGCTGCCGAGCGAGCCCAACGTCTCCTGGCAGGGGCATCTGTTCGGCGCGGTCGGCGGAGTGGTTGCCGCTCGACTGCTGTCCGCCGACGCGCGAGCCGAGAGGGCACGCGCGAAATCGCTCGATCGGCCCACTTCGTAGGTTCGAGGTAACTGCAGACACACCCGTGGTCGGTGGTGAATTTCGCCGACTCGCGCTGTGAATACTGCCCGAACGTTTCGAGTGATGCGTTCGGCGTGGCAGCATGGCTTTCATGCGAATTACCGTCCTGGGATGTTCGGGCAGTGTGTCCGGACCCGATTCACCCGCGTCGGGCTACTTGTTGGAAGAAGAGGAGACCGCGCCGGTCGTCCTCGACTTCGGTCCCGGCATCCTCGGGGCGTTGCAGCGCTACGCCGATCCCGGAGATGTGAGCGTTCTGCTCTCGCATCTGCACGCCGATCACTGCCTCGACGTTCCCGGACTGCTGGTGTGGCGTCGCTACCATCCCAGCCCGCCGGAGGGACGAGCGATCGTCTACGGACCCAAGGACACGGCGTTCCGGCTCGGAGTCGCCTCGGCCGAGTGCGGCGGGCAGATCGACGACATGTCCGACACCATCGACCTGCGTCGCTGGGTGGACGGACGCACCGTGGAGTTCGGCAAGTTGTCGATTCTCGCTCGGCAGGTGTTCCATCCCCCCGAGTCGTACGGCATGCGCGTCACCACGGCGCAAGGCCGCACCTTCGCCTACAGCGGAGACACCGGAATGTGTCAGGCCGTCCGGGACCTGGCGCACGGGGCCGACATGTTCCTGTGCGAGGCGTCGTGGACCGACAGTCCGGAGCGGCCCGAGGGAGTGCACCTGTCCGGAACCGAGGCCGGCCGCATCGCTCGTGAGGCCGGGGTGGGGGAGCTGCTGCTCACCCATATTCCGCCGTGGACGTCCCGTGAGGACGTCATCGCCGAGGCCAAAGCGGAGTTCAGTGGACCGGTGCACGCCGTTCTCCCAGGGGACGTCTTCACCGTCTGAGGACGCGCTAGGCTTCGAGTCGTGTCCAGACGAGAAGACGGCAGGGCGGACGACGAGCTCCGCAACATCAAGATCACCCGCGGCTTCACCAGCCACCCGGCAGGGTCGGTGCTGGTCGAGTTCGGCAACACCAGGGTGATGTGCACGGCCAGCGTCGAGGAGGGCGTGCCGCGCTGGCGGAAGGGATCCGGCCTCGGTTGGCTCACCGCCGAGTACGCGATGCTCCCGGCCGCGACGCACACTCGCAACGGCCGTGAGTCCGTCAAGGGCAAGGTCGGCGGGCGTACCCAGGAAATTTCCCGCTTGGTCGGGCGTTCACTGCGTGCCTGCATCGATTTGGCCGCCATCGGCGAGAACACCATCGCTCTCGACTGCGACGTACTGCAGGCCGACGGCGGCACCAGAACTGCAGCTGTCACCGGAGCGTTCGTGGCTCTCAACGACGCGGTCACCTACCTGCGGGCAGCGGGACGACTGGCCGATCCGCAGCCCATCTCGTGCATGATCGCCGCAGTCAGTGTCGGCGTGGTCGACGGCCGAGTGCGCCTCGATCTGCCCTACGAGGAAGATTCGCGCGCCGAGGTCGACATGAACGTCGTCGCTACCGACACCGGCACGCTGGTGGAGATCCAGGGAACCGGAGAGGGTGCGACCTTCCCCCGAACCACCCTCGACAAGCTGCTCGACTCCGCATTCGTCGGCATCGAGAAGTTGTTCGAGGTGCAGAAGGAAGCATTGGCGTTGCCGTACCCGGGCGATCTGCCCGAGCCTGCGGCCGCGGAATCGAAGAAGAAGTTCGGTGGCTGACACCGAGCTGCTGGTAGCGAGCCGAAACGCGAAGAAGTTGCGCGAACTCCGGCGGGTGCTCGACGCCGCCGGAGTGGCCGGAATCGAACTGGTCGGCCTCGACGAGGTCCCGCCGTTCCCGGAGGCCCCCGAGACCGGAGCGACCTTCGAGGAGAATGCACTCGCCAAGGCGCGTGACGGAGCGGCGGCCACCGGATTGCCATGTGTGGCAGACGATTCCGGAATCGAAATCGATGCCCTGAACGCCATGCCAGGGGTGCTCTCGGCTCGCTGGTCCGGTGCGCACGGGCAGGACGAGGCCAACACCGCACTGGTGCTGGCGCAGTTGACGGACACCCCCGACGAGCGTCGCGGAGCCGCATTCGTCTCGGCGTGTGCGCTGGTGATTCCCGGCGGCACCGAGACGGTGGTCCGCGGTGAATGGCGCGGAGTAGTGGGCCGAGAGCCGGTGGGGGAGAACGGCTTCGGCTACGACCCCATTTTCGTGCCGGAGGGCGACGGCCGCAGTGCCGCGCAACTGAGCCCGGACGAGAAGGATGCCGCCTCACATCGCGGTCATGCACTGCGCAAGCTCGTTCCGGCGCTCGAAGAACTGACGGGGCGGTAGCTCGTGGCGATGCGAACCGTTCTGACGCGGACGTCGGTTGTGTTCGCCGCCGCTGCGCTGTGCCTGGCAGGTGCCCCGGCCTCCGCGGCACCGGCCGCGGGCTCCTTCGCCGAGGCGTTCGCGTACTCGATCGCGCACCCGGGCGTGACTCCTCCGGGCTCGAACGACTTCTCGTGTGTTCCGAGCGCGCAACACCCGGAGCCGGTGGTGCTGGTGCACGGCTTCCTGGAGAACTCGTACGACAACTGGGCATCGCTGTCGCCGAAGCTGGCCGAGGCCGGATACTGCGTGTTCGCGATCGACTACGGCAACACCGGGCCGGTTCGGGCGTTCGGTGCGCTCGAGCCCATCCCGGAGAGTGCCGCGGAACTGTCGACGTTCGTCGATTCCGTACTTGAGGCAACAGGTGCGCAGAAGGTGTCGATCGTCGGCCACTCGAAGGGTGGCACGGTGCCGCGGTACTACGCCCGCTTCCTCGGTGGAGACCGAACGGTGGCACGCATCGTGGCGTTGTCTCCGCCGAACTACCCGACGGCGGGACCGCCGGTGCAGGACGACGTGCTCGAGCGACTGAACGAGGGCAGCGACACCGTCTCGGGCATCGAATACACGACGATCGTCACCCGTTACGACCAGATCGTCGTTCCGTACACTGCCTCGCTGCTCAGCGGCGCGGGAAACACGAATGTGGTGTTGCAGGACGTGTGCCCGGCCAACACCGTCGAGCACACCGGAATCTCGTACGATCCGCTTGCTCAGCGGATGGTGCAGAACGCATTGGATCCGGAGAACGCAGAGCCGATCAACTGCTGATGTCAGACGCCGAAGTCGGCTTTGACCTGCTTGGTGCGCTTGTGCTCGACGTAGAACGACAGGAACGGGATAGTCCCGGCGAGCAGTGTGCCGATCGTACGGGCAGCAGGCCAGCGCACCTTGATCGCCAGATCGACGGTGAGCACGAGATACACGAGATAGACCCAACCGTGTACGACGGCAATCCAATTGGGCACGTTCTCGACCTTGAAAATGTACTTGGCGACCATCTCGGTCACGAGAACGAGCAGCCAGATTCCCGTGGCGTACGCAAGAACGCGGTAGCGCAGCAACGCGGACGCGATCTTCTGAGTCTTGTTCGCAGACGCCTGCGTCTTCTCCGGTGCCGAACTCACGTGGTGCTCCTGTCGGTCCCGCGGGATTCGTTCAGCTCCGCGAGGTAGCTGTTGTACTCGAGTAGTTGCCGCGCCTCGGGATCGTCGAGGTCGCGGGCGTCTGCCGCAGGCGCGCTGCGCTGGGGGAGCAGGTCGAGGGGCACTTCTGTGGGTCCGTCGGGTCGCGCTGCTGCCGCCTCGTCCGGGTCCTCGTCTTCGAGGCGGACGAACTTGCGGTAGGCGTAGACCACGAACACTGCGAACAGAGGCCATTGAAAGGCATATCCGAGGTTCTGGCCGTTACCGCCCACTGCCTCGAAGCGCTCCCACTGCCACCAGCCGAGGCCCAGGCATACCGCCGCGGACACGATGACCAGCGCGATCAGTGCTGGCCGACGGTTCGGGCGGGATGAAGTCACCCCTCGACGGTACCGGAGGTACTACTACTGCAGGTAGTCGCGTGCTGCGGCCCGGCGGTGATTCTCACCATGGACGGTTCGAGTTCGGCTCATGCTCGACGACGGTTGGCCCGTGCCTGGGCGAGTTGCTCGGCACCGGGCCCGGTCACGTCGCCCAGGGCGCTGCTGCGTCCGGTCAGAACCAGTGCCAGGGTGCCGGCCGATCCTTCGATGACCGGGCCCTCTCCGCGGCTCCAATCCAGATCGGTCGCGCGCCACTGCAGTCGAAGCTCGGGGCCCTTGAACGGTGCGGCACCGCTCGCGGGCACCAGGAAATCGAGCATCGTGATCATGCGATGGCCGGGAACATGATGTTCGATTCCCAGCGGCGTGCACACGTCCAACCCGTGCACGATGACGTCGGACAAGGGGGCCAGCGGACCGTGGCCAGGCGGGGTGAATTTCTTGTCGGCATGACCGGTGAGCAAGGCGGGCAATTCGTCTCCGTGCTCGCGACGAACGCGCATGGTCATCAGTTGATTGGCCCGGTCGAAGTTGCCTCGGGTGCGCACCATGACGAGTCCGAACTGCCACAGCGGGACGATCAGTGGCACCACCAGATGGGCGGCGACGTCTCGGACGGTCCACGCCTCGCACAGCGATTGGGCTTCCCATTGCTCGGGAGTGAGAGTCTCGAGAGTTCTTGCGAGAGAACGCCTCTCGTCTGCAATCTCGGCGAAGATCGTGTCGTTCGATTCCTCGGGCATTCGAACCGCCTTCACACGTCGGAACCTGCAGAAGTCTCGAGGAAAGCCGGGCCGATAAATCCATGGTGCGCGAGGGGGGACTTGAACCCCCACGTCCTGAGACACTGGAACCTAAATCCAGCGCGTCTGCCAATTCCGCCACTCGCGCGTGCCGGTGAAGTCTACAACCTGGATGGTTGTTGTCAGTGGCGCGGTCTGCTCGACTGTATGCCCACGAATTGTTCGGATGCTCACCTGTACAGGTAGGCATCTGGACAATCGGTGGGCACACGTCATGCGGTGTACACCGTACGGTGTCGCTACACTCGCCGAGTGGCATCGAAAAAGGACCTCCCCTTCGACCCGGCCCGGACACTCGGGCTTCTGTGGCGAGTCGGTGCCAAGCCGAGTCGGACCGGACTGAGCGTGGATGCGATCGTCGATGCCGCCATCGAACTGGCCGACGCGAACGGTCTCGAGGCGGTGTCGATGCGGAACGTGGCCGAGCATCTCGGCGTCGGCGCGATGTCGCTCTACACGCATGTACCGGGGCGGGAGGAGCTGGCCGATCTGATGATCGATCGAGCGCTTGCAGGTCTCTACTCGCACGTCGACGAGCCGTCCTCCGTCGCCGGCGGATGGCGTCCGGCGATGCGCTTCGTCGCCGAGCGCAATTGGGCTCTGTACCAACGGCATTCGTGGCTGCTCGAAGCGGAGGGTGCACGGCCGGTGCTCGGCCCGCACACCAACGACAAGTACGAGGCCGAGTTGCGCCCCCTCGACGGCATCGGCCTGGGCGACGTCGAGATCGACTCCGTTCTCACGCTGGTTCTCACACACGTCTCCGGTACTGCGCGAGCCCTCGCCGGCGTGACGCGTGTCAAGGAACAGTCGGGCATGTCAGACGCCCAGTGGTGGGCGGCCACCGCGCCGATCCTCGAACGGGTGATGGACCGCGAACGCTTTCCGGTGTCGTCTCGGGTCGGGACGGCCGCGGCGACGTCGTACGACGCCGCCAGCGACCCCGTGCACGCCTACCGGTTCGGGTTGGAGTGCATTCTCGACGGCGTGGAGGCAATGATGTCGCGAGGTCAGCCCGTCGGTCGAAGTGCCGCCTCGGACTGACGTTGCTTCGGCCTGCGTAACTTGTGTTGATATCGCCAGATCGCGTGCTCGAGTGAGGCGAGTTCGGTGCCGAGTGCGTCCGCCGTCGTTGCAAGAATCACGGACGCGCGATCCTCGGCAATGCCGACGGACAGGTTCTGGTGGAGCGGTTCGAGCGCGTCGGCGACGAACGTGTTCAGATGTTCGGTCGCCTTGTCGGTGCGCACTCCCAGCTGCATGAGCATGCACTCCCAGGTGGTCTCGCCGAGCCCGGGAATTGCGCAGAACGCCTCGAACTGGTGTTCGGTGTGCTGCTCGAAGTCGCTCGAACGACTCAGGCCCACCGAGATCAACGTCCGAGCGGCCACGGCAGCGGCAGCGCCCTTGGTTCGACTGTTTCCCGGAACCAGTTGACGGTTGGAGAGAATCTCGACGAGTAGATCCGGACTGTCGGTCAGTTCGGCGAGGGTTGTCAAGTCGTCGAGTCGGTTATCGCCGCGATGCGATCGCCATCGCTGGACCACCGCACGGACCCCACTCGACGGGCCGCCGTAGGGAGCGCGCGCCGAGAAGATCGCATCCAGCAACGCCACCTCGCTCTCGCCCCGCCAGCCCGGTGTCCAGTGTGGCGAACGGGATTGCGGCGCATGCGATTCGATGTGCAGAAGCATCGCGTCGAGCTCGTCCTCGGTGCCGATATCCGTTACCGATGAATACATGAATTCCCCCCGAATTTCGTCGACCGCTCTCCCGACGAGCGGCTCGTTCGCACAAGGTAGAGGACCGCACCGACAAGGTCGGGAAGCGCTCGTCTGTGCTCGAGATCACATCACGAAAAGATAACGAAAAATGCGAGGCTTTCCTCATGTTCTGGTGTTCCGCTCGGCGCTCTCGCCAGCGTCTATACGGGTTACCGACGAGTCGGGTAAACAAAAGGTAAAGCCGCTTCGGGTGACGTACTCGCTGGTAGCACTCGGACGTCCGAGCAAACCTGAGGATTTCCTCATGATTTTGTGTCAACCTTGAGCAGCGCGGAGGAGCTGTCGACGAAGACCGGCTCACCGCTTCGACCCTGTAGCCCACGACGCCATGGGGCAGTCATCACAGCGAACGCCCCGACCCCCGAGGCGTCCACGAGAGGAATCTTCAGCCTTGACGATCAACGAGAGCACACCATCACACGGACGAGGCTCGCGAAGCACCGGCAACGCAGACAAATCCCCTAGAAGCAATGGCGGCTCTCGGACTCTGGCAGATCGTTTCGCCGCGGGCGAGCCGTACGCATTGGCCTTCGGCGGCCAGGGCGCACCGTGGCTCAGCTCCCTCGAGGAATTGGCTCGCGACTCCGCGCTCGAACCCGAACTGACCGATCTCGTCAACGAGGCAGCAGTCACTCTCGCGCCCGTGGCCGACGAGCTGCTGGTCGTGCGCTCGGTCGGCTTCGATCCGATCGGTTGGATGCTCGAACAGGACCTCGCCGATGACGACACCGTCGGCTCGTACGGACCGTCCGAGGCTGCTCTGACCTCCGCTGCCGTCTCGCTCCCCGGAGTGTTCCTCACCCAGGTCGCAGCACTGCGTGCGTTGAAGTTGCAGGGACTCGATCCGGCCCAGACCCCGCCCGTCAAGGTCGTCGGACACTCGCAGGGACTCATCGCCGCCGAGTCCGTCGCAGCCGACGGCGCACAGGATGCGAACTTCCTGGCTATCGCCCAGCTCGTGGGTGCTGCCGCAGGTCTCGTCGGCCGCCGCCGCGGCATCATCGGTGCCGGAGACCGCGCGCCGATGGTCTCGGTTGCCAACGTCGAACCCGCACGGCTGCAGGCGATCATCGCCGAACTCGCGATCGACGGAGCGCCGGAGCGATCCGCAGCTCTGGCCATCCGCAACGGCCGTCGTCGCGTCGTACTCTCGGGACCGCCGGCCCAGCTGGCTCGCGTGCAGGAGAAGTGCGAGCAGATCGCTGCCGAGGAAGAGCGCGACCGCGACGCCAAGAAGCGTGGCGGTGCCGTGTTCGCCCCGGTCTTCGAGCAGCTTCCCGTCGAGATCGGCTTCCATCACCCCGCTCTGGCAGACGCCGTCGAACTCGTCAGCGCCTGGGCACAGCGTTGCGGTCTCGATGTCGATCTCGCACGCGAGCTCGCACAGAAGATCCTCGTCGACTCCGTGGATTGGGTCGACGCCATCGACGGCGTCGTCGACGCCGGTGCCGACTGGATTCTCGATCTCGGTCCGGGCGACCTGCTCACCCGCATGACCACTCCGGCGTTGCGCGGACAGGGCGTTGGCATCATCGCCGCCTCCTCGCGCGGTGGCCACCGCAATCTGCTCACTCCGGGAGCTGCTCCCGAGGTCCAGCCCGCATGGTCTGCCTACGCCCCCACTCCGGTCACGTTGCCCGACGGCCGCGTCGTGGTCGAGACCTCGTTCACCAAGATGACCGGACGTTCGCCTATCCTGCTCGCCGGCATGACGCCGACGACGGTAGACGCCAAAATCGTTGCCGCAGCTGCCAATGCAGGGCACTGGGCCGAGCTCGCCGGTGGCGGCCAGGTCACCGAGGACATCTTCACCGATCGTGTCGCCGAACTCTCCACACTTCTCGAGCCCGGCCGCGCGATCCAGTTCAACTCGCTCTTCCTCGATCCGTACCTGTGGAAGCTGCAACTCGGCGGACGCCGCATCGTGCAGCGCGCTCGCGCAGCGGGTGCGGCCATCGACGGCGTCGTCGTCACCGCAGGCATCCCGGAACTCGAAGAGGCAGTGGCCCTCATCGAAGAGCTGTCCGAGGCAGGTATCAGCTACGTCTCGTTCAAGCCCGGCACCGTCGCGCAGATTCGCGCCGTCATCCGGATCGCCAACGAGGTTCCCTCGTACCAGGTCAACGTCCACATCGAGGGCGGCCGCGCAGGCGGACACCACTCGTGGGAGGACCTCGACGACCTGCTGCTGACCACCTACGCGGAGCTGCGGTCACGGCCCAACCTCGTCGTCTGTGTCGGCGGCGGCATCGGCACACCCGAGCGGGCAGCGGAGTACCTCACCGGAACCTGGTCGGCTGTGCACGGCTACCCGAAGATGCCGCTCGACGGCATCCTCGTCGGCACTGCAGCGATGGCAACCCTGGAGGCCACGACGGCTCCCGAGGTCAAGCAGCTTCTGGTCGACACACCCGGAACCCCCGACTGGGTCGGTGCCGGTACCGCGAACGGCGGAATGGCCTCGGGCCGTAGCCAGCTCGGTGCCGACATCCACGAGATCGACAATGCGGCATCGCGGTGCGGCCGACTGCTCGACGAGGTCGCAGGCAACGCCGACGCCGTGGCCGAGCGTCGCGACGAGATCATCGCCGCACTCGACGGCACCGCCAAGCCCTTCTTCGGTGACGTTGCCGAGATGACGTACCAGCAGTGGCTGGTTCGCTACCTCGATCTGGCCATCGGAACCGACTCGCGCAGCGACTTCGATTGCGGCGGCGAATTCACCGACGCCGTCTCCGAGGCACGCGAGTCGGTGTGGCTCGACGTCACCTGGCGTACTCGCTTCCTGGAGATGCTGCAGCGCGCCGAGGCTCGCCTGCACCCGGTCGATCGCGGACCCATCCCCACCTTGTTCGCCGACGCCGAGGTTCTCGAACGCCCGCGTGCAGCTCTGAAGTCGCTGCTCGCACAGTTCCCCGACGCTGCCGACGTGGTTCTGCACCCGGCCGACATCACCTTCTTCACTTCGCTGTGCCGCATGCCTGGCAAGCCGGTCAACTTCGTCCCCGTCGTCGACGGAGACGTGCGCCGCTGGTGGCGCAGTGACTCGCTGTGGCAGGCACACGACGCCCGCTACTCCGCCGATCAGGTCTGCATCATCCCCGGTACCGTCGCCGTCGCAGGCATCACTCGCGTCGACGAGCCCGTGGGCGAGCTGCTCGATCGCTTCGAGAAGGCCACTGCGGATCAGCTTCTCGCCGAGGGCGTCGAGCCCACGGCCATCGCGAGCCGTCGCCACGCCGAGATCGCACCCGGACTGCTGGGCATCGTGCTCGCTGCTCCCGACGTCACCTGGGCCTCGCGGATGACGCAGAACCCCGTTGCACGCCTGGGTGATCCGGCCGACTGGACCGTGGAGTCCGAGACGGTCGCTGTGCACCCGCAGACCGGTTCGTCGCTGACCGTTCTGGATTCCGAGCACGTGGAGCTGCTGGTTCCGCTCGCCCCGGGCAAGGAAGTTCGTATCCGCCTGACGGTTCCGGCCTCGACGATCGACGGCGGCGCTCCCGTCGTCACCGCGCAGGACGCTCAGCAGGCCATGTCGGCGCTGCTCGGAGTTGCTGCAGGCCAAGAGCTTCCGGCCGTCAAGGGCGGCGTCGCCCGGCTGAACATCGCATGGATCCCCGATCTGATCGCCGATCACGCAGGCGTCACCGGATCGGGACTGCCGGATTCGCTAACCGTCAGCGGCAAGGCCGTTCCCGACGTTCTGGTCGGTGCCTGCTGGCCCGCTGTCTTCGCAGTGCTGGGTGCCACCCGCAACGCCGAAGGCATCGACGTCATCGAGGGCATGCTCGACCTGGTGCACCTCGATCACAGCGTCAACCTGATCGGCGAATTGCCCACCGACACCTCGATTCTCGTGGTCAAGGCTGCGGCCGGAGAGGTGCTCGACACCGACCTCGGCCGCGTCGTCGAGGTCACCGTCGAGATCGGTGCCATGCTCGGCGAGGGCCTCGATGCTCCCGCCGTCGCAACTCTGGTGGAGCGCTTCGCGATTCGTGGACGCACCGGCAAGGGCGAACTCGTCGACCCGGCCCGCGCCGGCGGCTCGGTGAGCGCCGACGCCAAGGACACCCCGCGTCGTCGTCGCCGTCAGGCCACCATCGTGGCCCCGCGCAACATGGCCGCGTTCGCTCAGGTCTCGGGCGATCACAATCCCATCCACACCTCGGACGCCGCGGCGCTGCTCGCCGGCCTCGGCAGCCCGATCGTGCACGGCATGTGGCTCTCGGCCGCCGCGCAGCAGACGGTGACCGCAGTCGACCACGCGGACACCAAGACTCCGCCGCGTCGCCTCACCGCATGGACCGCACGCTTCCTCGGCATGGTTCGACCCGGAGCGGAGATCGATGTTCGCGTCGACCGCACCGGATTCGACCAGGGTGCCGAACTGATCGAGGTCTCCTGCCGTGTCGCAGGCGAACTGGTCATGGTCGCCACCGCTCGCACCGCGCCGCCGAAGACCGTCTACGCGTTCCCGGGCCAGGGCATCCAGCGTGCGGGCATGGGCCTGGACGCTAGGTCTCGGTCGAAGGCTGCACGTGAGGTGTGGGAGCGTGCCGACAAGCACACCCGCAGCGCACTGGGATTCTCCATTCTCGCTGTGGTGCGCGACAACCCGACGTCGCTCAAGGCGCGCGGCGTCACGCACAAGCATCCCGATGGTGTGCTGCACCTGACGCAGTTCACCCAGGTTGCGATGGCCGTTCTCGGCGTCGCACAGGTTGCCGAACTGCGTGAATCCGGTGCTTTCGTGGAGAACTCGATTCTCGCGGGCCACTCCGTCGGTGAGTACAACGCCCTCGCAGCCGTTGCCGGTGTACTCCCGCTCGAAGCCGTCCTCGAGGTCGTCTTCCAGCGTGGTTCGGCCATGCACGCGCTGGTTCCGCGTGATGCCAGCGGCCGCAGCGACTACCGCATGGCAGCGATCCGCCCGTCGCAGATCGGCTTGGCCGATCAGGACGTGCAGGGCTTCGTCGCCGGTGTCGCAGAAGAATCCGGTGAGTTCCTCGAGATCGTCAACCTCAACCTGCGCGGTTCGCAGTACGCCATCGCAGGCACGGTTGCCGGCCTCGGCGAGCTGGAGAAGAAGATCGCGATCCGCCGAGCGGAGTTCGGTGGCAAGGCCGCCTACATCATGGTTCCCGGCATCGACGTGCCGTTCCACTCCACGGTGCTGCGCGGCGGAGTCGACGACTTCCGCAACCGCCTCGAGACGCTGCTCCCCGAGCAGATCGATCCGGCGATCCTGGTGGGGCGCTACATCCCGAACCTGGTGCCCAAGCCGTTCTCGCTGAATCGCGAGTTCGTTCAGGAGATCGCCGATCTGGTTCCGTCCGAGCCGCTGAACACCGTTCTCGCAGAGTTCGATTCGTGGGCAGCACGGCCGAGCGCTCTGTGCCGGGTGATCCTGACCGAGCTGCTGGCATGGCAGTTCGCCAGCCCGGTGCGCTGGATCGAAACCCAGGACCTGCTGTTCGCAGACGAGTCCGACGGCGGCATGGGCGTCGAGCGCTTCGTCGAGATCGGCCTGGGGGCAACCCCGACCGTGGCGAACCTCGCGTCGCAGACCCTCAAGCTCCCGGGCCGCTTCGGCCACCCGGTCGAGGTACTCAACCTCGAGCGCGAGGCTGCGATCATCTACGGCACCGACACCGACCCGGCTCCGGCCGACGAGGAAGAGTCGACACCCGTGGAGGCCGCTGCTCCGGCGGCAGCTGCAGCTCCGGCCGCAGCTCCCGCTCCGGCATCAGCACCGTCCGGCGGACCTCGTCCGGACGACATCGCGTTCGTCGCCGCCGATGCGACCAAGATCCTCATCGGTCTGTGGACCAAGCTGCAGCTCGATCAGATCGGGCCTGCCGACACCATCGAGGCTCTGTGCGACGGTGTGTCCTCGCGTCGTAATCAGCTGCTCGTCGACCTCGGTTCCGAGCTCTCGCTCGGTGCCATCGACGGTGCAGCCGATGCCGACATGGGTGCGCTCTCGGGCACGGTGAACAAGCTGGCTCGTACGTACAAGCCGTTCGGTCCGGTGCTCAGCGACTCCATCAACGACCATCTCCGCAAGGTCTTCGGCCCCTCGGGTCGACGCCCGGCCTCGATCGCCGATCGCGTCAAGAAGACCTGGGAACTGGGCGACGGCTGGGCGCACCACGTCACCGCCGAGGTCGCCCTCGGTACCCGTGACGGTGCCTCGGTTCGTGGTGGCGCACTCGGTGGCCTGGCCGACGGCGCTCTCGCCGACGGCAACGCAGTCGACAACGTCATCGACGCGGCCGTGGCCGCGGTGGCCGCACGCCGCGGCGTCGCAGTCTCGATGCCGCAGGCAGGGGGCGGAGCCGGCGGAACCGTCGACGCTGCTGCTCTCGGTGAGTTCACCGAGCACATCACCGGCCGCGACGGCGTCCTCGCCTCCGCAGCCCGGTTGGTGCTCGAACAGCTCGGACTGGCCGATGCGCCCAACGCACTGCTGGCCGAGGATCCCGACGCCGCTCTGGTCGAGCTGGTCTCGGCCGAGTTGGGATCCGACTGGCCTCGCCTCGTCGCGCCGGCGTTCGACGCCAAGCGCGCCGTCCTGATCGACGACCGCTGGGCCACCGCCCGTGAGGACCTGGCCCGGTTGTGGCTCGGTACCGCAGGCGACGTCGCCGTCGAGTCCTTCGCCGGTGCCGGCAATGCCGTTGCAGCTCAAGCACAGTGGTGGAAGGCCAAGGCCGACTACGAGAACAAGGCAGTGCTGGCCGAAACCTTCGGACGCATCGCGGACATCGCGGTCGCATCCGAGGACAAGGGCCCATGGGCCGACGAGGTCGCAGTGGTCACCGGCGGCAGCAAGGGCTCCATCGCAGCTGCGGTGACGGCCAAGCTGCTGGCCGGGGGAGCGACGGTCTTCGTCACCACCTCCAGGCTCGACGACGAGCGACTCGGCTTCTACCGCAGCCTCTACCGCGACAGCGCACGCAGCGGAGCGTCGCTCTGGGTGGTTCCGGCCAACATCGCGTCGTACACCGACGTCGATGCACTCATCGAGTGGATCGGCAGTGACTACATCGACACTGCCGGTGGCGCAAAGACTCTCGTCAAGGCCGCCACGACACCGACGATGCTGTTCCCGTTCGCAGCGCCTCGGGTCATGGGCGAGATGTCCGACGCCGGAGCTCGCGCCGAGATGGAAATGCGCGTGCTGCTCTGGTCGGTCGAGCGTCTGATCACCGGACTGTCGAAGGTCGGTTACGACACCGACATCGACACTCACCTGCACGTGGTGCTGCCGGGATCGCCGAACCGCGGAATGTTCGGTGGCGACGGTGCCTACGGCGAATCGAAGGCCGCACTCGACGCAGTCGTCGCCAAGTGGGGCTCGGAGAAGAACTGGGCCGAGCGGGTGTCCATCGCCCACGCTCACATCGGGTGGGTGCGCGGCACCGGCCTGATGGGTGGCAACGATCCGATCGTCGAGGCCGTCGAGGCCGAAGGCGTTCGCACCTGGTCCACCGACGAGATGGCGACCGAACTGCTCGAACTGTGCACACCTACCGCTCGCCGTCAGGCTGCGCAGGAGCCGATCGTCGTCGATCTCACGGGCGGCTTGGCCAACACCAAGCTCAACCTCGTCGAGCTCGCTCGGGATGCAGCTGCGGCCGCTGCCGAGAAGACCGAAGAGGCAGAGGACAACTCGGTCATCGCGGCGCTGCCCGCACCGCCGCGGCTGTCCACGTCGACCACGGCTCCGGCCTGGCCGACACTGGACGTCGACCCGAAGGACCTGGTCGTCATCGTCGGCGCGGGCGAGCTCGGACCGTACGGTTCGGCACGTACCCGCTTCGAGATGGAGGTCGACGAGCAGCTCTCTGCCGCAGGCGTTCTCGAACTCGCATGGAACACCGGCCTCATCGCCTGGGAGAACGATCCCAAGCCGGGTTGGTACGACATCGAGTCCGGTGACCTGGTGCCGGAGGAGGACATCGCCGACAAGTATCACGACATGGTGGTCGAGAAGTGCGGTATCCGTACCTACGGCGACGACGGCGCGATGGTCGGCAACACCGCCCCGCTGATGACCTCGATCTTCCTCGACAACGACCTCACGTTCGTGGTCGGAACCGAGATCGACGCCCGGTCGTTCGCAGCAGCGGACCCCGAGCACACGCTGATCACACCGGTTCCGGATTCGAGCGACTGGCAGGTCACCCGCAAGGCGGGCACCGAGATTCGCGTTCCGCGCAAGATGAAGCTCACCCGCACCGTGGGTGGACAGATTCCCACCGGATTCGATCCCACCAAGTGGGGCATCTCGCCCGACATGGCCAGCTCGGTCGACCGAGTGGCACTGTGGAACATCGTCACCACGGTCGACGCGTTCATCTCCTCGGGCTTCAACCCGTCGGAACTGATGCGCTGGGTGCACCCCACGCTGGTCGCCAACACGCAGGGCACCGGCATGGGCGGCATGGAATCGATGCGCTCGCTGTACATCGACACCTTGCTCGGCGACGCTCGTGCGAACGACATCCTGCAGGAAGCTCTGCCGAACGTCGTTGCTGCGCATGTGGTTCAGTCGTACATCGGTAGCTACGGCGCGATGGTTCACCCCGTCGCCGCCTGTGCCACCGCGGCCGTCTCCGTCGAAGAAGGCGTCGACAAGATCAAGCTGGGCAAGGCGCAGCTCGTGGTCGCCGGCGGCTTCGACGACCTGAGCACCGAGGGCATCATCGGCTTCGGCGACATGTCGGCCACCGCGGACTCGGCAGCGATGACCGCCAAGGGCATCAGCGATCGACGGTTCTCGCGGGCCAACGACCGCAGGCGCGGTGGATTCGTCGAATCCCACGGCGGCGGAACGATTCTGCTCGCTCGCGGAGACCTGGCACTCGAGATGGGCCTGCCGGTCCTCGGAGTGGTGGCCTACGCACAGTCGTACGGCGACGGAGTGCACACGTCCATCCCGGCTCCGGGACTCGGCGCGCTCAGTGCCGGTCGCGGAGGAAAGGATTCGGCGCTCGCGCTCTCGCTGAACGCACTGGGCGTCAGTGCAGACGACGTGGCCGTGATCTCCAAGCACGACACCTCCACCGCAGCCAACGACCCGAACGAGGCGGAACTGCACACTCGCCTCGCCAAGGCCATCGGCCGTTCGGACGGCGCTCCGCTGTTCGTCGTCTCGCAGAAGAGCCTCACCGGACACTCGAAGGGTGGAGCGGCTGCCTGGCAGCTGATCGGCCTGTGCCAGGTGCTGGCCAACGGTGTCATTCCGCCGAACCGCAGCCTCGATTGCGTCGACGACAAGATGACCGGCTTCGAGCATCTGGTGTGGGCACGGGAGCCGTTGCGCTTCGGTGACTCGGTACCGCTCAAGGCAGGTCTGCTCACCTCGCTCGGATTCGGCCACGTGTCCGGACTCATCGCTCTGGTGCACCCGCAGGCGTTCCTCGAGGCCGTTCCGGCGGACCGACGTGCGCAGTACATCGCGAAGGCGAACGAGCGTCGCATCGCCGGTCAGCGCAGGCTGATCTCCGCGATGGTGGGAGGAGACTCCCTCTACGAGCGGCCCGACGATCGACGGCTCGGACATGACGGGACGCCGGCCAAGGCGTCACGCGAACTGGAGGCAAACGTGTTGCTCAACGAGTCCGCTCGCCTCGGCGCGGACGATGTCTACTCCTCCGGTCTGCCGGGTGCCATCTGATGGCGATCCTGGGAGTGGGTTTCGACCTGGTGACGGTGTCCGACTTCGCCGAGCAGATGGAGAAGGTCGGCACGACGATGATCCGCGACAGCTTCACCGCGGGCGAGCGGCGTCATGCCGCAACGAAGAGTTCCGACCCGACCCGCCACTACGCGGCTCGGTGGGCCGCCAAGGAAGCGGTGCTGAAGGCCTGGGCGACATCGCGATTCGCGCGTCCGCCGCAGATCGGTGACAACCCGTATCCGTTGATCGAGGTCGTCAACGATGCGTGGGGTCGGCCGTCGATCAAGTTGCACGGGATGGCACAGGAGTTCCTGCCGACGGTGAAGATTCATCTGTCGCTGACACATGACGGCGACATCGCCGCCGCGGTGGCGATTCTGGAGGAGTGAATTCGCTCCGAGAACGAGTCAGGCCCGTCCGATCCACGTGATCGGGCGGGCCTTTCGTCTGTGCGGGCTCGGGTTGCTCAGGCCGGTTCGCTCTCGTTCGTCGAGCCGCCGGAACGCCTGCTCTCCTTCTCGGCGACGAGCAGATACGCCATCATGATGCGTTTGAGCTCGGCGACGGCGTCCTCGTGGCTCTGGCCGTCCTGCACGGAGAAGTTGAGCATCGAGTAGACGATGTGCACCAACACCTGAGCCATGAGGTTGCGGCGATGCCGAGGCGTGCGCGGAGTGAGCGGTCCGAGCATGCGCGAGACCTGCTCGGCGAACTCCCGCTCGTGAATCACCCCGGTTGCGCGCGTCGACGGTGTCGATTGCATGGCGAGCCACACTTCGCGTCGCGACGGATCGGTCATCCACATGCCGGCCATGTGGTCGACGAAGTTGTTCAGGAACCGCACCCAGTCCAGGGACGGGACTTCGCCGTCGAACTCGGCGAGTTCCTGTTGGACCCCCACGAGGTCCTGGCGGTTGAGCTCGCAGACGATGACGTACTTGTTGGCGAAGAACTGGTACAGCGTGCCGATCGGGAGTTCGGCGCGCGACGCGACTTCCTCGCAGGTGAACGACTCGAATCCCACATCGCTGAGCAACTCGCGTGAGGCCTGCAGCAGTGCGTCGAACTTCCGTTGGCTGCGTTCCTGGGTGGGTCGTCGTCGAGGCATCAGTTCCTGTGTCTGTGCCGTCGACTCGAGCGCGGCGTCGAGACGGCGCGAGGACTGGGCACGAGCAGAGGATTCCACCCGGTCAGGCTATCCGGCGCGGGTGCTCGTTATCCACAACGGTCCGGTAGGTCACTCCCACCGGTTTCGGTTCTGGGGCGGACACGCGTGTTTCAGCTGGAGGTATCGAAGAAACCTGGGGTCGACGACAACTGCTGGTTCCTCATACTGTGACAAACTCCAAGACCGATTCGGACCAATTTAACCGTCAACAGGTATGGTTCAGGTAACAGAATCAAATTCCGTGCAGGGTGATCGTCGTTCGGATCCGCTGGATGACGTTCATGGTCGGGCGCCTCCACCCTGAGCACAGGGAGACTGCCATGGCAACTATTGGTATAGCGATCGAATCTGGCTCGATGCAGACAATTCTTGTCGAGCCGACCTCCGGCGAGATACTCGCCGATCGGACTACCCCGCTCGATCCCGATGCGGCTTCGGTTCTGACGACAGCGATCGAGACGATGCTCGCCGAGGCGGCAGAGCTCGACGCAAGCGTGGACGCAGTGGGTGTGGTGTACCGAACCGAGGGCGAGCGCGCCGAGTTCGCAGCCGCTCTCGGCGACGATTCCGCAGTCCTGTCCTCCGCATCCGAATCGTTCCTCGGCTGGCTCGCCACGTCGAAGGACTTCGCCGACGCGAAGACCGTCCTGCTGTACTACATGGGCGACGCGGGCGTCTCCATCTCGCTCGCCGATGCCGCAGATGCCTCGATCACCCCGGTGAAGACTGCGACGCTGGACTCGATGTCGCCCGAGCGCATCGGCAGCACCATCCCACTGGCGTGGGAAGTTGTGGATCAGTCCGGCAAGAAGCCCGAGTTCGTGGCCCTCTTCGGTGATTCTTCGAGTAATCGAGACCTGGTCGACATCCTGTCGCTCGGACTCGGTGTCCCCGTGGTGCGCGTCGGTGACGCGGATCAGGTCGCAGCCCGCGGAGCTGCGCTGCTGGCATATCAGGACGAGCCGGCTGTGGTTGCCGCTGCGCAGGAGGCGACCGAGAACTCGGAGCCGGTCGCGGCCGCCGATGCCGAGGTCGTAGCAGCCGATGAGTCCGACCAGGCCGACGCCGAGATTGCCGACTCCGGGCCCGCCCCTGCGGTGGTGAACGACAGGGTGGCAGCGCCGCTTCCTTCACCCGCAGTGCTGTCGGTTGTCGGCTCGAAGCCGGCCCGGTCGGGAGGCTCCGGGCGCAAGCTCGTGTTCGCCGCAGTGCTGCTGGCCGGTGTGCTCTCCGCTGGTGTCGCGGTCGCTGCGACGTTGCCGGGTGAATCCGAGACGAACGCCGAGCAGGTAGTCGATCGACGCGATGCCGGTGCGGATCTGGCGGGGGCAACCAGGCAGGTGGATCCGACGACGTCCGATCCGGGTGCGGTCGTGGTTGCGCCGGTGCCGGCGATTGCGCCGCCGCCCGAGACGATTCCCCCGGCTGCGGACCCATCGACAGTTGTCGAGCCTGCACCGACATCTCAGACGTGGGCGACGCAGGATCCGCCACGTCAGGCTGTGGCGGCCCCGCAGCCGGGACCTCTGCCGTCGCCGACCGAGGTGGCCCCTCCGCAGTTCACCGTTCCTGTTCCCGTTCCGGAGCCGGGCAAGTCGCCCGAACAGCTCGAGCAGGAAGCGTGGGATCGGCACTGGCAGCAGACCGGTGAGTGGATTCATCAGGAGTTCTCCGGCCGCTGACGCTGAATCGTTCCTGTGGCGAGTGATGACAGACTGGCTACGGCCCGTCTGTCATTTTCTCGTTTGGAGGATTCATGCCCGCCGATGCGCGCCCCGTCGACGTTCGATCTGCGATCGCATCGCAGATGCCCCGAGCGAAATCCGAGTTGGCAGAGTTGGTCCGCTTCACCTCGGTGCACGATCCACGGCAGTTTCCGGTCGAGGAATGCACCGGTGCGGCGCAGTGGGTGCAGCGGGCCTTCGTCGACGCTGGCATTCCGGACGTGCAGCTGATCGAGACGATCGACGGCTCACTGGCCGTCGTCGGTTCACGGCCGGCTCGGGCAGGAGCACCGACCGTTCTGCTGTACTCGCACTACGACGTTCAACCTCCGGGTGACGAAAAACTTTGGGACAGTCAGCCTTTCGAGCTGACCGAGCGGGACGGTCGTTGGTACGGACGAGGTTCGGCGGACTGCAAGGGCAACGTGATCATGCATCTGCTGGCGCTACGGGCGCTGGGGGAGTCGCTCGAGGTCGGCGTGCGGATCGTCTGCGAGGGTTCGGAAGAGATGGGCACCGGCGGGTTGGAAGCGCTCGTGGAACAGCGCCCCGAACTGTTCTCGGCAGACATGGTGGTCATCGCCGATACCGGCAACGCACAGGTGGGCTTGCCGACGGTCACCACCACGCTCCGCGGTATCGCCAACGTGGTGGTGCATGTGGAAACCCTTGCCGGAGAGGTGCACTCGGGCATGTACGGCGGGCCAGCACCCGATGCGCTCGCCGCACTGGTGCAGGTGCTCTCGACGTTGCGCAACGAGCACGGCGACACCGTGGTCGACGGACTCGACGGAACGCAGACCTGGGACGGGGTCGAGTACGACGCCGAGCAGTTCCGTGCCGATGCCGGCGTGCTCGATGGCGTCGGGCTGGCGGGTTCGGGTTCGGTGGCCGAGGCGGTGTGGGCGCGGCCCGCTCTGACGATCCTGGGGATCGACTGCCCGCCGGTCGTGGGGTCGGCTGCGGCGATCTCGCCTCGTGCGTCGGCACGGCTCAATTTGTGGGTGCCGCCCGGGATGGATCCGCAGCGGGCTCAGGGTGCGTTGGTGGCTCATCTGGAGGCGCGTACGCCCTGGAATGCGCGGGTCACCGTCGAGCGTGAGGCCATCGGGTCGCCGTTTCGGGCCGGAACCGATGGGCCGGGTTACGCGGCGCTGTTCGAAGCGTTGGAGAAGGCCTTCGGGTATCCCATGGGGACGGCAGGCCAGGGCGGGTCGATTCCGCTGTGCAACGCATTGGCTCAGGTGCTGCCGGACGCCGAGATCGTGCTGATGGGCGTCGAGGAGCCTCGGTGCCGGATCCACGCTCCCAACGAGAGCGTGGACCCGACGGAAATCGAGAAGATGGCCGTCGCCGAGGCGTTGTTCCTGCAGCGGCTCGCAGGGTCAGACAGCTAGATCGCGGCGGAGCTTGGCGACGTGGCCGGTGGCGCGGACGTTGTACTGCGCCACCTCGATCTTGCCTTCCTCGTCGACGAGGAACGTGGAGCGAATGACGCCCTCGTAGACCTTGCCGTAGTTCTTCTTCTCCCCGAACGCGCCCCACGCCTGCAGGGTCGTCTTCTCCTCGTCGGAGAGCAGCGGGAACGTCAGCTCTTCCTTGTCGCGGAACTTGGCGAGCTTGGCCGGCTTGTCGGGGGAGATGCCGATGACCTCGAGGCCTTCGCCGTTGAGCTCGGCGAGGCTGTCGCGGAAATCGCAGGCCTGCTTGGTGCAGCCCGGGGTGCTCGCGGCGGGGTAGAAGTACACGATCACCTTCTTGCCTGCGTAGTCGGCGAGGGAGACGTCGTTGCCGTCGGCATCGGGCAGGGTGAACGCCGGAGCGGTGTCGCCCGGCTCGAGCTTGCTGTATTCGGTCACCGCACGAGAGTATCGAAATATCGCCGTGCTCTAGGCTCGACTGCGACCGAGACTATTTGCAACAAGCTGGAGGACACGTGGCCAAGGACACCGACCGAATCGAGCGCGAGATCGAGGCCGCTCGCAATCAGCTCGCCAGCACCCTGGACGAGCTGAGCGTCCGTGCCAGCCCCAAGAACATCGTCGCCAACACCAAGCAGTCCGTGGTGGCCAAGCTCAACGAGCCGGCAGTGAAGTTCACCCTCCTCGGAGTGGGCGCAGTGGTGGCAGTTCTCGTGGTTCGCAGGATCTTCAACTGACCCGACAGGTGCTCCGACCAGCCGATTTCACATCTGGCGGCATCTGCTGTTAATGTTTCTCCCGCACCGCAGAGAACACGCGGTGCGGATCGGCGCCATTAGCTCAGTTGGTTAGAGCAGCTGACTCTTAATCAGCGGGTCCGGGGTTCGAATCCCTGATGGCGCACAACGAATGCCCTTGCCAGTGGAAACGCTGGCAGGGGCATTTTTTGTGGTGCATCACCGACCAAGACGTGGGTGTCGCAAATCCGCGAATACAGAATGCGGACCCGCACTTCGGACCGCATACTGGCTCGCGACATGAGACTGCCTTTCGTCACCCTCGCCCTGTCCGTTCTTGTCGGGTGCCTCGTTCTCTCGGCCGCACCCGCCTCGGCCGCACCCGCCTCGGCGGCTCCAGACGGTGCCGATCTCTACAGTGAGCCCGTCGTCGGCCTGGAGGCATACGCACCCGGGTCCATCCTGCGCCGAGAATCCGTGCCACAGCTCGACGTTCTGGGATCGCACACCGAGCGCATTCTGTACCGGTCGGCCGATCCCCGCGATCGTGCGGTGGCCGTGTCGGGGCTGCTGGTCACGCCGACGCGTGCGTGGTCCGGTCCCGGGCCCCGGCCCGTGATCGCCTATGCGCCAGGCAGTTACGGGGTT
The DNA here is from genome assembly GCF_030056895.1 of Rhodococcus sp. IEGM 1341. NCBI lineage: Bacteria > Bacillati > Actinomycetota > Actinomycetes > Mycobacteriales > Nocardiaceae > Rhodococcus > Rhodococcus sp. IEGM 1341. The sequence continues at coordinate 73,258 of NZ_JASHKV010000012.1, read as the reverse complement.
GCCGATCGTTGCTCGGGCTCCTCGGAGCTGGGGCTGACAACCACGATGCCGGCACTGCTGCCACTACTGGCGCAGGGGTACCAGGTGGTCACGACGGACTATCAAGGGCTGGGAACCCCCGGCGAGTACGAGTTTCTGGGTCGGATCGCCAGTGCCCGCGCCGTGCTGGACTCGGCACGGGCTGCGGCAGGGGAGACCGACGCGCCTGTTGTGCTCTACGGATACTCGGCGGGCGGCGTCGCGTCGGCCGCGGCCGCGGAGCTCGCGTCCATTTACGCGCCCGATGTGTCCGTGGTCGGTGCTTTCGTCGGTGCCGCACCGACCGATCCTGTGCTGCGCGTCGAGGGCCAGGACGGCTCCGAGTCCGCCGCGACGATGCTGTACACGATCGGCGGCCTGATCGGCGCTCACCCCGACCGGGCCGAACAGATTCGGGCTCTGTTCAACGATCGAGGACGGGCAGCCATCGATGCGGCGCAGGATTTCTGCACGGTCGACGCTCTCACCTACGGACCGTTGCGATCCGAGGACCTCACTGCGGACGGCTCTTCCCTGGGAACGCTCATGACCGGGCCCGTGCTGGGTCCGATGACGCAGGAGAACACCACCGGGTTCACCGCGCCCGTCGCACCCGTGATGATCGTGCACGGCGTCCACGACACCTCCGTCGAGATCGAGCAGAGCCGAATCCTGGTACAGCGTTGGCGCGCCGCAGGCGTCACGGACATCACCGTCCGAGAGTTCGACTTCGGAACCGATCTGGTACCCGCGTTCGACCATCCGGCCGCGAACGTCGCTGCCTACCCCGAGCTGATCGGGTGGATGGATCGACTCGTCACACGGGCGTAGCTCGACGATCGAGACGTCGTACGTGATGTAGATCACGCGTGTCCGATGTGTGGTTGCTCCGTTCCGATTCGACTCATCGATCGTGCCGGATCACTTCACCGGCCAGTCGCAGGGTTCTACTGCCTCAGAGAAAGGGACCGAGAATGACCGTCATCGGAAACGGGGCCGCCGTATGAGTGGACGCAGAAGTCTCTCCAGCCGACTCTTCGAGGGTCTGGGCCGCGTCACGTGGGGCTACGGCAAGCGGAAGCTCGACGAGCGTCGCGCACGCAAACGCGGACGCCGATAAGCCGAACGCTGGGTGTCCGATTTCGGCACCCTCGATCGGTACGGTGCACGTATGTATGGATTCGAGGTGGGCGACGGAGTCACACCGCTGAGTGGGCCCATGGCAGGTATGTACGGAACCGTGGTCTGGTTCTACGAGGACAAGCAGCGGTTGCTCGTTCGTTTCGGCGCATCACAGCAGATGTACTACGCGGCGGACGAGCTGAAACGATGGGGCGAGTAGCTGCCAACTCGACACCCATCGGAATAATTGAATCTTCACCGATGCTGTTGGAATCGACCATCCCGAATCGAAAGGTCCCACCATGCATCTGGGCGTAGACAGTTTCGTCTCTTCCGTGACCGACCCGACCGACGGTCGGGTGATCGCTCCCGAGGAGCGAATGGGTCACCTACTGGAAGAGATCGCCCTCGCAGATCAGGTCGGGCTCTACTCGTTCGGTATCGGCGAGCACCACCGCAGCGAGTACTACGACTCGGCTCCGTCGATCATTCTCGCTGCAGCAGCCGCGCGGACCGAGAACATTCGGCTCGGCAGCGCAGTCAAAGTGCTCAGCGCCGACGATCCGGTCCGGGTCTTCCAGGAGTTCGCCACCCTCGATCTGATCTCCAAGGGCCGGATCGATCTCGTCGTGGGACGCGGATCCTTCACCGAGTCGTTCCCGCTGTTCGGTCTCGACCTGGCCGATTACGACACGCTGTTCGCCGAGAAGCTCGACCTCCTGCTGCAGATCCGGGACAACGTCGAGGTGACCTGGTCCGGTCGGCACCGCCCGGCGCTGAACCGTCAGGGCATCTACCCACGTCCGCTGCAGGATCCGTTGCCGATCTGGGTCGGGGTCGGTGGGACTCCCGAGTCCTTCGCTCGCGCAGGGCTTCTGGGGCTCCCGCTGATGATCGCCATCATCGGCGGAGAACCACGACAGTTCGCCCCGCTCGTCGACCTCTATCGTCGCGCCGGAGCGCAGGCGGGCCATCCGCCGGAGCAGCTGAAGGTGGGCCTGCACGTGTTCGGCTTCGTTGCCGAGACCACGACGGCCGCAGCAGACACCATCTACCCCGGCTGGAACGAGATGTTCACCAAGATCTCTCGGGAGCGCGGATTCGCGCGGCCCAGTCGGCAGCAGTTCGATGCCACCGCCGGTCCCAACGGTGCGTTCTTCATGGGAGATCCGAAGACGGTGGCCGACAAGATTCAGCGAGTGAGCGAACAACTGGGCGGAGTGGATCGACTGTCGTTGCAGATGACCAATCCGCGGCTGGCACACAGCGACCTTCTGCGCGGCATCGAGCTACTCGGCACCGAAGTGGCGCCCCTGGTTGCCGGGGCGTAGCGGCCTCGACCCGAAATACCCGTCACACCGGTGGCCAAATGCCCTAGTGGCGCGTCGCCAGGGCAGCGATCGTGGGAGACGACGTAGAAACCGTCTTCGGCCAACGGAGGAACGATGGACCACACGATCGCGGCAACCACATTCGACGGACCGCTCGCGGTCGTTGTCGACGGCTCGCCCACGGACAAGGGGGTGGCCGAATGGGCGGCGCATTTCGCCCGGGCGGCATCGACGTCGGTGCACCTCGTCCACGGTGCACCGAAGGACGAGTGGAGTGCGGCCGTCGCCGCCGAGCTGAACACCACCGACTTCCCGACGCGGCTGCGGCAGGAGGGTGAAGGCGTACTCGCCCGCGCCGTCGACGTCGTGCACGGAGTCGATCCCCAGGTGACGGTGGAATCGGAGGTGTCCGAACTGCCGGCTGCACGTATGGCGAAGGCACTCTCCGCGGACGCGGGAATGCTCGTCGTGGGCGCGTGCGAGTCGGGGCCGTTGCGCGACATCGTCTTCGGGTACTCGACGACGGCAATCGTCAACGCCGCGACCTGCCCGGTGCTGGTGTGGCACGAGCGTCGCGACGACTCCGGAGCCGAGCCGGCCCCTGTCGCGGTTGGGGTCGATGGATCGGAGCCATCGAAGCGCGCACTGTCGGCAGCGTTCGAGATGGCGAGCATCCTGGGTGCGGAACTGCTCGCCGTCCACGTGGGTGCCGTGCACGAAACCGATCAACTCGACTACGGCCCCTCGGTCGACTGGCAGCACCTTCGTGAGGCAGAACGAAAGTGGTTGCAGGCCAACGTCGACACCTACCGGGACAGGTATCCGACGGTGCCGGTTCGGGCGGTGTCCGTCGGTGCCTCGGCGGCACACGAACTTCGGTCGATCTCCGCGACGTCCCAGGTGTTGGTAGTGGGAAGCCGCGGACGAAATCGTTTCACCGCAGCGATATTGGGATCAGTGAGCCAGAACTTGGTGCATCACTCGGAATGCCCGGTTCTGGTGGTGCACTGACAACTCCGCCTAGTTCGAGACCCATTCCATTTCGTCGACGCCTGCGACAGGCGTCAGCAGGGAACGGACCTCACCGGCGTACATGGTGCGTTTGATCTCGCCCAGTACCTCACCGCGGGTGCCGGCCAACGCGGCTGCGCGGGCGATGGCGTCGTCGCGCACACGCTCCTGCGTCGAGACGGCGTCGACCAGACCGAGCGCCATGGCGTCGCCACCGCCGTAGCGGCGTCCGGTGGTGAGCGCCTCGTGAAAGGCGTGCGGGGCCAACCTCGCTCGCACCATGTCGACGGTTCCGGGGCTGTAGGTCGCCCCGATGTTGACGCCGGGGAAGCACAGGAAGCCGCGATCGGAACGCATGATGCGGTGGTCGTGTGCCATCACGAAGAACGCGGCACCGCCGTAGGTGTGACCCTGCATGGCGGCGACGGTCTGCATCGGGAACGTCAGGAAGCGCACCAGCATCTCCTGCACGGTGCCGATGAACCGATTGATCTGATCGAGGTTGTCGGCACCCCACGACAGATCAACGCCGGTGGAGAAGAACTTGCCGGTTGCCGTCGTGACCAGGGCAGCCGGGCCGGAGGAGGACTCCACCTCGTCGAGCAGTGCATTGATCTCGGCAACCCAGTCGGGGCTCATGCGATTTTCGCTGTCTTCGACGCCCCGAGTTCCGAGGTTCAGCACGAACACGTCCGCAACGCGATCCAGGTATGGCATATCCCGAACGTACCCAGTTTTTCTTGTTCTAGCTCACAACGCGAACCACGTGGCGATTTTCAGGACGAGGAGGTGGCCGACCGACGACGAATCAACTCGCGATGACCGTAGGTGGCACCGAGAATGTCCTCGCGATCTGCCACCGACGACCCGACTGCACCGGCCACCGTGCCCAGCGACGCAGCGAGCCACGCGAGGGAAAAATAGTCGCCCAGAGTCGCGGTACGACCGATCTGCATTGCCAGGAATTCCGGTGAGATCACGACTGCCGCCGAGCCCAGCACCACCGCGAACAACAGCGCGTACATACAGAGAGCGCCGGTCAGAACGGTTCCCACGGTGGCTGCGTTGTACATCCATCGGTCGATCGTGGAACTTCGGAACGAACGCCTCTCCCACAGGCCGTTGGGAAAGATGACCCAGACGGTCATGGCGATCACTGCGGTGAGCCCGATCATGGCCAGTCGGCCGAGGCTCATCGACGCTGCCATCTGCCAGATGCTGGCATAGAACACGCCGAAGGCGGACGCCGCGCTCGCGGCAGCGAGTGCGCCCGACAACGTCGGAACCAATCGCCACGGACGATTGCATCGAATCATCCCCGACACCAACCTGATTCGACCGAAGATGCTCGACGTCAGCAGCACCTCGTCGCCCTCCTCGGAATCACTGGAAGCCCAGCGAGACTCGAAGTACCTCCGCGGTGGTCGCGACGAATCGTCGGCTTCGATCAACTCGTGCAACACGGCCAGTGCAGCCGAGACAGCACGTCGTCGAACCGCCAGCGTTCCGAAGGAAGGCACGTACAGCGCGCCGGTCGTACCGTCACGAGTCTCGGCGATCACCGGACGCGACCCGAGACGGCGAGGAACCTCCGACACACACAACACGATGTCGTAGTCGGCGTCGGCCTTCACCGACGCGAGCCACTGTCCCAGCGGGGCCGCTCCGGTCGCGGTGGGCGGGAGCGGCACCGATGCTCGGGACACGCGGATCTCTCGCCGCTGCCCGTCGATCCTCGCGTGATCGGGCAACTTGGCGACGATGGCAGACGCCACCGTCGCCGCGAAGCCATCGTCGCTGACCACCCCCACCGAGAGCGGCGCGTCGTCTGCGTCGGTGGTGTCGTCGTTGCCGGTGGTGTCTCGGCTTACCGATTGCGGTCTATCCGAATGCATCCCGATCGCTTACCCGATGGAACTCGAAACACACACCCGATCCGCGACGTCGAGCGAGGTTTGTCGCCGTGCAGACCGGGTAGCGCTTCGACACGACCCAGTGAAAGGAAGTTCCGATGCCGGCGAAGAAGAGCGAAACCGAAGACCAACCACAGCTGAAGGACCAGGGCCTGTACGACAAGCTCCGCGAGGAAGGCAACTCGAAGGAGAAGGCCGCCCGCATCTCGAACGCCGCCGCGAAGAAGGGGCGAGATCAGATCGGTAGGAAGGGTGGAGAATCCGGATCCTACGAGGACTGGACGGTCGACGAATTGACCGAGCGAGCCAAGGAAATAGGTCTCGAAGGCTATTCCAAGCTGAACAAGGAAGAGCTGATCGACGCGCTACGCAAGCACTGATTCACCGCGGGCGAAGAGATGAGTAGTACTCCTGCTGTGATGGGTAGTAATCGTCGAAACTCGGGCGCGGGTCGCCGTTTCCGGCGGCGATGAACATGTCGAGGTAGTACTCCCACCCCGGTCCGATGTCGCCCAGACCGTCCGTGCTCCTGCAGCTGTGTGCAAGAACGAGAACGGTCGCAGGGCCTGCCTCGGTCAGACGGACCTCGACTGGCCATTGAACCTCGCCGGTCATCCGCACTGCCAGGAGGCCCGGCGGCTCACACGCGTCGATGATCATGTTCGACGCCGGCGCATCCTCCTCGAATGCCATCGTGACGCGAATGGTGTTGTGCGAGATCCGCTCCCACGGACCGAACCACTGTGCCGTCCAGGACGATTCGGTGAGGCGTGCCCACACGTCCTCACGCGAAGCCGAGAAGGTTCTGGTCAGCTCGAGAGCGACGCCTGTGTCGGTGCTGCGCAACGTTCCAGTGGGGGTAGGTGCCATCGACCGATTATGCATCTCGGTCAGCTCGGGGCGTAGAGCTTCTCCACCAGGCCGAGGGTCCACAGCGCGGTCAGCGGGCCGCCGTCGTTGGTGAACTTGTCGGTCCGGACGATGCGGTCGGTGCGCACCGCCGGCAATCCGGTCCAGAGCGGGTTGGCGTTCATCGCCTGCAGATCCTGCTCGGACGTGATGGCGGCAATCATGGCCACCGCGTCGGATGCGGCAGTGACATTCTCGGGGCCGTACTCGATTTCGGGATCGGCGTCGTTCCAAGCGGAGGCGAACCGGGCTCCCACGTCTCCGAGCACGATGGACGGCACTCGTTGCCTGCCCACCGAAATTCCACCTTCCTCGGACGTACTGATCGGCAGGACCGCGGTGTTCGCGATCGCGTCGGCATGCCGCACGATGAGCTCGTCGACGCGAGAGTCGTACTCGGCCACGATCGTTGCCGCTCGGTCCTGCAGGTTCAGTGCATCACCTACCGTGGTCACGTCCTGTTGCCAGCTGACACCGCTGCCGGTGGACCCCACCGGCAGCACCGGTGCGATGTCGCTGAGCCGGCCGTATATCTCCTCGACCACTTCGTCGCGCCCGATGATCAGATCCGGCGCGACTCGCGCGACCGCTTCGAGGTCGACCGTGTTGCGGGGATACAGCTCCGGCACGCCGTCGGCGAGCAACATCCGAGTCGGTTCGGTCAGCGGCCCGGCCATCTCCGGCGGAGCCTCGGTTTCCACCGGCATCCCGACTATGGGTAGGTCGAAGGTCAGCGCGATGTCGAGATCGCGTCGGCCGTCGATCACAACCACCGAGTCGATCCGTTCCGGCACCACGATCGTCCCGAACTGTGTGGTGACCGGTCGGCCTGCCGCGTCGTCCGCCGGCTCGGCAGCGGAACTGCACGACGTGATCAGCGATACGGCAACAAATGCGGCAACGGTTACGGGCGCGAGGGGGAGAGTCTTCACTAGTTAAGTAAAGCAAACCTAAGTCGGAAGTGAAGAACCGGTCAGTCGTCGAACTCGATGCGGACCGAGATCGGATCGGTCTGGAGCGCTCGGAAGCCGGCTCCGATGATGCGTCCGAGGACGGGATTGCCGGAGAACGACCGCGCTCTGACGACGACATCGTCGTCGGGAACGAATGTGGCTGTGCCGGTGCGCCATCGGTTGCCCACGCGAATTCGGATTCTGGGCTCGTCTGTGATGTTTGCGCCCCAACCGGACCTGGTGCCGTGCTGCGACACCAGCCACGCACCGGAATCGTCGAATGCCGCCGACACCGGCACGCGACGGGCGTGCCCGGTCTTGCGTCCTATGGTCTCGAGGTCGGTCACCAGGGAGGTCGTCACTCCCAGCGACGTCAATCCGTTCACGATGGGATTGGCGACATACTTTCCGATCAAGCGCTCGCGGCGAAACTTCGTCACGGCAGCAGAGGTGTCCACCCGAGCGGAGCCTCGACGATTACGGAACGCGTCCCAGCCGTTGCGCTGCAGCATCGTGGCCGCAGTCTTCCATGCCGGGCGGCTCGAATTCGGCTGCTGCCCAGCGCCGATGAGCTGCAACTGGTCGGTGTGCCACTGCAGATCGAGAGCGCCGTTGATCTGCTTGAACGCGCTGGACTTCGACGGGACGCGCAGAGCCACGCGCGGCGATTCGACTCGATCGACTGTGCCGTCGACCAGCGATGTCGCGACGGCCGGGGCGAGGGCGGTCGGACGGCCGAGACCGACCATGTCGCACTCACCCGATTGCACTGCCGCGCTCATGACCGAGCGGGTACGGAAGCCGCCGGTGACCGCCAATGGCACTGTTCCGGCCGCGTCGCGCACCGTCCGCGCGTACTCCAGGAAGTACGCCTCACGATCGCGGGTGCTTGCGGTGCCCATCATCGCGGGTGATTCGTAACTGCCGCCACTGATTTCGATCAGATCTATCGATTCCCGAACGAGATGCTCGACGGTGATGCGTGATTCTTCCTCGCTGAACCCGCCGCGTTGGAAGTCCGCCGAGTTCAGCTTGATTCCCACCGCGAAACTCGGCGACACCGCCGCTCTGATTGCGCGGACGACTTCGATCACGAACCGCATGCGTCCGTCGAGGTCGCCGCCCCAGGCGTCGTCGCGCCTGTTCGACAGAGGGGAGAGGAACTGCGACACCAGGTAGCCGTGCGCACCGTGGATCTGGACGCCGTCGAAACCGGCCGTCTCGGCCACGGCCGCCGCGGTGGCGAATCGGCCGATGATGTCGTGAATCTCGTTCTCGCTCAACGCGCGAGGTGCCGGGATGCCCGGAATGTTGGGGGCGATGGCGGACGGTGCAACGGGCTTGGTGCGGGTGACGATCGGATTGGCCTGCCGGCCAGGGTGATTGAGCTGCATCCAGATGGGGGCACCGCCGTCGGTCGTCGCTTTCGCCCAACGGGCCAGCGCATCACGGTCTCGGTCGTCCTCGATGACGACATTGCCCGGTTCGCCGAGATGGGACCGATCGACCATCACGTTGCCGGTCACCACCAGGCCGTAGCCGCCGGCGCCCCACTGGCGGTACAGCGTTTCGAGGCGGGAGTCCGGGCCGTGCTCGGCGGTGGACAGTCCTTCGCTGAGCGCTGCCTTCATCACACGATTCGGCAGGATCTGCCCGCAGGTGAGGGTGAGCGGGCTGCTCAGGTCGATCACGTCGGTGTCAGGGGACATGCGTTGCTCCGGTTCCGGGACTGCGGCTCCAGCTATGATGGACAACATAGCTACAGAACGACTGTAGGTGTAACGAGACGTCACGTCAATCATTGTGGCGTCCGTGGGAGGGGTTCGGATGACGAATCGAAGCAGTGCTCGGGACGACATGCTGCGCAGCGCTGCCCAGCTGTTTCGTCGACGCGGCGTCGACGCCACCTCGCTGGCCGACGTCATCGATCACGCGGGCGCTCCCCGCGGCTCGATCTATCACCACTTTCCCCGCGGCAAGCCTCAGCTGGTGGAAGAGGCTACGCGTACTGCGGGAGCCGAGATGAGCGCGATGATCTCGGCCGGCCTGGCGTCGGCCGGTCCGTCGGCGACCGTACGGGCCATTCTCGAGGGATTCCGCAGCGAACTGCTGGCCACGGATTTCGAGGCGGGGTGTCCCGTCGCGCCGGCCGCGCTCGAGGGGCTGCATGCGCCGCAGGCCGTTGCCGCGGCGGGTGAGTCCTTCTCGTCCTGGGAGGACGTGATCGCGGCGTCCCTGTGGCAGCGCGGCTTGACTCGCGAGCGGTCGTACGCGTTGGCGACCTTTGCGATCGCGGCCATCGAAGGTGCGCTGATCATGGCCAAGGCGCAGCGCTCGACCACGGCTCTGGATCGGACCGAGGGGGAGTTGTCGGCGCTGCTCGAGGCGGTTCTGGAGGCCTCGGCGGGCCGCTGACGTCGACCGGGAGGAGCCGGGCGATGTTGCTATAACTACTAGTTACAGCTAACTTCCCTTCAGGAACTATGCCGACCGTCATAGTCGAAGGGATTCCGATGTCGTCACCCACCACCTCCAGTCAGCCAGTGAAGTTGCCGCAGTTCCGTCGGCGATACCTCGCGCTGATCGTGATCTGCGCAGCCGAGCTGCTCGTCGTCTTGGACAACACCGTCGTCAACGTCGCGCTGCCCTCGATGGGACTGCAGCTACGTGCCGATATGAGCGGCCTGCAGTGGGTCGTCGACGCATACACACTGACGTTCGCCGGACTGCTGTTGGCGTTCGGTCACCTCGGCGATCGCTACGGCCGCAAGAAGGTCATGATTTTCGGACTGGCGGGCATCGCTGTGATGTCGATCGGCGGCGCTGTCGCCGCCGATCTGGGGCAGGTGGTCGCCGCGAGGGCGGCCATGGGAGTGTGTGCGGCCGCGGTGTTTCCGGCGACCCTTGCCCTGATCATCAACATCTTCACCGATGCCAAGGAGCGAGCGCTGGCCATCGCGGCCTGGACTGCCATGGCGGGCTTTGCCATCGCAATCGGCCCGACTGCCGGTGGGTTTCTGCTCGAGCACTTCTCGTGGCACTCGGTGTTCTGGATCAATGTTCCGGTGGCACTGCTCGTTCTGGTGGCCGCGCTGGCGTGCGTACCGGAGTCCAGAGCAGAGCACGTCGGGAAGTACGACCCCCTGGGTATCGCGCTGTCGTTGGCCGGCATCACCGTGCTGGTCTGGGCGATCATCGAAGCGCCACACAATGGTTGGCTGTCTGCAACGAGCATCGGAGCATATCTGGCAGGATCGGCAGCCATCGTCGCGTTCGTCTGGTGGGAGCTGCGGACACCGGCTCCGGTACTGGACTTGAACCTGTTTCGGAACCGACGATTCTCACTGCCCGCCTTGGCCATTGCCGTGGCGTACTTCGGTATGTTCGGCTTCCTGTTCATGATCACCCAGTACTTCCAGGGTGTGATGGAGTTGACCCCACTGCAGTTCGGCGTTCACTCACTGCCCTTCGCAGTATCCATCGCCATCGGTGCGCCGCTGGCGACGATCATTGCGCAACGCATCGGAACCACGGCGGTGATCGTTTTCGGGCTGATGGTGATGAGCATCGGGATGTTCATCGCAGGTCAGGTGGAGGTCGAAACGCCCTATCTGGGACCGGTTCTCGTCTCGATGGTGCTGATGGGCCTCGGCTTGGCGATCGTGCAGGGCCCTGCCACCGAGTCGATCATGTCCTCGGTGACGCTCGACGAAGCAGGTGCGGGCTCCGCGGTGAACGACACCACCCGAGAGGTCGGCGGAACGCTCGGAGTTGCCGTGCTCGGATCGATCGTCGCGTCGATCTACACCTCACAGGTGAGTCCGAAGATCGACGCGATACCCGACGCGATCATGGAGCCCTACCAAAAGGCGTTCGCTCGCGAAACGGTCGTCAGCGTCATCGAAATCGGGAAAGCGCCCACCGACCCGATTTTCGCGACGCAGAAGGCCGACCTGATCCACGCGATGAAAGCGGCCTCGCTGGAGGGCTTTCAGCTCGCGTCGTTCGTGACCGTCGGTGCCGCTGTGGCATGTGCGCTTGCCGTCGCATTGTTCCTGCCATGGCGACGACCCGAGGGAAACGGTGTGCTACTTGCGTGGCGCGACACCGCAGAGGGCGACAAGATCAGTTGAACGGCGTGCCGCCGGTGACCGCGATGGTCTCGCCGGTGATGTAGCTCGATTCGTTCGATGCCAGGAAGACATAAGCCGGTGCCAGCTCTGCAGGTTGACCCGGTCGTCCCAGCGGGACGGTCTCGCCGAACTTCTCGTACTTCTCCACCGGCATCGTGGCCGGGATCAGCGGCGTCCAAATAGGCCCGGGTGCAACGGCATTGACGCGAATTCCGCGTTCGGCGAGATCGCCGGCGAGACCCTTGGTGAACGCCACGATTCCGGCCTTGGTGGTGGCGTAGTCCATCAGCTCGGGAGAGGGATTCGATGCCTGGATCGAGGTGGTGTTGATGATGGTGGATCCCGCGTCCATGATTTCGGCAGCGCGTTTCGAGATCCAGAACAGGGCGTACAAGTTGGTCTTGAGTACGCGATCGAACTGCTCGGTGGTGATGTCTGCGATGCCGCCCATCTGCGCCATCTGAAACGCGGCGTTGTTGACGACGATGTCGAGCCCGCCGAGAACCTCGGACGCGGTGTCGACCAATTGCACGCACTGCGACTCGTCGGTCAGATCACAGGCGATGGCTCTACCGGCGCGGCCCGCTCCCTCGATGAGGTCGACGGTGGTCTGCGCGTCCGGACCTTCGGACTCTAGGTGTGCAATGACGACGTCGGCACCCTCGCGCGCGAATGCCAGTGCAACGGCACGGCCGATACCCGAGTCGCCGCCGGTGACCAATGCTTTACGGCCGTGCAGGCGATCCGATCCACGGTAGGAATCCTCGCCGTGATCGGGAGCGGTGACCATGTCGCGGGTCAGTCCGGGGTGCTCGAGACGACCCTGTTCGGCCCGATCGGGCATCGAAAACGCGGTGGTCGGGTCGGATTTGCTGAACTGGTCGGACATTGTCGATCCTTGCCTCGGTGTGCGTGAAATGCTCCACGCGGCAAGTCGAACGAGCCGCTTCGATTCCGTGGAGACGACTCGCGGCACATGTGCCGTCCGGAGTCGCTGTCCTCCTCGGGTTTGCCGAATCGGCCGGACCGCAAACCTCCACCGGTCAGGCGGCGCGCGGATCCGCCCCGATCGTCGCCGCGCCCAGTGCGTCGAGAACGATGCGCGCGGGCCGCGTCGGGGCGAAGACCTCGAGGCGGCCGGCGCTGCGTGCTACAGCGTCGAGGACCACGGACGCAGACCCCGTGTACATGAACGTCACTGCCGACAAGTCGAGCAGCACAACGGATTCGCCGTGCAGGGCCTCATCGATCGCCTGCGCCAGATCGGCACGAGACCCATGGTCGAGATCGCCCGTCGCGCGGACGACAGTCAGACGAGGGGAGTAGAGCTCGGTGCCGATGAAGTAATGAGCATTGCCGCGCCCGACACGTGCGAGGCGAGAATCGAAGTGGTCGGTGACAGTCACGGTGCGAACCTCTCAGTTCGGATGGCCTAACGACCGACGTGCACGGGGTGGAACCCGAGGGCTACAGGTTCCGATGCGCGCCGTGGGGCAATCCTGACAGCGCAACGTCACCGAATCGAGGCCTGATCATCACGGACCGATAGCTAGTCGGGAACGAAAAGGTAACGGCAGATGTGACGCCGCTGAGCGTCGTTCAGGGCAGTGTGTGGCCCGCCGTCCGGAACAGGCGGTACCACTCCTGCCTGGTCAGGCGTAGGTCCGAACCCCCGGCGGCTTCGACGACTCGATCAGGACTGGTGGTACCGAGCACGACCTGGATATCGGCCGGGTGCCTGGTGATCCAGGCCGTTGCCACCGCCGACGGCGTCGACCCGTACACGTCGGCGATCTCGTCCAGTGCCACGTTCAGATCCGGGTAGTTCTCGCGGTCGCCCACGAACACGCCGGACGGCGTCCCGCTCTGGAACGGTGACCACGCCTGCAAGGTGATGCCGCGCGTTCTTGCGTAGTCAAGTAGACCGTTGTCGCGGTCGATCGACTGGTCCTCGGCGCCCATGTTGGCGGTCAGGCCCGCCGCGATCAACGGCGAGTGCACGATGCTCAGCTGAACTTGATCGAACAGAATCGGTTGATCGACAGCCGTTTTCAGCAACTCGATCTGTCCGGGTGTGTGATTGGAGACGCCGAAGCCCAAGACCTTGCCCGACGCGTGCAGGTCGTCGAACGCTGCTGCGACCTCCTCCGGCTCGACGAGGGTGTCCGGGCGATGCAACAGAAGAGTGTCCAGGTGATCGACGCCGAGGGCTTCGAGTGACGCCTCGACCGTGGTGACGATGTGATCCTTGGAGAAGTCGAACCAGCCCTCGCGAATGCCCACCTTGCTCTGAATGCTGATGCGCTCGCGCTGCGACGGGGTCAACGTCACCGCATCGCCGAATCGTTTCTCGCACGTGTGCGGTGACCCGCCGTAGATGTCGGCGTGGTCGAACATCGTCACGCCCACGTCGAGCGCGGTGGCCACCAATCTCCTGATCCGGTCGTCGTCCAGATCGGTGATGCGCATGAACCCCAGCACGATGCTCGAGACTTCTGTCCCGGTGTGGGGGAGGGAGAAGGTTCGCATGTCGGTTACTCGAACTCCAGACGCATGGATTGGGTGGTTGCCTGCAGCAGCAGGGCGAAGCCGGTGAAGGAGATGACGATCGGAGCCCACAGAACCACTGCCACGAACGTATCCACACCGCGCTCGACGACGATGTAGACCGCGACGATCGTGGTGCCGAGCAGGCAGAGAGCGATGTGGGTGGCCAGCCGCCACTTGTCGAAGAAGAAGCCGGCAAGCATGCCGATCGGGATGAGGAACGCGCATTTGCCGAGCGTGACCTCGGGTGCGAAATCTGCGGTGATGGTGGCACTGAAAATTGCGAAGTTGGCGATGACGACGAAGGCGAACGCCTGTCCGAGCGTCGGCCACGGACCGAACCACCAGAACGCGCCCATGATGTATGCGGCGATCATGCACGTCCACTGCACGATCGACGGGATCGCCGTCGTGGCTCCGTAGCCGAATGCGAGCTCGAGGGTCACGACCACAGCCATGGCCAGGGCTGCAGCGGAGACGATGCGTTTGACGGCGGTGGTCAACGCGAGGCTGGTCATGACGCCGATACACCATTGATAATGCTCGTTGGATCTCGTCACGGCGCGAGTCATATCAGCCCCCATCGTTCCCATCGGGCCCCGATTCAAACACAGCCGTCGGGGCCCGGGGTCGGCTTCGTTCGATTTCCTAACCGAATTCGCGCGGTCGGGCGGTCTGTCAGTCGGTGAGACGGTGCAGAAGTTCGGGCAGTGTCCGGCCGATGTCGTGGCGGCTGGCAACACGGTGTCTCGCAGTGTCCCCGAGTGCGCTTCGTCGGTTCGAATCGCCGATGACCGTGGAAATGGCTGCGGCGAGGGCTGCTACGTTGCCGGGTTCGACGAGAATTCCTGCACCGTCGGCGAGGAACTCGTGGGTGCCGCCGTGGTCGGTTCCGATCACCGGCAGCCCGTGTGACATCGCTTCGAGCACCGACAACGGACCCGCCTCCGGCGACGTGCTCGAGGAAACGACCACGTCCCATCTCTGTAGCGCCGATTTCGCGTCCGTGTGCCCGAGGAACTCGACACGACCCGCGAGGTCCGATCGAGACGCTCGCTCGTGAAGTTCTGCGACGTAGTCACGATCACCGGGGAAGCTGCCGCCGGCGAGTTCGACACGGATCTCGGGGAGTGTGGCCACGGCGTCGAGCAGAACTCGATGGCCCTTCCACGGCGTGAGGAGGGCAAGTATGCCGACGACCGGCGGGGCGTGCAGCTCACCGCCGAAACGCGGAACCGGCCATGGAACTCCGTTGTGTGACACCACGACCGGGAGTCCGGCCGCGCGCAGGGGTACAGCGGTGGCTTCCGATACCGAGACTGCGACGCGAACGGCCGACCGTGCGAACCGCACCACCACGCGCTGTTTGGCAGAGGTCATGGTGTCGTGGACGAGCCACGACGCACCGCGAGGGGGTCGGGCCAGCCGTGCGACCGGGAGCGCGAAGAGTGAGTTCACGACGGTGACGGTGCCCGGCGCCCGGGCAACCGTACGCACCGCGCGTGCTGCGGTGACCCACCGCGCCGACATGCGTGCCGCTGCGACGCCTCGGGCGGCTCCTCGTTCACCACCGAGCCCCAGCTCGCCGATGGGGATGTGTCGCGTCGTCGTGGGCACTCGGTCGGTCAGGGGGCCGGAGGGACAGGCGATCACAGTGTCGTAGCCGCGGCGCTCGGCCTCGTCGATCAGATCCAGAAGCACCTTTTCGGCACCGGAGACCTGCCCGGTGTGGGCCAGGAACAACACCGTCGATCCAGCGGTCATGATCGAGCCCCGTTCCTGTGTCAGAAAGCATCTCGGAGTAGCGCGACGGGGTCGTCGCACATGCGCCGCAGTGCTGCGTCCACCACAGCGACGTCGATCATCTTGCTGCAGAACGATGCCGTGTAGGTCCGCCCACCCGCAATCTCGGCAATGAGCATGGTGCAGCCATCCGGGCCGTCGGGCTCGAGTGATGCTGCCATCTGCGGCGGCCTGCCGTCGTCGGCCCAATCGAGGTGGTCGAAGACGCGCAGTCGCCCGAGGTCGCTGACGGCCAACCTCAAGGTCTCTGGAACCTCGACGACCGAATCGGTCTGTGCGCGAGCGGAAGACCGAAATCGCGTCGCAGCATCGCGCAGTAGCGACATTCCCAACACCGCTATCGGCCATCCCGATTCGATCACCTCGCGCATTGCCGCAGTGATACCGACGGGTGTCGTGCCCGAAGGGAGGTGAAGCGGAATGCCGACGGCAAAGTTCCCGTGCGAACTCTGCTGCGCCGGATCGAGATAACGCCTGCTGTTGAACAACACCATGATGTGATCGTCGACGTCGACGCCCTCGGCCCGCAGCGCTGCGCTCCACAGCGCTGTCGAGATCGACGCGGCGGTCGCTCCCGGCATGTACTCGGCCGTCCAGTGCTTGAGTTCGTCCACTCGGGTTCGGTTCATGTACCCGGCGCGGCTGACCTTCGCGGACTCCCAGTTCTCGATTCTGCGACGTGGAGCAGAATCGCCGTCGGCCTCGGCTCGGTGGCGACCGCGCAACTTCCAGAAGTCCGCCAATGTCTTCGGATGTCGAGAATAGTGACGCCACAGCGCTTTCCACGTTGCGCTGGCCGGTAACCCTGTCGCGAGCGCGGGAACCAGGGTCCCATCGGCGTCGTCGGAGAAAGCCGCCAGCATCATGACGCCGATCTGGCCGTCGCCGATTCCGTGCGAGTAGTCGACAGCGAGATGGTCCTCGAACACGATCACCTCGAGCGGTCCTCTCGCACCGTCTCGCCGTCGAATGTCGGTGAGCATGCGGCCCAGATCCTCGGTGGCTCCGGTGCCGGCCGTGACGTTGTCTCCGGCGATGTCGCTGCGGTAGCGCCATTGTCGTGTATCCGACCGCGGTTCGAGCGCAACGTGGGGTGTCCGGGCGACACGTTCGGCGGCGCGCAGCGTTGCGCGTGTGCGCTCGATGTCCAGGCCACGAACGGGGCCGACGGCAGTCACTATCCGGGTGTCGGCGAAGACTCGGTCCAGTGCGGTCGAACGATATCGGCGTTCAGCGGACCGCATCGACTACCTCCTGCATACGACTGCGGAACTGGGCCCGCGAGAAACCCTCTGCCCACGTGCGAATCTCTCTGCGGTCGAAGTCTCCGGGAGCGAACGAGCGCATGGCGTCGGCGAATCCGGCGACGACTTCCTCGTCCGACCCCGGTGGCACATGCACTCCGGTCTTTCCCGGTACGACCGAGTCCATGGCACCGCCGTCGCCCAGCGCAATCACGGGAGTCCCGCAGGCCATGGACTCGACGGGGACGATGCCGAAGTCCTCCACTCCCGGCATCAACAGGGCCCGCGTCGTTCGGTGCAGTTCGAGGAGTTTCTCGTGTGAAACTCGGCCCAGGAAGGTCGTTTTCGGACCGGCGAGTGCACGGCAGGCGTCCATCGCTCGTCCGTCTCCGGCCACCACGAGCGGAACGTCGGCCTCGGCAGCGGCCCGGACTGCGATATCGGGCCGCTTGTAGGGAACGAGGCGTCCGGCGAGGAGGAAGAAGTTCTCTCGCTCGACGGACGGATCGGGAACGAAGCCCTCGGTGTCGACGGGCGGATGGACCACCACTGCGTCGTCACGGCCCCACCAATCCTCGATGCGACGTGCGACTGCAGTCGAATTGGCCACCACGGTGTTCAGTTTCGGGGCGGCAGCGATCTCGCAACGACGGGCAACGGCCGACAGTGCCGTCAGTATCGCTGCTCCTGCTCGTCCGCCACCCTCGCCTGCGCGTAGTTCGGGGTCCCAGGCCCATCGTGCCGGGCTGTGTACATAGGCGATCACCGGGGAGTCGGTGGCGAACACGGCTTGAGTGGCGAATGCGTGGTGACTCACCACGACTGCATCGAAACCGTCGAGCGGCATGCGCCGAAAGGCGAGCGGCATCATCGGCAGAACGGGTGCGTACGACCGTTGGCCCAACGCGTTGTACACACGATTGAGGCCGGTCGTGTGCGGCTCCCGGCCGATTCCCGACGGAACCCCGGCCGGCCGGGAAATCGGCGCGAACACCTCGGCCGCGGGCCAGTGCAGCGCGAGCTGTTCGATGACGTGCTCGGATCCGGCGATCTCGGTGAATCTTTCGTGTACGACGGCAATTCTGTCAGCTGGCATGGCGTTGGCCTTCCGGTGCGATCGTCTGCGCGGTCTGTTCCACCCGTCGGGTCGAGTTCTTGCTCTGCAGGACCAGATGCACGGGAATGTCGAACTCGTCGAGCTGCCGCAGCGCGGCAGTTGCCGCCTTCTTGTCGCGCCCACGTGTCGACACCAACACCACGACGGTCTCGACGTCGCCCACGTCGGTGTGCTGCCACCACTGCTCCGACAACCCGAATTCTTCGGTGACCCGAGGACGTTCGCCTGTCCGATCCGGATCATGAGTCGAGGCCGTCACAGCGCCCTCGCCGACCAACAGGACGATCACGTTGTCGCCCTTGGGCGCAGCGTGCCGAGCACCCCTGGAGACGGGTCTATCGCCGCGTTCGAGTGCTGCGATCCGCGCGGCCACGGCGGGCGGCATGGTGTCGCTCGCCGTCGGGTCGAATTTCGCTCCGTATTTGCGAGACACCCGACGAGCCCAGGACCGAGAGGGCTTGCGTCCGAGACGTCCTCGCAGCAACACGATCAGTTCGGCTGCAACGATCAGTGCGGCGAGCCCGGCGACGAGTGCCTCCGAGACCGGTTTGGGTGACACCGGTGTGGTGCTCTGGTCGGGGTTCGACAGCACGACCAGTCGGTCTCCGCCCGCAGTGGCCTCCAACTCGCTCAGGCGGGTGCGCAGTTCGGCCAGTTCCGACACGGATGCGGGCCGGCTCGGGTCGTCGGCGGGCAGAGCGTCCAATCGCGCCTGTTGCGCGTCGATCGCGGACTGCGCTTCGTCGGTTCGCTCTCGCGAGTCACGAATCGCGTTGGCAGTGCTGGTACTTGCCATCGTCGACACCATCGCGCGAGCCAGATCTGCGGCGAGCTCAGGAGAACGGGTCGTCACCGTGACGGTCAGCAGTGCAGGTGAAGTACCGGGGGAGAGTTCTACGCTCGACGCCAGCTCGGCAGCGTTCAGTCCGGAGTCGACCTGTGTGAGGACCTGATCGAGCACGCTGCGATCGGTCGCCAATTCCACGAACGGTGCGCGCATCTGCTCGATGAACGCGTCACCGGGAACGAGGCTTTGGGCCGGTTCGATCTCGGCCACGACCGACGCGGCGTACTGCTTTTCGGTGAGTTCGCTCCTGAGGTAGAACACGCCCGCACCCACCAGCACAGCAACGATCACGGCGGGCAGCAGTGCCCGGCCGAGTTCTCGCATGTGTCCCGCGAGGTCGATAGGTGGGGGCACGTCGCCCCGGTGTACGGCATCGTGGACGGACATCAACCGTGTACCCTTCCGTCGTCGATGCGAGCGGACGTACCGCTTCGGAGATTCGTGGAGCCGACAGGCTCGATGATAGCCGGGCTCGTATGCCGTTCGCGTAGCCGTGCCGCTCGTGAATGAAACTGCACATCAACAACATTCGAAGAACGGGCACAACGGTCTTCTACCTTCGTGAAACCCGACTTCGACTCCGCAGGGCGGGGTCCGAATCGGGCGATGTGTCCGTTGTGTCGATGGTCATTCGGAACGCGCACGGTGACGTCCTTTCTCGGCCGGTCCCGGAAGTGGTGACTCGACGAGTCCGATGGTGACGAACACGTACAGCAAGAGTGCGACCAGCAAGGCTGCCGCAACCGAGACGAGCAGCCACAGGCCCGGATAGTGCTGCACCAGGAACCAGCCGCCGACCGTAGTGGCTGCGGTGACCACCAATATCACCGAAATGGATTGCACGGGAAGCAGTCCGGATATGGGCATGCTTCGCGCGATCACGATCCACAGCAGAACGAGAGTGGTGCCGATCGTCACGACGGTGGAAACAGCGGCTCCGTCGTACGACATCCGCGGGATCAGGAACAGATTCAACCCGACGTTCAGGGCCAGACCGACCAGTGCCACCACGGGGTAGTGTCGCTGCATTCCGGCCGACGCGAGCAGGAAGATTCCCAGCATAACCAACGACATCAGCGCCGCGCCTATGACGAGTAATCGGGCTGCGTGAGCTCCGTCGACGAACCGTTCGCCGTACAGCAGCCCGATCAACGGCTCGGCCGACGGTACGAACGCCGCGACAGCCATTGCGCCGAAGAGTGCGAACAGCAGTGCGGCCGAACGCGAGCGTGCGCGAAATGCGGTGGTGTCGTGGGGCCACGACGCGACGAGCAAGGTGCTGATCGGTGCGACTGCCGCCAACACGAAGGTGTCGATCATGTCCGAGAATTTGTAGCCGATGGAATACAGTCCCACGGCTTCGAACGTGTCGAGCAGGCTGAGCATCAGCATGTCGATCTTGAGCATGGCGATGGTGAGGGCGAAGCCGATCGCGAGTGGCACGGCCTCTTTCAGGTAGGGCCCCCAGCGACGAATGTCGATGTGCCGCGACGGTCGCAGGCCCATCGAACGGTTGCCGATACCGAAACCCTTGGTCACCAACTTGAACACTTCGTTGGCCACGGCCGGGAGAACGAAGATCAGCAGGGTGGGGGCCAGCACGGCGGCCAGCACGGTCAACGCCAATTGGATTGCTTGCCCGGCGCTTTCGGCAACGGCCACGAGTACCAGGCGGTGACGGCTCTGAAAGAGCACGCTCAGGGCGTGACCCGGGGTTGCGAACACGACCACCAGTCCGCCGACCACCGTCGCGAGGACCACCTCGCTCGGATATTGCAGCAGCAGAACGTATGCGACGGCCAGTACGTACCCCACCAAACCGAGCACGGTTCGGAGCGCCAGGAACGCCGACGCCGTTCGACCGATTTCCTCGGAATCGTCGTCCATCAATTTCGCCAGCACGACGCGTCCGACCCCCAGATCGGTCACGACGGACATCAAGCCCAGCAGCGCGAAGACGAAGCTGAACTGGCCCCACTCGTCCGGTCCGAGGGACCTCGCGACGACGACGCTGCCCACCCACCCCAGCGTCGCGATGATCACTCTGCTGATCAGAACGGCAATCGTCGCTCTGGCCGCGGCTTTCGGATCCGCTGCGATCGCGCGGTAGTCCGGTGGCTGCTCGGTGCCGTCGAGCGCGAGCTCCTCGGCCATCAGACGATGCCCGCGGCTCGATACGCGTCGGCGGTGAGCTCCGCCGTTCTACGCCAGCTGATCTCGCGGGTGGCTACGGCTGCCGCGTCGAGAAGAGCTGCGCGCGCGTCCCCGTCGAAAGCGAGTGGTTTCATCGCCTGTACCCAGTCGTCCACGTTCTCGGACTCGACGAGAACGGCGCCGTCGCCGACGACGTCGGGGAGGGCACCGACGGCACTGGCGACGACCGCGCCGCCCGACGCCATCGCCTCGACGGGCGGGAGCCCGTAGCCCTCGTACCGAGAGGCGTACGCAGTGACTGTCGCGGCAGCGTAGAGGCCGGGCAGATCCTCGACATCGACGTACCCGAGCCCCCGGGAATTGCGAGGGGCGTGGGGACCGGTGGAGCCGGCCCCGGCCAGCAGACACGGTATTCCGAGACTCTCCGCCGCGTCGGCCACGAGCTGAACGTTCTTGCGGGGCTCCACCGTTCCGACCTGCATCACGAAACGGTCCGGCAAGTCGTACTTGCGCCGAACCAGATCTATCCGGCTGTCGGTGGGGACAGCGGCCCACGCTGCGGGTGCCAGACCGACCACCGTGGCGTCTCGTCCGCTGACCGCCTTGATTCGATCGGCGGTGAACTGTGAGACCGCAATGAGCAGATCTGCGCGGCGCAGTGCGCGCCGTACCAGTCTCTGTTCGCCCAACGCGCGAAACCGACTGGAGGCCGACGGCATGTCGATGACCGACAGGTCGTGCACCGTGGCAACCGTGAAGGCCTTGGTCAGAAACGGTAGGTCGACGTCCAGGCCGTGCACCACATCGCAACGACCGACGGGGAGGGCACCGAGCACTGCACGAGCCGCACCGCTGGTGACAGGCCGTTCCAACGCCGTGACCGAGGGCGGGAGCTCACCGACGGCGTCGCGCTGCACGGACGCGGCGAGATCGGCACCGGGTAGGCACTGGGGGAGCTCGTTCAGGAGCTCGCGAATGTAGGTCTGTACTCCGCTTCCTCCGGGCCTGAGGGCGAGCGCCCCGAAGACGATTCGTGTTGCGCTGCTGCGCATCCCACCACTCCTAACAAGAGCCAGAAATAGACATCGATCGGAAAGATCTCGAAATACGTCGAGACGAGGCTGGCGAACATCGCTGCGACGATGGAAGCGCCGACGCCAAGGGCGAGCGCACCGTCGTTGCCCGGTAGCGCCCGGGACAGGCGGGTGCACCACAGCAGCGACGTCACGAGCAAGGCGACCACTGCCCAGAGGCCGATCGGTCCGAGTTCGAGCAGTGCCTTCACGTAGTAGTTGTCGGGCTGGTAGTTGGTCGAGAGCCCCGATTGCGTGAACGCGACACCCTCGGCGGTGGAAATGCGGTCTGCCGCAGACCCACTCGATCCCAGCCCCGTCCCGAACGGATGAATCAGGATGCTGGCGATGATGTTGGCCCATCCGTCACCGCGCTGACCGAGGCTGCTCGACGAGAAGAACACCGATGTGATGTTGGGGACGAACGGAACAGCCGCGGCCACCGCGACCGCGGCCACCGCCAGGGGGGCGGCGAGATAGCGGAAGCGGACCGCGATCAGGTATATCGCCCCCACTCCGAGTCCCAGAATGGCTCCGCGCACGATCGAACTCGACATGGCGACCACCATCATCGGAGTCGCCCACAGAAACAACATGTTTCGCCGTCGACGCGGATCGGCCAGCGCCACCGCACCGCCGACCAGCAACGCCAACATCACGTACAACCCGAACGGGAACGGCAGGTTGAACGTACTGAACGTGCGCAGTAGCCCGCCCGATGTGCGGACCTGAGTGCCGTATTCGTAACCCAGCGACACCAGTGCGGCTGGCCCGGCCAGAAGTTGCGCGATGCCGACCGCCGACGTGAACACGCCCATGCCCATGAGAACGGAGACGAGGTGGTCTCGGTCCGTGGCATCGAACGGCGCGAGCCACATGACGACCACCAGCAGAATGTAGAAGAAGGTCACCTTGATGCCGAACACGCCGACAATTCCGAAGGTGGCAAACGCAGACACGCTGCCGAACACGACGAAGACAGCAGCGGCGGGCCACCACGGCATGAAGACCCGAGGCATCGAGCCACGGACGTGTCGCGGTCGGCGTAACCACGCGCACAGAACCGTGAAGACGACCAGGCCTTCCTTCCAGCCCGACACCACCCCTGGCAGGGGCACCAGAACCAGAAGGCCGTGCAGCGGAACGAATGCTGCGAGCAACAGCACGCCGCGCTGCGGGCGGCGGTAGATCGCCGATGCCACCGCGCAGCCGAGCGCGAGGACGACCGCTGCGCCGAAAGCGAGCGCAACGTACGTGATCACGGGGTGACCAGAACGTGGCCGTGTTCGGCGGAGACCACGATCAGTCCTCGGCGCGCTTCAGCACGGCCAGGACGGTGAGGAACAGGATCTTGACATCGAGCCACACCGACCAGTTCTCGATGTAGTAGTTGTCCCACTCGGCGCGGTCCGCGATGGACGTCTGGCCGCGGAGGCCGTGCACCTGAGCCCATCCCGTCACGCCTGCCTTGACGCGGTGCCGCTCCCCGTACCTACGGATCTGCATCTCGAACAGGTCGACGTATTCGGGTCGTTCCGGGCGCGGACCGACCAGACTCATATCGCCGCGAAGTACGTTGAGCAGCTGCGGAAGTTCGTCCATCGAGGTCTGCCGCATGATCTTTCCGATGCGCGTTCGTCGGTCGACACCTTCGACACCGCCGGGTGCGTCCCCGGCCTTTCGCTCGAACTCGGCGTCGGACGCACGTGGAGGCCGCATGGAGCGAAACTTCAGACAATCGAACGGCAATCCGTCGCGGCCGATTCTCTCCTGCTTGAAGAAGATCGGGCCAGGTGAGCTCAGGCGCACGAGCAGCATCAGCGTCAGAAAGACGGGGGAGAGCAACAGAAGCCCGAACGCGGTGAGAACCCGATCGAGAAGTCCTTTGAGAGCGAACTGCCATCCCTTGGGGTTCACATGCGGGAGCACCATCAACGGCAGGCCGCCGATGTGCTCGACGCGCGTGTTGACCCCGACTGCGTCGTACAACCTGGGTACCACCCACACCCGCATACCGAGCCGATGCGCAATCCTGATGGCGGCGATCAACTCCCGATCCTCGGTCGGTGCGAACGTGACGATCAACTCCTCGGCACCGGTCTTGCGGGCAACCGTCTCGAAATTGCTGGGGAGTCCGAGGTGCGGCAGGTGGGGCACCTCGCCGTTCGAGGAGACGTCGGCAACCGGAGCCTCGCCCACATAACCGATGGGTTCGAGACCGTACTCCGGGAACTGCTTTGTGCGCGAGACGAGTTGGTGCGCGATCGGGTCGTTTCCCAGCACGATGGTCGGCGCTGCGGATCCGAACCTGGTGCGCAGCGTGCGCTGGAGAACGACTCGTGTCAATCGAGCGATCGCGATCGTCAAGGCGCTCAGCAACCACAGTCGCAGCACGACCTCACTGGGACGGTAGTCGGTGTCTGCCAGGAACATCACGACCAGCAGAGCGAGCGACGCGAAGGCGACAGCGGTTTCGGCAGGACCGATCTCGTCGAGGAAGTTGCGCCGGAGACTGCGTCGGTACATCGACTTTCCGGCGAGGATTCCGATCAGCAGTGGCAGGAACAGCCATGGGAGCCAACCGGTGTCGGTGAGACTGCCCGAGTGCCAGAGCAAGGCTCCGATCAGAGCGACGGCTGCAGCGAGCACATCCACCGCGACGCTGATCGCGGTGTTGAGGGGATCGACTCGAAGCCGATCCACAAGGGGGCGACCGGTTGCAACGGTGTCGGCCTCGGCGGCCCGCGGGCGAGTGCGCGGTGATTCCAGTGTTTTCGGCACAGCTACTTCCGGTGGCTAGTTCGGATCGGTCGGTCCCATATATCCCATAAATGTATACCGGCGCGAAAGCGGCCACCCGGTCGACTTATCGAAAAAAACCTGAAGTCGGTTGTAAGTCGAAAATGCTTATATTTGTCGGGGAACAGCCCCTTTATTCGAAAACTCGCTCGCGAATTATCCACGCCAGATCCTGGAGTATCTGGACGTGACCGGTCGTCCACTGACGCGGTCGCTGATCCCATACGCAGAGGGTGCCCACGGAGTGGCCTGCGTCGTCGGTGAGCGGAATTCCGAGGTAGGACACGAGAAGGTTGCCTTGCACGGAGGGGTGATCCTTGAGGATGTCGTTGAGTCGAGCGTCCTCGACAACCAGTGGTTGCCCGAGATCGATCGCATAGCGGCAGATGGACCCGTCCATGGGGACCTCCTGCGCGCCACCGAGTTCCGCAGGGAGTCCGAGTGCACTCTTGAAGTACTGACGCTTGTCGTCGAGAAGGGAGAATGCAGCAGAAGGGGCGCTCAGGGCGTCTGCGACCATTCTGACGATCCTGTCGTATCCCGCGTCGGATCCGGTGTCCATCAGCCCAGTCCGAGCTACAGCGGCCAGTCTGTCGGGATCGTCGATCGGGGTGCCGAACACTCGCGTGACCTCGGCTGGGCCGACGCCCTTCTCCGAGCCCTCCTGCAGCGCACGAAGCAAAGCGCCGACATCGGAGTCCTGATCATCCGACAGTTCCCGCACGAGCCGGTCTACCACCGCACCGCGAATGAATTCATCGGTGGAAAGACCGGACTTCTCCGCCTGCCGGGCGAGCAGCTCGTTCAGACGGTCGTCGAAACCGGAAAATCCTGTCGTCATTGTCCAGATGGTAGTACAGGCCGAGTTCTTGCACCGACGCTCGGGAGGTGCATTCCTTATTCTCGCGCCCGGCGTGAGTTATTCGGGTTCGGTGAGACAAAGCAGGAAACAACGGGGCAACGCCGATAACGCGATATCGCGTTCCCGGTCATTGCTAGCATCTGCCGATGAGAAGGAATTCGACGCGACGAGCGAGTGCAGCACTGTTGGTCGTGCTGTTGTCGTTCGCGGCCGGGGCGGTACCCGCAGCTGCATCTGCTCTGCGAACGCAGCAAGCACCGGCAGGAGATCCAGGATGTGCGCGGCAATCGGATGCGGTCCGGATCGGAGTATCACCCGGAGCGACCATAGGTGGGCTGTCTCCTGCGGATCTCGATCGGGAACTCACGCTCGCCCGTGACGCCGGAGCTTTCTCGGTTCGTCTCGACATCGATTGGTCTGCCATCGAGTCGACCCGGGGCAGATTCGATTGGAGCCGAACAGACCGGGTGATCGATGCTGTTGTGGCCCAAGGGATGTGCGTGCACGGCATCATCGCGTACACCCCGAGGTGGGCGCGAGTAGCCGCCGCCGTCAACGATTCGCACTCCCGTCCGGCGAACCCCGCCACCTTCGCAGCGTTCGCCAAGACTGTGGTTCAGCGCTACCAGAGCCGGATCAAGATCTGGGAAGTGTGGAACGAGCCGAACATCGTGACGTTCTTCAAGCCTGCCCCCGACGTGACGGCGTACTCGGCGCTGATCAAAGCGACTTACACGGCGATCAAGCAGGTGCAAGCCGATTCCACCGTGCTCGCGGGCGGGATGGCACCCGCCGAGGACACGAACGGCAACATCGCGGGTACGACGTTCCTGTCCAAGATGTACGCGCAGGGATCGAACAAGTACTTCGACGCCTTCAACGTGCATCCCTACACGTGGCCGTACCTACCCAACGATCCGAGCACGGCGTCGTGGAACACCGCCATGAAGATGTGGTCCATGCGAGACACCATGGTCGCCGGCGGTGACAGCGGCAAACAGATCTGGATCACCGAGTTCGGAGCGCCCACGGGTACGAACCCCAACAGTGTCAGCGAGCAGGTGCAATCGGACAGCATCGGGATCGTCCTCGACGCGGTTCTCGGTAACGACTGGCTGGGGCCGGCCTATGTCTACAGCCTCCGTGACGCCGGCTCCGACACAGCCGACACCGAACAGAACTTCGGACTGGTGCACAGAGACTGGACACCCAAGATCGCCTACGGACGCGTCGACGCCTACGCCGCGGAGCATTCCGGCCGTTGATCGACCTGTTTCACCGTCGACCGGAATGGGCTACTGTCTGCGCATGAATTCGCAGCCGGGGGGCTCGATCCCAGATCGCATCGATGTGACGTTCGATTCTGACGGCGTGGCCTGCGCGGCCTGGCTCTATCTTCCGACCGAATCCGGCCCCGCTCCGGTGATCGTCATGGCGCATGGACTCGGCGGAACCAGGGAAATGCGGCTCGACGCCTACGCGGAGCGCTTCCGCGCTGCGGGGTATGCCTGCCTGGTGTTCGACTATCGCTGTTTCGGGGCCAGCGGCGGCGAGCCCCGGCAGCTGCTCGACATCGAATCGCAGCTGCGGGACTGGGCTTCGGCCATTGCCCATGCCCGCTCGCGCGCGGACGTGGACAACTCCCGAATCATGTTGTGGGGCTCGTCTTTCGGCGGCGGTCACGTCATCGTCGCAGCCGCCCGAGACCAGGAGGTCGCGGCGGTGATCTCGCAGTGCCCGTTCACCGACGGGATTGCGTCGGGACTCGCGTCGAACAGCTGGACATCGATGAAGCTGTCCGGCCGGGCTCTCTTTGATCTGGCAGGATCGGTGATCGGACGAGCGCCGCTGATGGTGAACACAGCCGGACGGCCGGGGACGACCGCATTGATGACCTCGCCCGACAGCTACGACGGTTACCTGGCACTTGCGCCGGACGCCGACGAAACGTTCCACAACCGAGTCGCAGCCAGAGTCGCGCTGCAGATCGTGCGGCACCGGCCCGGGCGAAGGGCAAAGGACGTGCGCTGTCCCATCCTGTTCGTAGTCTGCGAGACGGATTCGGTCGCGCCGGCGAAGGCCACTCTGCGCTACGCACGGACGGCACCACAAGGCGAGATCAAGACCTACGACGTCGGCCATTTCGAGATCTACCTGGGCGGGGCGTTCGAGCGGGTGGTGGCAGACCAGATCGAGTTCCTCACCCGCACGGTTCCACCGACTCAGTAGACGTCGCGGACGTATCGCTTCTCTGCGGCAAGAGCTTTGACGTAGGCCTCGGCACTGCTCGGCGCGAGTTTGCCGTGTTGCGCCACCACGCCCTTCAGCGCGGCGTCGACGTCCTTGGCCATTCGGGACGCATCGCCGCACACGTAGAAGTGGGCTCCGCGGTGAATCCAGTTCCACAACTCGGCCCCGTGTTCACGCATCCGATCCTGGACGTAGACCTTGTCCTTCTGATCGCGTGAGAATGCGACGTCCAGGCGGTTCAGCGAACCGTCGCCGAGCATCGCCGTCAGTTCGTCGCGATAGTAGAAGTCCGTGTCGGCGTGCTGTTCACCGAAGAACAGCCAGTTGTGGCCGGTGTGCCCGAGCGCGCGACGCTCGTGCAGGAATGCGCGGAAGGGGGCGACACCGGTACCCGGGCCGACCATGATCATCGGGGTTGTCGGGTCCTCCGGCGGCTTGAAATGCGAGGACTTCTGCACGAAGATCCCCACGTCGTGGTTCGACGCATGGTCGGCCAGGTAGGTCGAGCACACGCCGCGCCGGGGAACTCCGTGCACGTTGTACCGCACCGCCGAGACGGTCACCTGTACTTCGTTGGGGTTCTCCTTCGGACTCGACGAAATCGAGTACAGCCGTGGCTGCAAAGGTTTGAGAACTGCCAACCAGTCGTCCACCGAAGCTCGAACCGGATGGGCAGCAAGCACGTCGATCGACTGACGACCCCACATCCAGTCGGACAGCGCATGCTTGTTGTCGGGGTGCAGCATCGCCTCGAGATCGTCGTCCGCAGTCCGTCGGTGGACGAACTTCAGGAGATCCGGTGTTGCACGAGCAATTTCGAGGTGGCGGCCCAGCGCTGTGCGCAGCGACATCGAACCGTGGCCAGCGAGATCGACAGCGGTGTCCCGGTCCAGTCCGGTGGCCTCGAGCCACTCGTCGACGTAGGCATCGCTGTTGCGCGGCCACACTCCGAGTGCGTCACCGACCTCGTACTCGAGAGTCCCGTCGGGTACATGGAATCCGAATTGGCGGACGTCCTTGACGGATCCGCGTGCGGTCAGTACCCGATTGCGTACGAGAGTCGTCACCAGCGGTGACTTCTTGCTGTACTGTTCCGGCTCCGCTCGGGTTTGCGGAACGGTGCGAGCAGTGGACTCCACCGCTGCTTCGGTGGTGGTGTCGTCATCGCGTCGAAGCCGCTCGATCACCGCATCGAGCCACGCTGCCGCCTCGTTCTCGTAGTCGGGCTCGCAGTCGACCCGCTCCAGCAGTCGCCGCGCACCCAGCTCGGCGAGCCGCTCGTCGATCCTGCGTCCGTGGCCACAGAAGTCTGCGTAGCTGGAGTCGCCGAAAGCGAGCACAGCATAACGAATTCCCGGAAGCTCATTGGTGGGCTCGGCGACGAGGCTGTCCCAGAACGTCGCACCGTTGTCCGGCGCTTCGCCGTCACCGGTGGTACTGCTGACGATCAGCACATCGGCCTCGGCGGGCAGGGAATCGACGGTGAACGAATCCATCGAGTGTTCGGCGATAGACAGGCCGGCTCCCCGCAGGTGGGACAGGCAGGCCTGGGCGTACTCCTCGGCGGTGCCGGTTTGCGAAGCCCAGAGCAACAGCACCGGCCGTCGCCCCGGATCGGCTGTCTCGGCCGATACATCGGCACCAGCACCGCCGGTGGCGGGTCCACGCGAGAACAGGCCCGCGAGAACGCCGTCGAGCCATGCGTGGTTCTCGGGGGACAGGGGAGTGCGCGACGGCAGAGTGGGCGTTCCGGCGGCGCTGCGACCGGCCTCACTGCCCAGACCTTCGAGAAGCCCTGCGACGTAACGCTGTTCGACGGTCGTCAGGGGCTGAGAAGGACGCGCAGGGAGACCGACGATCGTGGCGAGCGCCTCGACGGGATCGTGGGAAGGTTCGTCGCCTACGGGTGAGGGCGATTGGGCTGCAGCAACTCTGGTGAGAGTGACCGCGCACGCCTTGAACTCCGGCTGCTGAGAATACGGATCGATGGCGTCGTTGGTGACGGCATTGATGGCGAGGTACTCACCGAATTTTTCGTTCCAGTGGAAGGGCGCGAAGCAGCTGCCCGGGAGCACTCGATCGGTCACGACGGCAGGAAGGACGGCTCGGCCTCGGCGGGACGCGACCTGGACGCTGTCGCCGTCGATCACACCGAGCCGGTCGGCGTCGAGTGGGTGCACCTCGACGAACGGTCCGGAATCGAGTTTGTTCAGCTTGGCGACCTTGCCGGTCTTGGTCATGGTGTGCCACTGGTGTGGCAGGCGTCCGGTGTTCAGCACGAACGGGTAGTCGTCGTCGGGCATCTCCGCGGGTGCCATCGCAGGCCTGGCGAAGAACTGGGCCCGACCGCTCGGAGTGGGGAAGGACAGTGCGGGGATCGAACCGTCGTCGGACACTCGTTGCCGTTGGCTCACTCCGTCGTTGAGGTAGCGGATCGGATGCCGGGTGGTTGTCGCGTCGGGCGGGCACGGCCACTGGATGGGACTCTCGCGCAACCGTTCGTAGGTGACTCCGCGAATGTCGTAGCCGGTGTTCGGATTCCAGAACTGCTTGATCTCCTCGAACACCTCCTCGGCGCTCGCATAGGTGAAAGCATCTGCATATCCGAGCGCGCACGCCATGTCGGCGATGATCTTCCAGTCCGGCAGTGCACCGCCCGGTGCCTCGAGCGCCGGTTGGAACAGCGTGAGATTGCGTTCGGAATTGACCATCACTCCGTGCGCTTCCGTCCACAACGCGGCGGGCAGCATCACATCGGCGTAGTCGTTGGTTTCGGTATCGGCGAACGCATCCTGAGTGATGACCAACTCGGCGCGCTCGAGACCGTCGATCACCGTCGTTCTGTTGGCCACCGAGGCAACCGGATTGGTGCAGATGATCCAGCAGGCCTTGATTTCCCCGGCAGCGAGCTTGGAGAACATCTCGATGGTTCCGCCGCCGACGTCGGTGCGCAGCGTTCCGCGCGGAACGCCCCATCGATCCTCGACGAATGCGCGGTCGGCGTCGTTGACCACCGCTCGTTGGCCCGGCAGCCCGGGGCCCATGTATCCCATTTCCCGACCGCCCATGGCGTTCGGTTGCCCGGTCAGGGAGAACGGGCCGCTGCCGGTCTTGCAGATGGCACCGGTCGCCAGATGGAGGTTGCACAGCGCATTGGTGTTCCAGGTTCCGTGCGTCGACTGGTTCAGACCCATCGTCCAGCAGCTCATCCAGTTCTCTGCACCGCCGATCATCGCGGCCGCGGCTCGTAGGTCCTTCTCGTCGAGTCCGGTTGCGGCGCAGACCTTCTCCGGGGTGTAGTCGCCGAGGAACTCCGGCATCGCGTCCCAGCCGTCGGTGAACTCCGCGATGAACTCGGTGTCGAGGTCGCCGTTCTCCGCAATGAGCGCCAGCAGACCGTTGAGCAGCGCCAGGTCCGACCCCGACTCGAGTTGCAGATGCAGGTGGGCCTTGTCCGCTGTGGCGGTGCGACGGGGATCGACGACGATCAGCTTCGCCCCTGCCTTGACGCGGTCCATCATCCGCAGGAACAGGATGGGGTGACAGTCGGCCATATTGGAGCCGATGACGAAGAACACGTCGGCGTGGTCGAAGTCCTGGTACGACCCGGGCGGGCCGTCGGCTCCCAGTGACTGCTTGTATCCGGTTCCTGCGCTCGCCATGCAGAGTCGGGAATTGGATTCGATCTGGTTGGTGCCGATGAACCCCTTGGCCAGTTTGTTGGACAGGTATTGGGCCTCGATCGACATCTGCCCCGACACGTACAACGCGAGGGCATCGGGCCCGTGTTCGTCGATGATGGTGCGCAGTCGCCGAGCGGTGTCGTTGATCGCCACCGCGGTGTCCGTGCTCTCCGGTTGCTCGCCGCGGCGATGCCGGATCTGGGCCTTCTCGAGCCGCCCGGGCGCCGCGAGCATGTCCGCGGTGGTGGTCCCCTTGGTGCACAGTCGACCGAAGTTGGCCGGGTGGGACTTGTCGCCGACGGATTTGGTCACGACAGGCCTGGTCGGGGTGGCATCGGACGATGTGGTCGGGCCGCCGATCTCGAGCACCATGCCGCATCCCACGCCGCAGTACGCGCAGAGTGTCTTCACCGTGGTGACCATGGATTCCACAGTGCCCGGCCCAGGGTGCGCCGCCATTACACGTCAGTTAGCCGGATATGACGTTGTCCTCACTGTGCCCCGCCAGGAGCGGTGATGTCCGCCCGGGAGCTGGTGAGAGGCGGATGGGAGGTAACACGAACTTCCTGGTCTGCGATTGGTACTCGAACGTTACTCATCGAACGGGCTGTCGAGTGGAGTGTCCGATTTTCCGCTGGCACAATCGTCCGGGTCGGGCTCGAAGTGGGAAGTGGTGTGATTCATGAGGGTGTATCGCGGATTCGTACTCGCCGCGGTGGGAGTGGTTGCTTCGGTGGCAGTCCTGTCGGGATGTAGTTCTGCATCGGACGTCTCCGAACCGTCGGTGCCGATCGACTCCAACCCGATGACCGAGCTCATGAAGCCGAAGCTGACCTCCAGCGTCCTCGACGGAGCCGTCGGATTCTCGCCGGCGGACCCGGTGACCGTCTCGGTCGCCGACGGCAAGTTGTCCTCGGTGACGATGCTCAACCCGGAAGGCGTGCCGGTCTCGGGCGCGATCTCGCCCGACGGACTGTCGTGGACCAACACCGAACCGCTCGGCTACGACCGCGAATACCGCGTCCAAGCCGACGCGTACGGACTCGGGGGAGCGTCGAGCACGGTATCGAGCTTCACCACCAGCCAACCCGGCAACTTCACCAAGCCCTACGTTCTGCCGAACCCCGGCGACATCGTCGGAATCGGTCAGCCGGTCGCGGTTCAGTTCGACGAACCGATCACCGACAAAGTGGCCGCACAGAACGCCATCACCGTCACCACGACGCCAGCCGTCGAGGGCGCGTTCTACTGGGTCAACAACAAAGAAGTTCGCTGGCGTCCGCAGAACTACTGGGCACCGGGCACCAAGGTCGACGTGGCGGTGAACGTGTACGGACGCGATCTCGGTGACGACATCTTCGGTCAGGAGAACGCCACGACCTCGTTCACGATCGGTGATGCGGTCATCGCCACCGCCGACGACAACACCAAGCAGGTGACGTTCAACGTCAACGGCCAGGACGTCATCACCATGCCGACATCGATGGGCAAGGACAGCACGCCCACCGACAACGGCGTCTACATCATCGGCGACCGCTTCGAACATCTCGTGATGGATTCCTCGACCTACGGTGTGCCGGTGAATTCGTCCAGCGGATACCGCACCCCGGTCGACTGGGCGACGCGGATGTCCTACAGCGGCATCTTCTTCCACTCCGCACCGTGGTCGGTGGGACAGCAGGGTTATTCCAATGCCTCGCACGGGTGCCTGAACCTGAGCCCCACCAATGCGAAGTGGGTCTACGACAACACCAAGCGCGGCGACATCGTCGTCGTGAAGAACACCGTCGGTGGAACGCTGTCGGGTACCGACGGCCTCGGTGACTGGAACGTCCCGTGGGACGAGTGGAAGGCCGGGAACGCCACCACGGTCTGATCGGACCGTGGTTCGGCCGATCAGCTTCGGTCGCGAGTCTGGTACAGCGAGGGATCGATACCCAGCGTCTTCAGGTAGGCCACCGGTTCGACGCTCGAACCGTTGTTGCGCACCTCGAAGTGCAGATGCGGTCCGGTCGAGTTTCCGGTGCTGCCGACTGCGCCGAGTACATCGCCCGGTGCCACTTCGTCGCCGACCGAGACCGCGATGCTGGACTGGTGGCCGTAGTAGGTCTCGGTGTTGCCACTCTTGACCCGCACGAGCTTGCCGTAGCCGTCGCCTGCGTCTCCGGCCTGAACGACGGTTCCGCCGGTGACCGCGTGGATCGGAGTTCCGCTGTCCGCAGCGAAATCGACACCCTGGTGGAACTGCGCGCCGTTGCCGGTCGGGTTGTTGCGCCCGCCGTAGCCGGAGGTGATGCGGTAGTCGCCTGCATCGATGGGCAGCACTGCTCCACCGAGCCCGATGGTCGGCGGAGCGGTCGGGAGTTCGATCTCGGGTACTTCCGCGGCGCTCGGAGCGTCCGGTGAGTCCGGTGCGGAGAGCACGTCGCTGTCGAGAACGATCGCTGCCACCTGGTTGATGAGGACGCCGGTGGCGTCCAGAACGGCCGCGAGAATCGCGGCCCGTTGCTGCGCGTCGGGCTGCGGTATCGGGATCTGGGGGAGTTCGATGGTGGGTTGAGCGGTGGCCACCGCTGGGCTGAGCAAGCCGGTTGTGCCGATGCACAGTGCTGCCGACAAGATCGAACCCGCTATGACTCTGTGCATTCTGCGACCCACGAAAAGCCTCCTCGTCTGCGTCCTCCGCGCACCTCGGATGGGTGCGCGCAGGACGTAAGAACATGTTCGGTGACGCTTCGGGGCACGCTGAACTCACGTAGCAAAAAACACATGAATCACATTGGTACTTTTCTTCCCCAAAAGTGCCATTGGTAACCGTACGTCACATTAACCCCACAAGAAACCTGAAAGTTGAATTACAACAACGTAATTCGAGGTCAGCGTGGTCGCGGCGGCACCGGAGGGCTCGTCGCTCGGGGAATGGAGACACGAAAAAGGCCGGCCTCACGAGGAGACCGGCCTTGTTCGTATGGGGTGAGCGACGGGACTCGAACCCGCGACATCCAGGATCACAACCTGGTGCTCTACCAGCTGAACTACGCCCACCATTGCACGCATCCGCAGAACCTTTTCGGGCTCTCCATCAGCAGCGTCGACAATACTAGCGGGTTGAATCCCGGGTTGCTAATCCGCCCCTGACTGCGTGTCGAGATCTTGAACGACAGCTGCAATATCGCTGGTGGACGGCCCCGGCTGCGCTACGAAGGCAGTCCGGCGGTAGTACTGCAGCTCCTTGATCGACTCCTTGATGTCCGCCAGGGCGCGGTGCGCAAGGCCCTTGGGTGGCTGTCCGTAGTAGATCCGCGGGTACCACCGGCGGGCGAGTTCCTTGATCGAGCTGACGTCGATCATGCGGTAGTGGAGGTAGGTGTCGAGCGCGGTCATGTCGCGAGAGATGAAGCCGCGATCGGTGCCGATGGAGTTTCCCGCGAGGGGAACGGTCCCGGCCACCGGGACATGCTCCTTGATGTACGCCAGGACGCGCTGCTCGGCTTCCTCCAGCGTCACCGTCGACGCGCGCACCTCGTCGGTCAAGCCCGATTTGGCATGCATGTCGGTGACGACGGCAGGCATGTTCGCCAACGCGTCGTCGTCGGCATGGATGACGATGTCGACACCCTCCCCGAGGATGTTGAGCTCGCTGTCGGTCACCAGCGCCGCAATTTCGATCAGCTTGTCCTTGCTCAGGTCCAAGCCGGTCATTTCACAATCGATCCACACAAGTTTGTCCTGCACTCGCACCACACTAGTGCGAGCTGCTGTGCCACTAGGGTTTGCGGTGGCGATCGAGCCAGTTCAGCATCAGCACACGTTCATGGAGGACGCGGACATGACAGTCGACCCGACGCAGCCGGCACCCACGCTCAGCCCGGCAGAGAAGGCGAGGGCTGCCAAGGCCGCCGCCGTCGAAGCGGCACGGGTTGCCGCCGAAGCTCTGGCCGCAGCGGACGCCGCCGAAGCCGAGGCGTTGGCCGCGGAACAGGGGCAGCCGCAGGCATCGACGGGCAAGGCCGCCGAGATCGCCGCCGGATACGCGTCGGAGGGTGCCGCGTTGGAATTGGGAACCGTGGTGCTGGACAGCGTCACCGATCCGTCCGCTCGTATCCGAATTCCGTTGGCCACGTTGAACAGACATGGACTGGTGGCCGGGGCCACCGGAACCGGAAAGACGAAGACGCTGCAGGGCATTGCCGAACAGCTCTGCGCCGCAGGCGTTCCCGTGGTCATGGCCGACGTCAAAGGTGACTTGTCCGGCCTGTCGCAGCCGGGAGCAGACAACGAGAAGGTCCGCAGCCGAGCAGCGGACACCGGTATTCCGGACTGGGCTCCCGCCGGCCATCCGGTGGAGTTCCTCTCCCTGGGTACCGACGGAATCGGCGTCCCGGTTCGCGCCACCATCACCGCCTTCGGGCCGATTCTGCTCAGCAAGGTGTTGGGGCTGAACAACACTCAGGAATCCACTCTCGGCTTGATCTTCCACTGGGCCGATTCGCAGGGGCTCGCCCTGCTCGATCTCAAAGACCTGCGGTCGGTGATCATGCACCTGACCAGCGACGAGGGCAAAGCCGACCTGAAGGGCATCGGCGGAGTCTCCTCGGCCACCGCAGGGGTGATTCTGCGCGCGCTGGTCAACCTCGAAGCAGACGGCGGCGACACCTTCTTCGGCGAACCCGAGCTCGAGACCGAGGACCTGCTGCGCGTCGGGCCGGACGGCCGAGGCGTGATCGCCCTGTTCGAGCTCGGGGCGCAGGCTTCGCGGCCGGTGATGTTCTCCACGTTCCTGATGTGGGTGCTGGCCGATCTGTTCCAGACGCTGCCCGAGGTGGGTGACGTGGACAAGCCCAAGTTGGTCTTCATCTTCGACGAGGCACACCTGCTGTTCGCCGACGCCTCGAAGGCGTTTCTGCAGCAGGTGGAGCAGACCGTCAAGCTCATCCGCTCCAAGGGTGTCGGTGTCTTCTTCTGCACGCAGCTGCCCACCGACGTCCCCAACGGTGTTCTCTCGCAATTGGGTGCGCGGATTCAGCACGCCCTGCGCGCCTTCACGCCCGACGACCAGAAGGCCTTGAACAAGACGGTCCGCACGTACCCCAAGACCGACGCCTACGACCTGGAGAAGGCGCTGACCTCGTTGGGTACCGGCGAAGCGATCGTGACGGTGCTCTCGGAGAAGGGTGCACCGACTCCTGTGGCGTGGACCAAGATTCGGCCGCCCCGCTCTCTGATGGACACCATCGGCAACGACGCCATCGCGGCGGCCGCGTCGTCGAGCACTCTGTCCTCGAAGTACCGAGAAACGATCGACCGCGAGTCGGCCTACGAGCGGATGAACGCGCGGGTGGCGAACGTACCGGCCCCGGCCGAGAAGTTCGACATCCCGCCCCTGCCTGCGGATCTGCCGGATCTACCGCCGAGCGAGCCGGATGGGCCGTCGGCCGCAGAGCGGATCATGGGCAACCCTGCCGTCAAGAGCTTCCTTCGATCGGCCGCCTCGGCTGCCGGACGGGAGATCTCGCGCAGCATCTTCGGAACCGGACGTCGCCGCCGACGCTGAGCTTGCTCAGTCGGGAGTGGAGCCCGCGGAACGACCAAAATTCGGGTATCAGTTGCCGAGCTTCTTGTAGAAGCTGCCGATGATCGGTGCGGAGATGCTGCGCGGGCTGTACTGGCCGGCCGCCGACATGCCCTTGCTCAGCAGACCCGGTACGACGCGCATCTTGTTCTTCTCGAGGCCCTCGAGAGACACCTTCGCGGTGTAGGCGCTGTCGATCCACAAGAAATCGGGAACCATCTTGTCGACGATCGAGGCCTCGGCCGGGTCCGGTGTCTCGGTGCGGACCGGGCCGGGAGCGAGGAGGGTGACGTTGACTCCGGTACCCGCCAGCTCACCGCGCAGTGACTCCGAGAACGTGTTCACGAAGGCCTTGGTCGCTGCATAGGTCGCGTTGTTGGGGATGGCCATGTTACCCGCCGCCGAACCGGTGATCAGGATGCCGCCCGCTCCGCGACCGATCATGCCGGGCATGACCGCCAGTGTGAGGTCGTGCACCGCAACGGCATTGAGCTCGACCTGGTCGCGCTCGTACGCGGGATCGAGACCGGACAACGGCCCGAACGTTGCTATCCCTGCGTTGTTGCACAGGATCGAGATCTCGCGCTCGGACAGCTCGGTCACCAGTTCCTGTCGCTGCTCACGGTTCGACAGATCCGACTGACGCACCTCGACGGTGACGCCGTACTCGGCCGTGAGCTTTGCGGCCAACGCCTCGAGCAATTCGCCGCGTCGAGCCACCACGATCAGTGAATGACCTCGGGCGGCGAGTTCGGTGGCCAGGGCTTCACCGATTCCGGAAGAGGCTCCGGTGACGACGGCGCGGGCATCTGGGCTGGGCTTGGGCAGGCTCACGGTGAGACAGGCTAGCGGACAGATCAGATCGTGGCCGCGAGCCGGGTGCCTTGCTCGATGGCCCGCTTGGCGTCGAGCTCCGCAGCGACGTCCGCACCGCCGATGATGTGCGTGGTGGTGCCCGCGGCCTTCAGGTCGTCGACCAAGTCGCGTACCGATTCCTGGCCGGCGCAGATCACGATGGTGTCCACCTCGAGAACGCGGGGACGCTCGTGCTTGTCACCGAAGGAGATGTGCAGGCCCGCATCGTCGATCTTCTCGTAGTTGACACCCGAAAGCTGATGCACGCCTTTGGCTTTCAGTGCAGCTCGATGAACCCAGCCGGTCGTCTTCGCCAGTCCTGCGCCGATGCGTCCCGGCTTGCGTTGCAGCAGATACACCTCACGCGGAGAGGGTGCGGGTACCGGAGTCGTCAACGCCCCCGGCGCGGCCTCGGGCTCGGTGACGCCCCACTCCTGCTTCCATTCCTTCAGATCCAAGGTGGGGGAGGCGTCGGTGGTGAGGAACTCGGAGATGTCGATACCGATACCGCCTGCACCGATGACCGCGACCCGATCGCCGACGGGCCTGCCGTCGCGCACCAGTTCTGCGTACGACAGGACCGAGGGGTGCTCGATGCCGGGGATACTCGGCATTCGGGGAGTGACGCCGGTGGCCAGCACCACCTCGTCGAACTCGCCTGCGACGAGTTCGGCGGCGGTGACTCGGGTGTCGAGGTGAACGGCGACGTCTGCGCTGCGAAGTGCACTGGAGAAGTACCGGATCGTCTCGGCGAACTCCTCCTTGCCGGGTATGAGTCGCGCGATTCCGAACTGCCCGCCGATCTCGTCTCTGGCCTCGAAGAGGCTGACGGCGTGTCCGCGTTGCGCGAGATTGAGCGCGGCGGCCAGGCCTGCGGGTCCGGCTCCGACGACCGCCACCTTCTTGGTCATCTTCGTCGGCAGCAGTTGCAGGTCGATCTCGCGTCCGGCACGCGGGTTGACCAGGCACGAGACCTTCTTGTGCACGAAGGCGTGGTCCAGGCAGGCCTGATTGCAGGCGATGCACGTGTTGATCCGGTCGGCGGAGTCGGTGGCGGCTTTCTCGACCCAGAACGGATCGGCCAGCATCGGCCTGGCCATCGCGATCAACTGCGCGTCGCCGCGAGCCAGAATGTTCTCGGCGATCTCGGGCATGTTGATGCGATTGGACGCGGCGACCGGGATGGACACGTGCTTCTCGAGCTTGCCGGTGATGTCCGCGAATGCGGCGCGGGGAACCGAGGTGACGATGGTCGGCACCCGCGACTCGTGCCAGCCGATATCGGTGTTGATGATGTTCGCACCCGCAGCTTCGACGTCCTCGGCCAGCGCGACGATGTCGTCCCAGCTCTGGCCTTGTTCGACCAGATCGGCCATCGACAGCCGGAACACGACGAGGAAGTCGGGGCCCACGGCCGCTCGCGTCTGCCGCACGATCTCCACGGCCATCCGCCGACGGTTTTTCGCCGAACCGCCCCACTCGTCACGTCGCTTGTTGGTGCGCTCGGAGAGGAACTGGTTGATGAAGTAACCCTCTCCGCCCATGATCTCGACGCCGTCGTAGCCGGCGCTCTGCGCGAGCCGGGCGCAGCGTACGTAGTTGCGGATCTGCCAGCGGACGCCCCTCGATGTCAGTCGCCGCGGCCGAAAGGGATTGATGGGAGCCTTGATCGACGACGCCGACACGCTCAGCGGCTGGTAGGAGTAGCGCCCGGCATGCAGGATCTGCAGTGCGATCTTGCCGCCTTCGTCATGGACGGCAGCAGTGATCCGGCGATGCCGACGGGCTTCGATGCGGTTGGTCAGCTTGGCTCCGAACGGCAACAGCCAACCGGTGCGATTGGGGGCATAGCCCCCGGTGATGATCAGCGCGACTCCGCCGCGGGCACGCTCGGCGAAGTAGGCCGCCAGGCGGCCGGTGTCGCGGGCGCGATCTTCGAGGCCGGTGTGAATCGATCCCATGATCACGCGGTTCTTCAGCGTGGTTGCGCCGACATCCAACGGAGACAACAGAATCGGATACGGGCCAGCAGTCTGCTCGGTCTTCACAGCTTCTCCAATACCTCGGTGCACCACTCGGTGAATCCTTCTTCGACGCGAATTCCGCCGCGCAGCACCAGGTATTGATGCAACGCGGTGCCGGTGAGGGCAGCGGGGGCCGGAAAGTCCTGCTTCTCGATCAGTCGATAGACGTCGAGGCGGGTGGCATGAACATCGCGATGGCGGGCGACTTCGATCTTGAGAGCATCGATGTCACCGTTGGCGGCCCCGCGGATCTTGACCGCGAGCTCCTCGCGTAGCTGCGAAGGATCGGTCGGAGCGGCGATCCAGCGATCGAGCTCCGCGCGACCCGCAGCGCTGACGGAGTAGACCTTCTTGTCCGGCCGGCCGTCCTGCGCGACTGCCTCTCCGGTGATCCACCCAGCCCCGTCCATCCGCGTCAGCGTCCGGTAGATCTGCTGATGCGTTGCGCTCCAGAAGAATCCGATCGACTTGTCGAAGCGGCGGGCGAGCTCGTACCCCGAGCCGCAGAGCTCGGTGAGGGAAACCAGAATCGCGTGTTCCAAAGCCACACCC
Organism: Rhodococcus sp. IEGM 1341; assembly: GCF_030056895.1. Lineage (NCBI taxonomy): Bacteria > Bacillati > Actinomycetota > Actinomycetes > Mycobacteriales > Nocardiaceae > Rhodococcus > Rhodococcus sp. IEGM 1341. Next base: position 32,486 of record NZ_JASHKV010000012.1, on the reverse strand, counting down.
GAGAGTATGTATGCAACACGGTGACTATGCAACTAGGTGCACCGATGAATTCGGATGCCGCGGTCTAGTGTTGGCAACCATGGGAACCCAGCCGGAGGCCGCTGTCGTCGGAGTCGCCACAACGCGTAAGCAGGTCACCGCCTGGGGGTTCTGGGACTGGGGCTCGGCCGCGTTCAACGCCGTCATTCTCACGTTCGTGTTCTCGGTGTATCTCACCGACGCCGTCGGCGACGATCTGCCCGGTTCCATCTCGGCCACCACCTGGTTCAGCTGGTCGATTGCCGTGTCCAGCGTTGTCATCGCACTACTCGCGCCGGTCTGCGGGCAGTACTTCGACGCGCGCGGCAAACGTAAGTGGCTGCTGGGGGTGTTGACCGCGCTGACGGTCGTCGCCATGGCCGGCCTGTTCTTCGTCGAGGACGACTACCACTATCTGTGGCTCGGCCTGTTGCTGCTCGGTCTCGGATCCATCATGTTCGAGCTGGCGAGCATCCCGTACAACTCGATGCTGCGGCAGGTCTCCACTCCGGCGAACATCGGCCGAGTATCCGGGTTCGGTTGGTCCATGGGCTATTTCGGCGGAATCGTACTGCTGCTCCTGTGCTACGTCGGTTTCATCGCCGGCGACGGTGACACCCGCGGAGTTCTGGGGCTGAGCACCGACGGCGGACTGAACATCCGACTCGTCGCTCTACTCGCTGCCGTGTGGTTCGCCGTCTCGGCCATCCCGGTGCTGCTCGCCGTTCCCGAGGTACCCCGCGCCGTCGCCGATCCGAAGGCCGCAGAGGCCGGCTTCGCGGCCTCGTACCGCGTCTTGTTCCGTGATGTCCGTGAGCTGTGGAGTGCAGACCGCCGCGCCGTCTACTACCTCATCGCCAGTGCACTGTTCAGGGACGGGCTGGCAGGGGTCTTCACTTTCGGTGCCGTTCTCGCTGTCAGCGTCTACGGCATCGGAGCAGGCGATGTCCTGCTGTTCGGTGTCGCTGCCAATGTCATCGCCGGGCTCGGAGCGATCGTGGCCGGACGGTTCGACGACAGAATCGGCCCGAAGAAGGTGATCGTCTTCTCGCTCACCTGCATGATCGCCGCCGGGACGATTCTGCTGTTCGTCTCGGGACCGACGATGTTCTGGATCTTCGGGCTGATCCTGTGCCTGTTCGTCGGGCCGGCGCAGTCGTCCGCCCGCACCTTCCTGGCTCGGCTGGCTCCACCGGGACGCGAAGGTCAATTCTTCGGACTGTTCGCTACGACGGGACGCGCCGCCTCGTTCCTCGCGCCGTCGCTGTTCGGTCTGTTCGTGTGGATGTTCGACGCCGATCGCGCGGGTATCGCCGGGCTGATCATCGTCCTCGCTGCCGGCCTGCTGGCGCTGCTGAAGGTACGCGCACCCGAACAGGTCTAGACAGACTCGATACGGGCCAGTATCTCGGCCGTCAGTTCCTCGGGCGCTTCTTCCGGGATCCAGTGCGAGATGCCGTCCAATTCGACGAATCTGTACGGCGCATCGACGAATTCGCCGCAGCGCTCCGCTCCAGCTCGACCGATGGCGGTGTCGCCGTTGCTCCAGACGTAGGTGGTGGGCACGGTCACCGGAGGAAGGTTTGCGAACTCCCTGGTCATCGCGGCGTACCAGCTCGATGCGGCCGTCAGCGCGCCGGGGACGGTGAGATGCCGAACGTATTCGTCGTCGAGGCTGTCCGCACCGAACATCGCGCGCAGCCGCTGTGCGTCGTTCTCGACCAGAACTCGCTCGGCCTTCTCCGGTTCTCGGAGCAGACCGAAGTACGTCGACCGTTCCTGCTGATCCGGATCCTCGCGGATGGCCCAGTTGAACGCGGCCGAATGCGGGACCGACGCCGCCGTGAGAGTACGTACGCGATCCGGATGTTCGGCTGCGAGATGCCAGGCGACCACCGCACCCCAGTCGTGTCCGACCAGATGCGCCGACGGCAGCTCGAGCGTGTCGAGCAATCCGAGGATGTCGCCGGTGAGATGTTCGATGCGGTAGTGCTCGACGCCGACCGGACGCGCACCGGGGGAGTAGCCCCGCTGGTTCGGGGCGATCACGCGACAGCCTACGGCGACCAGGCCGGGCGTTACCGCGGTCCACGACGCGTTGGTCTGCGGAAAGCCGTGCAGCGCAACCACCGGAACGCCGTCCGGTGGTCCAGACATCTCGACCTCGAACACGTACTCGCCGACATTTACCTCGGTCATGAACATCCCTTCGCGGCCGTCTCGTTCTCGAACGGTCAAGCCCGTCGTGGTTCCCATCGGCTCATCCCGAGCATGATCATGCGGATCTGCTTCTCGGTCCGCTCGATCAGATCCTTCTCGTTCTGACTACCCGGTCTGTCGATTTCCAACAGGCCGACCACCGCGGTGAGCATCGTCGAGACGAGCAGGTCGGCGGTCATCTCCAGATCGGCGACGTCCCACTGCTCGAGCCCGGGCATGCGGGACAGGTCGATGGTCAGCTCGCTGACGAACAGTCGTAGTTCGGTGGCGAAGGCGCGGCGCACTCCGGTCACGCCGCCGTACCGTTCGCGACTGAGAAAGCGGAATTGATCCTCGTGAGAGCGAACCTGGCGAACCAGGATGCCGAAGGACTCGGTGGCCGTCTTGGTGCTGGGGTTGCGTCGGGCGTCGCGCAGCATCTGTCGCAGCATCCGCATGCTGTCCTCGACGAGAGCGACGCCGAGGTCCTCCATGGAAGCGAAGTGTCGATAGAACGCGGTGGGGACGATGCCGGCGGATCGAGCGACCTCACGGAGGCTGACGCTGGCGAAGGAACGCTCGCGGAGCAGGTCCAGGGTGCCCTCGATCAGTGCTTGCCGCGTGCGCTCCTTGCGCTCGGCGCGGGTCCCCGGTTCTGTCACAACGTCCAGTTTATGGGCGCGCACTCTGTGATCTCCCTTCCGGTTCCTCCCCGGCACCCACAGAACTGTCGATTCGCTCTGTAACGGCGGTCACATAAACGTTGACAGGTACCGGTGTCGCTCTGCCACACTCATGTTAGTGCACAATCGTTCACTGAATGGGTCGTAGGTTTCGATCCGGTAAGGGAGGATGGAATGACGCTTCAAGAACGTCCGTCGCGGGCCTCGGGTTCGCGCAAGTTCTCGCTTCTTTCCCTGTTCGAGGCCATGGCCACGCCCCACGCGCTCGATCGTTACCTCGAACTCGTCGACCCGATGACGACCGTTCGTGACCTTCGCGGCGAAGTGACCGAGATACACCGGTCCACCGAAGACTCGTTGACGCTCACCATCCGTCCCACGCGTCAGTGGAAGGGTTTCAAGGCCGGCCAGTTCGTTCAGGTCGGAGTCGTCATCGACGGAGTACGCCACACCCGCTGCTACTCGCCCGCGTGCTCGCAGTACCGCAAGGACGGCCGGATCGAACTGACGATCAAGGCGCATCCCGAGGGTCTGGTGTCGCAGTACCTGCACAAGAACGCGTACGTCGGCCTGGTGGTCAGCCTGTCGCAGGCGGACGGCACGTTCGAGCTTCCCCAACCACGCCCGGCAAAGACGTTGCTGATCAGCGGTGGCAGCGGTATCACGCCGGTGCTGTCCATGCTCAGGTCGCTGCTGGACGAGGGGTACAGCAGCGACCTGACCTTCCTGCACTACGCGTTCACCGAAAACGACGTCGCGTACAAGAAGGACCTCGAGAAGATCGCCGCCCAGCACGAGAACGTGAACATCGTCTTCGCGTACACCGAGCAGAAGACCGGCGGCGACCTGCACGGGTTCTTCGGCCAGGAACATCTCGATGCGGTGGCCCCGTGGTTCGCCGAGGCCGACACCTTCCTGTGTGGACCTCCCGGACTGATGAAGAGCGTGACGTCCTACTTCGACGACGCAGGTCTCAGCGAGCGGCTGCACCTCGAGGAGTTCACACCCTCGTTCGCCACCGTCAGCGACGACGTCACCGGAACCACCACGTTCTCCGGCAGCGACGTGTCCTCGGAGAACGACGGCGAGACGCTGCTCGAACAGGCCGAAGCAGCGGGACTCTCACCGGCCAACGGCTGCCGGATGGGTATCTGCTTCACCTGTACCTCGGTGAAGAAGTCCGGCTGCACCAAGAACATCAAGACGGGTGAGACCGACACCGAATCGGACAAGAAGATCCAGCTGTGCGTGTCCGTTGCCGTGGGCGACGTCGACATCGACATCTAGATCCACCTCGAACAGCGACAACCCCAAGACCCATCTCGACCCGATCGAATTGGAGATCATCAGATGCTCGGAACGATTCTCTCGATCCTGCCCACCACCGTCCTGCCCTTCCGACGTGACGAGACCCTGCCGGATCAGCCGACCGTGCTGACCTACGAACAGGTCGAGGAACTGGGCCGCGAACTCGACGACCTGCGCGCCCGCACCGTCGCCAAGCTCGGTGACGAGGACCGCGAATACATCTACAAGATCATCAAGGCGCAGCGCGGCCTCGAGGTCGCCGGACGCGCGTTGATGTACCTGCCCTTCCTTCCGCCTGCATGGCTCGCAGGCGTCGGTGCCCTCGGAGTGGCGAAGATTCTCGACAACATGGAGATCGGCCACAACGTCATGCACGGCCAGTACGACTGGATGCGTGAGCCCGGCCTCAACTCCGAGGTGTTCGAGTGGGACACCGTCTGCCCGGCAGACCAGTGGAAGCACTCGCACAACTACATGCACCACACGTTCACCAACATCGTCGGCATGGACCGCGACATCGGTTACGGCATCCTGCGTATGGATCAGGACCAGAAGTGGAACCCGTACTACCTCGGCAACCCGGTGTACGCGTTCCTGCTGATGACGTTCTTCGAGTGGGGCGTCATGCTGCACGACCTCGAGACGGAGAACATCGTCGCGGGCAAGCGCAAGTGGCACGACGTCAAGCCGCTGCTGCAGGGCATGTGGCGCAAGGCGGGTAAGCAGGCCCTCAAGGATTACGTGATCTTCCCCGCGCTGACCGGCCCGTTCTTCGCGTCCACCGTGGTCGGCAACGTCGCCGCCAACCTCATCCGCAACGTGTGGACCTACTCGATCATCTTCTGCGGCCACTTCCCGACCGGAGTCCAGACCTTCAGCAAGGAAGAGACCGCCGAGGAGAGCCGCGGCGAATGGTACGTGCGACAGATGCTGGGATCGGCCAACATCGAGGGAACTCCGCTGTTCCACATCATGTCGGGCAACCTCTCGCACCAGATCGAGCACCACCTGTTCCCCGATCTGCCCGCGCACCGCTACCCGCAGATTGCGCCGGAGGTCAAGGCCCTGTGCGAGAAGTACGACCTGCCCTACAACACCGGCGGCTTCTTTCACCAGATCGGCACCGTGTGGGGCAAGATCTTCAAGCTCGCCCTGCCCAACTCGCTCACAGGATCGGCGGCTCCGGCCGGTGTTATCGTCGAGCGTAAGAAGACCAGCGCAGCGTGACGACTTCGAAGGGGGCGGTCCTGTTGGTAGGAAAGTTCGAGCGCAACAAGGACACCGTGCAGGAGTTCACCGAATCGGCCGCGACTCACGTCGGCCGGATCGTGGTGATCATCGCCGGAGCCGTCCGCGACGTCACTCGTGAAATCGGTGATCTGATCACCGACGGAATCGAAATGCGTGAGGCGGCGAAGAAGGCGGAGCGTGACGCGCCGCTGGGCACCGTGATCAACGGCGAGTTCGAGACCCGCGAACGGTAAGAAGTACCGGATCCACCAGCGCCGCCCGAGCAATGCTCGGGCGGCGCTGTCGTGTGCCCACTGTCAGCGTGCGCGGAGCCGCCACAGTGACGTGGTTTCGCGTGAGCGTGCCGTGTGCAGCACGTCGGAGCTGTCGGTGACGCGCGAATGCGTCGGGGTGGTGTCGGTTCGGCCGAGGACGGCCAGGCCTGCCGCGTCGATGGCGGTGAGAAGTTCTGCGCGCGTGACCAATCCGAGCAGCTCGGCGAGGTCGGACACGATCAGCCACGCCTCACCGTTCGGCGTCAGGTGCCCGCGGAGTCGGCTGAGGAAGGACTTGAGCATTCGCGACCCGGGGTCGTACACCGCATGTTCGATGCCCGACGTGGGTTTCGTGGGAATCCACGGCGGATTGCACACGATCAGTCCCGCACGCCCGGACGGGAAGATGTCGGCCTGCACCACCTCGACCCGATCGGCGAATCCGAGAGCATCGACGTTGGCTCGTGCGCACGCGATCGACCGCGGATCCTTGTCGGTCGCGACCACCGAGGTCACGCCGCGGCGGGCGAGCACTGCCGCCAGAACGCCCGAGCCGGTGCCGATGTCGAACGCTCGGTCCGTGTCCGGCAGCGGTGCGTCGGCGACGAGTTGGATGTACTCGCCGCGGACGGGGGAGAAGACGCCGTAGTGCGGGTGGATCGAGGCATTCAGCGCCGGCACGAAGACACCCTTGCGACGCCATTCGTGTGCGCCGACCATGCCGAGCAGCTCGCGCAACGACAGCACGCACGGCGCGGCGTCGGGGCCGAGCGCCTCTGTTACGGCTGCACGGACTTCCGGAGCTCGGCCCAGGTCGAGTCCAAAGCTCGAATCGAGTTCCACCAGAAGCATTCCCAGCACGCGGGCACGTCTGGCTTGATGTTGACGATGCAGATGAAACTGCTCCGCAGGTGACGCGTCGGAAGTCTGTTTGGCCGCTGGTACCCGCCGGGTCATCGCCGACAGCAGCTGCCGAGCATTGTTGTAATCGCCGCGCCACAACAGAGCCTCGCCGATCGTGGCCAGCTTGTATGCCACGTCTGCCGTCGTCGAATCGTCGACGATGCGTACCGTGCGGGGTGCGGGAGCGCCGTTCTCCGACTGCCAGCGGCACGTCCGCTCGCTACCGTCCTCGATCCACGTGATGCTCATGCCGTGCGCTTCGTTCACGCTGCGGTGTGCGGGTACTCCGCACTGCGATGTTGGAAGGCAAGGATATTCGGGTTCACGATGATGCCGCCCCTGATCTCGATCGAACGCTCGATGGTGGAATCGGTACTCCACGCCGAGGGGCCGTCGAGCACGATCCGAAGGTACGGCAGCAGAGATTCGCTGATTTCCCAGGTAGCAGAGTTCCACAGGTACGAGGGGCTGTGGTCGACGGCGTAATAGCGCACGTTGTCGCCCACGGTGAACATGGGATCGGCGAACGACGTGGGCTTGGCCCACTCGAACCCCATGCCCTCGTCGCACGAGACGTCCACCACGAGGGTGCCAGGCGCGAGAGTCGGCAGGTCCTGGTTCGTCAAGAATGTCAGTGGTGAATTAGTATCCTGCAGAACACAATTGACGATGACGTCGTGGTCGGCGAGGAAGCTCGACAGTGGTACGCGGCCGTCGGGGGTGAGGGCCCGACTCTGGCGTGGATCGGCGTCGTCGAGATCGAAGTTGACGATGTTGGCCGAGTGGATCGGCGAACTCACCGCAGTGACGCCGCGCTGGGTGAGAACGTCCACATCGTGAATGCCATGGGCATTGAGTGCAGTGACCGCACCGCGAGCGGTGGCACCGAAACCGATGACCGCAGCCCGCAACCGGCGACCGTAATCACCGGTGGACCCGATCAGTTGCAGTGCGTGCAGCACCGAGCAGTAGCCGGCCAACTCGTTGTTCTTGTGGAACACATGCAGATTGAACGAGCCCTCGTGGGTCCAGTGATTCATCGCCTCGAAGGCGATCAGCGTGAGCTTGCGGTCGACGGCGATCTGGGTGAGCTCTTCGTCCTGTACGCAGTGCGGCCAGCCCCACAGTGTCTGCCCTGGGCGCAAGGATGCGAGATCCTCGGCCTGGGGCTTGGGCAACAGGATCACATCGCACTCGGCGATGAGTTGGTCGCGCGTGCGAATGCCCGCCACCTGGGTGGCCAGGTGCTCGTCCGAAATTCCGAACGGCTCGCCGTAGCCGGATTCGAGGAACATTCGGGCGCGGATATCGGCATCTATTCGATCGAAATGCAGTGGGTGAATCGGTAGTCGCCGCTCATCGGGCTTGCGCGAACGTGAGAGGACTCCGAGAGTGAGCTGATGCACGTGTGACCCTTCGTTATGCGAAGTCAACCACAGTGAGCCGAACGGACTTACGTTTCTGCTGGTCAGAGGGTGCCCCCGGCAGGATTCGAACCTGCGACCAAGGGATTAGAAGGCCCTTGCTCTATCCCCTGAGCTACGGAGGCTGGCACGTGCGGGCGGACCCGCTCGAGCACGGTTGACGAGTGTACCTTTCCGTATACGCCGATCGCGCCGGCATGGGTTGGGCGATGGTCGCAGCGGGAAAGCGGTGGTTTCGGAATCGTTCCGACCCCAGGTCGAAGGAGGTGCTGTGCACGACGTCCTCGACGACGCGCTGCGCACCTGGCAGTCCGGCGACGTGGCAGCGGTCGCGACGGTGGTCCGCACCTTCGATTCCGCGCCGCGTCCGGTCGGAGCGTCCATGCTCGTCGGTTCCGACGGTGCGGTGGCCGGTTCGGTCTCCGGCGGCTGCGTCGAAGGCGCGGTCTACGAACTCGCGCAGGACGTCATGCGCACCGGGGCTCCGGTGCTCACCCGATACGGGGTATCGGACGACGATGCGTTCGCCGTCGGGCTCACCTGCGGCGGAACGCTCGACGTGTTCGTCGAAGTGCTCACCCGACAGACGTTTCCCGAATTCGAGGCCCTCGTCGCGGACGTTCGTGCCAATGTGCCCGTGGCGATGGCGACAGTCGTCGCGCACGGCGATCCGGAACGGGTCGGCCGCAGGATCGTCGTCGGAGAATCGGGCACCCGAGGCTCGCTCGGCAGCGAGCGTGCCGACGCTGCCGTGGCCGACGATGCGAAAGGGCTTCTCGCCGCGGGCCGTTCGGCTGTCCTGACCTACGGGCCCGACGGCCAGCGACGGGGCGAGGGGATGGAGGTGTTCGTCTCGAGCCACGCTCCGCCGCCGCGGATGCTGGTGTTCGGAGCCATCGATTTCGCTGCCGCGGTGGCGCAGCAGGGCGCATTCCTCGGGTACCGCGTCACGGTCTGCGACGCACGGGCAGTCTTCGCGACTCCGCAGCGGTTCCCCGCAGCCGAGCAGGTCGTGGTCGCGTGGCCGCACGACTATCTATCCGCACAGATCGCGGCGGGGGAGGTGGACGAACGCACCGTCGTCTGTGTGTTGACCCACGACCCCAAATTCGACGTGCCACTGCTCGAGGTGGCGTTACGCATTCCATCGCTGGCGTTCGTCGGCGCGATGGGATCGCGCCGAACCCACGACGACCGCATGGCTCGGTTGCGGGCTTCCGGTCTGACGGAGACGGAACTCACTCGTCTGGCCAGCCCGATCGGTCTCGATCTCGGCGCGCGCACCCCGCAGGAGACGGCCGTGTCGATCGCAGCGGAGATCATCGCCCACCGCTGGGGCGGTACCGGTGAACCGCTGCGCGCCCGACACGGTCGCATCCATCACGACGCGACCGAGGCCGCGAGCACGGACAAGTACGACGCTGTGTAGGACTCGCGTTTCGAGTACTCCCGATCACCTCTTACTCTGGTGGTATGGCAACACCGGATCTCGAGAAGCCCGAACCCTCGACCGCTGAACTCCCGGCGGACGATGTCCGGGCGAACGACGGTTCGACGAACGACGATCCACGGTCGACCACGACGACGGTGTTCGCCACCGCAGGCGTCATCGCCGGTGTGGTCGCCGCACTCATCGTGATGCTCTCCGCCTCCGATGCGCTGGTATTGCTCGGAATCCCGGATCCGGGCCCGGCCACCACGTACGGTCTGCCTGCGCTGAGGGCCATCGGCGAGATCGCCGCCGTCATCGCCATCGGATCCTTTCTGCTGGCCGCGTTCCTCGTACCGCCGCAGAAGAACGGGATTCTCGACGTCGACGGCTACCGCGCGGTCCGGACCGGTTCGGTGGCGTCGATCATCTGGGCCGTCTGCGCCCTGCTTCTGGTGCCTTTGACGTTGTCCGACACCTCGGGGCAGCCGTTCGCCGAGGCCATCAAACCGGCGAACCTGTGGATTGCGCTCGACCAGGTGGAGATCGCCAGTGCCTGGCGCTGGACCGCCATCATGGCCGTTGTGCTCGCCATCGCGTCGCGCACGGTGTTGCGGTGGGCCTGGACGCCCGCACTGCTCGGGTTCTCCCTCGCGACGCTGCTGCCGATCGCGCTCAGCGGACACTCCTCGGCGGGCGGCTCGCACGACATCGCCACCAACAGCTTGATCCTGCACCTCGGGGCCGCGTCGCTGTGGGCGGGCGGATTGTTCGCGCTGCTGGCGCACGTTCGCAGGCGCGGTGCACACGCCGATGTCGCGGCTCGCCGATTCTCCACGATCGCCGGAGTCTGTTTCGTGGTCATGGGCATCAGCGGCGTCATCAACGCCCTGGTCCGGGTTTCGCTCGCCGACCTGTTCACCACCACCTACGGCCTGCTGATCGTGGGCAAGATCGTCGCCCTGATCGTGCTGGGTGGCTTCGGCTGGATGCAGCGCCGCCGCGCCCTACCGGCCCTGATCGCCGATCCCACGGCCCGCGGGCCGCTGCTCCGGTTCGCCGGTGCCGAGGTGCTGGTCCTCGCTGCGACCATCGGCCTGGCCGTCGGGCTCGGCCGCACACCGCCCCCCGCCGAGATCGACCCCAACCTCACGACCACGGAAGCGGCACTCGGGTACAACCTCAGTGGCCCGCCGACGTTCGCGCGCATGGCTCTGGACTGGCGCTTCGATCTGATCTTCGGCACCGCGGCAATCGTCATGGCCGTGGTGTACCTGATCGGAGTCCGCCGTCTGCGGCTGCGCGGCGACGCATGGCCCGTCGGCCGTACTGTCGCGTGGGTGCTGGGCTGCCTCACGCTGCTGATCAGCACGTCCTCGGGAATCGGTCGCTACTCCACGGCCGTGTTCAGCGTGCACATGACCGGACACATGATGCTCTCGATGCTGGCCCCCGTCCTCCTCGCGCTCGGTGGCGCGCTGACGCTGGCATTGCGGGTACTGCCTGCGGCAGGCAAGGACGGCGTCCCCGGGATGCGCGAGTGGTTGCTGATGGGCCTGCACAGTCGACTTTCGCAGTTCGTCACCCACCCGCTCGTCGCGGCGCTGATCTTCGTCGGCGGCTTCTACGTGCTCTACCTCGGCGGAATCTTCGGGGCGGTACTGGACAGTCACGGCGCGCACCTTCTGATGAACCTGCACTTCGTGCTCAGCGGTTACCTGTTCTACTGGACCGTCATCGGAGTCGATCCGTCTCCGCGCAAGATCGCTCCGGTCACCAAACTCGCCGTCGTGTTCGGTTCGCTACCGTTCCATGCCTTCTTCGGAGTGGCTCTGATGAGCATGCACACCGTGATGGGTGGCTGGTTCTACCGGACGCTCGGGCTGGACTGGAACTCCGACCTGCTCGGAGATCAGAAGCTCGGCGGCGGAATCGCCTGGGCCACGGGCGAGGTTCCACTGGTGCTCGTCATGCTGGCGTTGCTGATCCAATGGACCCGCAGCGACGATCGAGATGCCAGGCGCAGTGACCGCGCCGCCGAGCGCGATCACGATGCCGACCTGGCCGCGCACAACGCGATGTTCGCCGAGCTCGCACGACGCGAACGGACCGGTGAGCAGTAGTACTCGGTCGGTTCAGCCGGTCTCGGCGATCTTGCTCAACAGTCGGTTCAGCTCGTCGCGTTCCGCGGGCTCGAGGCCGTCGAACATTTCCGACGACACCTGACGGCGCGCGTCGTCGATTCTGTCCAACAGCGCGCGGCCGGTGTCGGTCAGCTCGACCAGGACGGCTCGCCGATCGCTCGGATCCTGTTGCCGGATCACCAGGTGCGCCGCCTCGAGGGAGTCGACGATGTCGGTGGCCGATCGCGCGACGATGCGCAGGTGCTCGGCGAGATCGCGTAGTCGCACGGACTCCGGCTCGCGCGCCAACACGTGCAGGGCCCGACTCTGAGAGGGATTGAGGCCGAACGGTTCCAACGCAGTCATGTGGCTGCGCCGGATCTGCCGCGCGACGGCCATGAACTGCTCGCTCAGGTTGGGCGAGTGTCCGGTTTCCATGTACGGGATCATAGCGACGGTTGCTCACCACCTCATAGTGAGGTAGCCTCTGCATATTACTTCAGCTATCACGGAGGTCTACTTGGAAAGCCGACCCGAACGTTCTCTCCTCGCGTCCGATCCAGCACCCGTGCGCCGAGTCCTGGCTCTGTTCACGCCCTACCGCCGCAAGATCGCCGTCGTCAGCGCGATCATCGTCGTCAGCGCGATCATCGCGCTCGCGTCCCCCTTACTCCTCCGCGAACTCCTCGATCATGCGATACCCGACCGCGACGTCACGCTCGTCAGCCTGATCGCACTCGGCATGATCGCAGTCGCAGTCGCCACCAACACTCTCGGCGTCGTGCAGACCTGGATGTCCAACGGCGTCGGTCAGCGACTCATGCACGATCTACGCGTCCAGGTCTACTCGCACCTGCAACGCCAATCCCTCGGATTCTTCGCACGCACCCGCACCGGCGAGGTGCAATCACGCATCGCCAACGACATCGGCGGCATGCAATCGGTGGTCACCAATACCGCAACGTCCATCGCGCAGAACGCGACGACCGTTGCCGCGACGGTGGTCGCACTCTTCCTGCTCGACTGGAAGCTCGCCACGTTCTCGTTGATCATCCTGCCGGTCTTCGTCCGTGTCGCTCGCCGCATCGGCGACGAGCGGCGCAAGATCTCCACCAAGCGACAGAAGCTGCTCAGCGACCTGTCGGTGCAGATCGAGGAATCACTCTCGGTCAGCGGCATTCTGCTGGGCAAGACCACCGGTTCCGCACAGGTCTTGACCGAGAAGTTCGCCGACCGATCCCACGAAGTGGCCGGCGTCGAACTCGCGGCGATGATGGCAGGGAAGTGGCGCATGGCCACGATCCAGATCAGTTTCGCCGTCATGCCTGCTCTGGTGTACTGGTTCGCCGGCATCACCATCGGGCAGGGGAGCGCACTGACGATCGGAACTCTCGTCGCGTTCACCGCTCTGCAGACCCAATTGTTCCGGCCCACCATGCAATTGCTCAACACCGGCGTCGAGGTGCAGGCCTCGCTCGCCCTGTTCGGGCGAGTGTTCGAGTACCTCGATCTGCCGATCGACGTGGCCGAGCCCGCCCATCCGGTGGCGCTGCCTCGCGAGTCCGTCCGCGGAGACGTCGCCTTCCGCGCCGTGGACTTCACCTACACCTCGGCAACGGTTCCGACTTTGACCGGCATCGACCTCGAGGTCCCGGCAGGCAGCACGCTCGCTCTCGTCGGCGCAACCGGGTCCGGCAAGACGACTCTGGGCTATCTCGTTGCGCGGCTGCATGATCCGACGGCCGGATCGGTGACGATCGACCGCATCGACCTGCGGGAGATGGCGTCGGAGAACATCGCCGACCTGGTCGGCGTCGTCTCCCAGGAGACGTACCTGTTCCACGCCACCATTCGAGAGAACTTACGATTCGCCAAACCCGACGCCACCGACGAGGAGATTTTCGCGGCGGCCCGAACGGCACAGATCCACGATTTCATCGACGGCCTCGACGACGGGTACGACACCATGGTCGGCGAACGCGGATACCGCTTCTCGGGCGGTGAGAAGCAACGCATCGCCATTGCCCGAACGGTGTTGCGCAATCCACCGATCCTGGTGCTCGACGAAGCGACCAGCGCCCTCGACAATCGCACCGAACGCGCAGTGCAAACCGCGCTCGACGGCCTGATGAACGGGCGAACGACCATCCTCATCGCGCATCGACTGTCCACGGTGCGCTCCGCGGACAGCATCGCAGTACTCGATCACGGCGTCGTTCGTGAGGTCGGAAGCCACGAATCCCTGTTGGAGAACGACGGCATGTACGCCCAATTGGTCCGAGCCGCAGACGATGTGGTGGACAGTGTTGCCGCATGAGTGAGATCGGGTGATCCCACTGCGTACCATCGCCGGTCGTGTCGAGTGCGAGATCGAGGTCAAGAAGTCGAGGTTTCTCGCGGTCGTCGATCGCGCGGCCACGGAAGCCGAGGCGCGAGCTGTGATGGAGGCGTCCCGCAAGGCCGATCCTGCTGCCGGACATCACTGTTCGGCGTTCATCGTCGATGTGTCGCCGCCGGATCCGCGCATCGAGCGATCCAACGACGACGGCGAACCGAGCGGTACGGCAGGTACACCGATGCTCGACGTGCTGCGCGGGCATCACCTGACCAACGTCGTCGCGGTCGTCAGCAGATATTTCGGCGGAACCAAGCTGGGCACCGGCGGACTGGCCCGTGCCTACGGCGGCGCGGTGACCGAGGCGTTGTCCGGAGCGATGTTCCTGACCCGGGAACGACGCGAGATCATGACTCTCGAACTCGACCACGCCGAGGTCGGTCGTGTGGAATCGGAATTACGCGGGCACGGGGTTTTCGTGGTCGGCACCTCCTACGGCGCGTCCGCGGTACTGACCGTCGCGGTTCCGGACGCCGATTCGACTGCGGCGCTGGTTGCTTCGCTCACTGCGGGGCGAGTGATCCCCGAGCTCGACGGCCACATGTACGCCGAGATTCCCGACTAGCACACGGTCCCGACATTCTCGGGTCGCACGGGCCCCGATTCGGGTGCTTCATCCACAGGCCGGCCGGTTGTCCACATTTCGCCGACTCGTTCACCACGGACGTCTTCCGCGTAGCAGTGTCGATATCGATCGCAACCACGCGACATCGATCGAGGGGGAACACACCATGTACGAAGCACAGTGCGCAGTTGTCGGAACGGTCATCACCAATCCCGTAAAGCGCTCCACACCCACCGGCGACGAGGTCCTCAGCTTCCGGATGGCCAGCAACGCCCGACGTCAGGATCGCAACACCGGCGAGTGGACCGACGGCGGAACCCTCTACCTGACGGTCACGTGCTGGCGTCGCCTCGTGCGCGGCGTCGGAGCATCGCTGATGAAAGGCGACCCGATCATCGCCTACGGGCAGCTGCGGACCAACGAGTACACCAACCGCGACGGGGTCGAACGCGCCGATCTGGAGATGCGGGCCAGCGCCGTCGGACCGGATCTCGCGCGCTGCAATGTCTCGATCCATCGGACGAAAGCGGTGGCACCGGAGGCTGCGACGGACGGCGATCCGGGAGCTACCGAACCTGTGGACGAGGATCGGGACCACGATCGCATCGAGGACGACGTGCGCGAGTCCGTTCCGGCTTGACGGTCTCCCGGTATCCGCCGTCCGCGCTGCATCGGAACCTCGATCGAGTGCGGGCGGCGGCTGCGCGCTCGGGCGGTGGTGCCGGAGACCCACTCGCACCGATAAGCTGGCCCTCATGGCTGAATTCATTTACACCATGAAGAAGGTGCGCAAGGCGCACGGCGACAAAGTCATCCTCGACGATGTGACGATGAGCTTCTATCCAGGAGCGAAGATCGGCGTCGTCGGCCCCAACGGCGCCGGTAAGTCCAGCATCCTCAAGATCATGGCGGGAATCGATCAGCCCGGAAACGGTGAGGCATTCCTCGCTCCCGGTGCCTCGGTCGGCATCCTCATGCAGGAACCGGTCCTCGACGACACCAAGACCGTTCGCGAGAACGTCGAGGACGGTCTGGGCGAGACGATGGTCCAGCTCAAGCGCTACAACGAGATCGCCGAGTTGATGGCAACCGACTACTCCGACGAGCTGATGGAAGAGATGGGCGAGCTGCAGGAAAAGCTCGACCATGCCGATGCCTGGGAGATCGACTCCCAGCTCGAACAGGCCATGGACGCGCTGCGCTGCCCGCCGCCCGAGTCGCCCGTCACCAACCTCTCCGGTGGTGAGAAGCGCCGCGTGGCGCTGTGCAAGCTGCTGCTGAGCAAGCCCGACCTGCTGCTGCTCGACGAGCCCACCAACCACCTCGACGCCGAGAGTGTGCTGTGGCTCGAACAGCACCTGGCCGCATACGCAGGCGCTATTCTCGCCGTCACTCACGACCGGTACTTCCTCGACCACGTCGCGCAGTGGATCGCCGAGGTCGACCGCGGACACCTGTACCCGTACGAGGGCAACTACTCCACGTACCTGGAAAAGAAGGCCGAGCGTCTCGAGGTCTCGGGCAAGAAGGACCAGAAGCTGCAGAAGCGCCTCAAGGACGAGCTCGCCTGGGTTCGTTCCGGTGCCAAGGCACGTCAGGCCAAGAGCAAGTCTCGTCTGGCTCGCTACGACGAGATGGTGGCCGAGGCCGAGAAGACCAGGAAGCTCGACTTCGACGAGATCCAGATCCCCAACCCGCCGCGCCTCGGCGACGTCGTGGTGGAGGTCAAGAGCCTGGACAAGGGCTTCGACGGCCGCGTGCTGATCAAGGATCTCTCGTTCACGTTGCCCCGCAACGGCATCGTCGGCGTCATCGGCCCCAACGGCGTCGGTAAGACGACGCTGTTCAAGACCATCGTCGGGCTCGAGGAGCCGGACGGCGGCGAGGTCAAGATCGGTCAGACCGTCAAGCTGAGCTACGTCGACCAGAACCGCTCGGGCATCGACTCGAAGAAGACGGTGTGGGAGACGGTCTCCGACGGTCTGGACTTCATCACCGTCGGCAGCTCCGAGTTCCCGTCGCGTGCGTACATCAGCTCGTTCGGGTTCAAGGGCCACGATCAGCAGAAGCCTGCCGGAGTGCTCTCCGGTGGTGAGCGGAACCGTCTGAACCTGGCGATGACGCTCAAGCAGGGCGGCAACCTGATCCTGCTCGACGAACCGACCAACGACCTCGACGTCGAAACGCTCGGATCTCTCGAGAACGCTCTCGAAGAATTCCCGGGCTGCGCCGTGGTCATCTCGCACGACCGGTGGTTCCTGGACCGCACCTGCACGCACATCCTGGCGTGGGAAGGTGGCTTCGGCGACAACGAGGCCGCGTGGTACTGGTACGAGGGCAACTTCGAGGGCTACGAGGCCAACAAGGTCGAACGCCTCGGACCCGACGCGGCTCGCCCGCATCGCGTCACGCACCGAAAGCTGACCAGAGACTGACATGTCGGCGAAAACCTTCACCTGCACACTTCAGGTGCGGTGGGGTGATTCCGACCGTCTCGGCCACGTCAACAACACCCGGTTCGTCGAATACCTCCAGGAGGGCCGCGTTCGGTTCCTGAACGCGGTCTTCGGGGGTCCGGGTGTGCGCGGCGCAGCGGTGGTGCGGAAACTCACCACCGATTTTCTGCATCCGATTCTCGACGACTCGGGTCCGCTGACGATCGAGCTGTGGATCACCCGCATCGGGACCACCTCGTACGGCGTCCGGCACGTGGTGACCGACCGGGACGGAAAAGTCTGCGCGGATGCCGAAGCACTGATGGTCGCCTTCGATCTCGCGACGTCTTCCTCTCGTCCTTTGTCGGAGGACGAGAGGAACCTTCTCGCGGAGTATCTCGTCGCGAAGTAGTTCGCCACGCGCCGGCTCAGCGAGGTCACTGCGGTAAAAGGGTGTTCGACACTAAGGTCGAGGAGTCATCGACGACCGGCGATCGGCGGGCGTCGGGAAAATCCTCACGAGGGAGTACTCGAACACCATGCCACGCTCGCTGGACCTGCCCGACAACGACTGGGCCGACGGCCTCGACGACCGACTCCTGGCCGAGCTGGCGACACTGCGTACCGAATACTTCGAGCATGTGGACACGACGGCCGTCGGGGCGTCCGCGCACACTCCCGACACCACGTCCTTTCACCGGCACGTCCGGTTGGCCGCTCAGCGGCTGCCCGAGACCGCAAACGTAGCGGTGCACCGCCCCAGCGAGTCGAGTTCGGCCGCCCATCAGGCCGCGGGCAGCTATCTGCAGATCGTCACCGACGACATGCCGCTCCTCGTCGAGTCGGTCATCTCGCTGCTGTCCAGACTCGGCATCGAGTACACCGACGTTGTCCATCCCATTCTGTCGGTCGCCCGCGACGCGGACGGCGAGCTGACAGGTCCGATCGCCGACGGTCGACGCGAATCCTGGATTCACGTCCAGCTGCATCCGTCCACGTCCGCGGAGGCCCTCGACCGCGTGGAGTCGGAGGCGAGCCGGGTGTTGGCCGACGTGCGTCAGGTCGTCGGCGACACCGAGCGCATGCGTCGGGTACAGGCCGAGGTCGCCGATCTGCTCGACGGCGCGGCCGAGCGGGCCGGTGATGCGGAGTCCGACACTGCCGTCGAACATCGCGACGCAGCCGCGTTGCTGCGCTGGCTCGGCGACGGTCACTACACGCTCCTCGGCTACCGCCGGTACCGGCTCGGCGGCGTCGACGGTGCACGGACGTCCACCGGGGAGGAGTCGAGCAGCCTCGGGGTGTTGCGCGATGCGGCCCACGACGTGGACGGTTCGGAGCCGCTCGGTCAGCGCGACCTGGTCGCCCTGACTCAGGGACCGAGTCCGGCCACGGTGCACCGCGCCGTCTACCCCTACTTCGTCAGTGTTCTCGACGCCGAGAACTCCGCCGAACACCGTTTCGTCGGCGTCTTCACCGTGACGGCGCTGCACGAGAACGTGCTCGACATTCCGGTGATCGAGCGTCGGGTGCGCTCGGTGATCGCCAGGGCCGGTCATGATCTCGGGTCGTTCTCGGGTCAGGCGATGCTCGAAGTGCTGCAGTCGATGCCGCGCTCGGAACTGTTCGCCACCTCGGCGTCCTGGCTGTTCGAGACCGCGAGTGCTGTTCTGGCACTGGGCCGTCGGCGCAAGGTCAAGTTGTTCGTGCGGCCCGATGCCGGCGGATCCTTCGTCTCCGCCCTGGTGTACCTGCCGCGAGATCGCTACACCACCCGTGTTCGGCTGGCCATTCAGGATCGGCTGCTCCGTGAGCTCGGCGGCACCTCTCTGGACTACACGGCGCGCGTGACGGAATCGGACCTGGCGCTGCTGCACGTGACCGTCCGCCGGACGCCGGGAACGGCATCGACGGAGCTGGCCGCCGAGGACATCACCCGGATCGAGGCGGCTCTCACCGAGACCACCAGAACCTGGGAGGACTCCCTCGGCGACGCGGTCTCGCTGGACCGCACCGTGGACCCGCTGCGGATTCAGCGCTACACAGAGGCGTTCCCCGAGGCCTACAAGCAGGACTTCAGTCCGGCTCGGGCCGTGACCGACATCGCTCGCCTCGAAGGGCTCGGCGACGAGTCGATCGACATGCAGCTCTACCGCCACGAGCAGTCGGCCGTGGGTAGCTGGCGGTTCTCGCTGTACATCGGCGGCGCGGGTGTCTCGCTGTCGCAGGTGTTGCCCATCCTGCAGAGTCTCGGCGTCGAGGTCGACGACGAACGGCCGTACCCGGTGGTGCGGCCGGACGGAATGTCGTGCTGGATCTACGATTTCGGGCTCTCGGCCTCGCGCGAGATGCTGCGTTCGGCAATCGACGGTGACATCGACGCGGAGTTGTCCGAGGCGGGCACCGCCGATCGCGAGAGTCGAGTGCAGCACCGATTCACCGATGCGTTCGCGGCGGTGTGGAGCGGCGAGGCGGAGGCCGACCGGTTCAACGAGCTGGTCATGCGCGCCGGCCTGCACTGGCGGCAGGCAGTGGTGTTACGCGCGTACGCGAAGTACTTGCGCCAGGCCGGTTTTCCCTACAGCCAGTTCAACATCGAGGGCGTGCTGCTGACACACCCGCGCACTGCGCGGCTGCTCGTCGGGTTGTTCGAGGCGCAGTTCGATCCCGAGGCGAGTTCGGAGGAGAACGCGCAGTCGATCGGCACCCAGCTGGGTGAACTGATCGACGAGGTCGTCAGTCTCGACGCCGACCGAATTCTGCGCAGCATGTTCGAGCTGATCCGTGCCACCCTGCGCACCAACTACTTCGTGGTGGGGGTCGACGGCGAATATCGCGAGTACCTCTCGCTCAAGTTCGATCCGCAATCGATCGCCGAATTGCCCAAGCCGAAGCCGAAGTTCGAAATCTTCGTGTACTCGCCCCGCGTCGAAGGTGTGCACCTGCGATTCGGAGCCGTTGCCCGCGGCGGACTGCGCTGGTCGGATCGACGGGAGGACTTCCGGACCGAAATCCTCGGACTCGCCAAAGCCCAGATGGTCAAGAACGCCGTCATCGTGCCGGTCGGAGCCAAGGGCGGATTCGTCGTCAAGAGGCCCCCTGCCGTGACCGGTGACGCCGATCGAGATCGCCAGGCCCACGCCGAGGAAGGCAAGGCCTGCTACCGCCTGTTCATCGCCGGGCTGCTCGACATCACCGACAATCTCGACCGCGCTACCGGAACGGTGACGGTTCCCACCGGAGTCGTGCGCCGCGACGGAGACGACACCTATCTCGTCGTTGCCGCGGACAAGGGCACCGCGACCTTCTCGGACATGGCCAACGACGTTGCCGCGAAATACGGTTTCTGGCTCGGCGACGCCTTCGCGTCCGGTGGTTCGGCGGGCTACGACCACAAGGCCATGGGCATCACCGCCAAGGGTGCGTGGGAGAGCGTCAAACGCCACTTCCGTGAGCTCGGAATCGACACGCAGAGCCAGGATTTCACAGTCGTCGGCGTCGGCGACATGAGCGGGGACGTGTTCGGCAACGGCATGTTGCTCAGCCGGCACATTCGCCTGCTCGCCGCGTTCGATCACCGGCACATCTTTCTCGATCCCGACCCCGAGCGTGAGTCCTCGTTCGCCGAACGGGAGCGGTTGTTCGCACTGCCGCGGTCGTCGTGGGCGGACTACGACACCTCGCTCATCAGTGCGGGCGGCGGCGTGTGGGAGCGGACGCGCAAGTCGGTCCCGATCAGTGCGGCGGCGCGCGCCGCCCTCGGGCTGGGGGATTCCGTGGTCGCGCTGTCACCGCCGGAGCTGGTGAACGCGATCCTTCGGGCCCCGGCCGATCTGCTGTGGAACGGCGGAATCGGTACGTACATCAAGGCGTCCACCGAAACCAATGCCGAGGTCGGTGACAAGGCCAACGACACGGTGCGGGTCGACGGAATCGACGTGCGCGCCGCCGTGGTGGGGGAGGGTGGCAACCTCGGAGCCACCGCACTGGGCCGCATCGAATACGCCGCTGCCGGAGGCAAGATCAACACCGATGCCGTCGACAACTCCGCGGGTGTCGACTGCTCCGATCACGAGGTCAACATCAAGATCCTGTTGGAGACGGCCATCACCAACGGCAACCTCGCGCGCGAGGATCGGGACGAGCTGCTCGCGTCCATGACCGACGAGGTGGGCCGGCTGGTGTTGTGGGACAACATCATGCAGAACGAACTGCTCGGCACCTCCAGGTTCGACGCACCGAGCCTGGTCACCGTGCACAGTCGGGTGATCGAGGATCTGGAAGTGCGCCGAGGTCTCGACCGCGAGCTGGAGGCGCTACCGACCGAGGCGGATCTACGGCGTCGCAAGCAGGACGGCCGCGGGCTGACCTCGCCGGAACTCGCGACGTTGATGGCTCACGTGAAGCTGGCGTTGGAGGCGGAACTGCTCGACAGTGAACTGCCCGACAGTGACGTCTTCGCTCCGCGGCTGCCCAAGTATTTCCCCGAGCCGCTGCGAGAGCCGTATGCCGCCGCGATCACCACGCATCCTCTCCGGCGACAACTGGTGGCTACGACGCTGGCCAACGAGGCCATCGACTGCGGTGGCATCACGTTCCCCTACCGATTGACCGAGGATTCGGGTGCGGCAGGCACCGACGCCATCCGTGCCTTCGCCGCCGCCACCGAGATATTCGGACTCGACGAGGTGTGGAACTCGATCAGGGCCGCGGACGTGCCGACTGCAGTCTCGGCCGAACTGTTGCTCGAGTCTCGCCGCATGCTCGACCGTGTCTCGCGCTGGCTGCTGGCCAACCGTCCGCAGCCGTTGGCCGTCGGTGCCGAGATCAGTCGGTACGCCGGTCAGGTGCGGGCACTGCAACCGTCGGTGTCCAGGTGGATCTCCGGGCATCAAGCCAGCGACCTGGACTCCCGATCGGCTGCGGCGATCGAACGCGGCGCGCCGGCCGAGCTGGCGCGCCGGATCTACGGCTTGCTCGATGTGTACTGCCTACTCGACATCATCGATATCGCCGACATCGTCGACCGGGACGGAGCCGAGGTCGCCGAGCTCTACTTCGCCCTCGATGCGCACATCGGTATCGACTGGTTGCTCACCGCGGTGTCCAAGCTGGCCCGCGGAGACCGCTGGCATTCGTTGGCGCGCTTGGCTCTTCGCGACGATCTGTATTCCTCGTTGCGGGGAATCACGCAGGCCGTATTGGCGGGCGGCGAGCCGGACGAGTCGGTCGCGGAGAAGATCGCCGAATGGGAGTCGACCAACTCGTCTCGTCTGGCGAGGTCTCGTGCGGCGTTGACCGAAATCGCCGAGTCGGGAACCCTCGACCTGGCCACCCTGTCGGTCGCTGCCCGACAGGTCCGCAACATGGTGCCCTGACCTCCCGCACCACATCGCCACGGGCGATACCGCCGATACTCGACCGAGAAGAGGAAACGACCACGTGAGTGTGCCCGACGCCCATCTGTCCGACAAGCGACCTGAAACCGAGCGAGTGGGCTTTCATGCCACCGTGGACGTGCGGTGGTCGGATATGGATGTGTATCAACACATCAACCATGCCCGGATGGTCACTCTCCTCGAAGAGGCACGCATTCCCTGGCTGTTGGTGGACGGGAGGCCGACGGCGAACCTGCGCCACGGCGCGGTGATCGCGGATCTGCACGTGAAGTATCGAGGCCAGCTCCGGCACGAGGACGGCCCCCTCGATGTGTTCATGTGGATCGACGCGGTGCGGGCGGTGGACTTCGTCGTCGGATACGAGGTACGAGCCCGGGGAGCGTCGTTGGACACTCCCGCGGCCGTGGTGGCCTCGACGCAGATTGCGGCGTTCGACATCGATGCGCAGCGGCTGCGCCGGCTCACTCCCGAAGAGCGTGAGTTTCTCGTGAGCTGGCAGCGTGTATGAGCGCGTACTGACCGTTCCCGATGCGGTCGAGCGGGAGAACCTGGCGACGTTCTGCACCAGGGCGCTGCGTTTGGACGAAGCTGCGGTGATCCGTATGCGGACCCGAGCGGGAGGAGGTGTGTCCTGCTGGGCTGCAACGGGTTTCGATGCTCTTGCGGCTCGCGTCATCACTGGGACCGTGGTGCCCGACGACACGAGTGCCGGTGCCGACGTGTTGGTCGCGGCGGTGCAGCAGGCGACCGACGGTGTGATCGACCCGGGCTTTTCGATGGATTCCGCCTGGCGCGGAGCCCTGCCACCGGACGGCGGCTTCGGCCATCTCGACGATGTGCCGGCCCGGGTGCTCGTGGGGCTCGCGCAACGCGGCGTTGCACTGGCCAAGGAGCACGGCAGCAGTCACGGCCCGCCGAGTTCGTTGCTCGAACAGGAGGTGCTGCACGTCGCGGGCGAGAACGACGACGTCTCGATCTCCATGCGGACGGTATTCGCGCTCACTGCAATGGGTTTCGTGCCGCACAGTGGC
Organism: Rhodococcus sp. IEGM 1341; assembly: GCF_030056895.1. Lineage (NCBI taxonomy): Bacteria > Bacillati > Actinomycetota > Actinomycetes > Mycobacteriales > Nocardiaceae > Rhodococcus > Rhodococcus sp. IEGM 1341. The sequence goes on along the minus strand of NZ_JASHKV010000012.1, from coordinate 9,069 downwards.
AGCGACCCGTTGACCGTCGACGTCGACCCGGATCGGATCGCGCCCGACGAGGTGGTTCGTGTGCGGGTGTCGAAGGTCTGGCTACGTCTCGATGCCCGCTACGGCTCCGTCTTCGCTCGTCGCGCGGGACAACAGTTGTCGCTCACCGTCGAGCGTTAGACGAGCCACGCAGCGGCGTTCGCCGGAAGCCTGCCGTCCACCAACGGCGCACTGGCCAGCAGTAGCTCGCCGGGAGGCAGCGGGATCGACTCCTCCGACGCGTTCAAGGCGCAGATCAGGCCACCGCGTCGACGAAATGCCAGGCAGCCGGGAGGAGATCCGTACCAATCGACTCCGCTACCGGTGAATTCCGGACGTAGAGCCCGCAGCTCGAACGCCGTCCGATAGAGGCTCAGCATCGAATCGACGTCTTCGAGTTGCGCCTCGGCGGTGTACCCGTCCCATTCCGGTGGCATCGGCAACCAGGTTCGATCGGTGGAGGAGAACCCGAACGGTGGTGTGTGCCCCTCCCACGGCATCGGCACTCGGCAGCCGTCGCGGCCGCGCTCTGCGTGCCCGGATCGCTCCCACACCGGGTCCTGCAACGCACTGTCGGGCAGTTGTACGTTCGGCAGCCCCAGTTCGGCACCGTTGTACACGAAAATCGTTCCGGGAAGCGCCAATTCGACGAGGATCATGGCGCGCGAGCGCGCCCGACCGAGATCCCCACCGCCGTACCGGGTGACCTCACGCTCGACGTCGTGATTCGACAGCGTCCACGTCGGAGTTCCGTCGACCAGTTCTACTGCGGCAAGGGAATTGGAGATGGCATCGCGGATGGTTGCGGCGTCGAAATCGACACTGGCCAGCCGGAAGTTGAAACCCAGGTGCAACTCGTCAGGCCTGATGTACTCGGAGAAGCGCACGTTGTCCTGCACCCAGATTTCGCCCACGGTCACCGCTTCGGGGTATTCGTCCATGACGGCTCTGATGCGTCGATGCAGGTCGTGGACCCGAGGATTGTTGAACCGGGGATCGTCGTCGTCGTTCTTCATCAACGCGTTGAGTTCGAGACTCATGTCGGCCAGGTCGACTGGTTTGGCCATACCGTGTGCCACGTCGAGCCGGAAGCCGTCGACGCCGCGAGAAAGCCAGAATCTCAGGGTGCGCGCGAAGTCTTCGAACACCTCCGGGTTGTTCCAGTTCAGATCCGGTTGCTCGGGCGCGAAGATGTGCAGGTACCACTGGCCGGGGGATCCGTCGGGCTCGGTGATCCGCGTCCAGGCCGGGCCACCGAAGATGCTCGGCCAGTTGTTCGGCGGCTGCGCACCGTCGTCACCACGTCCGTCTCGAAAGATGTAGCGAGCACGCTCGGCACTACCGCGTGCCGCCGTCAGGGCAGATCGGAACCACGGGTGCTCGCTGCTGGTGTGATTGGGCACCAGGTCCATCGTGACCTTGATGTCGCGCGCATGAGCTTCGTCGACCAATGCGTCGAAGATCTCCAGGTTGCCGAACAGGGGGTCGATGTCACGGGGATCCGACACGTCGTACCCGTGATCGGCCATGGGCGACCGGGTGATGGGTCCGATCCAGACTGCGTCGATTCCCAGCAGCTCCAGGTAGCCGAGCTTGTCGCGAATTCCGTCGAGGTCACCGATGCCGTCACCGTTGGAGTCCGCGAACGAGCGGGGATAGATCTGGTAGAAGACGGCGTCCTGCCACCACAACAGCTCGGAGCTTTCGATCGGATCGGTCACAAGGGGCAATAGTGCCAAACGATCGGCCACGGAACGATTCAGGGGCGTTGGGGCATGACAGGAGGCAACCTCGTACGTCAACGAACAGTAAAGCTTTGTGCTCATTCACATGACCGACTCGTGCCGGTTCGTTGGGAAAGTGTTGTATGTTCTGCTCCTGGAACCAGTAGCGGCGGAAGCCGCGCCCGACGGTGAGGACGCGACGGAAACCATGATCACTTCGACCATCGAAGCCGTACGACTCGGCGATATCGCGCTCGACGACAGCCCCATCGAGCCGACCTGGATTCTCGAAGGAAGCCCGCAGGCTCGCCTCGCCGAGTGGTCGAAGAGCATCGACGGCACCACCACCACCAACGTGTGGGACTGCACGGCAGGACGCTTCCGGTGGTACTTCGCCGTCGACGAGATCGTGCACATCATGGACGGTTCGGTGACCGTCTCGAGTGAGGATCACGCACCGCGCACCCTGCTTCCCGGCGATGCCGCACTGTTCCGTGCGGGCACCTGGTCGGAGTGGCACGTGGAGAGCTACGTACGCAAGCACGCCATCCTGCGCCAGCACCTACCCGCTCCCATGAGCTTCGCGCTCAAGGTGGCCGGCTCCGTTCGCGCGCGGGTGGGCAAGCTCAAGGTCGCCGTCGGCGGCAAGAGCCCGCAGCGCGTCGGATCGCTGTAGCCCGCTGCGCTTTCGGGGCCGTCAGATCGCCGAGTTCATCATCGAATTGGCGGCCATCTCCATGTAGTCGATCAACTGGGCTCGGTGTGCGGAGTCCATGACCTCGGGGGCGATCGACGCGATCGCGATGTGCATGCAGCGCAGCCACGCGTCTCGCTCCATCGGTCCGATCCGAAACGGGTTGTGGCGCATGCGAAGTCGAGGATGGCCGCGCTCGTCGGAGTAGGTTCGCGGCCCGCCCCAGTACTGCTCGAGAAACATCCGCATCCGCCGTTCGGCCGGTGCCAGATCCTCCTCGGGGTACAACGGCCGCACTATCTCGTCCTTGGCGACTTCCTCGTAGAACTTCGCCGTGAGTGACCGGAACGTCTCGGCACCGCCTACCGCGTCGTAGAACGTCTGCTGCGGTTCGGTCATCACACTCTCTCTGTTCGTTCCTGGTCGGCGTCGGTCACGTTCATTGTCCCTCAGCTGCCTCGCTCGGCCACGACCCCACCCGGGCGACCCAGTGCGTACGGTGCCTTGATGTCGGCATCGTCGAACGCCTGGAGGATCTCCTGGTGCAGTCTGCGCTGTACGGCCCACTGGCGTCCGGGGCGGGTCTTGATCGTGATGCGGATGGTGACGGTGTCGGCGCTGACCGCGTTGACACCGAGCATCTCGGGCGGTTCGAGGATGTCATCGGCGAAGTCCTTCGATTCCACCACCGCCAGCGTGGTGCGTTCGGCGACTGCGCGGGCCTCGTCGATGTTGGCCGTGTGGGACACGGGCAGATCCAACACGGCGACCGCGAAGCCCTGACTCATGTTGCCCACGCGCAGCACCTCGCCGTTGCGGCAGTACCACACGGTGCCGTTGACGTCCCTGATCGTCGTGACGCGTAGCCCGACGCTCTCGACCGTGCCGGTCGCTTCACCGAGGTCGACGACGTCGCCCACTCCGTACTGGTCCTCGAGGAGCATGAAGATGCCCGAGAGAAAGTCTCGGACCAGGTTCTGCGCACCGAAGCCGAGGGCGACGCCGACGATCCCGGCCGAGGCGATGAACGGAGCGACGTTGACCCCCACGACGTCGAGCACCGACAGCACGAACCACGTGAGAATCATGACCGAGACGGCGGACTTGAGCACCGAGCCGATCGTGTTGGCACGCTGTTTGCGTCGCTCGTTGAGAATCGCGCCCTTGACGGTGCTCGACGAACGCTCGCGCAGCGGACGCAGCAGCGTCGGAGACTTCCCGACGTTGTTGCGGGTGAATCGATCGATCAGTTTGTGCAGGACGAGGCGCAGCACGATGGCGAGGGCCAGATAGCCAAGGGCCTGCAGCGGACGATCGACCAACCAGTCGCGTCCGGTCTCCGTCAGCTCGAACGCTCGGGTGTCGAGATCTCGCAACAGCGACGGTTCGGAGAGGGACGATGCGGACAGGAAGGTTGATACAGACACCCGAAAAGTCTACGGAGACGCAGAAATCTTGCCAGTCACGCAGCGCATGGAGCCGTCGTTCGTCGTTCGTGAACGCGAGGATGCGAGATGTTCACCGATCGGCAACAGAAAATGCCGGGAAAAAGGCTGTGCGAGGAGGGTGCATTCGTGTTCCACTGTGACTCGTGTTCCACGCAAGCCATGCGCGGGCGCCGACTGTTTCTGGAGCAACGCATGAAGAATTCGCAACACCGCCATCGACAACTCCCGCCCACTGAGGGCCGCACCACGCACGACCAGCGTGAGACGGCCTCGGGGGCTTCTCCGCTGCGTGTGGTGCCGACGGCCCACAGTGCCACGGGCGACGACGCCGTACCGGCGTGGGTCAAGCGCCGTGTGCTGCTCCTCAATGCCACATTCGAACCACTGACCGCGCTTCCGATGCGCCGGGCGGTGGTTCTTCTCGTTTGTGGGAAGGCCGACGTGGTGCACGACGATCCGGAGGGGCCGTTCATCCGGTCGGCCGACCGCTCGGTGCAGGTCCCGTCGGTGATCAGACTGCGGACGTTCGTCCGTGTTCCGTATCGAGCCCGGGTACCCATGACACGACAGGCGCTGATGCACCGCGATCGGTTCCGGTGCGCATACTGCGGAAGCAAGGCCGAGACCGTCGACCACGTGGTTCCGCGTAGCCGCGGAGGTGGCCACTCGTGGGAGAACTGTGTCGCCTGCTGCGCCTCGTGCAACCATCGCAAGGCGGACAAACTGCTCAGCGAGATCGGCTGGACGTTGCGCGCCCAGTTGGTGCCGCCGAAGGGTCCGCACTGGCGACTGTTGGCGACGACGAAGGAGCTGGATCCCAGTTGGCTCGCGTACCTCGGTGAGGGCGCTGCCTGACTCGGGCACGCCTGCACTTTTCGGTCACAACACCGGCCCCGACGTGGTCCGACGCGCAATTGTCGACTAACGTCACACCCTGTGAGCATTTTTGAGACCACGCTGATATTCGGGGTGATTCCGGTTGCGGTGATCGGACTCCTCGGCGCGTTGTCCTACTTGACCGACAAGCAGCCCGGTATGGACGTTCCGCCCTACCGACTGACGGACGAGTGGACGCGCGAGCCATTGCTGTGGACTGCTACGGACGAGGTGACTCCTTTCGGAGGTCACGGTTCGCACGGTGCCGACACAGCCGACTCGATCGGAGGTTCCGCAAGTGGCAAGTGGTGAACTCGTCCGCAGTGACGTCAGAGAAGAAGACCTGCCCGTCGGTGCTGCCCTCACCGCGAGCGGCCGCATCTCGGCTGCTCACGAATTCGGGACGACCAACCCCGAGCACCTGCCGTTCGCGACGCAGGACCTGGTTGCACTCGACGATGCACTCACGCAGGCGATTCGACAGACCAAGATCCGGTTCAACGTCTACATCGGTGATCTCGGCGTCGATCCCGCTGCGGGTGCGGATTCGGTGTTCCCCGGCACACCCGATGCCATCCGTTCGGTCCTGATCGCCGTCGACCCCAATCGGCATGCTCTCGAGATCCGCACCGGCAGGCGAGTGTCCAACCGTGCGACCGACCGGGTTGCACAGTTGGGTGTCACCGCCGCGCTCGGTCCGTTCCGCGACGGCAATCTCATCGACGGTCTGGTCACGGCCGTCCGGGTGATGACCGCATCCATCCTCAGCCCGTAACTCTTCACCTCCCGACCGCGCTTCCACGACGAGGGCCGGTTGTCCACCTCGCGGTGGGCAACCGGCCCTCGTCGTCTGTGCCGTCGAGATCAGCTCGCGTCGAACTCCCGCGCAGCGAGAGCGCGGACGACGCCGGCCCTGCCCTCGATCACCAACCGTCGAAGTGCGGGTGGCAGATCGCCGTCGAGGAACTCGTCCGCGGCCGCCAGTGACTGCTCACTGATCGACCAGGATGGGTACAGCCCGATCACCACGGTCTGCGCGACCTCGCTGGATCGACGAGACCACACACCTTCGATGGCGTCGAAGTAGCGAGCGACATACGGTTCGAGCAGCTCGCCCTGACCTGGGCCGGCGAAGCCGCCGATGATCGAGCGAGCGGTGATGTTCGGCACCGCGTCGTCGTCGACCACTGTGGTCCACGCCTGTTCCTTGACCTCCGCGCTCGGGCGTGCAGCACGTGCCGCCGCAGCCGATCGAGCCCCGGCAGCTGTGTTGTCCTTGCCCGCCTCGGCGTCGATGACCGGCGATTGAAGTCCATCCGCGTCGATGGCCCCGGCACCGGCCAGGGCCGTGACGATGCGCCACCGTAGATCGGTGTCGACTCCCAGACCGGACAGGGACTGACCGTCGACGTCACCGTCGAGCAATGCGCGCAGCACCTCGATGTGGCGATCGCCGAGTTCGATGCCGGTGAGGGCGTTGACGAAGGCCAGCTGGTGATCCGAGCCTGCCTCGGCCCCGCGGGCCAGCTCGAGCAGAGCGTCGGCGAACTCGGGGGTACCGTGTTCGGCCGCCCACGCCGGATCGGCGTAGCTGGTGATGGCGGTCTGCGCTTGAAGCAGAAGACGTTGCACCACACCCACTTCCGTCTCACCGCCGATTCCGCGCTGGACGAGGGCAACGAAGTCTCGCGCCTTCATCTCGGCGGATCGAGTCATTTCCCAGGCCGCCGACCACGCAAGGGTGCGGGGGAGTGGTTCGGCGATGTCGCCGATTCGGGAAAGCAGGACCTCGAGTGAATCCGGGTCGAGACGCACCGCGCAGTACGTCAGGTCGTCGTCGTTGACCAGAACGAGCTTGCCGCGTGATACACCCACCAGCGCGTCGACATTCGTCGACTCGGCAGCATCGAGGTCGAGTTCGACGCGGTCGGTGCGCACCAGCTTGCCGTCGACGTCGTCGTAGATGCCGACCGCGATGCGGTGTACGCGATGCTCGCCTGCACCCGGGGCCGCACCGGTCTGCTGCACCGAGAAGCGGGTGAACTTGCCGTCGGCGTCGACGTCGAAATCCGGACTCAGGGTGTTCAGGCCGGTGGTGCGCAGCCACTGGGCGCCCCAATCGGACAGATCGCGTCCCGACGACTTCTCCAGTGCTGCAAGGAGATCCGAGAACGTGGCGTTGCCGAAGGCGTGATCGACGAAGTACGCCCGCAAGCCGGCGAGGAAGTCCTCCTTACCGACGTACGCCACCAGTTGCTTGAGCACACTCGCGCCCTTGGCGTAGGTGATGCCGTCGAAGTTGACCTCCACGGCCGCGAGATCGGGAATGTCGGCGGCGATGGGATGCGTCGACGGCAGCTGGTCCTGGCGGTACGCCCAGGCCTTCTCGACGTTGGCGAAGGTGGTCCACGCGTTGGTGTACTCGGTTGCCTCGGATTGGCACAGCACCGAAGCGAACGTCGCGAACGACTCGTTGAGCCACAGGTCGTCCCACCACGTCATGGTCACCAGGTCGCCGAACCACATGTGTGCCATCTCGTGCAGCACGGTCTCGGCGCGCCGCTCGTACGAGGCGCGTGTCACCTTGGACCGGAAGACGTAGTCCTCGAGGTACGTGACGGCACCGGCATTCTCCATCGCGCCGGCATTGAACTCGGGCACGAACAGCTGGTCGTACTTTCCGAAGGCATAGGGAGTGCCGAAGTTCTCGTGGTAGAAACCGAAGCCCTGCTTGGTCTCGGTGAACAGGCGCTCCGCGTCCATGTGCTCGGCAAGCGATGCGCGGCAATAGATTCCGAGGGGGATGGTGCCGTGGTCGTCGGTGTACGAGTCGGTCCACTCCGCGTACGGCCCGGCGATCAGCGCGACGAGGTAGGTGCTCATCGACGGGGTCGTGTCGAACACGTGCTCGCCCGCTGCAGGCTCGGCGGCGTGCGCGGCATTGGAGATGACGGCCCAGCTCTCCGGCGCGGTGACCTTCACATCGAAGGTGGCCTTGAGATCGGGCTGATCGAAGCAGGCGAACATGCGCTTGGCATCGGCGGTTTCGAACTGCGAGTACAGGTAGACCGAATCGTCGGACGGGTCGACGAAGCGGTGCAGACCTTCTCCGGTGTGCGAGTAGAGGCAGTCGGCGTCGATGACGAGCTCGTTGTGCTCGGCCAAATTCTCGAGTGCGAGGCCCGTCGACTCGTCGTAGTTCGCGGTATCGAGACCGGTGCCGTTGAGCGTCGCGGAGCGGATCGTGCTCGCGATGATGTCCACGAAAGTCGACGCCCCGGCGGTGGCCGCGAACGTGATGGTGGTGAGCGAGCGGAAAGTCTTCTCGCCCGGATTGCCCTCGCCGTCGGTGAGATCGAGAACGATCGCGTACTTCGTTTCCCCGATGATCGCCGAACGTTCGGAGGCTTGGTCACGCGTCAGGTTGGGAGCAACCACTTCAGTCGACACCTCTTCGTGTAGTTATGGATAGTGCCGTCCATCCCATCACGTCACGCGTACCCCGCGCTGGCCGACGGGCCGTGCGGAATGTCTGCGCGGTGTGCGGTTGTTACGCAATGAAGACACGATGACCTCGACTTCCAAGGAGTAGGACAGTGGCCGGTTCAGGACAGAAAGACACCGCGGATTTTTGGTTCGACGCACTGTGCCCGTGGTGTTGGATCACCTCGCGGTGGATTCTCGAAGTGCAGCAGGTGCGAGACATCGATGTGAACTTCCACGTCATGAGCCTGGCAGTACTCAACGAGGGCCGCGATCTGCCCGAGGAGTACGCCGCGATGATGAAGAAGGCCTGGGGTCCGGTTCGCGTTGCGATCGCGGCAGCCAAGCTGAAGGGTGACGAGATCCTCGACCCGTTGTACGCGGCCATGGGAACGCGAATTCACAACGAGGGCAACAAGGATTTCGACGTCGTGATCGCGGAGTCGTTGGCGGAACTGGACCTGCCCGGTGACCTGGCGAAGGCCGCCGAGAGCACCGACCACGACGAGGACCTGCGGACCAGCCATCACGCAGGTATGGACAAGGTCGGACCCGATGTCGGCACCCCGACCATCCACGTCAACGGCGTGGCCTTCTTCGGCCCGGTGCTCTCCCGAATCCCGCGTGGCGAAGAGGCAGGCAAACTGTGGGACGCATCGGTGATCTTCGCGTCGTACCCGCACTTCTTCGAGCTCAAGCGCAGCCGCAACGAGGACCCGCAGTTCGACTGATCGCGCTTCCCCTCGTGCGTGGAAACTCGTAGCAGGAGTGGGGCGGATTCGAGCGGTGGTCGCAACGGGCCTGATCATTAGGGATGTTTGCGATG
>NZ_JASHKV010000023.1:0-1402 GCF_030056895.1 Rhodococcus sp. IEGM 1341 | reverse complement strand
TGAGCTCGGCGTGTCGAACCAAGGACCGGATCAACCGTTATTCAGACAGTCCCACGACGGCCAATGATCCGGTCGGTATAGCCGGTGACATGGACCCCGTCTTGAACATGATGAGGGTGATGTTGAAGGCGAAGGCACAGATGACCAGGGCTATGCAGACAACTCCGCCGACAGCCAAGATGTTCAAGAGCCAGTCGCCGGCCCTCGACCACACCGAAGGCTTCGCTTCGGCGGTTCCGTGTCGCGCTCGTGTCATGGTGTCTTTCCTATGAAGTGCCGACGAAAGCCCAGTCGGGGGTCGCAGTTTTTCCTTGCAGCGCTGGATTGGCCCAGTTGGCCGGACTGGCAGGCAAGCTGATCTCGAAGCACACGGTGATTGATGCACCCTCACTCGTCGGGGTGCCGGCAGGAAGTGTGAAAACGTTGGGGGCAGAGCCGGTCGTCACACTCACTGCACCGGCACTACCGACGACCCACGAGGGCAAACCCGTGAAAGCTGCACTACCACAGGGCGATGCTGGTGTAGCGAGCTTGACCGCGCGATACAAGAGTGCACCTCCGAGCCCTGCATCTCCCGTCAACTGTGCACCGTTGAGCTCGATCGTTGCAGCGAGTCAACCCACATCGGTTCGTAGCCGAATAGGCGCGTAGGAGACCGAACCAGGAACTACTGCATTCACGCTGGGGGCGAACGACAGCGGATTGTTGGTGCCGGTGACCGGGTTCGAGCTCCACGTCACCCCGTTGTCGACGCTGGACTGAATGCCGAACTGCCCCGACTGGAAGTTGGCGAAGCCGAGGACGTTGTCGGTCCAGCTGGCGGCAACGAGAACAGCCCCGAAACCTAGGACTATTCCCCCTGCCGCCAGTGCCCGCCGCTGTCGGGAGCGAACAGTTGTCACCGAAAATCTAGGCGATCGAAGTGCCGGCGAAGTCCCAGACGAGCTCGCCGGTGCTCTGGCCAGACACTGCGTTAGTCGTACCGGCAGGCAAGGTCACGACGAAACACAGTTCGACAGGCGTTCCAGCGTTGGCCGCTACTCCGCTGGGAATCTCGATCGGTGCCGTGGTGCCGGCACTCAACGGCGAGTTCGGTGCAACGACGGGTGTCGATCCCACAGTGCCTGCGACGCAGTCTGTCGCGGAAACGCCGGAGTACACCGTGTAGCGAAGTGCGGTGGCAAACGTGGTCGTTGCCGGAGGAACGGGCGCTGGAATGGTGGGTCCGGTCAATGTGATGCTCGCGCCGAGGTCTTGCCCGGGTTCGAGCCGCAAGCCAACGGGTGCACGAACCACGTCACCGGGGGTCATATTGTCCTTGAGCGGGATCTCGAACTGGAGACCTCCTGTCCGTGGCCATGAAAAAGTACCCACTGGTGGCCAGGTCGAGGTCCCCACTGGT
>NZ_JASHKV010000011.1:0-132336 GCF_030056895.1 Rhodococcus sp. IEGM 1341 | reverse complement strand
TTCGGCACTGACATTCATCGACACACTGTTGAGTTCTCAAAGAACACGCACACACTCTCGACCCACAGACACACAGTCCGTCGGCCTCAAGGGCAACTGTTCCAGCCTATCCCAGCTTGGTCTCGGACACAAGGCCCGACTCTTGGGGGATAAAACCTGCCAGGCCACACGTCCAACCTCGTTCACCCAGTCCGTGAAGACCGGGTCGGTGTCCGTCGCTCTGACTCGACAAAAGTTACGCCACCAACCACACCAACGCAAATCGCCTGCTCAGCGGCGGTCATCCGTCGCCCGAGCCACATTTCGGCAGTCCGCGAGACCACTTCTCGGCGACTCAGCTCAGCAATGCGTCCCGCGCGAACCTGCGAGACCAGCTCGGCGAGTCCGAGACCTCTTGACGGAAATAGAACCGCGGACCGTGGGCACCGATGAGATCGAGGAAGCTCACCGTGGCCTGCGCCGCGAACTGAGCGTCGAACACACCTGAATCTTCGCTGGCCCAACCCAATTCGGCGACAGTCTCGATCAACATCGCGTTGCGATGCGTCGCCGATGCCGATGCCGCGAGGGAGATCAGGAACAGAGTCGCTGCGTCGGTCTCGTACGACTCCTTCCCCAGAGGAAGTCGCGACGCCGCATGTCGCCACATGCCGACCGGGTCGTCGGCCAACGCCGCTCCGAGCTTGGTGCGCAGCAACCTACCCTTCGATGTTCGGGTCAACCCGAGGTGCCGCGCCGCGTCGCGAAGATCGCTGACCTGATGATGGTCGATCTCGCGATTGCTCGGCCCTACCCACCCCAGACCCCAATCGAGCTCTTCACGAATCGCAGCTACGAACGCGGGCTTGAGGTAGCCGGCACCGGTCAGGTCTGCTCCGTCGTCACCGATTCTGTCCAGAAACCACGTGAACTTGGCCATCGCCACCTCTGCGACGGGCAGATCGACCGAACTCTCGATGGTGAGTTCGCATCGCGGAAGCAACGCCATCAGTGACGGCACCTCCGTAGGACGCACCCGGTCGAACAGCTTTCCGATGGCCGGGGCCGCGGCCACCGCTTCGGCGAGCACCGAACGCCCTACGTCGAACGAGTGCAGCACCGCGTTGACCGCATCGACGTCGAACCGAGCAGGGTCGAAGCCCGCGCCCCATCGTGCGATGAGCGCCGCGTGCTCGGGATCGGACGTGTCGGCGGCAATCTCGAGCGACTGGGCGTACCGCGAAGGCCCGCCGGACTCCTCGGGTGGGCAGGCGCGCGCCCCGTCGAGACAGACGGATCGGAGGTCGTCGATATCGGAATCGATCTGCTCCAGATAGATGGTGTGTGTCCATCCGTCACCGAAGTCGTACTCGTACGTCATCGTCGAACCCGGTGCAGTGAGTACGTCGTCGACCCGCACTCGCTCCTCGCTCGACGCGTCGTCGTCCGGTTCGTCGTCGAGCGTTTCCTCCATCTCGAATCGACGTGTGGCACCGGCGGTCCTGACGCTGAACGCATGCAGGTGCCGGTCCTCCCATCCGAGGGCACTCTGCAGAACCGCGTGCAACTCGGACAGCAGCAGGTCCGAGCGCACCCGCACCCGACGCCAAATCTGTGGCCGAGTGTGATCCACGGTCACCCGAAGCACCAGGTTCACCAAGCGTCGCCGACTGGCTTCCGTCGCGGTGTCGTCGGCCGGTTCGTCGGTGTCGGACAAATTCGGCACCACCGACAGGTGCCGGACGCGACCGGTTCTCATCGACATGGAAAGGACCCTAGTCGGACCTGTGCGTCGGACACAGGGGCTCGCGATCTTCTACGTACTCGTGGTCAAACCGTCGTTGATCGCGGCAACGTCGAAGGCCAACGCATCGAGCTGCGACGCCAACGTCGTCACCGTCAACTGCACGAGGTACTGAGTATCGACGCCTACCACGACATACCGCGTCGTCACGGCGGCTTCGAGTTGCTGCGCGACGTACGTACCCCGAATGAATCGCGACGGCCAGCCGAGCCACGACGCTGTACTCGCCTCGCGCTCCACCCATCCGGGCATCGCACGTCCGTCGCCGAAACCCAATGCCATCAACGCTTCCGGGTCGATCGTGCGCGACAACGCACCGACCAGAAGCACCGCGTTGGGTGCGAAACCGTTCTCCACGAGGTTCGGTTCCACGATCACCTGGGTCGCCCCTGGGAACTGTGCGGGATCGAGCGTCTGCCATCCCGCAGGAATCGGCACGGTGATGCCGAGCTCGGCCGCCGCGGCACCGTCGAGCGGCGACACGCGCAACGAGTGTGCGTCGAGGTACTCGGCGATCGTGGTGGGCTCGGACGATTCCGTCGACAGGGCGTCGTTCACAGCAATGCCTTTCGTGGTGCACGATTCACTGACACGCCAGAGGCTACCCGCGCCGGTCCGCTCGTCAGCAGGTCCTAGAGGCAGTGACCGGCAGGGAGCTGGTTGCTGTGCGACTCCAACCAGCTGCCGACCGCGTCGAGCATTGCTGTTCCGTCGGTGAACGAACCCGAATTCGGTTGCGCCGCAATCGCCACACCGACTCGACCGGCAACAGTGGTGACGATACCGACCTGCCGGACGTCGTAACCGCCTCGGACGCTCGGCCCCCAGCCTCCTTTGAAGGCAGCATCGGACATCTTCGCCAGGCCCCACTGCTGCTCGGGCGCAACACTGTTCATCATCTCGACCACCGGTGCAGCGTCCGGAACGCACGACAGGCCCGCCGCGAACGTTGCCTGATCCTGCGTCGACCACTCGGTCTGTCCGAATGCGCTGAATTCAGGACGGATCCGCTCCCTCTGCACCGCAGTGGCAGTGTCACCGCCCTGCCGCAGAACCGCGTCGACTGCGCCACCTGCGGCAGCGGAATCTCCGAGCGAACCCCACAGATTCTCGGCTGCTGCGTTGTCGGAGCTTTCGATGGCGGCGGTGGCGTCGGCAACCACCGCGTCCCCGCCGCGACGAATTGCGGCTACGGCCAGTGGCACTTTGACCGTCGACCACGCCGAACCGGAAGTCCAGGTGCCGAGCACTGTCGGCGGGCCGCCGCCGACGGGAACCAGAGCGAGGCCGATGGGCCCACCCGCCGTCGACTCGAGTGCCCCGAACTCCGCGGCCAGATCCTCTGCCGGCAGCGCCTCGACAGGAGGCGCAGTGGTCCATATTTCGGCATCGGACGTCGGTGGAAACTCCGGTGGCACAGGAGCAGCCGATGTGTCGGACACGAGGGGCGCTTCGGACGCGGGGCCGTCGTCGGTGGCGATGGTGCAGCCGGACACCAGAGCACAGAGCGCGAGAGCCACCGCTCCGACTCGTCCGACGCGGCGCGCCGAACTAGAAGAGGTAGACAACGGCGTTCTCGCCACCGGTACACGTCACCAACTGCGCAGACGAGACGCAGTTCATGTCGTACCGCTTGCCGGTGACCGGGCTGCTGGCCACCACGGTCCGCGAATTCCGATCCGAACCGGCCCTGGTGTAGGCCAACCGAACTTCCTCGGCGAACGGGCACGACGTGACCGTCGACCCCACCGCCGAGCCTCGAAGTCCGCTGCTCGACGCCACGGTCGCCGGGCAGGTCTGCGCTCCCGCAGGCAGAGTGGCCGGGCCCGGCTGCGGTGAGTTCTCGGCACTCGGTGCGGTTTCACCGCCTGGAACACCGCCGTCGGACACTGCCGAGGACGTAGCACCCGACGCCACCGCCGGAGTTGCGTCGTCGCGCAGCATGAACCACCCGAACACGCCGCCGAGAATCACTGCGACCACAGTCAGAACGGCCACCACGATCCAGATGCCACCGTTCCCTTTTCTCGGGGGTCCAGGTGGAGGCGAACCAGGGAAGCCACCGGTGCCGAACACCGGCGGCCGGGGAACCGCGCCGTACCCACTCGGCTGCGCCGTCGCCGGAGAATGCGGCGCACCAGGACCGGACGAATGCGGTGGAAGGACTCGATCGGATGGATTCGGCTGCGCGCCGTACTGTCCGTACGCGCGCTGCGAGGGGTCGCCCGAATCTGGATAGCTCACTGGTGTCCTTCTGCCGATGATGGGGCCAGCCTCTCATACAGCGTCGCGACGAGCAGACCGGACGTTACAGTTTCGTTCGGCGCGCGGTGAGCTCCTCGAGATAGCGCGCAACGGCGTCGTCGTCGTTGGATTCGAGGACTCGATCGACGACGGATCGCACGGGCTCCGCGGCATTCGACGGACACAACGCCGTACCCGCCCAGGTGAGCATCGGCAGATCGTTGCGCGCATCCCCCACTGCCGCAACCGAACCGGCAGATATCCCCCACTGCTCGCACAACTCCTGCAGCGCACTGGCCTTCGAGACTCCCGCTGCGGACATCTCGATGTACGGAGCACCGGAATGAGTCAACTCCACTCCGTCCACCCCTACGGCGGCGACCAGCTCGTACAGCTCTTCGCTCGTCGTATCACTGTGCCGAGCAACGATTTTGACCGTCGGCTCGACGTTTACCGACAGACCGTGCTCCGACAGTTCCATCTCGCGCGGCTGCCGGTGATGGTCTGCGAACACGCACAGCTCGGCGTACCGCGCCTCGGCCACGAATCGGGTGGCACCGACTGTCGCGAAGGCCACGCCGGGAACGAGCGCGCGCACGACCGACTTGGCCGACGCCACCGTCTCGGCCGGTACCGACCTGGTGCCGACGATGGCCGGGAAGCCGTCGGACAGGTCGAGGACGACAGCCCCGTTGGCACCGATCGCCGTCCCGCGAAATCCGCAGGACGCAGCGAGTTCGTCGATGGAGTGGCGCGCGCGAGCACTGGCCCACACCACCCTGATTCCGGCTGCGTCTGCGGCAGCCATCGCGGCGGCCGTTCGTGCCGACACAGTTCGGTCCGAACGCAGCAGGGTGCCGTCGAGATCGGTTGCGACAACGACGACCTCTTCGGTTCTCTTCACCCCACCGATACTGCCAGGTGCCGATCGCTCAGCCGGCGACCAATGTCAGAACGGAGATCTCACTGGGCGCGAACACCCGGAAAGGCGGACCCCAGAATCCCGATCCGCGGCTGGTGTAGAGCTGAGTTCGCCCGCCGTGTCTGCTCAGACCGTGCACCACCGGCTGGTCGAGCCGAACCAAGGCCGAGAACGGCCAGATCTGACCGCCGTGTGTGTGGCCCGAAACCTGCAGGTCGACGCCGGCGTCGACAGCGTCACCGATTTGTTTCGGTTGGTGAGCCAGCAACAGCACGGGCATCGAGGGATCGGTTCCGGCAAGTGCGCGAACGAGATCGGCACCGTGACCGGGTGCACCCGACCCTGCCGCAGTGGCGTCGTCGACGCCGGCGATGATCAGTGCGTCCTCACCGCGATGCAGCACTACGTGGCGATTGTGCAGGGAGTTCCATCCGAGGTCCTCCGTGTGATCGAGCCACTCCTGCGCCTCGCCGAAGTACTCGTGATTGCCGGTGACGTACACGCGCGCCGCACTCGCGAGCATTGCCTCCAACGGCGCGGCCTGCGCCCTGCGCCGATCGACCGAGCCGTCGGCGATATCACCGACGTGGGCCAACACGTCCGGTTCGAGCGCATTGACGGCGTCGGCCAATCGATGCGACCACGTCGTTCGATCGAGCGGGCCGAAATGCGTGTCGGTCACGAGAACCACTCGTAGACCGTCGAATCGAGCCCCGAGCCGGTCGATCCTGACCGTCGTGTGTCGCACGCGGGGCGTACGCATCGCCTCGTAATGACCCCACAGCGCGAGCACGGCAACGACGACCACGGTTGTCACCGACACGATCCGCGACCGAAGTGGATCGTCGACCCCAGCCGTCCACAGGCCGAACCGCAGCACCAGCGAGAGTGCCGACCATACGAACGCGATCCAGACCGAGCCCAACAACACGTCTCCGACGCGCGCCCACGCGTCCTTGGACGCCCCCTCTGCACTCGGCCGGTGGCCCAGATACATCGCCGCAGGCAGTGCCACGAACACGGCCACCGCAACCGCAGAGCCGACCAACTGTGCCGCTACCGGCCACCGCGCGCCCGCGAACACGACGGTCCAGGTCGGCAGCGCGACAAGCACAGCGCAGACCACCGACACGACAGCCGGCACGACGATCCGCCGAGTGCGCGGCCGCGTCGACCCGTCCGGTGCGACCGACTGTTCCGGCTTCTGCGTCTGTCGATCTGTCATCGGCGTCGAACCCTCTTCACTCGTACGTGCACTCAATCCGAGGCCAAGACTACGTCGGCTTCGCTGCTCGAGCGCGGGTGCCGAACCGGCCTTCCGTGAGCGAGAGCTACGGCCGACGGCGGGTGGTGTATCCGCGAAGTCCGTTGAGCGGCAACTCGTGTTCGGCGACGTCCTCGTCCCCGGGTGCAGCCTCGTCCTGTGCGACCGTCTCGTCGGCTTCCCCGATCCGGTCCGTGGCCGCTGCCGTGCTGTTCGTGGTTTCGCCGACCTCGGTGGCCGAGTCGCTGCTCGCCTCGGTGCCGAGCACCTGCGCGGACGCACCGCTCTCTGCGTCCTTGGTGGGGGTGGATCCGGTGGTCATCGCCGAGCCACTGGTCGGTCCCGAACCGTTGGTGATGCCCGACCCGTTCTCGACTGCGGCCCCGTTGGTGGTTCCGGAACCGTTGGTCGTCGTCGGTGCAGATCTTGCGTGGGCTCCTCCCCGAGCGTCCGATGCGGACGGCTCGTCGCTCGGTATGTCCATGCGCGGCATGGTCCACGGCGACAGCACCGACTCGTGGCGCGCGGGTGAGTCTGCGTGCGTGGACGTCTCGAAGACGCCGGAATCGTCGAACTGCGAGGGCTCGAGCGGTACCGGGGTCCAGGCCTCGTCCAAGCTCTCGAGGCCGTCCACGACAACGCTGTCGGGCTCGATTCCCAGACGGGCCAATGTGGCCCAGAGACTTTCCAGCGCCGCTTCGCGGTCCAGGTAGTACTCGGATTCACGCACCCGCCAGAATGTCCAACCGCAGCGCTTGAGCTCCTGCTCACGCTGCAGATCCGCCAACCGCTGAGCCGGTGTCGACAGGAACGTGTCGCCGTCGCACTCGACCGCGAGACGCGAGGAGTCGCCGGTGACGACCAGCGCGAGACGCCTGTTGTTCACCTCCACACCAGGATTGACGTGAAAACCTCGCTCGACGAGGTCGTTCCACAACTGCTGCTCGAGCAACGTCTCGAAGGGTGCCTGCCGGACCTCGCGAGAGACATCGACCGGCATCGGATCGGCCGGCGCGGGCGAGACGGAGGTGACGTAGCTCAGCAACGAGTTGCGCAGGTCCGCTCGCTTGAGACGGTCGACCGTGACCGAGTGGAAGAGCCACAGCTGATCCTGTGCCCGCGACGCTGCCACGTTGAACCGCCGCTTGTACTGATTGGCGGTGAGGCTGGCGAAATTCTGATCGGGTGCCACCACCATCGACAGGAACACGACGTTGCGTTCGTCGCCCTGGAAGTCCGGCGGCGTACCGACGAGAAGCCGACGCTGTTCCCACTGTTCGATGCCGATCCGTTCGATCAACTCGTTGCGAATCTCGTCGACCTGCGATTGACCTTGCAGCACAACCACTCCGAAGGTCAGGTTGTCGTACGCGGAGTCTTCGAGGCAATCGGCGATCTGCTCGGCGATCGCGATGGCCTCGGTACGGTTGACCAGTGAGGCATTCTTCCCGGTCACCGTCGCTCCGCGAACGTAACTGTGCCGCAACGGCGGTAGCCGATCCGCACCGAACTGTCGCACGGGAACCAGCGGGGAGTCTCCGTAGAACTGCTGACTCGACCAGTTGATGATCTCGGGCATCGAGCGGAAATGCTCACGCAACCGCACCACCTGACCGAACCTGGTGCGCAGCATCGAGAACAGACTCGACCTCGGGGTCAGCGTCGCCCGCACGTGCTCGGGTAGATCGGGCAGATAGACGTCCAACCGATCGAACACGTCGTCGAGCGTGCCGGCCTGCGGGACGTCCGCCGGTGCGCACTGCCTGTCGTCGCCCACCACGATCACGCGGGGCGCGAGGTACAGCAGGAAGAGACTGGTGATGTCGGCCTGACTCGCCTCGTCGACGATGACGACGTCGAAACTGCCCGGTACCGGCGGAATCGATGCCAGCACCTGGGAGAGTGGCATGACCCAGGCGGGCACCGCGCTCTGTGCCTCACGCATCGCCGATCGTGCTGCACTGCGGTAGGTTTCGGCGTACTTACCCGCCCCCGAACCGATGCTGGAGATGTGCTCGCGGTAGGTCTGCAGCGCACGCACCTCGACGGCAGTCATCCGTTCGAGACTGTTACGCCAGGCGCTGGCGGCCGCGAGACGTGTGGTGAGGTGAGCGATGTCGGTATCCGCAGCGGCCAGTTCCGCTTCCAATTGCTGCTCGAGCCCCCCGTGGTGCTGCTCACCGACCCACTCGCGTGCTCGACGCCACGCCCAGGCCTTGGACATCTGCCAGCTGAGCTCATCCCATTCGACATCGCCAGCAGTGTCCCGGACCAAGTCGAACAACGCGGGTGCGACCTCGGACAGCGCCGCCGACATCGATTGGAGCAGAAGCTGATCCTCCTGCTCGGAACACGCCTGCGAATACGCCGCAACGGCGGCAGCCAATTCCGACGGATCCGCAGTGCTCAACGCAATCACCAGATTCGAGCCCTCGGGCGACGGCCCTGCATCGATGCGAGTGGCGACCGCGAATTGCAGGGCGTCGAGCTCGGCACGTGCGGCATCGATGTCGATCCGCGTGGCGATGGCCTGAGCGGCCCCGGCGACTTCCTGAGCTTCGGTCAGGCTGCGAATCCAGGGTGCCGCAGGCGAAATGGTGTACAGCCGGTGCACCAGGGCGTCGCGGGCGGCGACTACTGCAGACACCAGACCCAGCCGGTCGGCAATCCGCGCCACGTTGTTGACGCGAATCGAGCGCGTGCCGTCGAGCGGAACGACGATCGCGAGGTCGGCCAGCAGCACCGCGGCGGTCTGCACGGTCTCGAGGGCGCGAATGTGTTCGGCCACCAGACGAGCGGCCATCGCCGTCGTCGCGGGTTGCCCGTCGACGGTGGCGACGATGTCGAGAGCCTCGACGGCCTTCTGCTCCTCGCTGCGACGGAACCGGGGCTTCCACTCGATACCCGACTCCAGCGCGCCGGCGAACGCATCCATTGCCGTCAGTGCCGCCGACGAGCTCGACGAGCACTGCACATCGTGCGCACCGACGTAGCGATCGGCCGCAGCCGCCGTCTCGACCATGGCGTCGATTCCGCTGACCCGAGACCACAGGTGGGCGGCCTCGCCGGACAGCACGGAATCGGTCAGTCGTGGGTAGGAGCCGTCGAGTTCGACGACCGCTCGCACTCGGGCGGCGAGCTCCTCGCACAGTTGCCTGATCTCCGACGACACCGCGGGTTCCACGCCGTCGAGCAACGCCACGAGCTCCGCCGCCTGGGGCGAGAGACTGTCGCTTCGTGCGCCCGCGCGCCGGCAGAGCGAGGTGAGTTCGGCCGAATTCGGCAGCATCGTCTCGGGACGGGGCAGCACCTGGCGCGAGCGAAGTTCGCGAGTGCCGTCGGAGCCGGCGATGAGCTTGCGAAGCTGATCGACCCGGGCACCGTCGAGTGGTGGTCGATCGGCGAGCAGTGGGCCCGGCAGCCACTCGTGGGCACCTTCGGCCGCTTTGACCTTGCGCACGATGGACGACACCGTGCCGTCGTATCCGTCGGAAACATACTCGTGCACAACGGTTTCGGACTCGCGAAGCGCGCTGACACGATCGAGCAACTCGGCCCGCCGGGCCAGAGCCGAGCCGCGCTGCGTCGTCAGCGCCTCGATCTTTCGCACCTCGCTGGCCTCGTCGAACGAGGTCTTGCGCTCGGCGATCTTCGCGACGCTACGGTTGAGCTCGTCCGAACCACCGCGCGAGAGGTCGGTGATGGACACGCAGAGCTCCTGCAGCTCCGGCGGGAGCTTGTCCCGCAGCACGCGCAAAGCCTGTGACTTTTCACTAGTGACCAGGACTCGTTGACCGCGCGCCAACAGCCCGGACATGAGGTTGGCGATCGTGTGGGTCTTGCCCGTTCCGGGCGGCCCCTCGACCACTACGCCGCTGTCACGTCCCAACCGTTCCATGATCTGCGACTGCTCGGCGTTGGCCGGCAGCGGAAACAGCGGATCCTGGGCCAGCGCGGCCGACTCCCCCGCCCCCGTGCGTTCGAGCCACGCCATTCGATCCGCGGGCTCGATGGCATCGACCAGTTGCGCGAGCCCCAACGGCACCGGCGAGTCGGCGAACTCGAGGTCGGCGATCATCTGCTCGTAGTACTCGACCAGCGCGAAGGAGTCTCTGACGCGGAGAACGAGGGCAGGTGAGACGGTCAGCGTGCGGTCGTCGTCGATGTACGCGAGAGCCCCGGGCGGCCCGACACGATCGAGAACCTCGATCTCCTGCCGTGGCACCCGCGCTGCCCAGTTCCTCAGGAACTGCTCGACACCGGCCCCGATGGGTGAGGTGACGGTCTCGTGCAGTTCTCGGGCCAGAGCGACCGAGCCGGAGGTGTCGAAATCGCCCGAACCGGTCAGCAGCCGGCCGTCCTCGAGCCGCGGGTTGGAGTTCGCGGCGAGGCGAACCAGCAGGTCACCGGTGCGCACGTCGCGTTCGATGCTGGCCGACTGCGTGATCAGGTGAGTGCGCACGCTGCGCTGCGGGTCGATGTTGCTCGACGTCAACAGTCCCGAGGCCACCACGAGTTCGATCGACTCGGGTCGCGACGCGAGCTCCTGCATCATCAGCTGCAGAGCCTGGTACAGAGCGGCCTGCGGACGCCGGTCGCGATCCTCCTGCGCCCAGTCCTTCCACGAGTGCGAGTACTCCTCGAAGGCCCGCTTGATCTCGTAGGCCTTGCGGATATCGAAGTCGGCATCGGACTCCTGCGCCTCCGCTCGACGGCGGGACGCCGGTGAGGATGCGTCGGCAAGCTCCAGTTCGCGATAGCGGCTGTCTGCAACGACCGCAGGGTCGAGCCAACCCGACAGCAGCGCCGGCGGCTCGGGCGGCTCGTCGACCGCGATGCGCGGCGCACGGAAGACCACCCCACCCTGCTCGGCCCGTGGGTCGAGCTGCGCGGGCACGTCCCCGGAGTGCACCCACTCGACCTGCACGTGGTCGTCGAAACGCAGCACCGGGTTCGACCGCGACTCGACGATCTCACGAAGAAAGCTCAGCAGGCGCCGAACCCTGCTCTTGAGCTCGTCGTCGTGTTCACGACCGGTAGCCGCTGCAGCCGTCACAGTTTCCCCACAAATACTCGAATGGTCGTCCATTTCAGGGACGGTGTTTGCACACCCGGGCCACACTAGCCGCTGAAAACCAGTTGTTCATCGCCTCCTGAGCACACAAAATACGTTCTAGTGCTGGGTCACAAAGACCGTCTTCGCCACGCTGGATTCTCCACAGCGGACCGACCCCGGCCGGCCCAGCGGGTACTCACCCGTCGACCTCGACAGGAGCCGAATGCGCAAGCTGGTCTACTACATCGCCGTCACCCTCGACGGATTCATCGCTGCACCGGATGGCAACTACGACTGTTTCGTGCCCGAAGGCGATCACCTCGATGCCATCGTGGCAGAGCTACCCGAGACGTTGCCGGTCCACGTGCGGGCCATGTTCGGCCTGGACGGTCCGCCCGCTCGATTCGACACCATCGTCATGGGCCGCGAGACGTTGCAACCGGCACTCGACGTCGGTATCGCCAGCCCCTATCCCCACCTGCGCCAGTACGTCCTCTCGCGCACACTCGCCCCGTCGAGCGACCCCACCCTCACCGTCGTGAACGAGGATCCGATCGCACTGGTCAGAGCCCTCAAGGCCGAGGATTCCGATCTCGACGTCTGGATCTGTGGCGGCGGGAACCTGGCCGGTCAACTGCTCCCCGAGATCGACGAGCTGTTCCTCAAGGTCAATCCCGTCGTACTCGGCAGGGGCATCGGCCTGTTCTCGTCCGGCATCGGTCCCGATCCGTTCCCTGCGCAGCGGTTCGAGCACCTCGAATCACGCCAATTCGACAGCGGGGTGAGATTCACCCGGTTCATCCGCCCGGATGCTCGCGAGCGATGACGTATAAAGACTGAATGCCTGCCGCGCCGGAGCCAGACCACGAGCTGCCGAATCGGGAACTGCCCACCACCCCGCGCGGGCTGCGGACCCGATCCTCGCTCGTGGCGGCTGCGCGTCGAGTCTTCGAGGACAGCGGCTACCTCGACTCCCGACTGATCGACATCACCCGCGCCGCTCGATGCTCCGCCGGCACCTTCTACACCTATTTCAGCAGCAAGGAAGAGATCCTCGCCGCAGTGCTCGAGCAGGCCAGGGACGACATGCTGCATCCCGGGACCGAACGCGTGAACCCGCACGACGATCCGGTTGCCGTGATCGCCGCGAGCAACCGTGCGTACTTCGAGGCCTACCGACGCAATGCAAAGCTGATGGCACTGCTCGAGCAGGTCTCGAACATCGATCCCGAGTTCCGACGCCTCCGCCGTGAACGCGCCGATGCCTTCGTCAGGCGCAACGCCCGCAGCATCGAGAGCCTGCAGAGCCGCGGTCTGGCCGACGCGGAACTCGATCCCCTGCTCGCCTCCCGCGCCCTGTCCTCGATGATCAGCCGACTCGCGTTCAATCACTTCGTCGTCGACGCCGCAGACGGCCATCCACCGGTGGACTCCGAGGACCTGCTCGCGACGGCGACCAGACTGTGGGTCAACGCGCTGCGATTACCGCGCGTGAGCGAGGGCGACAGGTGAGGGAGACCGCACCCGACGGGAACCGGGGCAACTCGAGCCGATCGGCTCGAGTTGTACCCGCCGGTAATGTACCCGCCGGTAGCCACGAATGTCGCCGAAAGACGAATTGCGCGTCGCGCCAACGCTACTCGCGAGTACGTTGACAAGGTGAACAAAGCTCGGTTGCAAGTTCGCAACCAAAGTGATTGCCACAGAATATGATTCACATGTTGGTGATCAATCACACTCACGCCGAACGCCGTTGGCGATGCACAGGGCATCGTTACCGTTAGAATGAGCCGATCGGAGTGCCGAATGACGAACAAGAAACTGACATGGCCGGCACCAATCCACGTTCCATCGAGTGCACCGAGGCGGTGCGCCCACACCGAGCGAAGAGAGATACGTTGTTCAAGCGGATTGCAGTAGTCAACCGAGGCGAGGCAGCAGTACGGCTGATCCGAGCCGTCCGAGAGCTCAACGCCGAACACGATTACGGCATCCGCACCGTAGCGCTGCACACCGAGGCGGAGAAGCGGGCCATGTTCGTCCGCCAGGCCGACGAAGCGGTCACGCTGCGCAAGCCCGCGACCGGATCGGCCTACCTCGACTACGGCGTCCTCGAAGCCGCACTGGTCGAGTCCGGTGCCGATGCGGTGTGGGTCGGCTGGGGCTTCGTCGCCGAGGACCCGACGTTCGCAGATCTCGTCGCCCGCCTGAACATCACCTTCATCGGCCCATCGGCCGACGCGATGCGTCTGCTCGGCGACAAGGTCGAAGCCAAGATCCTCGCCGAGAAGGTCGGCGTCCCCGTCGCACCGTGGTCCGGTGGCCCCGTCGAGACCCGCGCCGACGCCCGCCGTCACGCAGCGGCGATCGGGTACCCGCTGATCATCAAGGCCCGCTCCGGCGGCGGTGGCCGCGGTATCCGCAAGGTCTTCCACGAGGACGAACTCGAACTCTCCCTCGAACGCACCCAGGGTGAGGCCGAGCGCTCGTTCGGCGACCCCGTCGTCTTCCTCGAACGGCTCGTCACCGACGCCCGCCACGTCGAGGTTCAGGTGATCGCCGACAGCCACGGCAACGTCTGGGCACCGGGCGTGCGCGACTGCTCCATCCAGCGCCGCAACCAGAAGGTCATCGAGGAATCCAGCTCGCCGCTGCTCACCAAGGAGCAGGCCGACCAGCTCCGGACCGCCTCGGCCGAGCTCGTCAAGGCCGCCGGCTACCAGGGCGCGGGCACCGTCGAGTACCTGTACCAGCCCGAGCAGAAGATCTTCACCTTCCTCGAGGTCAACACCCGCCTCCAGGTCGAGCACCCCATCACCGAGTACACCACCGGCATCGACCTGGTGAAGCTGCAGATCCTCGTCGCCGACGGCCAGGCACTGCCCGGTGAATGCCCCACAGAGTTCGGCCACGCCGTCGAAGCTCGCCTCAACGCCCAGGATGCCGACAACGGCTTTGCGCCGGCTCCCGGCACCGTCGAGCTGCTCAAGTTCCCCCTCGGCACCGGCATCCGCGTCGACACCGGCATCGCGCAGGGCGACGTGATTCCACCCGACTACGACTCGATGGTCGCCAAGGTGATCGCCTGGGGCCGCGACCGCAGCGAGGCTCTGGCGAGATTGCGCAACGCGTTGCGGGAGACCACCGTCGTCATCGACGGCGGCACCACCACCAAGTCGTTCCTGCTGAGCCTGCTCGACCGCGAGGAAGTCATCTCCGCCTCCGCCGACACCGGCTGGCTCGACCGCACCGAAGCCGGCTCACAGGTGGGCCCGACGGCCGTTGCCGACATCGCCATCGTCGCCGCAGCCATCGACGCCTACGACGCCGAGGAAGGCCGCGAGCGCACCGCGTTCCTCAACTCCGCCCGCGGCGGCCGTCCGCGCGCCACCCATGCCATCGGCCGCACCGTCGAGCTGAACTACCAGGGCCAGGCCTACAAGCTCGAGGTCGGCCAGACCGGTACACACCGCTACATCATCGACGGTGACGGCATCGGTGATCTCCAGGTCGATCTCGAACGTCTCGGTACGTACGAGAGCCGTCTGGTCATCGGTGACCGTCGCTACCAGGTGGTCACCGTCGCCGGAGCCGCGCACTTCCTCGTCGAGGTCGACGGCATCAGCCACCAGATCTCCCAGGACGAGGCCGGGTTGGTCCGCGCACCGGCCCCCGCCGTCGTCGTGGCCGTGCCCGTTGCCGTCGGCGACGACGTCGAAGCGGGACAGACCCTCGTCGTCCTCGAATCGATGAAGATGGAAACCGCCGTCCGGTCCCCCTACGCGGGCACCGTGCGTGAGGTTCTGGCCTCGGTCAACGGACAGGTCGACGCCGGAGCGGCACTGCTGCGCGTCGATCAGGCCGGTGAGCAGAAGGTCTCCGAGCAGGCACCGCGCGTGCAGTTCCGCGGCATCGACGACGCCGCGCAGCGTTCGCCGCAGCGCCGGGCACTGGACCGACTCGACGAACTCGCCGCCCTCATCACCGGCTTCGACGTCAGCGGAGCCCGCGCCCGAAACTTGTTGTCCACCTACGAGACCCTGCGTGCCGATGTACCGCGCAACGATGCAGGACTGGTCTCCGCCGAGCTGGATCTGCTGGGCACGTTCGCCGACATCTGCGAGCTCTCCCGCAACCGCCCGACGATGGACGAGGAGAGCAACGACGAACGCGTCCACTCCCCTCGCGAGCACTTCCACTCGTTCCTGCACTCGCTCGACGCAGACGTTCAGGGGCTCCCGGAGTCGTTCCGCGGCAAGCTCACTCGCGCGCTCGCGCATTACGACGCCGCCCTCGACGAGGGCCGAACCCCCGAACTCGAAGAGGCCGTCTACCGCGTCTTCCTGGCACTGCAGCGCATGGAGAACCAGGTCCCGGTCATTGCGGCCCTGCTCGGCCACTGGCTCAGCGACTGCTCGGCGCAGCCCGAAGCCACCCCGGCCATGGCCGAGGTACTCGAGCGACTCATCGGTGCCACCCAGGCCCGCTACCCCGTCATCGGCGACGTCGCCCGCAACCTGCGCTTCCGGCTGTTCGACGAGCCACAGATCCGCAGTGCACGCGAGAAGATCTACGACGGCGTCCGCGGCAGCCTGCAGTACCTCGCCGAGAACCCCGACGCAGCCGACTACTCCGCCCGCATCGCAGCCCTCGTCGCTACCCCGGAACCGTTGATCGAACTGCTGGCACAACGGATCACCGATCCCGGCGCTCTGCTTGAAGTGATCACCCGCCAGTACTACGAGATTCGCACCCTCGAAGACGTCAAAGCCTTCGACCGCGACGGCAAGCACTTCGTCACCGGCAACTTCGAGCTCTCGGGCGAACGGCTGCATCTGGTATCGACGGCAACCGATTTCGCCTCGCTCGCAGCAACTCTCGATTCGGTCGACGACATCGCCGGACCGGCTCCGGAGAACCTGGCCGTGGACCTCTACCTGTCCTGGCCGGACGCTCCGACCGACGGCGACGAGCTCTCGGCCCAGCTTCAGGCCGTGCTGGCCGCGCACCCCGGCACCGGCCGCTGGCGCCGCGTGACGGTGACAGCGTTCGGGTCCGCTGCCCGAAAGATGACGTACCGTCGCACCACGGTCGAAGGATCCGAGCCTCTCGCCGAGGACACGATCATTCGGGACATGCACCCGCTGACCGGTCAGCGACTGGACCTGTGGCGACTGAAGAACTTCGACGGTGTTCGGTTGCCCGCGAGTGCCGGAACGTACCTGTTCCACCTGACGTCGAAGGCCAACCCCTCCGACGAGCGGCTCGTCGCACTCGCCGAGATCCGCGGCGTCACAACACAGTTGGACGACGCCGGCAACATCATCGCCGTACCCGAGCTCGAACGAACCGTCGCAGCCTGCCTCGACGGCATCCGCCGCGCTCAGGCCGGACGCGGCAAGAAGCGACTCGACGCCAACCGCGTCGTGCTCTACGTCTGGCCGGTACTCAACGTCCCCGCCGACCGCATCGCCACCATCGCCCGGCACATCGCGCCGCTGACGATCGGTGCCGGCCTCGAGGAGATCACCCTCATCGCCCGTCTCGCCGAAACACCCGGCGCGACACCACGCGAGGTCGCGTTGCGCCTGTCGTACCGATCAGGCGCAGGCATCGTCGCCAAGGTGACCCCGCCGCCGACCGAACCGATGCGCCCCCTCGACGAATACACCCAGAAGGTGCAGCGGTCTCAGGCCCGCGGCACCGTGTACCCGTACGAGCTCATTCCGTTGCTCAGCAGCAACGGCGGCACGTTCACCGAGTACGACTTCGACGCCGACGGCGTGCTCGCACCGGTCGATCGTCCCTACGGCCGCAACACCGCAGGCGTCATCGTCGGCGTCGCGACCACACCCACCGCCAAGTACCCCGAGGGCATCACCCGCGTCGCACTGTTCGGCGACCCGACCAAGGCACTGGGCACCGTCGCCGAGGCCGAGTGCTCGCGGATCGTCGCGGCCATCGACCTCGCCGAGCAACTCGGCGCACCTGTCGAATGGTTCGCGTTGTCTTCCGGTGCAACGATTTCCATGGAATCGGGCACCGAGAACATGGACTGGGTCTCCCGCGGACTGCGTCGCATCATCACCTTCACCCAGGCCGGCGGTGAGATCAACATCGTGGTCGCAGGCATCAACGTCGGCGCGCAGCCGTACTGGAACGCCGAAGCCACCATGCTCACCCACACCAAGGGCATCCTGGTGATGACCCCCGACAGTGCGATGGTGCTCACCGGAAAGCAGTCCCTGGACTACTCCGGCGGCGTCTCGGCCGAGGACAACTTCGGCATCGGCGGCTACGACCGCGTCATGGGCCCCAACGGACAGGCGCAGTACTGGGCACCGAACCTACGGGCCGCGTGCGACATCCTGTTCGCGCACTACGACCACGCGTATGCCGCACCAGGAGAACGCTTCCCGCGCCGCGCGGCCACCGCAGACCCGACCGAACGCGACGTGCGCACCTACCCGCACGTGCACCCGTCGAGCGACTTCACCACCGTCGGCGACATCTTCTCCTCGGTCACCAACCCGGACCGTAAGAAGCCGTTCGACATTCGTACCGTGATGCGCGCCGTGGTGGACCAGGACCACTCGGTACTCGAACGTTGGGCCGACATGGCCGACGCCGACACCTCGGTGGTGTTCGACGCCCACCTCGCCGGAATCCCGGTGTCCGTCATCGGCATCGAATCGCGGGCCATCCCCCGCAAGGGCTGGTTCCCGTCCGACGGCCCCGATCAGTGGACATCGGGCACCCTGTTCCCGAACTCGTCGAAGAAGACCGCACGCGCCATCAACGCCGCCAGCGGAAGCCGGCCGATCGTGGTGCTGGCCAACCTCTCCGGCTTCGACGGATCACCGGAATCGCTGCGCAACATCCAACTCGAATACGGAGCCGAGATCGGCCGCGCCATCGTCAACTTCGACGGACCGGTCGTGTTCTGTGTCGTCTCGCGCTACCACGGCGGCGCGTTCGTGGTGTTCTCCGGAGCGCTCAACGACAACATGGAAGTCCTCGCCGTCGAGGGCTCCTTCGCCTCCGTGCTCGGCGGTGCCCCGGCAGCAGCCGTGGTGTTCACCCGCGACGTCAACGCCCGCACCGCAGCCGACTCCGAGGTCAAGGACCTCGAAGCCAGGTTGAACACCGCAGACGACGACGCCACCCGCTCGGCCCTGCGCGTCGAACTCGCCACCGTCCGAGCGAACGCCCGCAACGCCAAACTCGGTGAAGTGGCAGCCGAATTCGAGGCCATCCACAACATCCAGCGAGCGCAGAACGTCGGATCGGTGCACCACATCGTCCCCGCAGCCGAACTACGACCGCAGCTGGTCGCCGCCATCGAACGCGGAATGGCGCGATCGCTGGCGAAGTAGGGTAGGGGTTCTCGCAAACGCGCGCGCGTTTGCTGGATGCTCGCGGAATGGTTACCTGTTCCGCGAGCGTCTGGCGAATGCGCGCGCGTTTGTCGGTGGGGGGTCCGGGCCGTCAGAGCTCGAGGGTTCGGGCACTGACGAAGCGCCTGGGTTTACCGGTGAGTGGGTCCGTAAAATTCAGAGCCCGGGCGAGAAGCTGCAACGGCCGGGCGAAGTCGTCTGCCGGGACCGATGTGTACACCGGATAGTACGGGTCGTTCACGATGGGAATTCCCAACGACGACAGATGGATTCGCAGCTGATGAGTCTTGCCCGTCTTGGGGAAGAGTCGATATCGGGCGGCTGTGCCGAACGCATCGACCAGTTCGATCGTAGTCTCACTGTTCGGCTCCCCCGGCTCCTCGTATGCCGTCATGACCCCGTGCTCTTTGAGGATTCGACTGCGCACGACGCGGGGAAACTCCAGCGACGCATCGAATCCCGCAACGGCCTCGTATTCCTTGGTGACGTTTCGGGAAGAGAAGAGTTCCTGATACGGCCGTCGGGCATTCTTGGTCTTGGTGAAGAGCAACACCCCGGCGGTGGCGCGATCGAGTCGGTGCGCGGGCGTCAGGTCCGGACAGTCGTACTGCCTGCGCAGCCGCACAGTCGCGGTTTCGGTGACGTGTCGGCCACGCGGGATGGTGGCGAGGAAGTGCGGCTTGTCGACCACCAGCAGATTCTCATCCTCGTGCAGGATGCCGATCTCGAACGGAACCGGAACCTCCTGTGCGGGAACGCGATAGAAGTACACCTGGCTGCCGGCGCGGTACCGCGTCGCGTCGGAGATGGGCCTGCTCTTCTCGTCGACCACTTCGGCGTCGCCCATGGCCCGTCGCCAGTCGTCTTCGGGCATCTCACGTTCGAGATACTCCACGATGGTGGTGGCCGAATCACCGTGCGGCAACAGCAGTCTCAGTGGAGCGAGACCGTCCCGGAAGGGCAGCATGTCTCTACGCGCAGTCGAGACAGATCAACCGCAGACCACGGCCGGCGTCGCCGTCGAAATCCTGGTAGCGGGACGTCGGGTTGCCGCAGGCACTGCAGCGACCGATCACGGCGGTGTGATCGGAGAAGTTCTGCGCCATCCGCTTGTCGAAGACGAACAGCGAGCCCTCCCAGAGCGCGTCGTCGCCGAAAGTCTCTGCGTACCGAACAATTCCGCCGTCCAGTTGGTAGACCTCCTCGAACCCGCGCGCGACCATCAACGACGAGAGCACCTCGCACCGCACTCCCCCGGTGCAGTACGTGACAACCGGGGACTGCTTCAGATGGTCGTAGGCACCGGAATCGAGTTGGGAGACGAAGTCTCTGGTGGTCTCGACGTCGGGCACCACTGCGTTCTTGAACTTGCCGATCTGCGCCTCGAAGGCGTTGCGGCCGTCGAAGAAGACGACGTCGTCGCCGCGGGAATCGACGAGCTCGTGCACCTGCTGCGGGCTCAGGTGAGTACCGCCGCCGACCACTCCGTCGGCGTCGACCTTCAGTTCCCCGGGGGCTCCGAATGTGACGATCTCGTCTCGGACGCGAACGGACAACCGCGGGAAGTCGTCGCCGAGTCCATCGGACCACTTGACGTCGGCCGCCTTGAACGCCGGATAGCTGCGAGTGCCGCGGACGTACCGTTTGACGTCGTCGACATCACCGCCCACCGTCGCGTTGATGCCGTGTTCGGAGATCAGGATGCGTCCGGTCAGGTTGTTGGACGCGGCCAGCGTCTGCTGCCACAACCGGATCGCCTCGGGATCGGGTAGCGGAGTGAACACGTAGAACAGGACGATTTTCGGTACAGCCACGCCGACCAGTATGGCGCGTTGTCAGGCAGGCGGTGCCGCCGCCCGGACGCGCTGAGTGCCCGAGTCGACGGTGAAGCCCGCTCCCCAGTACACGCCGGTCTGCGGATCCTCCTTGGCGGTGAGGAACCAGTGGTCCATCCGAGCCGCCGTCCTGGTGACCTCGAAGACGCCGAACCCGTGGCTGTCGAGGTCCACGAACTTCACGTGCTGGTTGAGCGCCTTGAACGCCTCCTCGGCGACTCGGCCCAGCGTGTGCGGCGGAGTACGCGTCAGGTCGTCGATGTTGGCCGAGCTCACCGAGGTGACGACCAGCTCGGTGGCAGCGGGCTCCGTAGTTGCGTAATGCGCCGCGTCGAGGGGTACCTCGCAGGCCCACGCCGAGTGGATGTCGCCGGTGATGAAGACGGTGTTGTCGACGCCTGCGTCCACGATGGCACCGAGGAGCTTCCGGCGGTCGGCGGTGTAGCCGTCCCACGGATCGGCGTTGTACGGCAGACCGCCCTCTGGAATGCCGAGCAGCGAGGTGACGGCCCTGGCTGCGTCGCGATCGAGCGGCGGGATGAGAGTGGGTGTGATCATCACCGGGTTGCCGACGATCTTCCACTGCGTCGGCGACGAGACGATGCCGTCGGTGAGCCACTGCATCTGCTCCGCGCCGGTGATGGTCCGGTTGGGAGAATCGACCTCGGGCCCGTTGAACGGCAACACCTGCTGCGAGCGGTACGTGCGTAGGTCCAGCATCGAGAGTTCGAGGAGGTTGCCGAACCGCAGCCGACGGTAGAGGTGACGGTTGGTCGCCGTGCCTGCCGCGCACACCGGCATCCACTCGTAGTACGCCTGCTCCGAATTCGCCTTGCGCGTGGACCAGTCGCCCTCGGTGCCCGGGGTGTGATTCTGCGCGCCGGTGTCATAGGCATCGTTGGCGGATTCGTGGTCGTCCCACGTGCAGATCCACGGCACGCCGATGTGCGCGGCCTGCAGATCGGGATCGGACTTGTACTGGCCGTGGCGCTGCCGGTAGTCGGCGAGCGTGACGATCTCGTGGGTGGGCGAATGCTGCCGGATCACCCCGTCGCGGCCAGGGAACCCGCCCGTCTCGTACTCGTAGATGTAGTCACCGAGATGGACGATGGCGTCGAGGTCTCCCCGGGCGGCAAGATGCCGGTACGCACCGAAGTAACCCGACTCCCAGTTGGAGCACGAGACGACACCGAAGCGCATCGCGTCGACGTCGGCATCGTTGCGCGGTGCGGTGTGTGTGGTCCCGACGGCCGACGTCGCGTCGCTCGTCCGGAAATCGTAGAAGTACGTGGTGTCTGCAGCCAGGCCGTCGACGTCGACCTTGACGGTGTGGTCGGTGTCGGGGCCGGTTGCGACGGTTCCGGAGGAGACCACGTCGCCCATGTCTGCACTGCGGGAAATCCGCCACGTCACCGATACCTGCGGGCCGACGCCGGAGCCCGGGGTGGCGTCGGGCGTGGGGGTGATGCGGGTCCAGAGGACGATCGCGTCGGGCAACGGATCTCCCGATGCGACTCCGTGCAGGAAGCCCTGATCGCTGCCCTGCGCGTGTGCGATTGCCGGCAGCGTCGTGGCGACTCCGGCCACCGCGACGGCCACCGACGACGAGCGAAGAAACGTCCTTCTGGAAAGCGCAGAATCAGCGTGCATCGGGTCAGTCCATGCGATGGATCGTCGGTGGTCAAGTAAGGCGCACCTGGGTCGGCCACAGTGTTCACCGGACGGCCATGTGCCGGATGCTGGTTTGCCAGACTGGCGGCGGGAGAACACTGGGTGCATGGACGCTCTGTGGTTGTTCGGTGATCAGCTCGGTCCGCACTTTCACTCGGTTGACGAGCATGCCGACCGGGATGTGCTGATGATCGAGTCCCGGCGCGTGTTCCGGCGTCGGAGATACCACCGGCAGAAGCTGCATCTCGTGTTGTCGGGGATGCGTCATCTGGCCGACGAGCTGGGCGATCGCGTCACCTACCTGCAGACCGAGACGTACCGGGAAGGGTTGGCCGAGTACGGCAAGCCCGTAGTGGTTTTCGAGCCCACCTCACATGCGGCCGAGAAGTTCGTAGCCGCCTTGCACGAGGAGGGACTGGTCTCGGAGATTCTTCCGACGCCGATGTTCGCTCTCCCGCGCGCCGAGTTCGCGGAGTGGGCAGCCGAACGCGGCACCTTTCGGATGGAGACGTTCTACCGGGAGCAGCGCAAGAAGTTCGGGGTGTTGATGGACGGTTCCGAACCGGTTTCCGGAAAGTGGAACCTCGACGCCGAGAATCAGTCGCCGCCGCCGAAGGGACGCCTGACCCTGGGTGTCGAAGAACCGTGGTGGCCGACCGAGGATGACATCGACGATCAGGTGCGCGCCGACCTCGACTCGTGGGACCTCGACACCGTCGGAGTCGACGGACCTCGCGTGTTTGCGGTGACTGCTTCTGAGGCGTCGGAAGCCTTGGCGCACTTCGTGAACTATCGCTTGGACGACTTCGGCAAGTACGAGGACGCGGTGATGGCCGACGACTGGACGATGTCTCACTCGCTGCTGTCGGTGCCGCTGAACCTCGGCCTGCTGCAGCCGCTGGACGTGGCGCACGCCGCCGAGGACGCCCACCGCGACGGCACCCCGCTGGCGAGCGTGGAGGGTTTCGTTCGCCAGATCCTCGGCTGGCGCGAATACGTGTGGCACCTGTATTGGCATCTGGGGCCCGAGTATCTCGAACACAACAAGCTCGAAGCCCATGAGCCACTGCCGGATTGGCTGCTCGAGTTGGACGGCGACGCTGTGGTTTCGAAATGCCTGTCCAGCACGGTGGACGGCGTGCGCGAGCGCGGCTGGGTGCACCATATCCCCCGACTGATGATCCTGGGAAACTTTGCGCTGCAACATGCCTGGGATCCGCGGGCGTTGACCGACTGGTTCGCAACGGCTTTCGTCGACGGGTTCGCCTGGGTGATGCCGGTGAACGTGATCGGCATGAGTCAACACGCGGACGGCGGCGTGATCGCCACCAAGCCCTACGCCTCGGGCGGGGCGTACCTGAACCGCATGACCGACTACTGCAAGCCGTGCGAATTCAACCCGAAGAAGCGACTGGGCGACGACGCATGCCCGTTCACTGCCGGTTACTGGGCATTCGTGCACCGGCATCGAGAGATGTTGGCACTCAATCACCGTACGGCGAGACAGGTGTCGTCGATGAACCGATTGAGCGACCTCGAGCAAGTGTTGGAACAGGAACGGCAACGCGAGGTGTACTGACGCGTTGAGTTCTCGAACCCGGGAGCCTCCACTCGCGAGGAGACCAGGCAGCAGTGAGAGCAGCATTGCCCTGTCCGGAGTCGTGGGTGCTGACGGCGCGCCGGCCGAAATGCTGCCGTGAGGGCCGACCGTGATCCAAGGAAACTGCCTCACCCGCCAGTGAACCCAGTCCACCTGATTCATAGGAAGTCCCCGAATAGCTAAGTATGGCAGCAGAATTAGCTAATCATCGGTGCGTCGGTTCGACGTCGCCGCCGACTGCAATACCGAGCTGACCCTTGTGAGCATCGCGCTCCGCACCGAATCGTCACCGCGAAACCACATTGCCGCAGAATTGGATGTCTCACCCCGACCCGGCACTTGGGCAACGTTCAGGGTCGATGGGTCAGTCCACATGCATCGATGTTCGAGCGTACTTCTCGCCGACGAATGGCGGTCTTGTGCGATCGTCGGAGAAATCGCGTATCCACCACGCGCCACCGACAGGTTACGATTCACGAATCCTTATGCACGGCAACAGTTTCAGATTCGACTATCATTGCGAATCGAACACTCGTTCGATACACTTGCTCCCATGACGACGGAGATCTGGCAACTGAGCGAGAGCGAACTCCTCGCCGACGCCGCCGCCGTCTCCCACCAAATCCAGCTGCTCGAAGCCCGACGTATCGCTCTCGTCGCCGAAATCGACACCCGCGTCTCGCGGGAGAAGCTCGGTTTCCCCGGACCCGCCGGCTGGCTGACCTCCACCACCCTGCTTTCACCGTCCACAGCAAACAAGATCGTCGCCCTCGCCCGCGGCATGGCTGCATTTCCCGACATCGCCGACGCCGTAAACACAGGCGTCATGTCCGTCGATCACGCCGCGTTGATCCTGACCTTCGCCGAAACACCCCCGGAGAACCTGCCGGAAGAGGGTCGCGATGTCGCGCGTAAAGCTCTGATAGCCGCCGCCACCGGGCCCGAAGCGCGCACCGGCCGGATTCGTGCAGCGATCACCAGACTCGAAGACAGCTTCGGCAAGAAGAAACCACCCGCCGAGGACACCGACCGCAACGAATTCTTCGCATCCAAAACGTTGAACGGGCGGCTGGTGTTGAAAGGTGATTTCGATGCGATCACCGGAGAGAAGCTGCTCACCGCACTCTCCCCGTTGACCGAACCCCGCCCCGCCGCCGACGGCACCCAAGACGACCGCAGTCCCGCCAAGCGCAGAGCCGACGCCTTCGGACACATCCTCGACCAATACCTCGCCTCCAGTAACCGCCCCATCGAAGGCGGTGAACGCCCGCACCTGAACCTGCACATCCGGCTGCAGGACCTCACCGACCTCCAGAGCCGCGGCGACGAAGACGACATCACCGACGACGAAAACTCGCGCGCAGCAACAGAATCCGACACCGACCGAGCAGATCCGGTCGACATCAATACCGGCGTACCAATTCACCCCGACACGGCAGAGTCGGACACCGGAACCGCCCACACTGACAGTGACACCGGCGGTGACCGCCGTGCAGCGGATCCTGGCGCGTATCACGACTTGTTCGGCGACGGCACTTCGGTCGGGTGGCTGCCGTGGATGGGACCGCTCTCCCGCAACACTTCCCGCCAGTTGGCCTGCGACTGCGTCCTCACTGCCATCGTGATGGACGAGCACGGCAACCCGTTGAACCTCGCCCGCACCGCACGCACCGTCACCGCCAAACAACGCAAAGCCCTCACCGCCCGCGATCACGGCTGCGCATTCCCCGGCTGCGGAAAACCCGCCGCTTGGACCGAAGGACACCACATCTGGCACTGGGGCGACGGCGGCCCCACCGACATGAACAACCTGGTCCTGCTCTGCGGATTCCACCACCGCCTCATGCACCACAGCGACTGGGAGGTGTTCATCGGCACCGACAACCACCCCTGGTTCGTACCACCAGCCACCGTCGACCCCTACCGACAACCCAGACCATCCCACGCCCGAGCAGGCCCCCACATCGCATAAGCCCCAAGAAAAGCTCCAGCCCCGCACCGAGAACACGGTGCGGGGCTGGAAGAGATTACCGGGCAGCTACTTCGGTCGAATCAAGGATCCGTCACCGCGGTCGTGCCACATCACCTCGAGCAGGTGTTGCAACAGGAACGACAGCGCGAGGTGTTTTGACCTAGTTCGCGTCCACCTTCGCGACCGCCTCGTCGATCATCGGCACGTATCGCTCGAGTGCCCACGGCACCGTCAGCGGATTGATGATGGACGACCCGGTGACGAACGACTGATCCGTCGGCGCAACGACCGAACCGCGGGACACAGCCGGAATCTGCTGGTAAGCAGGCTGATTCTCGGTGTCGGTGCGGTTCTGCGGATCGGAGTAGAAGGTGAAGATCAAGTCCGAGTCGTTCAGCAGATTCGCGTTCTCCAATCCGATGACCGCCGAGTCGGTGCCCTCGGTCTCGTCGAAGGTGTTCACCACCGGATCGACCTGCAAGCCGAGTGCGCGGACCATCGCGACGCGTTGCTCGTCGGCGAGGAAAACCCCGAGCGTCCCCGGCCCGGTGTTGTAGGTGTACGAAAAGCTCACTCCGGCATATTCGGGATGATCGGTGGTGGCGTCGGCGAAGCGGGCCTTGATCTTCTCGATCTCCTCCGCAGCCTTCCGCTCCTCACCCATGGCCTTGCCGATGACGGTGATCTGGTCTTCCCAGGTGATCGTCCAAGGCTGCTCCTCGTAGGCGACCACCGGAGCGAAGGCGCTCATCTTGTCGAATTGATCCTGCGTCACTCCCGACCACGGAGCCAGGATCAGATCAGGTTCGAGGGCTGCAACGGATTCGATATTGAGTTCGGTTCCACCGGTGAATTGTTCGGGAAGTTCGGCACCCAACTCGGTGACTGCGTCGTGAACCCACGGCAGATATCCCGATTCGTCGGCACCCCACGAGTACTCCTCGACGCCGACCGGGACGGTACCCAATGCGATCGCGGTCTCGGCCGACCCCTGACCGAGAGTCACGATGCGCTCGGGCTTCTCGGTGATGACGGCCTGCCCCAGAGCCGAATCGATGGTCACGGCCGCAAAATCGCTGGACTGCTCGGGCTCGGCAGTGTCGGCAGACGAGCACGCGCCGACCACCAGGGCCGACACAGCGAGGACGGACAGCAGGGACGCGCGGCGAGTGAAACGCCGACCGACCGGTGGGGCAGAGAACATGGTTACCTCTCGACGACTGACGGGCTTTAAGTAAGTCAAGGCTAACCTACAAGAGCGGTTCGAATGCACTGCACAGCGGGCGTTCGCTACGGTGGGAGCCATGAGCCTTCCTCGCCCCGCCCCTGATCGGACAGCCGTCGTGACCGGAGCGTCATCGGGAATCGGAGCCGCGATCGCCCGCGTGCTCGCATCCCGCGGCCACGGCGTCACCCTCGTCGCCCGGCGTGCCGACAAGCTCGAAGACTTGGCACAGGAGATCCGCGCACGGGGAGTCCGAGCCGAAGTGCTCGCCGCAGACCTGTCCGACCGCACTGCTCGCGCCGAGCTACTCGGCCGCATCACCGAACTCGGCCTGATCCCGGACATCCTGATCAACAACGCCGGGCTCTCCACCCTCGGACCGGTCGCAGAATCCGACCCGGACGCCGAGATGCACATGATCGAGGTCGACGTGGTCGCCGTCGCGGACCTGTGCACCCGATTTCTCCCCGGCATGATCGAACGACGACGCGGCGCACTGCTCAACGTGGCCTCGACCGCTGCTTTTCAGCCTCTGCCCGGTCAGGCAGGATACGGCGCGTGCAAGGCGTTCGTGCTCTCCTACACCCAGTCCCTGACCGGCGAGCTGAAGGGAACCGGCGTGACCGCAACTGCACTGTGCCCCGGACCGGTGCAGACCGGGTTCGGCGAGGCCGCCGGCTTCGCGAAAGACGATGCAGAGAAAGCACTTCCGTCGATCATGTGGGTCTCGGCCGAGACGGTGGCCAGAACTGCCGTCGACGACATGACCAAGGGACGCATGGTGTCGATCCCCGGGCCCGCCAATCGAATCGGATCGATCTTCGCGCAGATCACCCCGCGCACACTGTTGGTCCCGATGCTCACTCGTGTTCATCCCGGCCTGAAGAAGGGTGCGTCGTCGTGAAGCGCGAACTCACCGTTTGCGACAGCATCGTCGTCGATGCCGACGCCGACACTCTCTACGCTGCGATCAGTGACCCCACGAAAATGGGTCAGTGGAGCCCAGAGAACACCGGTGCCACCGTGCACGAACCCCGCGAAACCGCCTATGTGGGAATGGTATTCGACGGCACCAACAAACGCGGCCCAGCTACGTGGGTCACCCGCTGCACAGTGACTGCTGCCGACCCGGGCAAGACCTTCGAGTTCCGAGTCCACGCCATCGGCAAGAGCGCTCCGAAGATCAAGGGC
The DNA here is from genome assembly GCF_030056895.1 of Rhodococcus sp. IEGM 1341. NCBI lineage: Bacteria > Bacillati > Actinomycetota > Actinomycetes > Mycobacteriales > Nocardiaceae > Rhodococcus > Rhodococcus sp. IEGM 1341. Next base: position 104,176 of record NZ_JASHKV010000011.1, on the reverse strand, counting down.
GCGAATGCAACCTGGCGATACGACTTCGAACCGGTCGAGGGCGGCACGAAAGTCACCGAAACCTGGACCGACGACCGCACGAAGTGGCCCGACGCGCTGGCGCTGGTCTTCGACAAGATCGTCACCAGCGGTAAGACGTTCCCGCAGTTCCAGCGTCGCAACATCCGTAAGACTCTGGAGAACCTGCAGAAGCGTTACGCCTGAGCGCTTCTGGAGTACATACCGAGCACGTACGACGCCTGCCCCGCGTGCTGGAGGTCGTCGGACAAGACCGAGACCAGCCTGGTGCCCAGGGTGACCGGCGGGTTCCAGTTCTCGTCGACGATCCGGTCCAGATCGTCGACCCCGATACTGCCCAGGTACGCAATGGTTTTCGAGTGCACAGCGTCGTAGTACTCGCGTAGTAGCTCGGCACTCGAGGCGACCTCGGCGACGTCGGACGAGGAGTGGCCGTACCCGATGTCGGACTTCTCGAACGGGAGGCCGAAACGCTCGAACCACGAGTCCGACGTCCAGACCTGTTCGCTCCCGGCCACACCCGCGATGTGGTCGTCCTGCACCCGAGTCAGGTGCCACACCAACCACGCGATGCTGTTGGCATCGGCGTCCGGTCGATAGGTCAACGCAGCCGCGGGGATGTCGTCCAGGACCGAATGCACGAGTTCCTTGATTCGGTCGAACGCGTCGGTGAGCAGGTCGTTGTGATTCATGAAAGATCCATCTCTTCTGTGACAGCACTGATGACCACTCATGCATACCCCGATGGGAGCGCAGGGAACATCGGGGCGGGCCGAGCGCGTTGGACCTGACATGACTGCTCCAGCAATTGTGTACACCCGCACCGGCGATTCGTCCGTCCTCGAGCTGAAGGATCGTGAGGTGACCGAGCCCGCCGCAGGCGAGGTGCGTGTTCGCATCGTGGTCTCCGGCGTCAATCCGACGGATTGGAAGAACCGAACCGGTTCCGGACCAGGTGAGAAGCTGGCATTCGACGAGGTGGTGCCAAACCAGGACGGTGCCGGAGTGATCGACGCCGTCGGCCCCGAGGTCGACGGCGTGGCCGTGGGAGATCGAGTGTGGATCTACCTGGCCCAGCATCAGCGTCCGACCGGAACAGCGCAGTCCTTTGCAATTCTGCCCGCCTCCCGGGTGGTTCCTCTGCCCGACGGCGTCGGCTTCGACGTGGGCGCGAGCCTCGGCGTGCCCGCGATGACGGCACACCGCGCGCTGACCGTCTCCGAGGACGGACCCACGCGGCTGCACCCGGGTGCACTGGACGGCAAGTCGGTGCTCGTCGCCGGTGGTGCCGGTGCCGTCGGCCATGCCGCGATCCAGTTGGCCCGATGGGCGGGGGCGACGGTTGTGACGACGGTCAGCGGGCCGGAGAAGGGCGCACTGGCGACCGCCGCGGGCGCGCATCATGTGGTCGACTACAAGGCCGGTGACGCCGCCGCCGAGATCCGCGAACTGGTTCCTGCCGGAATCGATCTCGTCGTCGAGGTTGCTCCCGCACAGAACGCAGCGCTGAACGCTGCCGTGGGGGCGAACCGAGCATCAGTTGCCGTCTACGCCAACAACGGTGGCGACACTGTGACGTTCGACGTCCGACCGAACATGGTGTTGAACACCCGCTACCAGTTCGTGCTGCTCTACACCGTGGGCGACGAGGCTCTGCGTAACGCCGAAGAAGACGTCAGCGCGGCTGCAGCAGCAGGCGTTCTCGAAGTGGGCGAAGCCACGGGCCTACCGCTGCACCGCTACTCGTTGAGCGAGACCGCTGCAGCACACGACGCCGTGGAGAACGGTGCCGTCGGCAAGGTGCTGATCGACGTCTCCAGCGAATAATTCAGGTGATGACCGGCAACGTGGACCATGGGAAATTGATCCACTTGTCGGTCTCTCGCCACGAGTAGTCCGGCTGCACAATGGTTCTCGGCTTGGTGTAGATCACGGCCGAACGCACGTCGACGGTGTGCGCCGTCAACAGGTCGATGACCAGAGCCAGGGTGCGGCCGGAATCGGCGACGTCGTCGACGACGAGCAGCTTCTTGCCGACGATGGCGTCGGTGTCCAGAAGTGGTTCCAGGACAACAGGATCGGGCAGAGTCTCTTCGATGTCGGAGTAGAACTCGACATTGAGGGTACCGGCAGCCTTGACGCCCATCGCGTAGGAAATCGCACCCGCAGGAATGAGTCCGCCGCGAGCGATCGCGATCACGATGTCCGGGACGAAGCCGTCGTCCACGATCTTCTTCGTCAGGTCGCGCGAGGCGTCCCCGAACGTCGCCCACGTCAGTACTTCGCGTTCCTGTTCGGTCATGGAGCATCACTCTACCCAGCACCGAATTTTGCCGAAATAGCAACGATGTTTGCGTGAAGGCCCGGCAGCGGGCAGTCTCGAACCATGGCCGACCACACACATACTCACACTCATTCCGCCGACGGGGCCCACGTGGAACCGGATTTCGAGAACGGTGCCTTCGACGAGGCATTCTGGGACGACCTCTACAACCAGCGCACCACCATCTGGAGCGGCAATCCCAATGCCGTGTTGGTACAGGAAGCGTCCGAGCTGACTCCGGGTCGCGCACTGGACATCGGCTGCGGTGAAGGTGCGGACTCCCTGTGGCTGGCCGGCGAAGGCTGGAACGTGACCGGCGTCGACATTTCCGATGTCGCCCTCGGCCGGGCTCGCGCGGCGCAGCAGGCGCTGGAGCCGCAGACACTCGAGGTGGAATGGCGTCAGGAAGACGTTCTGGACTGGACTCCCCCGGCCGCGGCGTTCGATCTGGTGTCGGTGCACTTCCTGCAGGTGCCGCCGGACGAGCTCGCACTGACCACTCGCAGGTTCGCGGCTGCTGTCGCACCGAAGGGACGTCTTCTGATCGTCGGGCACAGTCCGAGCGACAGCCACGCCTCGCAGCACCCGGCCAAGAACCGGCTGTTCGCTCCGGAACCGGTGGTCACCGCGGCGGGCAATGGGTTCGAGCAGATCCATGCCGAACACCGCACCCGTACGACGCCCGACGGCGACGAGCGAATCGACACGGTGGTGGTACTGCAGCGCCGGTAAACTCAGGCGGTGTTCTCGCAGTCGACGTATCGAATTCCCCTGGCTGTCACCTTCGTGGTGGCGCTGATCGTGCTGTTCACCCCTGCGTCCGGGGTGCCGTCGGGATTTCAGCACAGCGACAAGATCATTCACTTCCTGTTGTTCGCGGTACTCGCGTACACCTCTCGCCTGGCCGGAATCGGCTGGGCCGGCACCGCAGTGTGGGTACTGGCATTCGCGGCGATATCGGAGGTCCTGCAAGCGAATCTGCCGCTGGGACGCTCCGGATCGGTCGCCGACGCTCTCGCCGATGCCGCCGGAGTTGCTGTGGGCCTGGTCGCGGCGAGCCGGGTACTACCGCGGCCCGTCGGAAATGCCGCGGACCTGCACTAGACTGTGTCTGCACCGGGTTTCCCCGGCCTGCGCGCACACTCCGGAAGGAACGCCATCACCTCGTCCTCTGCCCCGCACGATATCTACCTCGTTCCACCGGAGCACGAGACCAATGATGCCGTCACCCGAGAATCCGCAGCGTCCGCAGCACGCCTGAGCGAACGATCCGACGTGGTCAGCCACGACGGCCGCTACGCACTGACGATCACCTCCACCACCCCGCACCAGGCGATGGTCGAGGACCTGCTGTTCGTTCGCGCCGTGCTCGACGCCGCCCGCATCAAGTACCTGCTCGTCCGCGGCAACGACGAACGACCGGTCATCGCCATCGAACTGGCTGCCCGGGACGCGCTGACCACCGCATTGGTACACGCCTGCCGCGCCGAGCCGTTCTACTCCAAGACCGTCGACGCCCGCGGGAAAGCCGTGCTGGTTGCCGACGGCACACTCTCGCCGTCCGCGAACGCCCGGATCGTGCGGCTGTACCGTCCGCGAGTCGAACCGTTCAGCGGGTTGTACTACGGCGCATCGACGGCAGTGCAGATCGAACTGTGGTCGTTCTCGCCGTCCGAGATCGTGCTTCCGATCGAGAATTCGCTGACCCGTCGCAACATTCGGCCCGACGAAGCCGTCCGCGGAACGGTCGAACGCTTCGGCAGAACGTGGCCGACCATCGAGAACATGTTCGCCGACCACGCGTCGGACATCAATTTCGACATCGACATCGTGTTCTCCTGGGTCGACGGCTCCTCGGCAGAATTCCAGGCCCAGCGCGCGCGGCGGATGGCTAACTACGTCGTCGGTGAGGGTGATGACTCAGCAGCCCGCTACCGGCAGATCGACGAACTGAAGTATGCGCTGCGGTCGATTCACATGTACGCACCGTGGATCAGGCGCATCTTCGTGGCCACCGACTCGGCGAGGCCGGCGTGGCTGGCTGACCATCCCAAGGTGACGTTCGTGCCGAGCGAGGCCTTCTTCGTCGACACATCCGTTCTGCCGACCCACAATTCGCAGGCCGTCGAAAGCCAACTGCACCACATTCCCGGATTGTCCGAGCACTTCCTGTATTCGAACGACGACATGTTCTTCGGTCGACCGGTCAGTCCGTCCATGTTCTTCTCCCCCGGTGGAATCAGCATGTTCATCGAGGCGACGACCCGAATCGGGTTGGGGTACAGCGACGCCGACCGCAGCGGTTTCGAGAACGCGGCGCGGGTGAACCGTCGAATCCTGCAGAACCGATTCGGAATGACCACAACCCGGCATCTCGAACACGCAGCAACACCGCTGCGGCGCAGCGTGATGCAGGAGATGGAGAACGAATTCCCGGACGAGTTCGCCTCCACCGCGGCGAGCGCGTTCCGGGCGAGTACCAACATCTCGGTGACCAACTCGCTGTACCACTACTACGCGCTGATGAGCGGTCGCGCCGTGGTCCAGAAGGACGCCAAGGTCCGGTACATCGACACCACCACCGTGGCTGGTCTCGACCTGATGGAGAAGCTGCTCCCCAAGCGATCGGTGGACTTCTTCTGCCTCAACGACGGCAGCTTCCCCGAGGTCGACCTGGACCTGCGCACCCGAACGGTGACACAGTTCCTGGACAAGTACTTCCCCATCGTCGCGCCCTGGGAACGCGCGAGGACCGACGAACGCTGATGCTCATGCGTCACTGAACGTCTTGCGCCGCGCGCTGTCTGCGATGGTCACTCCCGCTGCATTCAGCCTGCGCGCAGTCTCCTGAGCCGAGACCGGCTCTCCCACAGTGTCGTACGACCCTGTGGGCACCACCGAATGCACGACGGTGTCCTCGTAGACATGGACCAAGTTGTAGCCCTGGGCACCGTCGCGTCCGCGCAACCCGCCTGCGGGCACGTTCAGATCCTGGGTGTAGCACGTGGCCGACGCCACCGAGACCGGGATACCCGCGAACGTGGCGGTCGTCGAATAGTGCAGGTGCCCAGCAAGAATGGATCGCACATCGGTTCCGCGTAGCACGTCGGCCAGCCGAGGCTGATCGATCAGTTCGACCAGCACGGCGAGATCGAGCACGGTCGGTACCGGCGGATGATGCATCGCGAGAATGGTGCCGAACTCGGCGGGGGTCGCGAGAGTGTCTGCCAGCCAGGTCAATTGCTCGTCGCCGAGCTCACCGTGATGCCTGCCCGGCACCGTCGTGTCGAGCGTCACCACACGAAGACCGTCGACGTCGTGGACACGATCGATGGACTGCCCGGTGGGTTCGGCGTCGAGAAGCTTCTGACGAAACGTCGCCCGGTCGTCGTGATTGCCCATCGCCCAGACGATCTGCGCACCGAGTTCCTCGGCCACCGGCTCGACCAACGCGCGCAATTTCTCGTACGCGCCCGGCTCACCCTTGTCCGTCAGATCCCCCGTGAACACCAATGCGTCGGGCCGCACACCGGAGTTGCGTACGTCGGTCATCACCTGCTCGAGCCGCAAATGGCTGTCCACGCCCCCGTACAACCGACCTCCGCCGTCGACGAGATGCGTGTCGCTGATATGCAGCAAGCAGTGATGGGGACGTGGGTACTCGGCCATCCGAGACTTCATCGAACTCTCGCTCACGATCGGACCTACCGTTTCACGTTCACCCGGCCGGGCGAACGCCACTGTTGCAACCCAAGCATACGAGCGTTCACTGAGAAAAAGCTGGTCGGATCTACGCGGTGAACACCGCACCAACATCCGGCGTGTGACAGGTTGAGAGCATGACGAAACCGAAGCTGACCACCCTTCTCGCAACTGCAGGACTGACGGTGGGGTCGATGGTCGGCATCGGCGTCGCGCCCGCTGCCGCGCAGGAGCTGCCGACCGTGGTGCTGGTGCACGGAGCCTTCGCGGACAACACCAGCTGGGACGGCGTAGCCGACAACCTCCGCGGCCGCGGCTACCCGGTGGTGACGGCGGACAACTCGCTGCGCGGACCGGCATTCGACGCGGCCTCGGTCACCGATGTCGTCGAGAGCATCGACGGGCCGGTGGTACTGGTGGGCCATTCGTACGGCGGCACGGTGATCAGCAACGTGCACGCCGACAACGTGGAAGCGCTGGTCTACGTCGCCGCGTTCATGCCCGTCGAGGGCGAACCCGTCGCCCTGGAACTCGACCCCATCCGATTCCCGGTGACCGCGCTGGTGCCGCCGGTGATCGGCCTGTCGATCGTCGACGACTCCTCCAACCTGATCGGCAAGAACGTCGACTCGTACATCACGCCTGCCCTGTTCCGGCCGTTCTTCGCCCCTGATGTCACCGAGGAGCAGGCCGCGCGCATGGTCGCTCACCAGAAGACGATCGCTGCCGGTGCGCTGCTCGAGCCGAGCGGTCCGCCGTCCTGGGCGGACACACCGTCGTGGGCGCTGATTCCCCAGCAGGATCAGATCATCCCGGCCTCGGCCGAGCGGTTCATGGCGCAGCGGGCGGGTGCTCGGGTGACCGAGGTGCCGGGTTCGCACGCGATCCTGGTCTCGAACCCCGCAGCCGTGGCCGACCTCGTCGCCGAGGCGGATGCGGGCAGCTGACACCTCACGAAACGACCTCGGGCCCGGCCACCTGTCGAAGGTGGCCGGGCCCGAGGAGTCTTCGGACGAGCGTCAGATCCCAATCAGATCGTGATCGGCGACCTTCGCGGCAAGGATGCGTAGGTGCTCGTCGGCACCACCGAGCGTGTGCTCGATGGCCACCAGTCGACTGGTGTAATGCCCCACCGGATACTCGGCCGTCACGCCGATTCCGCCGTGCAACTGAATGGCCTCCTGGCCGATCTTGCGACCGGACCGCGAGATCTGCAGCTTCGCGCGCGACGCGATGGTCGGGTCGACGTTGCCGTCGGCCAAGGACATCGTGGCGTACAGGCTCATGCTGCGGGCGAGTTCGAGCAGCACGTACATGTCCGCCGCACGGAAGGTGAGCGCCTGGAACTTGGCCAGCGGAACCCCGAACTGCTTGCGCTGCTTGAGGTAATCGGTGGTCAACCGAAGCGCCTCTTCCATCGCACCGATCGCCTCGGCGCAGAGCGCGGCCTGCGCTCGCACCTCGGCACCGGTGATGGCCGCGGCCGCGTTCTCGGCGGTGCCGAGCGGTTCGGCTGCGACGTCGACGAATTCGATCTGCGCGGCGCGCTGACCGTCGTGGGTGGCGTAGGACTTGCGCGTGAGACCGGTCGCGTCGGCGTCGACGACGAACAGTCCTGTTCCACCGGTGGGCAGCGTCGCACTGACGACGATCACGTCTGCGCTACCACCGTGCGGAACCGGATTCTTGACGCCGCTGATCGACCACGATCCACCGTCCTCGGTGGCGGCGGTGGCGACCTCGACGTTGGGCCAGCGGCTACCGGATTCGTTGTGCGCGAACGCCAACATCGACGATCCCTCGGCGACGGGCGGCAGGAGCCGCGCGCGCTGATCGGCGCTGCCGAGCTCGGAGATCAACCCGCCGGGGACGAGAACGGCGTCGAGAATCGGCTCCGGTGCGAGCCGTCGTCCGACCTCGGTCATCACGGCCATGATCTCCACCGGGCCGGCGTCCATCCCGCCGTCTTCTTCGCTGAACGTCAGACCCAGCAGGCCGACCTCGGCCAACTGCTTCCAGACGTCGGTGCTCCAGCCCAGCTCACCGGCAACGATCTTGTTGCGCTTCTCGGTGTCGTAGGCCCGTGAGAGAACCTCACGAGTGGTGTCGCGCAGCAGCTTCTGCTCTTCGTTGAGTTCGAAATCCATGTCTTCAGATGCTCCCTTACAGTCCGAGAATCGCAGAGGCGATGATGGTGCGCTGAACCTCGTTCGAGCCGCCGTAGATCGACACCTTGCGGTAGTTGAGATACCCCGGTACCGAGCGCTGAGCCCAGCCCTCGCTCTCGATGTCCTCGCCCGCCTCGTAGGGCAGTGAGTCCGGCCCGGCGACGTCCATCAGCAATTCGGTGGTGGCCTGCTGCAGTTCCGATCCCCGCAGCTTGAGAATGGACGACGCCGGATTCGGCTTGCCGTCGTCGGAGCTCGACACCATGCGCAGCTGAGTCAGCTCGAGGGCGAGCAGTTCGTTCTCGACCTCGGCCATCTTGGCCGCGAACAGTGGATCGTCGAGCAGCGTGCCGGTGCCGACCTTGGTCTGCGCCGCGTGCTTCTTCGCCTGTCCCAGATGCACTTTGGTGTGCCCGGCACGGGCGACGCCGGTGCGCTCGTTGCCGAGCAGGAACTTGGCGTAGCTCCAGCCCTGGTTCTCCTCGCCGACGAGGTTCTCCGCTGGAACGCGGACGTTGTCGAAGAAGACCTCGTTGACCTCGACACTGCCGTCGACCAGCTTGATGGGACGCATCTCGATGCCGGGAGTGTTCAGATCGATGAGCAGGAAGGAGATTCCGGCCTGCTTCTTCGGCGCGTCCGGGTTGGTGCGCACGAGGGCGAAGATCCAGTCGGCGTACTGGCCGAGCGTGGTCCACGTCTTCTGTCCGTTGACGATGTAGTCGTCACCGTCGCGGATGGCGGTGGTGCGCAACGACGCCAGGTCCGATCCGGCCTCGGGCTCGGAGAAGCCCTGGCACCACCAGATGTCGAGGTTCGCCGTCTTGGGCAGGAACTTCTCCTTGAGCTCCTGCGAGCCGAACGTCGCGATGACCGGACCGACCATCGAGGCGTTGAACGCCAGCGGCTCGGGCACCGACGCCAACTGCATTTCGTCGAGCCAGATGTGACGCTGTACAGCGGTCCAGTCGCGGCCACCGAACTCGGCGGGCCAATGCGGCACCGCCAGGCCGTTCTCGTTCAGGATTCGCATGGTCGTAACCACCTCGTCCTTGCTCAACTCCTGACCCGTCGCGCTCTTCTCGCGAATCTCGGCGGGGACCTTCGTGGTGAAGAACGTCCGCATCTCGTCACGGAACGCGGCCTCTTCTTCTGTCAGGGCAAGATTCATCGACAATCCTCCAAGCTCGTTCGCGTATCTTCGTATCGACCGTACTCCCTGGTAACTCTGGGATATTCTCCGCTCACTATGACTCTTCTGGCACTGGTTCGGCACGGTGAAACGAACTGGAATCTGCACGGGCGCCTGCAGGGCTCTTCGGACATTCCTCTCAACGACACCGGGCGAGCTCAGGCCCGCGAGGCCGGCTACGAGCTCGAGTACCGGACATGGGACCACCTGGTCAGCTCCCCGCTGATCAGAGCGGCGGAAACCGCAGACATCATCGGCGCGCACCTGGGTCTGACCCGCACCGCCGAGTTCCCCGATCTGGCCGAGCGGCACTTCGGTGACGCCGAGGGCTTCACCGACTGGGACGCGTACTCGCACTGGCCGGACGGCCGGTACCCGGGCTTGGAGCCGCGTTCGAACCTGATCGTGCGAGGTGTGCGCGGCGTGGACGAGATCGCGTCGCGTTACCCGGACTCGGCGGTGATCGCCGTGGCGCACGGCGGCGTCATCCGGGCGATCTTCGACGCTATCCGGCGACGCCACTCCCCGCGCATCCTCAACGCGGGCGTCTCCACCCTCGAACACGACGGTTCTCGCTGGACCGTTCGCACCATCAACGGCATCCCGGTCTGACAGAGTTTTCTTTCATGGAGATCGAACGTCGCATCACCGAACTCGGCTTCACGTTGCCCGGCGAACCGACCGCCCCACCCGGTTTCGAGTTCTCGTTCGAATGGGTGCGCGTACGCGGCAACCGGGTCTTCGCCTCCGGCCATTCCCCCTTGGACCGGGACGGCACCCTGGCCGGCCCGTTCGGTGCAGTGCCGTCGCAGGTCGATCTCGATTCGGCCACCGATGCCGCACGCGACACCGCGCTGGCGCTCCTCGGCAGCGTCGCCCGTGCCATCGGCGACCTCGATCGAATCAGCGCGTGGCTGACCGTGACCGGGTCGGTCAATGCCGACCACGGCTTCACTCAGACCACCACGGTCGTCAACGGCTTCTCGGATCTGGTGCTCGCCATCTTCGGTCCGGAGATCGGTGCTCATGCCCGCACCGCACTCGGGGTGTCTGCATTGCCGATGAACAACACCGTCGTGGTGTCAGCGGAACTGGAGATCGACGGGTAGGTTTTGCTCCACTCGTACATACGGCGAAAGCGGGCGCAGATGGTGCGCAGATCGATTCTTGCTCTGGTCGCGATTCTCATCGGCATCCTCGGGTTGTCCGGCTGCAGTTCGTCCTCCCAGTCGTTGCTGGACCGGGTGCAGGACGAGGGCGTACTGGTCGTCGGCACCGAGGGCACCTACAGCCCGTTCAGCTATCAGGGCGCGGACGGACAACTCACCGGATACGACATCGACGTCATCAACGCCGTCGGAGCCGAGTTGGGCGTACGCGTCGACTTCGTGCAGACCCCGTTCGATTCGATCTTCGCCGGACTGCAATCCCAACGCTTCGACCTGATCGCCAACCAGGTCTCGATCACCCCTGCGCGCCAGTCGGCCTACGACCTGTCCACGCCGTACACGGTGTCGGAAGGCCAGATCCTCACGGCCGCAGACGACTCCACCATCACCTCTCTCGCCGATCTGGCCGGCAAGACCACCGCGCAATCCTCGACGAGCAACTGGGCCGAGGTCGCGGCGAACGCAGGCGCGAACGTCGAAGCCGTCGAGGGATTCGTACAGGCGGTCACTCTCGTCAAGGACGGCCGCGTCGACGCCACCGTCAACGACTCCCTCGCCATCGCCGAATACCTGCAGCAGACCGGCGACACCGGCGTGAAGATCGCAGGCGAGACCGGCGACACGACGCTGCAATCCTTCGTGGCCCGCAAGGACAGTGGGCTGATGGACGAGGTCGACACCGCCATCGACACGCTGCGCGAGAACGGCACCATCGCCGAGATCTCGAACAAGTACTTCGGCAGTGACGTCGCCGCACCGACCGCCGACACCGTGGTTCCGACGAGCGACGACGCAGCGTCGACGGCACCGTCCAAAACGCAGCTCGTTCTCGACAACCTGTGGCCGATGCTCGAAGCCACGGTGACAATGACGATTCCGCTGACCGCCATCAGCTTCGTGGTCGGACTCGTCATCGCCCTCGCGGTGGCACTGGCCCGGATCTCGTCGATCGCACCGCTCGCTGCGGTCGCCCGGTTCTACGTCTCGATCATCCGCGGCACTCCCCTGCTGCTGCAGCTGTTCATCATCTTCTACGGGCTCCCGCAGTTCGGCATCGTGATCTCGCCGTTCCCGGCCGCGGTGGTCGCGTTCTCGCTCAATGTCGGTGGCTACGCGGCCGAGGTGATCCGGGCCGCGATACTGAGCGTGCCCAAGGGACAGTGGGAGGCCGCGCAGACCATCGGGATGGGCTACCGAACCACGTTGCAGCGCATCGTGCTTCCACAGGCACTGCGCACCGCGGTACCACCGTTGTCGAACACGCTGATCTCGCTGGTCAAGGACACCTCGCTGGCATCGACCATCCTGGTGACCGAACTGCTGCGCGTCGCACAGCTGGCAGCGGCACCGACCTTCGACTTCTTCACCCTGTATACCGTTGCGGCGCTCTACTACTGGGTGATCTGCATCGTTCTCTCGTTCTTCCAAGGCAAACTCGAAGTCCGACTCGACAGGTACGTGGCCAAATGACAGACCTGCTGGAAGTATCCGCACTGAAGAAATCGTTCGGGCCACTCGAGGTGTTGAAGGACATCTCGTTCACCGTGCCGTCCGGCACCGTCACCGTCATCATCGGACCGTCCGGATCCGGCAAGACCACGGTGCTGCGCACACTGAACGCACTCGATCAGGCCGACGCAGGCATCATCCGGATCGGGGACGTGTCGGTGGATTTCGCACAATCCGTCAACGCGGCGCAGCTCCGACACTTCCGCGCTCAGAGCGGCATGGTGTTCCAGAGCCACAACCTGTTTCCACACAAGACTGTGCTGCAGAACATCATCGAGGGACCGGTGATCGTGCAGAAGCGAGCCAAGGACGACGCCATCCGTGACGCGCACGCGATCCTCGATCAGATCGGTCTCGACGCCAAGTCCGACCAGTACCCGTTCCAGCTTTCCGGAGGCCAGCAACAACGCGTCGGAATCGCCCGAGCTCTGGCCCTGCGCCCCAAGCTGATGCTGTTCGACGAGCCCACCTCGGCACTCGATCCCGAACTCGTCGGCGAGGTACTGGCCGTCATCAAAGGTCTTGCCGCGCAGGGCTGGACGATGGTGATCGTCACCCACGAAATCCGCTTCGCCCAGCAGGTCGCCGATCAGGTGCTGTTCATCGAGAACGGCGTCGTCCTCGAACGCGGCACACCCGAGCAGGTGCTGGTGAACCCGACCGAACCCCGCACCCGCCAGTTCCTGCAGCGGATTTTGGCCTAGAGGGGCTGCGTAGAGGGGCTGCGCCCCAGGTGTGTGGAACTTCGTAGCAGGGGTCGAGTTTCCACTCACCTGCGGCGAAGCCGCTCTAGAGGTGCGGCAGCACCTTGTCCATGGTGATCGGCAGGTCGCGGACTCGGACGCCGGTGGCGTTGTAGACGGCATTGCCGATGGCCGCCGAGGATCCGACCGCACCGATCTCACCGATTCCCTTACCGCCCATCGGCGCGAGTTCGGTGTCGACCTCCTCGACCCACACGGCCTCGAGATCGGTGACGTCCGCACAGGCCGGGATGTGGTACTCGGCGAGATCGTGATTGGCGAACCCGCCGAACTCGTGATCGGTGATGCCGTTCTCCATCAGCGCCATGCCGAGTCCGAACGTCATGCCGCCGATGAGCTGAGACCTCGCCAGCCGCGGATTCATCACCGCGCCGATGCCGAAGACTCCGAGCATCCTGCGTACCCGCACCTCACCGGTATCGATGTCGACCGCGACCTCGGCGAACTGGGCACCGAAAGCCATGCGCGCCAGCTCCTTCTGCCCCTCGACGTCATCGGTGGTGTCGGCCTCGGCGGAGTTGCCCGGCTCGTACGAACCCTGAGACTTCAACGAGTGGCAGACCTTGGTGACGGCCCAGCCCCACGACGAGGTACCCGAGGACCCACCGGCTCCTGGAGCGGTCGGCAGAGCGCTGTCGCCGAGTTCGACGGTCACGCTGTCTGCATCGACCTCGAGCGCATCGGCGGCAATCTGTCGCAGCACGGTGCGCGCGCCGGTACCGATGTCCGACGCGGCGACGGACACCGTGATCGTGCCGTCCGACTCCACTCGCGCCGACGCGGTACTCGGCGAGATCAACACCGGGTAGCTGGCCGTCGCGACTCCCATGCCGACAAGAGTGTTGCCTTCTCGACGCCGACCGGGCGTGGGATCGCGGCGGTCCCAGCCGAACTGCTCCGCACCCTCGCGAAGGCACTGCACCACACTGCGTGAGCTGAACGGGTTACCACTGGCGGGATCGACGTCCGGCTCGTTGCGAACGCGCAGTTCGATCGGATCGACGCCGGTGGCCGCGGCCAATTCGTCGATGGCCGTCTCGACGGCGAACATGCCGGGTGCCTCGCCGGGTGCCCGCATCCACCGCGGCGTTCCGACGTCCAGTTTCGCGAGACGGTGGGTGGTGCGACGGTTGGGGGCCGCATAGATGTGCCGAGTCGATTCCGACGTCTGCTCACAGAACTCGAAGATCGTGCTGGTCTGCTGGAACGAATCGTGCGCGATCGCCTGCAGCGCACCGGTCGAATCAGCGCCCAGACGAACGTGATTGAGCGTCGGCGTGCGGTACCCGACGACATCGAACAACGCCTGCCTCGGCAGCACCAATTTCACGGTGCGGCCGGTGGCTCGCGCGGCCATCGCAGCGAGGATCGCATTGGGCCGAGTACTTCCCTTGGCTCCGAATCCGCCGCCGACGTTCTCCGCGACGACGCGAACGTTCTCGGGCTCGAGGTCGAACGCCGTGGCGAGATCGCCCTGCACACCCGACGGTGCCTGCGTCGAGTCCCACAGCGTCAGAACGCCGTCGGCCCACTGCGCCGTGGTGGCATGCGGCTCCATCGGACTGTTGTGCATCGGCGCGGTGGAATACCAGTTGTCGACGACATGCTCAGCCGTCTTCAGCGCTGCATCGGGATCCCCGATCGTCACGTCGGTGGGAAAGCCGGCGTTGACGGACTCGGGTGCGTAGAGCGAGCCGTGCTCGGCCGTCAAAGAGTTGTCGGGTGAGCGGACATCGGTGTACTGCACCCGCACTCGGGCTGCGGCGGCGCGGGCGTCCTGAAGAGTATCGGCCACGACGACGGCCACGATCTGACCGCGGTACGCGACGGTGTTCGATTGCAGGACATGCAGTTCGGCGTCCTCGACCTCACCCAGCTTCTCCGCGTTGCCGTGCCAGACGACCGCATGCACCGTGGGGTCGTCGTCCAGTTCGACTCGTTCGACCGTGCCCGCAGGAACTGTCGCGGGCACGTACCAGGCGTACAGCTGCCCGACGGCCGGCGGCTGCTCGGCGGCGTACCGAGCCCGGCCGGTGACCTTCGCGATCGATTCGGTGCGCTGAATCGGTTGTCCGATCGATGCAGTCATGACCGGTCTCCCGACACTGTGAGTTCCGCCAAGGTGCGGGTGACGAGATTGGTCACCAGTGGGATCTTGAACGCGTTGTCGCGCAACGGTTCCGCCGCATCGAGTTCCAACGCGATGGCCCGCCGGAACGACGCCTCCTCGGCGGCCGCGCCGAGCAGCGTGTGCTCGGCCGTGCGAGCCCGCCACGGCTTGTGCGCCACACCGCCCAGCGCGATCGACACCCCGCGCACGATTCCGTCCTCGACATCGAGAGTGGCGGCGACCGAGGCGATCGCGAAGGCGTAGGACTGCCGGTCTCGCACCTTGCGGTAGGTGGAGACGGTGCCGTCCGCCGGTGCCGGTATCTCGATGGCCGTGACGAGTTCGTCCCGCGCGACCGTGTTGTCGCGCTCGGGCGCGTCGCCGGGGAGCCGATAGAAGTCATCGATCGCGAGGGTGCGCTCTCCGTCGACTCCGCGCACGACCACACGTGCGTCGAGAGCGGACAGCGCGACCGCCATGTCGGAGGGATGCGTCGCCACGCAGGCCTCCGAGGCCCCGAGGATGGCAAGGTTGCGGTGCTCACCGGTCCGGGCCGGGCAGCCCGACCCGGGTTCGCGCTTGTTGCACGGCTTCGATGCATCCATGAAGTACACGCACCGAGTGCGCTGGAACAGGTTCCCACCGGTGGTGGCCATGTTGCGCAACTGACCCGAGGCACCGGCCAGCACCGCCCGCGAGAGCACCGGATAACGCTGACGCACCACCGGGTGCACCGCGAGATCACTGTTGCTCACGCCGGAACCGACACGAAGCGAGCCGTCGTCGGATACATCGATGTCGTGCAACGGAAGTCGCGTCACGTCGATCAGCGTCGTCGGGCCCACGACTCCGAGTTTCATCAGGTCCACGAGGTTGGTTCCCCCGCCGAGCAGCATCGCGTTCTCGTTCTCGGCGAGGCGGGCCACGGCGTCGTCGACTGCGGTGGCTGCGTCGTACTCGAAGGTCTTCACGACGCGTCCCGTACGGCCGACACGATATTGCAGTAGGCACCGCAACGACAGAGGTTGCCGCTCATACGTTCTCGTATTTCGTCGGGATCGAGTTCGACGTCGGCACCCTCGATGTCCTCGGTGACCGCGCTGGGCCATCCCTGCTTGGCCTCTTCGATCACCGCGACCGCCGAACAGATCTGCCCGGATGTGCAGTACCCGCACTGGAACGCGTCGCGATCGACGAAGGCCTGCTGCACGGGGTGCAGGGTGTCGCCGTCGGCCAACCCCTCGACCGTGGTGATCTCACGATCCTGCTGCGCCACTGCGAACGTCAGGCAGCTGTTGATCCGCCGTCCGTCCACCAGCACCGTGCAGGCCCCGCACTGCCCGTGGTCACACCCCTTCTTGGCACCGATCAGGTCCAGGTTCTCGCGGAGAGCGTCGAGCAGGGTGGTTCGGGTATCGCAGTCGAAAGCGCGGTCGGTCCCGTTGACACGGAGAGTGACGTTGGTCATGCACGGGCGGATACCCGCGGCCTCGGCCACCAAACGCTCGCGCTTGGGTCGTGCGCGGAAACTCGTAGTGGGCTACGAAGTGCCGTGCACGTGCGCTAGCGCCGCCCCTTGTACTTTCCGCCGCCGCTGCGTCCGGGAGGACCGGAATCGGGTTGCAGCTGAATCAGTACGCCACTGATGCGGGTGCGGCGCAACGCCTCGACGGTCTCGTCGGCGAGGTCGGCCGGCAACTCCACCAACGAGTGATCGGGACGAATGCTGATGTGCCCGAAGTCGCTTCGACGCAGACCGCCCTCGTTGGCGATGGCACCGACGATCGCTCCCGGGGCGACGTGATGCCGCTTGCCGACGCTGATGCGGTACGTCGCCATCTCCTGGCCGGTCTTGCGATGATGCGAGCTGGCCGCGTCCTCGTCGAACGTGCGCGGTGGCCGGGGTTCGCGCGGCTCGCGCGGTGCCCGCGGCGGGGCAGGCGGCTCGGGCTTGAGCAGGAACGCTTCGCCGTCGCGGGACTGAATGGCCAGCGCCGCCGCGATGTCGACCAAGGGCACGTCGTGCTCGCGCTCGTAATCCTCGATGAGACGACGGAACAGCGCCAGATTCTCGTTGCCCAGGCTCTCGGTGATGGAGTCCTTGAACTTCGTCACGCGCTGCGCGTTGACGTCGTCGACGCTCGGGAGCTGCATCTCGGTGATCGGCTGACGCGTCGCACGCTCGATGGCCTTGAGCAGGTGCCGCTCGCGCGGCGCGACGAACAGCAGGGCCTGCCCGGCGCGGCCGGCGCGACCGGTACGACCGATGCGGTGCACGTAGGACTCGGTGTCGTGCGGGATGTCGTAGTTGATGACGTGCGAGATGCGGTCGACGTCGAGACCACGGGCCGCGACGTCGGTGGCCACCAGGATGTCGATCTGACCGTTCTTGAGCTGACCGATGGTGCGCTCACGCTGTGCCTGCACGATGTCGCCGTTGATCGCCGCGGCCGAGAAGCCCCGTGCGCGCAGCTTCTCGGCGAGCTCCTCGGTGGCCTGCTTGGTACGGACGAACATGATCATCGCCTCGAACTCTTCGACCTCGAAGATTCGAGTGAGCGCCTCCAGCTTGCGCTGATGTGCCACCTGAACGTAGCGCTGGGTGATGTTCGGTGCCGTCGACGTCTTGGTCTTGACGGTGATCTCCACCGGATCGTGCAGGTACTGCTTGGAGATCTTGCGAATCGCGGCCGGCATCGTGGCCGAGAACAACGCGACCTGCTTGTACTCCGGGGTATCGGAGAGGATGCGCTCGACGTCCTCCTGGAAACCCATCTTGAGCATCTCGTCGGCCTCGTCGAGGACCAGGTACTCTAGCCCGGACAGGTCGAGGGTGCCCTTCTCGAGATGGTCGATGACGCGGCCGGGAGTACCGACGATGATCTGCGCGCCCTTGCGCAGACCGGACAGCTGGATGCCGTACGCCTGACCGCCGTAGATCGGCAGGATGTGCAGACCCGGAATGTGGGTGGCGTACTTGCCGAACGCCTCGGCGACCTGGAGCGCCAGCTCACGGGTCGGGGCCAGTACCAGAGCCTGCGGCACCCGACGCGAGACGTCGAGACGCGAGAGGATCGGCACCGCGAACGCGGCGGTCTTGCCGGTTCCGGTCTGCGCGAGTCCGACGACGTCGTTGCCTGCCATCAGCGGCGGAATGGTGGCCGCCTGAATGGGCGACGGGCTCTCGTAGCCGACATCGCGGAGGGCCTTCAGGACCCGCTCGTCGATCCCGAGGTCGGCGAAGGTGATGTCGTCGCCCGCTGGAACGGCGGACTCCTGCGGGGGCGAATTCGTCTCGTCGGACGTCACGGCGGCATCCTGTTCAGTTTCTGAAGTGCTCATATGTCGCACGAGTTTAGTACCTGCTCGGGCCCTGCGAACCCTTCTACGCTGATCAGGTGACGAAAACGGTCACGACGGCCTGCGGTGCGAGCGGCCTCACACCGGCGACCCGACACCCGAACGCGACTGCGGACCGTTAAGTTGTACCCCGAGTCACACTCAACTACCCCGGACTCGCGGCAAAGTCGACAAACCGGACACCCCGGATGGTGCGCCACGGCCTCGAATGTGATGAAATGCACAACTACCACGCTATTTTTCCGTAAGGGGTCCAGCAGTGCGCGAATATTCTGTGCCGGCGTCGTTCACCATTCCTGACGACGCATCCATGGCCGACACCGTCTACAGGTACGAGAAGGAATCGCCCAACTTCGTACCCTTCCAACGTCTGGTGAACGGCAACTGGACCGATGTCACCGCAGCTCGCTTCGCGACCGAGGTCGCGGCAGCAGCCAAGGGACTGATCGCCTCCGGTATCGAACTCGGCGACCGTGTCGCGATCCTCAGCGCGACGCGCTACGAGTGGGTCGTCCTCGACTACGCCATCTGGTCCGCAGGTGGCTGCACCGTCGCGATCTACGAGACCTCCTCCGCCGACCAGGCGCAGTGGATTCTCGAGGACTCCGCCACCAAGTTGCTCGTCGTCGAGACCGCAGCGCACGCCTCGAACCTCAAAGAGGTCACCGAGGGTGCCAAGGATCTGCGTGAGGTTCTGCAGATCGACGCCGGAGCCATCGACGAGCTGACCACCCGCGGAGCCTCGGTCAGCGACGAGGAACTGCATGCACGACGCCATCAGGTCAGCGCGGCATCGCCCGCGACCCTGATCTACACCTCGGGCACCACCGGACGACCCAAGGGCGTTCAGCTCACGCACGCCAACTTCTACGCCGAGGTGCAGGCCACCCAGATCGCGCTGCACGACTCGATGAAGGAAGGCAACCGCACGCTGATGTTCCTCCCGATGGCGCACGTGTTCGCCCGCGCCGTCTCGTTCGGCTCGTTCGAGTCCAAGGTCACCGTCGGACACACCTCGGACGTGACGACGCTGGTGGATCAGTTCGCCGTGTTCAAGCCGGACTTCATCCTGTCGGTGCCGCGTGTGTTCGAGAAGGTCTACAACTCCGCCAAGCAGAAGGCACACGACGGCGGCAAGGGTTCCATCTTCGACAAGGCCGCCGCGACGGCCATCGAGTGGAGCGAGGCCCAGGAGAAGGGCGGAGCCGGGCTGGTTCTGAACCTCAAGCACACGGTGTTCGACAAGCTCGTGTACTCCAAGCTGCGCGCCGCACTCGGCGGCAACTGCACCCGCGCGGTGTCCGGTGGTGGACCTCTCGGTGCCCGCCTCGGCCACTTCTTCCGCGGTGCGGGCGTCCCGGTCTACGAGGGCTACGGCCTGACCGAGACCAGCGCGGCCATCACCGTCAACACCACCAAGGAACAGCGCGTCGGCACCGTCGGCAAGCCCATCGACGGCCACTCGGTGAAGGTCGCCGAGGACGGCGAACTGCTGCTCAAGGGACCGGTCGTGTTCAGCGGCTACTGGCACAACGAGAAGGCCACGTCCGAGGCCATCGTCGACGGCTGGTTCCACACCGGCGACCTCGGTGCCATCGACCAGGAAGGCTACGTCTCGATCACCGGCCGCAAGAAGGAGATCATCGTGACCGCGGGTGGCAAGAACGTCGCCCCCGCAGTGCTCGAGGACGCCCTGCGCGCGAACGCGATCATCAGCCAGTGCCTCGTCGTGGGCGACGCCAAGCCGTTCATCGGTGCGCTCATCACCCTCGACCCGGAAGCACTGCCCGGCTGGCTCGAGCGGCACAACCTGTCCGCGGACATTCCGTTCTCCGAATTGTCCAAGAATCCCGAGATGGTCGCCGAGATCGACAAGGCCGTCGCCGAGGCCAACAAGAAGGTCTCGAACCCGGAGCAGATCAAGAAGTACACGATCCTCGAGAACGACTTCACCGTCGAAACCGGTGAGCTCACCCCGACGATGAAGCTCAAGCGCAACATCATTCATGCCGAGCGCGGCAGCGACATCGAAGCCATCTACTCGTAGATCGACCGAACGAGAACGGGCCCGGCGCTATCCTCGCGCCGGGCCCGTTCTTTTTCGTTGTCAGGACATGTGGTCGTCGAGGAACTCCGCCACCACCGACGTAACCTGCAGATGGATCTTCTCGTGCAGCAGGTCGTGGCCACCGTCCTCGAATTCACGCAGGGACGCGTCGGGAACACCGCCGATCCACTCGCGCACCGCATCGACCGGAGCCAGACGATCGTCCACGCCGTGCACGGCCAGCAGCGGAATGACGTTGTCGGCGAGATCGGTGACCGAGCCGGTCACCGACTTGGGCGTTCCGCACAGTACGGCGCACTGCACCGCCTCCGGATGCGCACCGAGGGCTGCGATGGCCGTCGCCGCGCCCAACGAATGACCCATCAGTGCAAAGGACAACTCCGGGTGTTCGGCCTCGGCGATCTCGAGCAACTGCAGCGCGTTCTGAGCGAGTGCGGGAATCTGAGCGGCGTCCGTCAACTCACCTTCGGTGAGGCCGTGGCCCACATGGTCGACCGCCCACACATCGACTCCGCGTCCGTTGAGGACGCGAGCGAAACGGTGATAATGGCCGCTGTTCTGGCCGAGACCGTGCAGAAAAACGAGACCGAAACGAGCATCGGGGACAGTCCAGTTTCGGTAATGGACCGCGCCGGTGGCTCCGTCGAAAAAAGGCATTCGATCATTTTGCCTCCTCGCGACGGCATCCGCGCGCAACGTGACCGGAACCGCTCGCGGCGGTGACTAGGGTGGGCGCGTGTTCCTCATCGGCGATCGCGTCATCTACAGCGCCAGCGACCTCGCCGCGGCAGCGTCGTGCGAATTCGGACTGCTGCGCCGACTCGACGGCCTCACCGGTCTGATCCCGCGGGCCACCGCCGAGCCGGATCCGATGCTCGACCGCACCTCTGCACTCGGATTCGAGCACGAACGCCGTCAACTCGAGACATTCCAGCAGCGGTTTCCCGGCGGCGTCCTGACGATGGACCGACCGGGACGCACAGCGCAGGAAATGGCCGACGCGGCCTGGGCGACGTTCACCGCCCTGACCTCACGCACACCCGTGGTCTATCAGGCCACGTTCTTCGACGGCCGATTTCTCGGTTTCTGCGACTTCCTGGTGGCCGAGGGCGATCGGTACGCCGTGTACGACACCAAGCTGTCGCGGCACGCGAAGGTGTCGGCACTGCTGCAGTTGGCGGCCTACGCGGACGCGCTGCGGTCCGGCGGCATCACCCCGAGCGACGAGGTGCACCTGATGCTCGGCGACGGCAGCGACTCCGCGCACTCGCTCGCCGAGATCCTGCCGGTCTACCGACAGTCCAGGGAACACCTGCAACACATCCTCGACGAGCACCACGCCGAGGGGACCGTCGTCGACTGGTTCGACGCGCGCTACTCCGGCTGCGGGCAGTGCGAGGCATGCACGGTCGAGGTGGAACAGCACCGCGACCTGGTTCTGGTCGCAGGCATGCGCGCGAGCACCAGGGACAGACTGCTCGACGCCGGCATCTCGACGGTCGACCAACTGGCTGCATCGACCGGAAGCGTGGACGGCATGTCGTCTCGCACGGTCACGAATCTGCGAGCTCAGGCCGCGCTGCAGGTTCGTCAGGAACACAGCGGCGACGCCGAGTTCGAGATCTTCGACGCCGACGCCCTCGGCGTGATCCCCGAGCCCGATCCGGGAGACATCTTCTTCGACTTCGAGGGCGACCCACTGTGGGCCGAGGCCGGCAGTGCCGAATGGGGACTCGAGTACCTGTTCGGTGTCTACACCGCCGACGGCGATTTCCTCCCGTTCTGGGCGCACGATCGCGCGCAGGAACGCCGCGCCCTGATCGACTTCCTCGACTACGTGACCACCCGTCGCGCCGCCTACCCGAACATGCACGTCTACCACTACGCGCCGTACGAGAAGACCGCGCTACTGCGCCTCGCCGGACGCTACGGAGTGGGTGAGGACGCGGTCGACGACCTACTGCGGGACGACGTTCTGGTCGACCTCTACCCGATCGTGCGATCTGCGGTGCGCATCGGAGCCAGGTCGTACAGCATCAAGAAGCTCGAACCCCTGTACATGCCCGCGGCCCGCGACGGGGACGTCACCGATGCGGCCGCGTCGATCGTCGAATACGCGAACTGGTGCGATCTACGAGACCAGGGCAAGGACGCCGAGGCTGCTGCGCTCCTCGCCGATATCGCCGAGTACAACCGCACCGACTGCGAATCGACGCTGCGACTGCGGGATTGGTTACTTGGGCGCGCGTCGGACGCCGGTGTGCACCCGCGGGCTCGGCAGCATCTCGAACTCGAAGACGGTGCGACGGACACCGCGAGCCCGCTGGAGCTCGAACTCGCCGACTACGCCGGTCTGCCGTGGGAGCGCACCTCGACGCAGCAGGCCGTCGCATTGTTCTCCGGTTCCATCGGCTACCACCGCCGCGAGCGAAAGCCGTTCTGGTGGGCGCACTTCGATCGCCTCACCCACCCGCTCGACGAGTGGGCCGACGCAGCCGACGTGCTGAAGGTCGAGCGCGCAGAGCTGGTGCACGACTGGATGAAAACTGCACCGAAGCAACGGGTCCTGCGACGACAGCTCAAGCTGTTGGGACACCTGAGCAGCGGCGTCCTGTCGAGCTCCAAGGTCAAGCTGCTCTACGAAAACCCGGCCCCGGAGGGATTACCGAAACAGCAGCCGACCCATCGCGCGACCACGACGGTCGAGATCGTGGAGGCGGGCTACGAGGGCACCCTCGACATGGTGGTGGTGCAGGAGAACCTGCGCAAGGGAGTGGACGAGTACCCCGACTTTCCCGTCGCCACCGCACCCGAGCCGCCCCCGGCCACCAAGTATCTGGAGCAGGCGATCGTTGCCGTCGCGGCCGAGGTCCACGCCGCGCTGCCGCACCTTCCGCGCACGGCCGTCGCCGATCTGCTGACGCTGTCGCCGCCCCGAACCCGTTCCGGCACCGGACTTCCCGAGGTGCACGCCGGTGACTACGCGGCGGCCGTCACGGCGGCGCTGCTCGATCTGGACCGGTCGTACGTTGCCGTGCAGGGGCCGCCCGGGACCGGGAAGACGTACACCGCCGCCCGGGTCATCGCCGAGTTGGTCGGTGTCCATCACTGGAAGGTCGGGGTGGTGGGCCAGTCGCATCACGTGGTGAACAATCTGCTCGACACGATTGTTCAGGCCGGAGTCGACCCGGGTCGGGTGGGCAAGAAGGCCCCGACCGCCCACACCGTCCTGGACCCGACGGACTACTGCCGCTTCGTCACCGAGGCCGACGAGGGATGCGTCATCGGCGGTACCGCCTGGGACTTCTCCAACCCCGGCCGCATTCCGCCCGAGTCGCTCGATCTGCTGGTCATCGACGAGGCCGGGCAGTTCTCCCTGGCCAACACCATCGCCGTCTCGGTGTCCGCACGCAACCTGCTGCTGCTCGGCGACCCGGCACAGTTGCCGCAGGTCAGCCAGGGCACTCACCCAGAACCCGTCGACGAGTCGGCTCTGGGTTGGATCACCAGCGGTCACCCGACGCTGCCCGTCGACCGCGGGTACTTCCTGGCCACGACGTGGCGGATGCATCCCGATCTGTGCGCGCCGGTCTCGGCACTGTCGTACGAGGGCAAGCTCGAGTCCAACCGTGCTGTGACACAGGCACGTTCACTGGAGTCGCTCGAACCCGGCCTGCACCTCGTCTACCTCGACCACCACGGCAACTCCACCGACTCGGTGGAGGAAGCCGACGAGATCGTCACTCACGTGCAGAAGCTGCTGGGCCGACTGTGGAGCGACCCGCAATCCTTCGAGGGTGCGCGGCCGATGGACCAGGGCGACTTCCTGGTCGTCGCGGCCTACAACGCGCAGGTGGCCGTCATCGCCCTGCGACTCGCGGCCGCCGGACTCGACGAGGTCTCGGTGGGCACCGTCGACAAGTTCCAAGGACGGCAGGCACCGGTGGTGTTGATCTCGATGGCCGCGTCGGCAATCGAAGACGTGCCACGAGGCATGGGATTCCTGTTGTCCCGCAACAGACTCAACGTCGCCGTCTCGCGAGGCCAGTGGGCGGCGATACTGGTCCGGTCGCGGGCACTGACCCGGTACCTGCCGTCGACCCCGGCCGGACTGGTCACCCTCGGCACTTTCATGAGCCTGTGCGAGAACGGAATTCAGCCGAACGCCATGCCCTCACCACGATAGGTGGGGAGCGCCTCGACGGACCCGTCGGCGTGTACCAGATGCAGGGTGTCGAACCGCTCGCACAGCTCGCCGGCCTTGGCATGCCGGAACCAGACGCGATCACCGATCCTGATCTCGCCCGCTCCGCTCACCGGAGTCTGGACCTCGCCCGCGCCTTCGTTGCGCAGCAACTTCAGACCGGACGTCACCACGCCCCTGGCCTTTCTCGACCACGCGATCGGCCGGGGTGCCCGCGACGACGATGCCGGACCCGACGCGATGTAGCCACCGCCGAACAACGTCGCGATCTGCGGGGTGGGCTTGCGCACCGCGGGCAGCGCGAAGAACAGCGACGGCTCCGCCGAGAACGCGCGATACCGATCGAAGAGCGTCGGCGCGAACAGACCCGATCCCGCAGTCACCTCGGTGACGACCGGATCGGTCGCCGAGAACTCGATCGACCCGGTCCCGCCACTGTTGACGATCTCGATCCGGCCGACTGCCGCGGTCACTGCCTCGACCACTGCCGTTCTGCGCGTGGAGATCTCACGAGACGACAGCGACTTCATCCATTCCACCGCGAGATTGGCGTCGGGCACACCGGCGATCTGCGCCTCGTAGAACATCAGCCCGACTACTCGGAACCCCCGCGCCTGCGCCGCCCGTGCGAAGGCGGCGACCTGCTCGGGTTCGCGCAGTGGCGAACGTCTGACACCGATGTGCAGCGGCCCGATCCGCAGCGAGGCATCGACGTCGAGACAGATACGGGGCTTGAGAAGATCGCTGGCGGTGGCGTCGCGCACGATGTCCAGCTGTGCGACGTCGTCGACCATCAGCGTGATGCGCCCCGACAGAACACGATCGTTGACGACCTCGGCGAGAGCGGTGCGGTCGACCGTCGGATACCCCATCAGGATGTCCTCCACGCCGTGGCGTGCCAACCAGATCGCCTCACGCAGGGAGTACGCCATGACCCCGCTCACGCCGTCGGCCGCGAGCACCCGATCCAAAACCCCCCGGGACCGAACCGACTTGCTCGCGATCCTGATCGGCACTCCGTCCGCCCGTGCTCGCAGCGCCGCAGCATTGGCATCGAGAGCCGCCAGATCGACTGCAGCCAAGGGTGATTCGAGCCCTTCGGTGGCAGCGGCGATACGGGACAGTGGTGTCGTGTCGGTGGTTGCGACACCGGCGATCGAACTCATGCGGCTCATTCCTTTGTCGTTGCCAGGTCCGAACAGTCAAACACTCCACAGCCGAGAAGTCCCGGCGAGCATTCAGCGGTCCTGAGCCTTGGCCGCTATCAGACCCGACAGGTCGTCGATCTGCGCCAGCACCTCGAGATCGTCGCCGTCGACCAACCATCGCAGCACCAGGCCGTCGAGAGTGGCCATCCCGAAACGCGCGATCGACGCCACCGGCTCCAGCCATCGCGTCCCGGTGTGGGCGGAACACTTCTCGAAGAACAACCGGGCCTCGGAGTCTCGGATTCGGTACTGCCCACTGGCGATCTCGGCGGCCGTGGCGGACCCGAGCGCACGATGGCGCAGCAAGTAGGTCTTGATCTCGTACGCGAGCAACTGCCGACCCGGTGACTTCTCGATCAGCAACCACACCGCGCTCAGACCGCCGTGCACCAGCTCGCGCAGACCCCGGACACCCGGGAGTTCGCGCGTGCCCACCGCGCTGTCCAACGCGGCATGCAGAATCTCGGTGACGTCGACGATGAGGTGCTCCCCCATCGCGATCACCAGATCCTGCTTGGTCTCGAAGTGGTACTGCACGATGCCCTTGGTGACGTCGGCGTGCTCCGAGAGAGCACGCACGGTCAGAGACTCGATGCCGACCCGCTCCGCGACATCGATCGCAGACTGCACCAGTTGTGCGCGCCGCACATCAGCGGGCAGCCTCGATTGCATCACCCGATCCTAGGGCGCGGACGAGTTCTGTGCCTCCGATTGACCCACGGGAGTGGAGCCTGCGGAATGACCCGCCGTTCGAGCAGTGCGATAGTGATTCGATGATCGAGCGGTCGTGGCAGAACTGGGCGGGGAACCAGCATGCGTATCCGGTGCATCGAGCCGAGCCCTCATCGGTGGACGAGTTGCGTGCGATTCTGCGGGATGCCGTCGAACGATCTCGGACGGTGCGGTGCGTCGGAGCGGGCCACTCGTTCACTCCGATCGCGGTCACCGACGGCGTTCAGATCAGCCTGGATTCGCTGCAGGAGATCGAATCGGTGGTGCACGAGGACGACGGCTCCGCCCGGGTGACGGTGCTCGCAGGCACTCGGCTGCGCGATCTGACCGCGCGGTTGTGGGACCTCGGCCTGGCCATGACCAACCTCGGCGACATCGACGAACAATCGATTGCCGGAGCCATCTCCACGGGCACTCACGGAACCGGAGCCCGCTTCGGCGGCATCGCCACCCAGGTGCGCGCACTGGAACTGATGACCTCGGACGGCCGGCTGGTGCAGTGCTCTCGCGAGGAGAACACGGCACTGTTCGACGCGGCCCGCGTCGGGCTCGGTGCGCTCGGTGTCATCACCCGAGTCACGCTCGAATGCGTTCCGGCCTTCGCCCTCCGGGCCGTCGAGGAGCCGTCGACGCTCCGGGCGACGCTCGCCGATCTCGATGCGATCGTGGCAGGCGTCGACCATTTCGAGTTCTACTGGTTTCCGCACACCGACCGAGTGCTGACCAAACGCAACACCCGACTGCCCGGCGACGCTGCGCTGCGTCCGCTGGGAAAGGTGCGGTCGTATCTCGACGACGAATTGCTGTCCAACACGGTCTTCGAGGGCCTCAACCGCGTGGTGACGCGGGTGCCTGCCCTGATTCCACGCCTCAACGCGGTCTCGGCGAGAGCGCTGTCAGCCCGCGAGTACACCGATCGTTCGTACCGGGTGTTCGCATCGTCGCGGACCGTCAAGTTCGTCGAGATGGAATATGCGGTGCCTGCAGCCGAGATCGGCCGGGTGCTGCGCGAGGTGGATCGCTGGCTGGAGCGGTCTGCCATGTCCATCGCGTTCCCCGTCGAAGTGCGGTTCGCCGCGGCCGACGACATCTGGCTCTCCACCGCGTACGGACGCCCGACGGCCTACATCGCCGTGCACCAGTACCACCGCCGCGATCACCGCGAGTACTTCGACGCCGTCGAGGCCATCTGCCGCAGCGTCGGCGGCAGGCCACACTGGGGCAAACTGCACTCCCTCGGCGGCGATGAGCTCCGCGATACCTACGAACACTTCGACGACTTCCTGCGTGTTCGGGATGCGATGGACCCGATGAAGCTGTTCGGCAGCAGATACCTCGAACACCTACTGTCCTGAGCGGCCGACCGGTGTAGCGCTGCGCGCAATTTTTGCTCCACTCCTGCGACCGTCGAGTGGGTTTCCGCAGGTGAACGCGTCGAGTGGAGTGTCCTGTGCACGCAGCCACTCCCCGCACGCTTACATTGGAACGAGTGAGCACAGGAAAACGCGCGCTGTCCGGCATCGTCGCCGCCGGGGTGGTCCTCGGCGTCGGTGAATTGATCGCCGTCCCCATCGGACCCAACTCGTCACCGCTGACCGCCGTCGGCTCCTCGGCCGTCGACAACAGTCCGGCCCCGATCCGTGAATGGGCCATCGACACGTTCGGCACCTCCGACAAGCTCGCCCTGTTCATCGGCATGGCAGTGGTGATCGGAGCGATCGCCGCGGCAGCAGGCATCGCCCGCAAGCCGATCGGTGCCGTGGTGTTCGCCGCGCTGGGCGTCGTGGGCGTACTCGCCGCAGTGACCCGACCCGACGCGACGGCTCTCTACGCAGTCCCGACCATCGGCGGCGTCATCGTCGGCATCGTCGTGCTGCACGCCCTCATCGGTGC
This sequence comes from Rhodococcus sp. IEGM 1341, assembly GCF_030056895.1. Classification (NCBI taxonomy): domain Bacteria; kingdom Bacillati; phylum Actinomycetota; class Actinomycetes; order Mycobacteriales; family Nocardiaceae; genus Rhodococcus; species Rhodococcus sp. IEGM 1341. The sequence continues at coordinate 75,756 of NZ_JASHKV010000011.1, read as the reverse complement.
CGCCGCGCCTGCGACCGAGGGAATGAACCGACGCAGCTTCCTCACTCTCGCCGCCGGTGCCGCGGTGCTCGGCGTCGTCGCCGGAACAGCCGGACGGATGCTCACCTCCGCCCGCGCCGTCACCGCCGATCGACTCGGCTTCATGCTGCCCACGCCGACGCCGCAACCCCCGATACCGGCCGGGGCGGACCTACAGATCGACGGCCTGGCGTCGTACATCACCCCGAACGACGACTTCTACCGCATCGACACCGCGTTGGTCGTGCCGCGCGTGGCGTCCGAGGACTGGTCGCTGCGCATCCACGGCATGGTCGACCGCGAGATCGAGCTGACGTTCGCCGACCTCGCCGAGCGCCAGGCAGTGGAGAAGACGGTCACGTTGACCTGCGTGTCCAATATCGTCGGCGGCGACCTCGTGGGCAACGCAACGTGGATCGGCTACCCGCTCAAGGACATTCTCGAAGAAGCGGGCATCTCACCCGACGCCGACATGGCCCTGTCGTCGAGCAGCGATGCCTTCACCGCGGGCACTCCCCTCGAGGTTCTGCTCGACGGCCGCGACGCCCTCCTGGCCGTCGGGATGAACGGGGCCCCGCTGCCCGTCGAGCACGGCTACCCGGCCCGGCTCGTCGTCCCCGGCCTGTACGGATACGTCTCGGCGACCAAGTGGGTCACCGACATCGAGATCACCCGCTTCGACCGCGCGACGGCATACTGGACCGACCGCGGTTGGGGCGAACGCGGACCGATCAAGACGGCCTCGCGGATCGACACCCCGCGATCGGGCAGTTCCGTGCCGGCCGGGCAGACGGTGATCGCGGGAGTGGCGTGGGACCAGCACACCGGAATCGACGGCGTGGAAGTGCAAGTGGACGAGGGCAACTGGGTGCCGGCCACGCTGTCGGAGGAGTACTCCAAGGACACCTGGCGGCAATGGACGGTCGAGCTCGACCTACCCGCGGGACAGCATTCGATCCGAGCCCGCGCCACCAACTCCGCAGGAGAACTGCAGACCAACAGGACCGCAGACACCGTTCCCGACGGCGCGACCGGCTACCCCAGGATCTCGGTCACCGCGAGCTGATCTAGACAGTCATGAAACTCGCGCGGATCGAGTTCTCGGCCAACACGTTTCGCTCCTGCGCGGTCAGCCCCATACCTGCTTCGAGGGCAGCGAAATTGTCGTCGACGTAGCCGCCGAAGTAGGCGGGATCGTCGGAGTTGATCGACACCGACAGTCCGCGTTCGAGCATCTGTCGCAGCGGCAGCTGCTCTACATCGTCGATCACCTTGAGCCGGACGTTGGACAGCGGGCATACCGTGAGCGGAATCTGTTCCTCGACAAGACGATTCACCAGCGCCTCGTCTTCGAGGCACCGCACCCCGTGGTCGATGCGCTCGACCTTCAGCAGATCCAGTGCCTGCCAGATGTAGTCGGGTGGACCTTCCTCACCGGCATGGGCGACGACGTGCAGACCCTCGGCGCGGGCCTTGGCGAACACGTCGACGAACAGCGATGGCGGGTAGCCCACCTCTGCGGAATCGAGGCCGAGACCGATGATCGGGGCCTGCATGGCCAACAGATCGTCCAACAGCTGATTGGCATGCAGCACCGGCTTGTCCCGCAGGATCGACGCGATCAACCCACTGGTGACACCGAATTCGCGCTCGCTGGATGCGCAGGCGTCGGCCAATCCCTCGACGACGGCCTCGAGCGGGACACCACGCTCGGTGTGCGCCTGCGGATCGAAGAAGATCTCCGCGTGCGTCACCCCGGCCTGCGCGGTGCGGCGGAAGTAGGCCCGGGCGAGGTCGGCGAAATCCTCGGCAGTGCGCAGCACGGCCATGTTCGCGTAGTACAGATCCAGGAACGACTGCAGGTCGCTGAACTCGTACTTCGCCCGCAATTCATCGATGTCGTTGTACGGCAGTGACAATCCGTTGCGCTCGGCGAGATCGAATATCAGCGGAGGCTCGAGCGACCCTTCGATGTGCAGGTGCAGTTCGGCCAGCTGATCGGTACTCACTCACCCGATGCTACTTGCCCGTGTACGTAGCCTTCCCCGGGCCGACCTCGAGGAAGCTCTTCACCGCACCCCGCAGATCCTCGGTCTCGAACAGTGCTCCGGAGACCTCCGAGGTGATCTCGTCCGCGTGGGCCACGCCGCCCGAACGCCACGCTGCCACAATCTGTTTGGTTGCCGCATGCGCGACGGTGGGGCCGTCGGCCAGGCGATGCGTCAGCGCGAGCGCCGCGGCATCGACGTCGTCGTGGATCTGATTGACCACGCCCCACTCCTTCAGCGTCTGCGCGTCGTACAGATCACCGGTCATGACGAGCTCGCGAGCTCGACCCGAACCGGCCCGCTCGGCGAGGCGCTGCGGTCCACCCATCGACGGTGTCAGACCGACGACGGTCTCGACCAGACCGAACTTGGCCTTGGGACCGGCGAGAATGATGTCGCACGCCAGCGAGATCTCGAACGCCGCCGTGAGCGTCAAACCGTGCGCGGCGTAGATCACCGGGCAGGGCAGCGCCTCGAGCGGATGGGCGATCTGTGCGAACAATCCACGCCACAGATCGGCACCCTGCGCGGCGGACAGACCATCGAAGACGTGCACGTCGACGCCCGCAGAGTTCACCTTGCCCTCGGCGCGCAACAACACCGCCCGCGGGGGGCGTGCGACGAGATCGGCAACGTTCGCGGCAACCGCGTCGAACATGGCCTGATCGAAGAGGTTGAGCGGACCGTGGTCGAAGGTGAGGACGGCGAGCTCGGCGCCTGCCGCGGTGGTCGATCGAACGAGCGAAGTGGGTGCGTCAGCCATGGTTCGCATAGTGCCACACCGGTCCGGGACGGTTGTTACCAACGAGTATTGTTCGCTGATAACTCACCGTTACCGAGAGGAACAGATAGATGAAGCGCAGCTTGTTCGAGGCCGATCACGAGGACTTCCGCGCGTCGGTGCGCGAGTTCGTCACCCGGACCATCACACCGGTCGAGGAAAAGCTCGTCGAGCAGCGATACATCGACCGCGAGATCTGGCTCGAAGCCGGACGCAACGGCTTCCTGGGACTGGAAGTACCGGAAGAATACGGCGGTAGCGGAGCCGAGGACTACCGATTCAACGCCGTCCTCGCCGAGGAACTCGCCCGCTCGAGCGCCGCGGTGGCGTCGTGCTTCGGTATCCACGTGGACATCGTCGCGCCCTACTTGGTCAAGCTCACCACCGAAGAGCAGAAGAAGCGCTGGCTGCCCGGCTTCTGCAGCGGTGAGATCCTCACGGCGATCGCGATGACCGAACCGTCCGGTGGCTCCGACCTGGCCGCGCTGAAGACCACTGCCGTCAAGGACGGAGACGACTTCATCATCAACGGTTCGAAGACGTTCATCACCAACGGCAACTCCGCAGACCTGGTCATCGTCGCCACCCGCACCACGCCGGAGAAGAAGGCCAAGGGCATCACGCTGTTCGCCGTCGAGAACGGCACCGAAGGATTCTCCCGCGGCCGCAAGCTCGACAAGGTCGGTCAGCCCGAATCCGACACGGCCGAGCTGTTCTTCGAGAACGTGCGCGTCCCGAGCTCGAACATGATCGGCGAGTTCGACGGCGGCTTCATCCACATGATGCAGCTACTCCCCCAGGAACGGATCAGCTGCTCGGTGGCCAACCTCGGACACGTCCGTCCCATTCTCGAGGAGACGCTGCAGTACGCCAAGGATCGCAAGGCATTCGGCCAGCAGATCGGCTCACTGCAATGGAACAAGTTTCTGCTCGCCGAGCTCGTCACCAAACTCGATGTGGCACAGGCGTACATCGACAACTGCATCGCCGCACACGGGATCGGTGAACTGACCGCCATCGACGCCGCCAAGGCGAAGTGGTGGAGCTCGCAGGTGCAGAACGAAATTCTCGACCACTGCGTCCAGCTACACGGCGGCTACGGATTCATGAACGAATACCGCGCCGCTCGGGCGTGGAAAGACGCTCGCGTGACGAAGATCTGGGCCGGATCGAACGAGATCATGAAGGAACTGATCGGACGCGATCTGGGGCTGTAGGTGAGTGCCTGCGGCAGTGGTGTGAACAAGTGCCCTGGAAGGCACCCAACCGCACCACTGCCGCAGGCACTTCGAAACAGACGAAGACCGGATACTCGGAGTTTCTTCCGTGTATCCGGCCTTGTCACCGAGTTTCTGGTGGAATTTACTTCGGAAAGGTCACTCCACCAGGAGAAGTCGGGTTACGAAGCTTGAATCAGATGGCGCGGACGCCGGTAGCCTGGGGGCCCTTCTGACCCTGGCCCACCTCGAACTCCACGCGCTGGCCCTCGTCGAGCGACTTGAAGCCGCTACCCTGAATCTCCGAGTAATGAACGAAAACGTCCGGTCCGCCACCATCCTGCTCGATGAAGCCGAAGCCCTTTTCGCCGTTGAACCACTTCACACTGCCCTGCGTCATTCTGTAAACCTTCTGTAAGCGAGCTAGATCTTCACGTCGAAGCTCTAATCTCAAAAGTGAGTCTGCCATCTATCGGCGCTGAGCGAAACACCGGGGGCGAAAAAGTTCGAAAGATTGCTTTTGGACGGTGAAACCGGAACGTCGCTCAGCGCCTCGGTGGCTAGGGTTCAGACGTGGATCTCCCCCTTCTCGATGCCGGCCCTTTCGATCCCCATCGACTCGACATCGTCCGTCTGGCCTGGTGTCGCCGACTGCAGATGGACGATCGAGCCCTCGACACCGACGCCGAGCGCGTCGAACATGTCGGTGCCACCGACGACGTCACCGTGCTGCGACTGGCCGAGACCACCGTGATCGTCGGACCGTCCTGGGCCGTTGATGCCTCTCGCGCGATCAGTGGCCCGGCGAGCGCGGACCGAACCTGGATCTCGGCACTGCTCGGCGACCGTTCGGCGCACTACGAGATCGGCACCCACACGCTGGCGTACGGCTCGGACATCGGCCACACCATCGACGTACACGACCCGCTGATCTCCCACGATGCGCAGCACGCACGCAACCTTGCCGCGCACTGCAGCGACGCCGACGTCGCCGAAGCATTCGGCGAGCCGGTCTCGCGGAACTGGTTCACGCTGCTCGGCGACGACCGACCTGCCGACTCGGCCCATTCGCTCGCATCGGCCGGCTACTCGGAGGAGCAGCTGATTCTGGCCGACATGCGCGTGCTGACGGACCCGGACCATCGCCGACGGGGCCACGCCCAGGTGGTCGGCAGGCTGGCCACCAACGACGCCATCGACGACGGCCTGATTCCGCAGTGGCGATCGCGACCCGAGAACGCCGTTGCTCGACGCCTCGCCGCGCGGCTGGGATATGTGGAAATCGGCGCGTGCCACACCGCAGTGCTCCGACCGTGACCCGGTTGAGCCGGCTCCGAACTGGGTAGCGTCGAGATGAGACCGATCGATGTGAGGAGTTCGAGAGCATGGCCGACGATGCCGCATATGTGGAACCGGGCAAGGAATTCAAGCGCGACACCAACTACATCCCGACGCGGATCACCGCCGACGGCCGGGACGGGTATCCGGTGGAGCCGGGACGGTACCGATTGATCGCCGCGCGCGCCTGCCCATGGGCCCATCGATCCATCATCGTCCGACGGCTGCTCGGCCTCGAAGATGTTCTCTCGCTCGGCATTCCGGGTCCGACCCATGATCCCCGGAGTTGGAACTTCCAGGAGGAGCCCGGCGGCGTCGACTCTGTATTGCAGATCCCTCGACTTCAGGACGCGTTCTTCGCCCGCTTCCCCGATTACGAGCGCGGCATCACCGTCCCCGCCATCGTCGACGTTCCCTCCGGCCAAGTAGTCACCAACGACTACCCGCAGATCACCCTCGATTTCTCGACCGAGTGGACGCAGTATCACCGCGACGGCGCACCCGATCTGTACCCGGAGGCCCTGCGCACCGAGATCGACGAAGTGGCCCAGCTGGTGTTCGAGGACGTCAACAACGGCGTCTACCGCTGCGGATTCGCTGGATCGCAGGAGGCATACGACAAGGCCTACGACCGACTGTTCGCCCGCCTCGATTGGCTCGTCGAACGCCTCTCCACGCAGCGATACCTGGTCGGCGACCACATCACCGAGGCCGACGTGCGCCTGTTCACCACATTGGTGCGCTTCGATCCCGTCTACCACGGCCACTTCAAGTGCAACCGCAGCAAGCTCAGCGAGATCCCGGTGCTGTGGAACTACGCACGCGACCTGTTCCAGACCCCCGGATTCGGCGACACCGTCGACTTCGACCACATCAAGCGGCACTACTACGAGGTGCACACCGACATCAATCCGTCGGGCATCGTGCCGAACGGACCGGACCTGACCGGGTGGCTCGAACCCCACGGCCGCGAAGCCCTGAGAGGATCACCCTTCGGCGACGGCACCGCGCCCCCCACCGCCCAAGCCCGACGAGCTCGTTCCGCCCGATCACTGGGTGCGTTGACTCACAACTCTCCAGAAGAAAGAGGACCGATGGCAGGCAAGCAGGACGACGCGCAGGTCGAGGGCGGGGGCGGAGGCAAGCTCGAACGCGCGCTGGTCAACATCCTCGACAACGCCAGCCGCCTACAGGGACCCGCCGTCGACAAATATGTCGCGCACGTGCGTCGAGCACACCCGTACGACACCCCGGCACAGATCATCGAACGCCTCGAGAAGCGGTTCCTGCTCGCGGTCACCGGCAGCGGTTCGGCGGTGGGCGGAGCGGCGGCGATCCCGGGCGTCGGGACCGTCGCCTCGCTCGCCGCGGTCGGTGCCGAAACCGCGTTCTTCATCGAGTCCTCGGCGCTGCTGACACTGTCGGTCGCGTCCGTGCACGGCATTCCCGTCCAGAACCACCAGCAACGACGCGCCCTGGTGCTGTCGGTCGCCCTGGGCGAATCGGGCATGCAGATCGTGCAACGAACCGTCGGCAAGACCGCCAAGAACTGGGGACCGCTGATCACCTCCCGCATCCCGGGCGGGTCGATGGCGACCATGAACAAGTCGCTGGTGAAGAAGTTCATCACCAAGTACCTCGCCAAGCGCAGCGCGCTGTTGGTCGGCAAGATGCTCCCCGCCGGAATCGGCGCGGCAATCGGCGGCGCGGGCAACCGCGCGGTCGGCAAGGGTGTCATCAAGAACGCACGCGACGCGTTCGGTCCGCCGCCGGCCCGGTTCCCGGAGAACCGCATCATCGAGCCGGACGTATGAGGGCTCGTGGAATCTTCGCGAGTCCGACGCGTTGACTCCGAACATGACTTCCACACCTGAGCTCGGCACGTACGGCGTCTGGCGACTGCACTCGGCGTTCACACCCGAACTGTCCCGGGCGATCGAATCCTTCGGCTACGGCACGATCTGGCTCGGCGGCTCGCCGCCTGCGGACCTGACCACCACCGAGGAGATCCTCGACGCCACCGAGACAGTTGTCGTCGCCACCGGCATCGTCAACATCTGGTCGGACGCAGCGGCCGACGTCGCCGCGTCGTATCACCGGTTGGAGAGCAAGCACCCGGGCCGTTTCGTCCTCGGAATCGGCGCGGGCCACCCGGAGGCGACGCAGGAATACACCAAGCCGTACGACGCTCTGGTGGCCTACCTCGACGCTCTCGACGAGGCCGGAGTCCCGGTGGAGCGACGCGTCCTCGCTGCTCTCGGCCCGAAGGTGCTCGCGCTGGCGGCCGACCGCACCGCAGGTGCGCATCCGTACCTGACCACCCCCGAGCACACCCGTGAAGCACGAGAGGCATTGGGACCGAACAAGATCCTGGCACCCGAGCACAAGGTGGTCCTCGAGTCGGATCCGGAGAAGGCTCGCTCGATCGGCCGGCCACCGGTCAACAACCCCTACCTGCACCTGCGCAACTACACCAACAATCTGAACCGACTCGGCTACTCCGACGAGGAGATCGGCGACGGCGGCAGCGACCGACTGATCGACGCGTTGGTGGCGCACGGTACCGCCGACGCGATCGCAGCACGATTGAACGAACACATCGACGCAGGTGCATCGCACGTGACACTGCACTCGCTGCCCGACATGGCCGATCCGCTCGAGACCTACCGAGAGATCGCCGCCGCGCTGCACCGCTGACAGCGGTAGGCGCTCTCGCCACGTTGTCGGTCGCACCCCGTAGCCTCGGGTACCGGTTGCCGCGCGCAGCCGGTACTCGAGGTGACCAACGGCCAGGGGGATTGCGCACAGATGACCAGCTATCCGGGAGCGGCGCTCGAAGCGCAGGCACTGACCAAGCAATTCGGCACAGTTCGCGCGGTCTCGGACCTGAGCTTCGTCGTTCCACGCGGAACGGTCACCGGATTCCTCGGCCCCAACGGATCGGGCAAGACGACGACGCTGCGCATGCTCCTCGGACTCGTCGCCCCCACCTCGGGTGTCGGCCTCGTCAACGGGGCTCCGTTCCGCACGGCAACCCACCCGGCCCGCACGGTGGGAGCCGTCCTCGACTCGCTGAGCCTGCACCCCAAGCGCAGCGCTGCACATCACCTGAAGATCTACACCGCCGCGATCGGCGTACCCGACAGTCGCGCCCTCGACGTGCTGCACCTGGTGGGCCTCGGCGATGCCGCCGACCGCGCCGCGGGCGGGTTCTCACTCGGCATGCGTCAACGCCTCACGCTCGCCACCGCGCTGCTCGGGGATCCGGAAATCCTCGTGCTCGACGAACCCGCGAACGGTCTCGATCCCGAAGGAATCGCCTGGCTGCGCGACTTCCTGAAGGCCTTCGCTGCGTCAGGGCGCACCGTGCTCGTATCGAGCCACATCCTGCGCGAGATCGAGCAGACCGTCGACAATCTGGTGATCGTCAGCGCCGGCGCACTCGTGTACCAGGGTTCCATCGCGCAACTGCGATCGACGCGTCCGAGCCGCGTACTCGTGGCCGCATCGGACCCCGCGGCATTGGCACTGGCGTTGGCCTCGAATGGGTTCAACGACAGTCAACTGCTGCCCGACGGACGCATCGGCGTCGCCGGGACCGACGCGTCCACGATCGCCCGCATCGCGGCCGCCGCCCAGGTGACGATCTTCGGGACCACCGGTGAACACGTCGACCTCGAGCAGGTGTTCCTGTCGATGACCGCGGGTCAGTACAACGCCGCACCCGTTCAGCAGAATCCGTACGGTTACGGCCCGCCGGGTCATCGGCCGGGTTACGGCCCACCGCCGGGGTACGGCCCCCCGCCGCAGAATTACGGCCCGCCGCAGAACTGGAACGGGGGTCCGCGATGAACGCCTTGCTGACGTCGGAGATCCGCAAGGTCACGACACTGAAGTTCTGGTGGGCTTTGGCTATCGCCCCGATCGTCGTCGGAGTGTTCGCGTCCGTCATCACGTCGGTGATCGCGAATGGGCTGGGCGAATTCGAGGAGGACCTCGACATCTCCGGCGGGGTCGCCTCGATCGGCCTGTACGTTGCCGCCGGTGCCGCAATTCTGTTTGCCGGCATCTTCGGTGCCGTCAACGCCGGAACCGAATTCCGCCACAAGACCATCACCACCAGCTTCCTGACCGCTCGCGGCCGCGACGGGGTGATCGCCGCCAAACTCATCGTCACTGCGCTGTTCGGCCTCGGATACGGCCTGGTGGTGCTGCTGGCCAGCTTGATCTGCCTGCTGATCTTCAACGAGCGGACAGTGCTGCTGGACGGCGCGTTCATCGGCGTGGTGGCGTCGTGCCTCCTCGCAGTCGTGCTGTGGTCGATGATCGGTGCCGGCCTGGGTCTGTTGCTGAAATCTCCGACGTGGGCCGCGATCGTGCTGGTCGCCTGGCTGCCGTTCGGCGAGGGTCTGATCTCGCTGATCCTGTTCGGCCTCGGGCTCGGATCGGTTGCCGTGGCGTTGCCGTCGAACCTGACTCTGCCGACCATGGCGGCGACTCAACTCGACGACGCGGGCGACCTGGCATCGTGGCCGTGGGCACCGCTCGGACTCGCGCTGTGGGCCGCGATCCTCACCGGCGTCGGCTGGTTCCTGGCCCGCACCCGCGACATCGACTGAGGTCGGTATCGGCGGGCCGAAGCTGTCGGTACTCGGGTCTAGCGTGGTGAATCGATGGCACACAGTAATGCGGTGAAAGACCGTGCGGCGGTACCCGGACGCAGCTCGTCGACACTCGACAGCGCAGAACCCACGTCGAGTAGTCGGCGTGGGTGGATCAGACGTCTGATCGCGCAGTGCATGCTGCATCGACGTACCGCACTCGGAGCTCTGGGCGTGACGATGATCGCCGCGGTCATCGACATCTCGTTCCCGCTGCTCACCAGGGTTGCCATCGACGACGCGACTGCAGGTAGGGGCGAGAAGATCGCCACCGTCGCCGCCGCCATCGCACTGTTGGGTCTGGTGCGTTTCGCGTGCCAATTCGGTCGACGCATGCTCGCCGGCCGGCTCTCGATCGACGTCCAGCACGATCTACGCCTCGACCTGCTCGCGTCACTGCAACGGCTCGACGGGCGCAAACAGGACGAGATCCGTACCGGTCAGGTCGTGTCGAGATCGATCACCGACCTCCAACTGTTGCAGGGGCTGTTGGCCATGGTGCCGCTGTCGGCGGGAGCCGTCCTGCAGTTCGTGCTGGCGTTGGCGGTGATGGCATATCTGTCGCCACTGCTCACCATCGTCGCGGTCCTCATCGTTCCTGCGGTCGGCATCGTGGTCTACCGAATTCGGCCCACTCTCTTCGCGGCCACCTGGTCTGCGCAGCAGCGCGCCGCCGATCTGGCGCAACATGTGGAGGAGACGGTCACCGGCGTCCGAGTGGTGAAGGGCTTCGGCCAGGAAGCCCGTGCGGTGGATCGCATCGAGACGCTCGGTCGCACGCTCTTCGCCGAGCGCATGCGATCGGCGAAGATCAACTCGCGGTTCGCACCGTCGCTGGCCACCATTCCGCAACTCGGACTCGTCGGAGTCATCGCCCTGGGCGGCTATCTGGCCCTGCAGGGCCACATCACGATCGGCACGTTCCTGGCCTTCGCCACCTACGTCGCAACCTTGTCCGCCGTGACCCGCACCGTCTCGTCGGTGGTGATCATGGCTCAGCTCTCCCGCGCGGCCGTCGAGCGCGTCTACGAGGTGGTCGATACCCAGCCGTCCGACCCGGAACCGGCCGCCCCCGTCGCATTGCCCGACGGCCCGCTCGGAGTCCGCATCTCCGAGGTGACCTTCGGGTTCGAGCCCGAACGCGATGTGCTGACCGGCCTGAATCTGACCATCTCGCCGGGTGAGACGGTGGCCGTCGTCGGCCACGCGGGCTCGGGAAAGACCGCTCTCGCCCTGCTGCTCCCCCGTTTCTATCGCCCCTCCGAGGGACAGATTGCGCTGACATCCGACGGAACGTCGTTCGATATCGACGACCTCGACTCGACGTCGCTCCGCGAAGCGGTCTCGCTGGTGTTCGACGAGCCGTTCCTCTTCTCGGACACCATCGCCGCCAACATCGCCCTCGGCAGGCCCGACGCCACAGCGGAGGAGATCGAGCATGCGGCGCGGCTGGCACAGGCATCGACCTTCATCGACGCGCTGCCCGAGGGATACGACAGCCTCGTCGGCGAACGCGGACTCACCCTCTCCGGTGGCCAACGCCAACGCATCGCACTGGCCCGTGCTCTTCTCGTCGAGCCGCGCATTCTGATTCTCGACGACGCCACCTCCGCAGTCGACGCCGAGACCGAGGCCGCCATCTTCGACGCGTTGCGTGGCGTCCGGACGCGCGCGACCCTCGTTCTCGCTCATCGCCGCTCGACCCTGACCCTGGCCGACCGCGTCGCCGTGCTCGACAACGGCCGCATCATCGACACCGGAACCGTCGACGAACTCGATCGGCGTTGTCCGTTGTTCCGGGCCCTCCTGGCCGGTGGAGACGGAGAGGAGAACGACGATCCCGGTGAGGAGCCGACCGTCGACCCCTCCGCCGACACGCTCTGGCCGGACACGGATCCGGAGTCGACGGTCGAGCCCGGCGCAGTATCGACACCCGCGCCCGGAGGCGGCGGTGGTCACGGAACTGCGATGGCCGGGGCTTTCGGCTCACTCGCACCCACACCCGCCATATCCCGGGCAGTCGCGGCCCTGCCGCCTGCGACCGAGGATCCGGGCACATCCGGATCCCAGTTGCGTCGACCCGACCCGGAGTTCCGGCTGTCGAGACTGCTGAGCCCCGTGCGCTCGTTGCTCGCAGTCGTGGTCGTGCTTCTCGCGCTGGACTCACTGGCCTCGATCGCCTTCCCCTCGCTCGTTCGCTATGCGGTGGACAACGGAGTGGCGAGTGGAGACTCGAACACCCTGTGGATCGCCACCTCGATCGGCGTCGTGTTGGCAGCGGCGAGTTGGTTCGTCGTCTGCTGGACGACGGTGATCACCGCGCGGGCGGGTGAGCGAGTGCTCTTCGGACTCCGCGTCCGCAGCTACGCGCACATTCAGCGGCTCGGCCTCGACTACTACGAACGTGAGCTGTCGGGCCGCATCATGACCCGCATGACCACCGACGTCGACGCACTGTCGTCGTTCATTCAGACCGGGGCATCGACGGCCGTGGTGAGTGTGCTGACCGTCGTCGGTATCGCCGCCGCTCTGCTCGTCACCGACCCCACTCTCGGGCTGGTGGCGCTGGCCGTCGTGCCACCGCTTGCCGTGGCCACCGTGATCTTCCGGCGCATCTCCTCGGCGGCGTACTCGACGTCCCGCGAGCGAATCTCCATCGTCAACGCCGATTTCCAGGAGAACGTCACGGGCCTGCGCGCGGCACAGGCCTACCGGCGCGAGGAGTACGCCGCATCCCGATTCGCCGAACGCTCCGACCGCTACCGCGCGAGTCGAATGCGATCGCAGACCGCGATCTCGGTGTTCTTCCCCCTCATCACGTTGCTCTCCGATATCGCCCTCGCCGTCGTCGTGTTCGTCGGCGCGCACCAGATCGCCACCGGCACCACCACAGCGGGCACCCTCGTGGCGTTCGTGCTCTACCTCGGACTGCTCTTCGGACCCATCCAGCAGCTCTCGCAGGTGTTCGACGGTTACCAGCAGGCACGTGTCGGTGTCGGCCGCATCGGGGATCTCCTGCGCACCACGAGTTCGATCGAAACCTCCGCCGACGCGAACACCACCGCACTTCCCGGCGGACGCCTTCGCGCCGACATAGAACTCGTCGATGTCGGTTTCCGGTATGCCGGGGCTCACTCCGACGCCCTGAGTGAGGTAAATCTCACCATCCCCGCCGGGACCACCGTCGCCTTGGTCGGACGGACCGGCGCGGGCAAGTCCACGGTGGTGAAACTGCTGGCCCGCTTCTACGATCCGACCTCCGGATCGGTGCGGGTCGGCGGCCACGATCTACGCGACTATCGCCTCTCGGACTACCGCCACCGACTCGGCGTCGTACCGCAGGAAGCGCACCTGTTCACCGGAACCGTGGCGTCGAACATCGCCTACGGCAGACCCGATGCCAGCCGCACCGACATCGAGAACGCGGCACGCTCGGTGGGTGCTCTGAGCACCATCGCCGCACTTCGCGGCGGTATGCACCAACCCGTCGGCGAGCGCGGCCAAGGACTGTCCGCAGGTCAACGACAGCTGATCGCACTGGCCAGGGCCGAGCTGGTCGACCCCGACCTGCTGCTCCTCGACGAGGCCACCGCCACGCTCGATCCCGCGACCGAACGCACCGTGCTAGCCGCCGGCAGTGCCGTCGCGCGTACTCGCACCGCAGTGGTCGTCGCGCACCGCTTGGCCACCGCCGCGCGGGCAGATCTGATCGTGGTGGTCGACGGCGGCCGTATCGTGGAAGTAGGTCGACATTCGGAGCTCCGCACGCAGGGCGGCTTCTACGCGCAGCTGTGGACTGCAGCCGAAACGAACCGAGGGAATAATTCGATAATCGAAGGTGTCATCGACAACGAGGCCGATGGTTACCGGTGAGTACATATCACAGCTACGTCCCGGACGCACGTGAGCTGGACCAACGGTCTAGCCTTGACACGTACGCGCGCTGAACGGGAACGAAGACAGAAACGAGGCGAACTACTGCCGTGAGCAGCAGCTCTACTACCCAATTCGGACAAAACCAATGGCTGGTCGACGAGATGTACCAGCGATTCAAGCAGGACCCTTCATCCGTCGACGCGAGCTGGCACGAGTTTCTGACCGGTTACGACCCCGAGGCAGCAACCGACGAGACCGCCGGATCCAACGGTGCTGCCGGTAACGGCGCAGCCTCGAACGGTAGCTCGACCAAGTCCGCGCCTCCCGCAGCACCAGCGCCACCAGCCAAGCCGGCCGCCTCTGCTCCCGACAAGACGGACGCGCCGAAGGCCGCAGCACCCAAGGCCGCTCCGAAAGCCGCCGCTCCCAAGGCTGAGGCCGAGAAGCCTGCCGCTGCTGCCAAGCCTGCCGAGAAGAAGGCCGCGCCGGCCAAGTCCGCTCCCGCGAAGCCCGCCGCAGCCGAGTTCGGTGAAGAGTCGAGCAAGATTCTGCGCGGCGCTGCTGCCGCGGTGGCGAAGAACATGTCCGCCTCGTTGCAGATTCCCACCGCGACCAGCGTGCGTGCGATTCCGGCCAAGCTCATGGTCGACAACCGCCTCGTCATCAACAACCATCTCGCTCGTACCCGCGGCGGCAAGATCTCGTTCACACACCTGCTCGGCTACGCCATCGTGCAGGCCGTCAAGGCGTTCCCGAACATGAACCGCCACTTCGCCGAGGTCGACGGCAAGCCGAACGCCGTCACTCCGGCCGCGATCAACCTCGGTCTCGCCATCGACCTGCCCGGCAAGGACGGCAACCGTTCCCTCGTCGTCGCTGCCATCAAGAACACGCAGGACTTCACGTTCACGCAGTTCTACAACGCGTACGAGGACATCGTGCGTCGCGCTCGCGACGGCAAGCTCACCGGTGAGGACTTCCAGGGCGTCACCATCTCGCTGACCAACCCCGGTGGAATCGGAACCGTGCACTCGGTGCCGCGTCTGATGAACGGCCAGGGAGCCATCATCGGTGCCGGTGCCATGGAGTACCCGGCAGAGTTCCAGGGAGCCAGCGACGAGCGTCTCGCCGAGTTCGGCGTGGGCAAGCTCATGACGCTGACCTCGACGTACGACCACCGCATCATTCAGGGTGCGGAGTCGGGTGACTTCCTCAAGACGATCCACAACCTGCTGATCAGCGACGAGTTCTACGACGAGCTGTTCCACTCGCTGAAGATCCCCTACGAGCCCATTCGCTGGCGCAAGGATCTGCCCGAGGGCACGGTCGACAAGAACACCCGCGTGCTCGAGCTCATCGCCGCGTACCGCAACCGCGGTCACCTGATGGCCGACACCGATCCGCTGCAGTTCACCAAGGACAAGTTCCGGATGCATCCGGACCTCGACGTGATCAGCCACGACCTCACGCTGTGGGATCTCGACCGCGAATTCAAGGTCGGTGGATTCCACGGCAAGGACAAGATGAAGCTGCGGGACGTGCTCAGCGTTCTGCGCGACTCGTACTGCCGCCACGTGGGCGTCGAGTACACCCACATCCTCGAGACCGAGCAGGTCACCTGGCTGCAGGAACGCGTCGAGGCCAAGCATGTCAAACCGACTGTGGCGCAACAGAAGTACATTCTGAGCAAGCTCAACGCAGCCGAGGCGTTCGAGACGTTCCTGCAGACCAAGTACGTCGGGCAGAAGCGCTTCTCGCTCGAAGGTGCCGAGTCGGTCATCCCGATGATGGACTCCGTCATCGACCAGAGCGCCGAGTACGCCCTCGACGAGGTCGTCATCGGTATGCCGCACCGCGGTCGCCTCAACGTGCTCGCCAACATCGTCGGCAAGCCCTACTCGAAGATCTTCACCGAGTTCGAGGGCAACATGAACCCGGCCGCCGCACACGGCTCCGGCGACGTGAAGTACCACCTCGGTGCCGAGGGCACGTACATCCAGATGTTCGGTGACAACGACATCAAGGTCTCGCTCACCGCGAACCCGTCGCACCTCGAAGCCGTCGACCCGGTTCTCGAAGGCCTTGTCCGCGCCAAGCAGGACCTGCTGGACAAGGGCACCGGCCAGGGCGGTTACTCCGTTCTGCCGCTGATGCTGCACGGAGACGCGGCATTCGCCGGCCAGGGCGTCGTCGCCGAGACGCTGAACCTGTCCGATCTGCGGGGCTACCGCACCGGCGGCACCGTGCACATCGTCGTCAACAACCAGGTCGGCTTCACCACGTCACCGGAGTTCTCGCGTTCGTCCGAGTACTGCACCGATGTGGCGAAGATGATCGCCGCGCCGATCTTCCACGTCAACGGCGACGACCCCGAGGCCTGCGCCTGGGTGGCTCAGCTGGCGGTGGACTTCCGTCAGAAGTTCCACAAGGACGTCGTCATCGACATGATCTGCTACCGCCGTCGCGGCCACAACGAGGGCGACGATCCCTCGATGACGCAGCCGGCGATGTACGACGTGATCGACACCAAGCGCAGCGTCCGCAAGAGCTACACCGAATCGCTCATCGGCCGTGGAGACATCTCGCTCAAGGAAGCCGAGGATGCACTCCGCGACTACCAGGGCCAGCTCGAACGCGTCTTCAACGAGGTACGCGAACTCGAGAAGTACACCCCGGAGCCCAGCGAATCGGTCGAACTCGACCAGCAGTTGCCTGCCAAGCTCACCACGGCCGTCGACAAGGCAGTGCTGCACCGCATCGGCGATGCGCACCTCGACGTCCCCGACGGATTCAACGTCCACCCGCGCGTCAAGCCGGTGCTCGAGAAGCGTCGCGAGATGGCGCACGAGGGCAAGGTCGACTGGGCCTTCGGCGAGCTGCTGGCGCTCGGATCGCTGGTGGACGAGGGACGCAACATCCGCTTCTCCGGCCAGGACACCCGACGCGGCACGTTCACCCAGCGTCACTCGGTGATCATCGACCGCAAGACCGGTGCCGAGTACACCCCGCTGCAGAACATCGGCAGCGACAACCCCGGCAAGTTCATGGTCTACGACTCCGCCCTCAGCGAGTTCGCTGCAGTCGGCTTCGAGTACGGCTACTCCGTGGGCAACCCGGACGCGCTGGTGATGTGGGAAGCGCAGTTCGGCGACTTCGTCAACGGCGCGCAGTCCATCATCGACGAGTTCATCTCGTCCGGTGAGGCCAAGTGGGGTCAGCTCTCCGACGTCGTGCTGCTGCTGCCGCACGGCCACGAGGGCCAGGGTCCCGACCACACGTCCGGACGCATCGAACGCTTCCTGACGCTGTGCGCCGAGGGCTCGATGACCGTCGCACTCCCCTCGACCCCCGCGAACTACTTCCACCTGCTGCGCAGGCACGCGCGTGACGGCATCCGTCGCCCGCTGATCGTCTTCACCCCGAAGTCGATGCTGCGCAACAAGGCAGCGGTGAGCAACATCGAGGACTTCACCGACGGCAAGTTCCACTCGGTGTTCGACGAGCCCACCTACGACACCGGCACCGGTGACCGCAGCGCGGTCAAGCGAGTGCTGATGGTCAGCGGCAAGCTTTACTACGAGCTGCTCGCACGCAAGCAGAAGGACAACCGCGACGACGTCGCCATCGTCCGCATCGAGCAGCTCTACCCCGTGCCGGTCCGCCGCATCCGGGAAGCACTCGAAAGCTACCCGAACGCAACGGAATTCCGTTGGGTTCAGGAAGAGCCTGCGAACCAGGGTGCCTGGCCGTTCTTCGGTCTCGCGTTGCCCGAGCTCGTCCCCGAGAAGTTGGTCGGCATCAAGCGCATCTCGCGTCGCGCAATGTCCGCCCCGTCGTCGGGATCGAGCAAGGTGCACGCCGTCGAGCAACTCGAAATCATCGACGAGGCCTTCAACGCAGTCGGCGAAGGCTAGAAAATTCGACGACAACAGCGGCCCACTTCCTCGGAAGTGGGCCGCTGTTGTCGTTTCGGGGCTCCCCACTCCGCGTCAATGGACCATCACATGCGTCTGAGCAGTGCAACGGTCCATCCACGCAGCGTTGGGGGCTGAGTGAATGGACCGCTGCATACGTCTGGGAAGTGCAAGGGTCCATTGACGCGTGCGGGCGGGGCGACGCGTGCGGGGCGGGGCGACGGGGCGGGGGCCATCTACTGGATCAATGCGAGATTCAGTCGGTCGGACTGCAACAAAGGGACATTGATCCCAGCCGGGGCGGGCGTCGGGCGGGCGTCGGTCAGGCTGAGGCGTCGGCGTCGGTTCCCAGGAGTGCGGTGATCATTCCTGGTGCCAGTGCGACCGCGGGCAGAGCGTTGACGTTGAGGTCGATCAGTTCGTCGCGGCTCAGTTCGGGCGCGGTGAGCCAGTTGATCGTCGTTTCCTCGACGAAGGCGATCCAGCCGCGGACGGCCAGCACGATGGTGGGGGTGACCTCGATGTCGAGTCCCCCGAGTTGCGCGACGGTTCGCTCGGCCATGGCGGAGCGGGTGTCCTCGAACACCGCGCGCATCTGCGGATCACCACTGGGAGTGCCGCGCAGGAGCGAGACGTACATCTGCCGCTTGTCGGTGACGTAATCGACGTAGTTCGCGATGGAGTCGCGCAAAATCTCGTACGGTGGCAACGACGGATCGGGTGCGGTGCGCTCGAGCATGACGCGCGAGGATTCACGCACGATTTCGAGGTGGAACTCCTGCTTGGAGGCGAAGTAGTGGAACAGAAGACCTCGGGAGACGCCTGCTTGGTCTGCGATGTCCTCGACGGAGATCTGTTCGAGGGGGCGGTCGGCGAGCATCTCGGTGCCGAGCTCGATCAGTTGCGCTCGTCGTTGCTGCGGACTGAGCCTGGTCCTCTTCGTGGTCGATGTGCCGGGGCTGTTCACGAACGCCATGCAACCACCCTACTGAATGTTAGTCAATAACTATTGACTCACACTCAATAAGCTTCTACGCTCCCCTACATGAGTCTTCCCGTAACAGATACTTCGGACCGTGCAACGACGCCGCGTCACGTCGATACGCTGATCATCGGCAGCGGATTCGCCGGCCTCGGTGCCGCGATCAAGCTGACGAAGGCAGGCAAGAAGGACTTCGTCGTCATCGAACGCGGCCACGATGTGGGTGGCACCTGGCGCGACAACACCTACCCCGGTGCCGCCTGCGACGTGCCGTCGCACCTGTACTCCTACTCGTTCGCGTTGAACCCGAACTGGACGCGTTCGTTCTCCACGCAGCCCGAGATCCAGAAGTACATCGCCGGGGTGGCGCGCAAGTACGGCGTGATGGACAAGCACGTGTTCGGCACGGATGTGACCTCGGCCCGCTGGAACGCCGAGACCAACCGCTGGGACGTCGAGACCACCACGGGCAACTACACCGCGAAGATCGTCGTCTCCGCCGTCGGCGCGCTGTGTGAGCCGAACCTGCCCGACATCAAGGGAATTCACGACTTCAAGGGCGACGTCTTTCATTCGGCCCAGTGGAATCACGACGTCTCGCTCGCGGGCAAGCGCGTCGCCGTCATCGGTACCGGCGCGTCGGCGATCCAGATCGTGCCCGCCATCGCAGATCAGGTGAAGCACCTCGACGTGTACCAGCGCACCGCGCCGTGGATTCTTCCCCGCGCGGACCGCCCGTACACCAAGCTCGAGCGCTTCGCCTTCAAGCACGTTCCCGGATTCCAGCGTCTCTCCCGCACCGGCATCTACGCGATGCGCGAGACGCAGGTCGTCGGACTTGCGAAGGCTCCGGCCTTCATGAAGCCGCTGCAGTGGGCGTCGGAGAACCACCTGCGCACGCAGATCAAGGACAAGGCCCTGCGCGCGAAGGTCACGCCGAACTTCCGCATCGGCTGCAAGCGCATGCTGATCTCGAACGCGTACTACCCCGCGCTCGCCAAGAGCCACGTCGATCTCGTCACCGACGGTATCGCCGAGATCCGCGAGGGCTCCATCGTCACCAAGGACGGCACCGAACGCCCCATCGACGCGCTCGTCGTCGCCACCGGCTTCCACGTCACCGACTCCCCCGCCTACCACGGCATCACCGGCAAGGACGGCCGCACACTGGCCGAAACCTTCGAGGACGGCGGTCAGCAGGGCTACAAGGGCGCGGCGGTCGCGAACTTCCCCAACATGTTCTTCCTGGTGGGCCCCAACACCGGTCTGGGCCACACGTCGATGGTGTTCATGATCGAGTCGCAGATCAACTACCTGGTCGACGCGTTGAACACCATCGACAAGCACGACATCGGCACCATCGAGGTGCGCAAGGACGTGCAGGACGAGTACAACGTGACGCTGCAGGACCAACTCTCCAAGAGTGTCTGGATGAACGGCGGATGCGCCAGCTGGTACCTCGACAAGCACGGCAACAACACGACGCTGTGGCCGGGCTTTACCTTCGAGTTCCGCAGAATCACCAGGAACTTCGATCTCGATGCGTACCGTAGCGTCGCTACCGCAGACCTGCCCTCCGGACCGTCGGCGACCAACTCCGCCGGCAACAACACAGACAAGGTGTCCGCACGATGAGCACATTCACAGGCAAGGTGGCCGTCGTCACCGGCGCGGGCTCGGGAATCGGCCGCGCCCTGGCCCTCGAACTGGCCGGCCGCGGAGCGAAGTTGGCATTGTCCGACGTCGACACCGCCGGACTCGACGAAACGGTTCGACGAGTCGAGGCGTTGGGTGCCGAGGTCAAGTCGGATTTCTTGGATGTGTCCCAGCGGGAGACCGTGCTGGATTACGCCGAGGCCGTCGTTGCGCATTTCGGCAAGGTCAACCAGATCTACAACAACGCGGGCATCGCGTACCACGGTGACGTCGACAAGTCCTCGTTCAAGGACATCGAGCGCATCGTCGACGTCGATTTCTGGGGAGTCGTCAACGGCACCAAGGCATTTCTGCCCCACATTCAGGCCTCCGGCGACGGCCACATCATCAATATCTCCAGCCTCTTCGGCCTGCTCGCCATGCCGTCGCAGTCGGCGTACAACGCCGCGAAGTTCGCCGTCCGCGGGTTCAGCGAGTCGCTGCGCATGGAGATGTTGATCTCCAAGGCACCGGTGAAGGTGACCGTGGTGCACCCCGGTGGTATCAAGACCGCCATCGCCCGCAACGCCACGGTCGCCGAGAACTTCGATCAGGCCGACGTGGCCAAGTTCTTCGACAGCAAGCTCGCCAAGACCACCCCGATCGACGCTGCCAAGACCATTCTCAAGGGCGTCGAGAAGGGCAAGGGCCGGGTGCTCATCGGATCCGACGCCATCGCCCTCGATCTGTTGCAGCGCATCACCGGCTCGCGCTACCAGGGCCTGATCGCCGCGGTGTCCAAGCGCGCGCTTCCCCGAACGAAGAAGTAGGCGAGCCCGTGAAGTCCTTCTACGTTCCCCTGCCGATCGTCGCGGCAGCACTCAAGCCTTTCTATCGCCTGGCGCTGAATCCGCGTCTGTCGTTCCGAGCCCAGCGGGCCCTGCTCGAGGCGGCGGCTCCGGCGCAGACTCTTCCGCACGGAACCGTCGCGCAGAAGTTGACGCTCGCCGGACGGCGAGCGGAGCGCATCACCGTCGGGGCAACCGAACGCGACACCGCGATTCTGTACCTGCACGGCGGCGCGTACACGATCGGTTCGATCAACACGCACCGGTCGTTGGCAGCGCATCTGGCGCGGGAATCGGCCAGCGCCGTCTACGTGCTCGATTACCGGTTGGCCCCGGAGAACCCGTACCCGGCCGGTCTGGACGACGCTGTCGCGGCGTTCCGCGAGCTGGTCCGTGTTCACAGATTCACCGCGGACCGCATCGCCATCGCAGGCGATTCCGCCGGTGGAGGTCTGACGGTTGCCACCGCCAGGCGTCTGGTGGACGACGGCACCAGCCCGGCCGCCCTCGGCCTGATCTCGCCCTGGGTCGATCCCGGTGCACGCGACGCCGCCAAGGACCGCGATCTCGTGGTCAACACCGGCTGGTCGTACAGCTCGGCCGACGCTTATCTGGGCGCGGGCGATCCACTGGACCAAGGCTTCGCACCGCTGCTGGGCAACCTCGACGGGCTGCCTCCGATCGTCATGCACGTCGGCACCGACGAGGTGCTGTACGCGCAGATCACCGCCTTCGCGGACAAGCTGCGTCTGTCGGGCGTGGAGCTCGAGCACGTGGAGTACAAGAAGCTCTGGCACGTGGCCCATCTACAGGCGTCGATCCTGCGGGAGGCGGCTCAGGCCGTCCATCACATGGGCTCGTACCTGGGCCGCAAGGTCAGGGCAACGCAGACCGGCACAGTGTCACAGGTTGCGCTCACCGAGCCAGCGGCCGGCGACCTCGCCTGACGGAACGCCGTTGCGGACCTCGCCGATCATGTCGGCAAGGTCCGCAGTCGTCAGCTCCCCCGCCACCACCGAGAACGACCTCAGAGCACTCTCGCTGAGCACTCCGTCGACGTAGAGCGGAACCACGTTCTGCGCGGGATACACATGATCGTCGTCGGGCAGCGTGGTCAGATCCTTCGCCAACGGGCCGAACGAGGCGGTGCGAATCGCCAGTGCATCGACCTCCCCGGCGTTCAACCCGTCCACGGCGGACTGCCCATCGGCATACGGAGTGAAATCGGTGAACGACGCCCCCGTGAACGTGGGGCTCTTCGTGCCTTGCGCAAGGACGTCCATCGGATCGACCTGATCGTCCACGATTCCCACGGTCTTTTCCCCACGCCCCAGGAAGTCGGTCACCGTCTCGTCGCCCGATTCACTGTCCGACGCCACCGCAATGGCAAGTCGATCCTCGGCGGTGGCGTAATCCCCCACCGACAACCCGGCCGGCAGTGATCGGTTCAGTTCGGTGTACACGTCCTCGGCCTCGGTTGCCGCAGACAGAGTGTCGAAGGTGCGCAGCAGCTCTCCGGTGAGATCGGGAACCATCGTCACCTCCCCGCGGTCCAGCGCCGCGAGGTAGTCGGCCCGGTCTCCCAGGTCTTCCTTCACCTCGACGTTCGCTCCCGTCGATCGCAGTCCACCGGCGTAGATCTGCGCGAGCAGACGCGACAGATCCGAGCTGCCTGCTCCGACGACGACGGCCGCGCCGGCAGGGTCGGTCGACGCACCCGCACTGCAACCGCCGACCAGTCCGGCGATCGACATCACCAGGGCTGCTGCCAGAACCGACGATCGCACTATCATTTTCTCCTGTTCACTGCCCGGGTGGTTTACCGATCTCGGCCGCGGGGCACTAGTGCGAACGAGACGGTAGTCGAACCAACCTTATGGGCACGCTGAATTCGACTACCATCCCGAGCAGCCCGAGTCCTGGTTTCGACGATGCCCCCGCAGCCCGGTGGCGGCGATCGGAGATGGGTAGGACTGTGCCCGAACCGATGGAAGGACACCATGACCACCTCCCGAATCACGCGCGCGTTCTCCGCTCCGAGGGCAGTGGCCGCCGTAGCCGCACTCGCCCTCTCGGTCACCGCTCTGACCGCCTGCGGCGGAAATTCGGATCCACTGTCCAGCGGTGGCGGCGAGAGCAACAGCGACACCAACTCGATCATCATCGGCTCGGCCAACTTCCCCGAGTCCGAGACCGTGGCGAACATCTACGCCGAGGCTCTGCGCGCCAACGGTTTCGAGGTGAGCACCAAGCTCAACATCGGCAGCCGTGAGGCCTACATTCCGGCAGTGCGAGACGGGTCGATCGACCTGATCCCCGACTACACCGGCAACCTGCTGCAGTACTTGGACGAATCCGCGACCGCCACGTCCTCCGAGGACGTCCTGGCCGCACTGCCCGCGGCTCTGGGCGACGACCTCACCGTGACAGCGCAGGCACCGGGCGAGGACAAGGACGCCGTCGTCGTCACGCGCCAGACCGCCACCGAGCGCAACCTCACCACCATCGGCGACCTCGCCCCGTTCTCGTCCGAGGTGACCTTCGCCGGTACCCCGGAATTCCAGGAACGCGTCGGCGGCCTGCCCGGTCTGCGAGACAAGTACGGTCTGGACATCTCTCCCGGCAACTACATCCCGATCTCCGACGGCGGCGGCCCGGCGACGGTCGAGGCCCTCGTCTCCGGACAGGTCGTCGCAGCGGACATCTTCACCACCGCGCCCTCGATCGCACAGAACGATCTCGTCGTTCTCGAGGATCCGGAGAACAACTTCGCTGCCCAGAACATCATTCCGGTGCTGCGTACGGCCAAGCAGTCCGACAAGCTCACTCAGGTGCTCGACGCCGTGTCGGCGCAGATCACCACCGAGGAGCTCATTGCGCTGAACACGCGAGTGTCCGGTGACGAGAAGGTCGAGCCCGCGGCAGCAGCAGCGGATTGGGTCCAGGACAAGGGTCTGGATCAGCCGGTCAGCTGATGATCACCTTCGAGAGCATCAACAAGACGTATCCGGACGGCACCACGGCCGTCGACTCGCTGGACCTGGTGATCGAGCCACACTCGTTCACCGTGTTCGTGGGGCCGTCCGGCTGCGGCAAGACCACCTCGATGCGGATGATCAATCGCATGATCACGCCCACCTCGGGCGTCATCACAGTCGACGGGCGCAACATCGCCGACATCGACGCGGTGAAGCTGCGCCGCGGCATCGGCTACGTCATCCAGAGTGCCGGGTTGCTGCCGCACCGCACCGTCGTCGACAACGTCGCCACGGTGCCGGTACTCAACGGCGAATCGCGTCGCGCAGCACGCACAGCCGCGCTCGACGTTCTCGAGCGCGTCGGCCTGGACCCGGCATTCGCCTCGCGCTACCCGGCGCAACTGTCCGGCGGGCAGCAACAGCGGGTGGGCGTCGCCCGGGCGCTTGCCGCAGACCCGCCGATCCTGCTGATGGACGAGCCCTTCAGCGCGGTCGACCCGGTGGTTCGGGAAGAACTGCAGATCGAGATGCTGCGACTGCAGGCCGATCTGAAGAAGACAATCGTGTTCGTCACCCACGACATCGACGAGGCCGTACGGCTCGGTGATCGCATCGCCGTGTTCGGACCCCAGGGCCGATTGCAGCAGTACGACAAGCCGGAGACCGTACTCGCCTCACCGGCAACGTCTTTCGTGGCGTCGTTCGTCGGTCGCGATCGTGGCTACCGCGGCCTGTCGTTTCGGTCGGCACAGTCGGTGACCATGCACCCCATCCGTACGGCGACGCAGGACGAGATCCACGGTCTGAGGCTGGACCAGGGGCAGTGGGTCCTCGTCGTCGATGGGCAGCGCCGTCCACTCGGATGGATCGACGCGACCGGAGTCGAGAAGGTGCGCGAAGGCCGGAGCATCGACGAGAGCACGGCGGCGGGCGGCTCCCTGTTCCTCGAGGGCGGCGATCTGCGTCAGGCACTCGACTCGGCGATCTCCTCGCCGTCGGGAATCGGTGTCGCGGTCGATGCATCCGGGGCGGCCGTGGGTAGCGTCGACGGGGCGGAGATACTCGAAAACCTTGCCGCACAACGCAAGTCGGAGGACTCCGAACGCAACCGGCACCACTTCCTCGCTACCGGGGACAACGAACAGTGACCTGGCTGCTGGACAATTTCGATGTGGTTCTCGGCTACACGAAGACGCACCTGTATCTCTCGCTCGTCCCGCTGCTCATCGGACTGTTGATCGCCATCCCGTTGGGTACCGTCATTCGCAACACCCGTTGGGTTCGCCGAATCACGCTGACGGTGGCCAGTATTGCGTTCACGCTTCCGTCGCTGGCCTTGTTCGTCACCATCCCCGCGATCGTCGGTCTTCCCGTTCTCGATCCGTTGAACGTGGTGATCGCGCTGGCGGTGTACTCGACCGCGCTGCTCGTGCGCGCAGTACCCGAGGCACTCGATTCGGTGCCGTTCGCCGTGGTCGATTCCGCCGAGGCGATGGGCTACTCGACACTGCGGAGAGCAGTGACCGTCGAACTGCCACTGGCACTTCCGGTACTCATCGCCAACATCAGGGTCGTCGCGGTCACGAACATCTCGTTGGTCTCGGTGGGCTCGGTGATCGGCATCGGCGGCCTCGGCCAGCTGTTCACCCAGGGCTACCAGCGTGACTATCCCGATCAAATTTTCGCGGGCATCATCTCGATCGTGTTCCTGGCGTTGATCTTCGACGCGGCCCTGTACCTGCTGGGGCGTCGACTCACCCCATGGACGCGGCTGAGCACAGGCTCGTCGAAGAAGAAGGCACGCGCATGAATCTCTTCTCCGAGGCGTTCTCGTACATTCTCGACGGCGGAAATTGGGCCGGTCCCACGGGAATCGGCGCACGGCTGATCGAACACATGTGGTATAGCCTGTTGGCAGTGTTGCTCTCGGCTGCCGTCGCGGTTCCGGTCGGTCTGCTCATCGGTCACCTGCGCCGCGGTGAGGCCGTCATCGTCGGGCTCGTCAATGCGCTGCGGTCGCTGCCGACCCTCGGCATTCTCGTCTTTCTGGTTCTGGTGATCGGATTGGGCTTGATCCCGCCGATCATCGCGTTGGTGCTACTGGGCATTCCTCCCCTGTTGGCCGGCACGTACTCCGGCATCGCCAACGTCGACGCCAACGTCGTCGACGCCGCCCGCGCGATGGGGATGACCGAAACCCAAGTGCTGTTTCGCGTCGAGATCCCCAACGCTCTGCCCCTGATCCTCGGCGGGTTGCGCAACACCACACTGCAGATCATCGCTACCGCGACCATCGCGGCCTACGTCAACCTCGGCGGGCTCGGCCGCTACATCTTCGACGGGCTCGCGCTCTACGACTACGGCCGCGTTCTGGTCGGCGCGATTCTGGTGGCGCTGCTGACCCTGATCGTCGACGGTCTGCTCGCCCTCGCGGTGTGGACGTCCGTCCCGGGAACCGGTCGCCTACGGCGGATGCCGACCGGACTCGCGAAGGTCTGACTCGACCCACTACGAAAGACACCGGCGAACCGCAGGCCCGGGTGGGGGCCGGGTTCGCCGGTGTTTTCTTTCCGTTTTCCTACGCGACGCCCTCGGCTCGCGCTGCTGCCGCAACTGCGTCCGCAACGGCCGGGGCGACACGAGGATCGAGTGGGCTGGGCACGATTTTGTCCGCAGCCAACTCGTCGCCGAGAACCGAGAGGATTGCCTCGGCAGCGGCGAGCTTCATGCCTTCGGTGATGCGGCGGGCACCTGCGTCGAGCGCGCCCTTGAACACACCGGGGAAGGCGAGAACATTGTTGATCTGGTTCGGGAAGTCGCTGCGTCCGGTTGCCACGATGGCGGCGTACTTCCTCGCCACCTCCGGATGGATCTCCGGATCCGGGTTGGACAGCGCGAACACGATGGAGTCCGGGGCCATCGAGGCGATGTAGCTCTCGTCGACCTTGCCCGCGGACAGACCGAGGAACACGTCTGCGCCGGCCAGGGCGTCGGCCGCTCCGCCGGCCAGTGCACGGGGGTTGGTGCGCGCGGCGAGGTCGGCCTTGACGCTGGTGAGATCCTGGCGATCGGAAGAGACGATCCCCCGCGAGTCCAGCACCACCACGTCCCGGATGCCGGCCAGGAGGAGCATGTTGGCGCACGCCACACCTGCTGCCCCGGCTCCGGAGATGACGACCTTCAGTTCGGAGGTGCTCCGGCCCTGCACCTTCGCAGCCCCGTTGAGCGCGGCGAGGACGACGATGGCGGTGCCGTGTTGGTCGTCGTGCATCACCGGGCATTCGAGCGCCTCGATGACGCGGCGTTCGATCTCGAAGCAGCGCGGTGCCGAGATGTCTTCGAGGTTGACGGCACCGAAGCTGTGCCGCATCCGCACGATGGTCTCGACGATCTCGTCGACGTCGTTGGTGTCGAGCACGATCGGGATGGAGTCGAGGCCCGCGAACTTCTTGAACAGTGCGGCCTTGCCTTCCATCACCGGCAACGACGCGCGGGGACCGATATCGCCCAGGCCGAGCACTGCGGAACCGTCGGAGATGACGGCGACGAGGCGATCGGTCCAGGTGTATCGCTTGGCCAGCGCGGGTTCGGCGGCGATGGCGCGGCTGACCTGGGCCACTCCTGGGGTGTAGGCGATCGAGAGATCGCGCTGGGTCTCGAGCGGCGCTGCCAACTCGACCGACAGCTTCCCGCCGAGGTGCCCGGCGAAGATCTCCTCGTCGGTGATTCCGGCGGGAAGGGCCGGCGTTGTGGGTGTTGCTGCGGTGTCTTCGACTGCCGTCACTGTGAAAGCTCCTCGCACTGTCGACCTCGACCGGCGAGGCGACGAAATGTCAACGAAGTGAGTAGTGGAAATGAGGGCCGTCGGAGTGCGCCAGTGCTGGCTGCAAACTGCCGAGAGCGTGTCTCGCATGTGAGGCGGGTGCGCCTGCACGATCAGCGATGGGCTGTAGCCCTGTCGGTGCCCCAGTGTGCCACATCGCCACCCCACCTGACCACAGAGTCAGAACGGGCGCTCACTGCCACCACTGTGTCCACAGGACGAGGCCGGTGGCGACGAAGACCACGATCGCCCCGAGAACGGCCGAGAATCCGCGACGGTGATCGGTGACGCGCTGCGCGAACACGGCAACGATCGCGGCGACGATGTGTGCGGCGACCGAGAGACCACCAGGACCGGGGAATCCGCGGGAGTGCCCCAGATACTGCGTGACGGCGACGCCGATGGCGAGCACCACCAGTCCTGCGGTGACGACGCCGCTGAGCCCGCGCAGGAATCGGAGCCCGAACGATCCCCCGGTCATCCGCCGGCCACGAATCCGCGAACAGAATCCGCGATCAGCTGCACCGCGATGGCGGCGAGCAACAGGCCGGCGATGCGGGCCAACAGCGAGATGCCGCCTTCTCCGAGGAGCCGGATCAGCGCCGTCGAGAATCGCAGCACCAGGAAGAACAGCACGTGAATGGTGATGATGCCCAACGCAATTGCCAGGAACGAACCGACGTCACCGTCGGCCTGGCTGACGTAGACGATTACCGCGGCAATGGCACCGGGGCCGGCCATGAGCGGAGTCCCGAGCGGCACGAGCGCGACGTTGACGTCCTCCGCGGCGGTGTCTCCGCCCGCGCCCTTTCCGGTGAGCAGTGACAACGCGATGAGCAGCAGCAACAACCCACCTGCGCCCTGTAGCGCCGGAATGCCGATGTGCAGGTAGCTCAGGATCGCCTGGCCGCCGATCGCGAACACCGAGATGACGGTCAGTGAGACGGCGGGAGCCTGCCACGCGGCCTTGTTGCGTTCTTCTTTGCTCTTGCGGCCCACCAGCGACAGGAACACCGGGATCGCGCCCGGTGGGTCCATGATGACGAACAGGGTGATGAGCACCGTCAGATAGAGCGTCACGTCGAATGTCATGCGCGTGCCGCCGCTACGAGACGGTCGTATTGCTCTGGGGCCGTGGTGTATTCGCCTAATTTCACCGTCTTGTTGGTGCCGTGGTAGTCCGAGGATCCGGTGACGATCAGGTCCAGTTCGGCAGCGAGATCGACCATCACCGCGGTGTCCTGCGGCGAGTGGTCCATGTGATGCACTTCCACTCCCCCGAGACCGCGCGCTGCGAGTTCGCGAATGTGATCGAGGTCGAGGATGCGACCGCGGGCACGAGCTCTGGCGTGCGCGAGCACACTGACACCGCCTGCTGCGGCG
This sequence comes from Rhodococcus sp. IEGM 1341, assembly GCF_030056895.1. Taxonomy (NCBI): domain Bacteria; kingdom Bacillati; phylum Actinomycetota; class Actinomycetes; order Mycobacteriales; family Nocardiaceae; genus Rhodococcus; species Rhodococcus sp. IEGM 1341. The sequence continues at coordinate 46,254 of NZ_JASHKV010000011.1, read as the reverse complement.
ATCATGTCCACCGCGACTTCGAGGGGGGTGTCGACCTTCTCGACGTAGTACTTGCCGCTCGTCGCCAACGGACCGGCGAACGCGGCGTCCATGTTCGGAACGTAGCCGGCGTCGATCAGCGCGCGACCCAGGTGCGGTCGTCCGGCTGCCGCTCCGGCCGAGGCCAGCACCGCGTCGGGATCGATGGGCAGACCGTCCGCCGCCATCTTCTCGGCGATGGCACGCAATCGAGTGACCCGCTCGCCGCGCAACCGTGCGCGCTCTCCCGCGAACGCCTCGTTCGCGGGGTCGAACAGATACGCCAGCAGATGCACAGGAACCGGCTCGCCGTCCTCGCCTCGCCCGGTGCAGGAGAGTTCCATGCCGCGCACGAGCGTGAGGCCGGACGGCAGTGCGGCGGCCGCTTCGTCCCACCCCGAGGTGGTGTCGTGATCGGTCAGAGCCACCACCGACAGTCCCGCCTCGGCTGCGGCGCGGACCAGCTCGGCCGGGCTGTCGGTCCCGTCGGACGCCGTCGAGTGGGTGTGGAGATCGATGAGCACCTGCACAGTGTTCCAGGCCCACTCTCTCGTCGTTTTGCTGGCGTACGATTGCCCGCCATGCCGTCCCTTCCACCACGCCCGTCGCTGCCGTCACTGCATCGACGTTCGGCCAAGGCCGGTCCCGAGCCGATACCGCGCATTCCGGTGCCCACGGCCCGAGCGATCGTCGACTGCGCGGTCTACGTCGACGGGGCTCGACTGCCCGGGAGATTCACGCACACCTCGGCCATCGCGGAGGTCCGCGCCCGCGGTGAGGGATTCGTGTGGGTCGGTCTGCATGCACCCGACGAACACCAGATGAGCGCGATCGCCCAGTGTCACGGCCTGCACGAGCTGATGGTCGAGGACACCGTGCACGCCCATCAGAGGCCCAAGCTCGAGCGCTACGACGACGTCGCATTTCTGGTGCTGCGCACGGTGAAGTACGTCGAGCACGAGTCGGTGACGACCGCCAACGAGATCGTCGAGAGCGGCGAGATCATGGTGATGGTCGGCCGCGACTTCGTCATCACCGTCCGGCACGGGGAACATTCGGGGTTGGCCGGCGTGCGTCAGCGCCTCGAAGCGAACCCGGAACAGCTCGCGCTCGGTCCGTCGGCGGTACTGCACGCGGTGGCCGACCACGTCGTCGACGAGTACCTCGCGGTGACCGACTCGATCGAGCGAGACGTCGACGGCATGGAAGAGGAAGTCTTCTCGCCGCACCACCATGTGCCCATCGAGAACATCTACCTCCTCAAGCGGGAGGTCGTCGAGCTGCGCCGGTCGGTGACACCGCTGTCCACGCCGTTGGCGCGTCTGGTGCAGGAGCCGAGCGTCCCCAAGGCGGTGCGACGCTACCTGCGCGACGTGCAGGACCATCACACGACCGTCGCCGAACGTATCTCCGAGTACGACGAGGTGCTCAGCTCATTGGTCGACGCCGCGCTGGCGCGAGTGACGATGCAGCAGAACCTGGACATGCGCAAGATCTCGTCGTGGGTGGCGATCGCCGCTGTGCCGACGATGGTCGCGGGCATCTACGGGATGAATTTCGACAACATGCCCGAGTTGCACTGGACGTACGGCTATCACCTGATGGTCGCGGTCGTGTTGTGCGTGTGTATCGGACTGTGGCGGACGTTCCACAAGAACGACTGGCTCTAGGAGCTGGATTCGGTTGGGCGATGTCCAACCGAATCGAGCGGTCGTTGGTGATTGCCCCGACCCCTTCCGGGTCACGATCCCGCCGGTCCTGACCGGATGAGACTGCAGAAGCCCTGCATCCTCGTCCGGAAGGGATCGATGAGAATCCGCTCACTGGTACTGGCCGTCGCGATCATGACCGTCTGCGTGCCGGGTACAGCTCATGCCGGGTCGAACCCCGATCTCGGTCCCGTGCTCACCGTCGCTCCGGCCGCCCTCGACCACGCCCTCACGTGCACCCCCGATCTGCACGACGCCACCCGCGATCCGGTCCTGCTCACCCCGGCCTTCGCCACCGATCAGCAATCGTTCGGTTGGAACTATCTGCAGTCACTGCCCGCCGCTGGGATACCGGTGTGCAGCCTCTCGCTTCCCGACGAGGGCTACGGAGACCTTCAGGTCGCCGCCCAGTACGTGGTGCATGCGGTCCGCACCATGGCAGCCGACAGCGGTCGCCAGGTCGTCCTGATGGGTCACCAGCACGGTCCACTGGACGAGCTCTGGGCATTGACGTTCTGGCCGGATCTGCCTGCGCTGGTATCGGATTTCATCTCGCTCGCCACCCCGTACAACGGCACCGACTCGGCGCGCTCGGGATGCGACGACTCGCAGGAGTGCCCGCCGGCGAACTGGCAGATCGCCACCGGGTCGAAGTTCCTCACCGCGCTGGCGGCGCGTCCGTTGCCCGCGGGGCCCAGTTACACCTCGATCTACACGACATTCGACCAATTGATCTATCCGCAACCGCACGCCAGCACCCTCGCCGGGGCCGCCAACATCGCCGTCCAGGACATCTGCCCGCTCCGGCCCGTCGAACACTTCAACATCATCGGCGACAACGTCGCCTTCTATCTCGTCCTCGACGCGCTCGAACACGACGGACCTGCTGTGCGCGAACGCATCTCGGACGACCTCTGTTTCACCACCACGATGCCGAACCTGCGTTACGACGCAGATGCCGCGATCACCGGACTGAAGTACCTGGCCGAGGTGCCTCTGCACCTCATCTTCGATTCCGTCACTGCCGAACCGGAATTGGCGTCCTACGCGCGGTGACTTCTCGTCAGAGACTGGCCGCAGATCGATTCGGATCGCGCACGTCGATCCCAGCCTCGGTCCAGGCCTCCCGCAGGGCCGCTGCACCGCGTAGACGCACCCACGCGGCCTCGGTACCGGTCAACGGCACGGCGGCCAGAAAGCGAACCGGGTCGTAGGGCTCGGGCAGCGTCAGATCGGCGATATCGCTCTCGCCCAGCAGCACCGCGGTGAACGGCGCGTTGGTCCACAGCGGCTCGCCCAGGTCGAGCAGCGCGTCCTCGACGAGCACGACGCCCTCCACCGCGGGAGAGGCAGCGAGCACGGCCAGGGACTTGTGCACGCCCGACGCCACGCCTGCCCCACCGCGCAGAGTCAGCACCAGTTCGGCTCGGGGGCCGCGCGAGGGATCGGCGACGAGTTCGTTGGGGTCGGCCATGGGGTGACGAGAACAGCCGAGACTGACGTACCGGACCACGTCGGAGTCCGCGCCGAATCTCAGCACGTCCAGTGACTCGAGGCCGAGGAACGTCACCGACGCCGACGACGGATTCTCGTCGCCGATCTCGGTCACCAGATGTGCGCGTACCGCTTCGATGACACTGTCGCTCACCTGACCCATCCAACACCACCGATGCCCGAGAAGTCCGTTCGGAGGTACCACCGCACCGGAGGTGGGTACCGTCGTACCCGTGGTCTCCGTTCTCGCAGTTGCCGACGAAACGATCGAATCCCTGTGGAGTCCGCAGGTGAAGTCGCTCGGAGTCGACCTGATTCTCGGCGCGGGCGACCTCCCGTTCGATTACCTCGAGTACCTCACCGACGCGCTGAACGCACCGTGTGTGTTCGTGCCGGGCAATCACGACGCGGACCTCACCGGATACTCGGCCGGGCGCGCCGGGTGGATGCGCGCCGGGCTGCCCGCCACCTGGCCGGGACCGGTCGGTGCCGTCAACGTCGATCGTCGCATCGTGTCGGCGGCAGGCCTGCGGATCGCCGGGCTCGGCGGGTCCATCCGCTACAACGGTGGGCCCAATCAGTGGACCCAACGGCAGCAGCGACGTCGATCACGAACCCTGACCCGGACGTTCGCGTGGCATCGCAACGTGCGCAAGGACCTTCGGCCCGTCGACATTCTGCTCACCCACAGTCCTCCGCTCGGCGTCGGCGACGACACCGACCCGGCGCACATCGGTTTCGACTGTCTGGACGAGGTGACGCGTCGACTCTCCCCACAGTTGTTGTTGCACGGCCACATTCATCCGCACGGTCACACCCCGGACGATCTGACCCTGCACGGCGCGGCGGTGATCAACACCGTCGGATACACCCTCCTCGAGATCGAACCGGGCGGCGAAAGACCGGATTTCGAGACACCCAAGATCGTGAGGCGCAGACATGGCACGTGACACCGGATTTCCGGCCGCCGATGCGGAGAACGACTTCACCCGCCAACGCCGCCGCGCCGACGTCGCACGTCTGGTCGGGTGGCTGCGTCGTCAACCCGACGACGTCAACACCATCCTGCCGTTCGACGAGGTGGTCGCCGCCCTCGGCAAGGTGGGCGAGCGTCACCTCGGCCTGCAGGTCATCCGCGTCGAGACCATCGTCGGCAGTGTCGATCGCACGCGCGATTTCGATCGGTTCTTTCGGCCGACGTCGGCGCGCATCCGCGAACGCTGGCAGCGACTCGCGGCTGCTCAGCGCCGCGGCGAGGCGATGCCGCCCATCCAGGTGTACCGCATCGGTGGCATGCACTTCGTCGTCGACGGACACCATCGAGTCTCCATCGCCTTCGCGATGCACCGGACGTCGATCGACGCCGTGGTCACCGAGATCATCACGCGCATCTCCCCCGAGGGCATCACCCGACGTGGCGATCTGCTGATCAAGGATCACCGGCGCATCTTCCTCAGTCGTGTCCCGTTGGTGGGCAAGGCACGCGAGGCCGTTCAGGTGACCGATCCGTTCGATTACGCCCAGCTGAGCGAATCGGTGGAGGCATGGGGCTTCCGGTTGATGCAGGAGGTCGGTGAATTCGTCGACCGCGGTACCGTCGCGCGGCGCTGGTTCGGTGAGGAATACCTCCCGGTGGTGCGCATGGTGCGCGCAGCAGAGATCCTCGAGGACCGCACCGACGCCGAGGCGTACCTCTGGATGAGCCGGGAGCGTTACCGCCTGGTGCGCGAACACGTGTGGAACGACGAGATCGTCAGCGAACTGCGACAGAAGGCGCTGGGCAAGCCCACTCGCCCGCAGTGACACGGTGCCGTCGTCGGGGCCCGCTTCCCTCGTTCGGCGATATCTGATAATCACTTAGATGCATTCAACAATTTATTTGCGTCGGTTCTAGTGCATTTTCGACAGGTAACGAGGTAGTTCTTCCATGTCCACCCGCCGCATACTGCTGCCCGGACTCTGTTTCATCGTCATGACTCTCGCCGTTCTGCAGACGATGGTCGTCCCCATCGTCGGAACCATCGGCACCCAACTCGGCGTCAGCACCACGGCCGCCGGTTGGGTACTGACGGGCAACCTCCTCGCAGCGGTCATTGCCACCCCCGTCATCGGCCGACTCGCCGACCTGCACGGCAAGCGGCCGGTGCTCATCGGTGTACTCACCGTCGTCCTCGCCGGGTCCTTGCTCGCGGCCCTCACGCACTCGCTGCTCTGGTTGATCGTCGGTCGCGTCCTGCAGGGAGTGTCCTATGCCCTGTTCCCCATTGCGCTGGCCGTACTGCGCGACGAGATGCCCCCACGAAAGCTCGTCGGCTCGATGGCCGTCCTGTCCGGGACACTGGGCGTCGGCGGCGGCTTCGGACTGGTACTGACCGGGCTGCTCACCGCCAACGGAGCCGACTACCACCGCGTGTTCTGGCTCACTGTCATGTTCGTCGTGCTGGCCCTAGCGATCGCCTGGTTCGGCGTGCCCGCGCGACCGAAGACCAGCGGTGGCACCGTCGACTGGTGGGGTGCGGCAGGACTCGCCGTGACCCTCCTGCTCCTGTTCCTCGCGCTGACGCAAGGCCGCACGTGGGGCTGGGGTTCGGTGGCCACCATCGGCTGCGCCCTTGCCGGTGTACTGACGGGAACGCTCTGGTGGCTGCTCGAGAAGCGCACCGCCGAACCGTTGGTCGCGCCCCGAATGCTCACCCACGGTCCGCTGCTCGCCACCAACGTCGCCACCGTGTTCGTCGGTATCGGGATGTTCGTCAACTTCCTCGCCTGCTCGTACTTCGTGCAGACACCACGAGCTGTGGCGGGCTACGGCTTCACCGCCAACGTTCTCGAGGCGAGCGTCGTCTACCTGCTACCCGGTGCAGCGGTCGGCGTGGTCGCCGCCGTCCTCAGCGGTCGTCTCATCCGGTCCTTCGGGCCGCGTCGAGTTCTGATCGCAGGTGCGGTGATCGGGCTGGTCGGCTTCGTATTCGTCGCGCTGGCTCACGATCACACCTGGCAACTGATCACCGCCGGTGTGGTCATCAACGTGTTCGTCAGTCTCGCGTTCGCTGCCCTGCCCAACCTGCTCATGGCCGAGGTCGATGCAGCGGACACCGGAGTGGCCAACAGCGTCAACTCGATCGTCAGAACCGTCGGCACGTCGATCGCAAGCGCAACACTGTCCACCGCACTGGCCATGTTCACCATCGACGGGACCGGGGTCGCCCGTGAAATCGTCTACACCGCGGCCTTCGCCGCCGGTGCGGTGGCCTGTCTCGTCGTCGGACTGGCGGCCCTGGCCATCAAGAGCACTCCGACCACCGGCGAATCGGTGGTCGGCGGCAACAGCGAACCGGCCGTTCCGGCTGGCAGTACTGCCAGGTCTGCGCCGACGACCTGACCACTGCCCGTGCCGCGACCAGGGAAGACAAACGAAATCACGCGCGACGCTCCTTGGCAGAAAGCTCGTAATATGCTGGGAGGTAGCAGTTTTCCCTGTCGCGGGCCCACCGTGTCGACCTAACGTCGGAGAAGTACGAACACCGACGAAAGGGAACACATGAACACCCGAAAGATCCTCACCCGCGCAGCAGTGACCGGGGCTCTGGTGGCCATTCCTCTGGTGGCGATGGCAGGCACCGCGTCGGCCGATCCACTGTGGACGGATCGGGGCGACAATCACACCCGATACGACGACAACCGAAACGACGGGCCGAACCAGTTCGAGCTCCCCGAGCTGTTCCCCCAGGCACCGGCACCGCAGCTGCAGAATCCGGCACCGAACGTGGTGCCATACAACTTCTTCCAGGGCTACCAGCTGCCGAGCACCGGCTCTGCGTTCTGAGTGCTGCGCAGTGGTGCGGTTATGTGCCCCAGCGGGTACTCAACCGCACCACTGCCGTAGGCACTTACAGCGTCAGGTTCGCACCCGAGGCCTGGTCGAACACCGAGATCTTCGCCGGGTCGAACCACAGTTCCACCTGACCACCCTCGGCGGCCTTGGACTCGGCGGCGAGGCGGGCAACCACCTGTGCGCCACCGAGATCGGCGATACCAGCGTCGGCTGCGAGCTCCTGCAGCTCGCTGGATTCGACCCGGGCACCCTTGAGCGTGAAGTAGACGTACTTGTCGCTACCCATCGACTCGAGCACGTCGACGGTGGCGGTGAAGGTGGCACCGCTCATCTTCTGGTAGCCGTCGATCAGGGCTGCGTCCTCGAAGTGCTCGGGGCGGATGCCGACGACCACCTCGCGACCCGGGTTCTTGGCCTTGATCGCGTCCATCCGCTCGAGCGGGATGTCGATCTCACCGAGCGCGGTCGAGACACCGTTCGCGGTGAGCTGTCCGGGAACGAAGTTCATCGAGGGCGATCCGATGAAGCCGCCCACGAACAGGTTTCGCGGCTTGTCGTAGAGCTCCTGTGGAGAACCGATCTGCTGCACCAATCCGCCGCGCAGCACCACGACGCGATCGCCGAGGGTCATGGCCTCGGTCTGGTCGTGCGTGACGTACACGGTGGTGGTGCCGAGCCGCTTCTGCAGACGTGAGATCTCGGCGCGAGTCTGCACGCGCAGCTTCGCGTCGAGGTTGGACAGCGGCTCGTCCATCAGGAACGCACTGGGGGTACGAACGATGGCGCGGCCCATGGCAACTCGCTGACGCTGACCGCCGGAGAGGTTCGCCGGCTTGCGGTCGAGGTGCTGACTGAGGTCGAGGATCTTGGCTGCCTCTTCGACCTTGCTGTTGATCTCCGACTTCGAGAGCTTCGCGAGCGTGAGAGGGAAGGCGATGTTCTGCCGCACCGTCATGTGCGGATACAGCGCGTACGACTGGAACACCATCGCGATGTCGCGATCCTTCGGTGCCTTCTCGTTGACGCGCTCCCCCGCGATGCGCAGCTCGCCGGACGAGATGTCCTCCAGACCGGCGATCATGTTGAGCGTCGTGGATTTTCCGCAACCGGACGGGCCGACGAGGATGATGAATTCGCCGTCGGCGATGGTGATGTCGACGTCGCTGACGGCAGCCGCGCCGTCGGGGTAGAGCTTGGTGACTTTGTCGAGAACGATTTCGGCCATGACGGTTATCCCTTCACTGCGCCGGACGTCAAGCCCGCCACGATACGTCGTTGGAAGAAGAGCACGAAAATGATGATCGGGATCGTGATGACGACTGCTGCCGCTGCGATCGATCCCGTTGGCTCCTCGAACTGAGAGCTACCGGTGAACTGCGAGATGGCCGCCGGGACGGTGACCGAACGTTCTGTCGCCGTCAACGAGATGGCGAGCAGGAGGTCGTTCCAGGCGAAGATGAACACCAGAATGGCGGCGGTGACGATGCCGGGTGCGGCCAGCGGGGCGATGACCTTGCGGAACGCCTGTGCCGGCGTCGCGCCGTCCATCTTCGCTGCCTTTTCGAGCTCCCACGGAATCTCGCGGAAGAACGCCGACAGGGTGTAGATCGCCAACGGCAACGCGAAGGTGATGTACGGAATGATCAGCCCCGGCCAGGTGTCGAACAGTCCCAGCGAGCGGGAGATGTCGAACAGCGGTGTCACCAGGGAGATCTGGGGGAACATCGCAATGAGCAGCGCTGCACCGACCAGAGCCTTCTTTCCCGGAAAGTCCAGACGCGCAACGGCATACGCGGCCATCGTGCCGATCACCACGGCGATCACGGTGGTGATCAGTCCGATACCGATCGAGTTGACCAACGCCGAGGTGAACTGATTGGTCGAGAAGATGCCCTTGTAGTTGTCGAAAGTGATCGAACGAGGAATGAAGTTGCCGTCGGCGATGGTGGCCGTCGACTTGAACGAGAGGCTGATGATCCACAGCAGTGGAACGAGTGCGTAGAGCAGGACGAGGACGTTGACGACCGTCCAACCGACCTTCTTGCGAGGCGTAACAGTGGTCATTACTTGCGGCCTCCGTCGTCGGATCCCGGTGCCGATGCACCGAACAACTTGATGAACACGAACGCGATGATCGCGACGCAGAAGAAGATCAGAATGCTGATCGCCGATCCGAGCCCGAGGTTGAACGCACCGAACAGGTTGTTGTAACCGAGAATCGAGACCGATCCGGTTTCGTTGCTACCGCGGGTGAGGACGTAGATGTTGTCGAAGATGCGGAACGCGTCGAGGGTGCGGAAGAGCACCGCGACGAGAATCGCCGGCTTCATCAACGGAATCGTGATGCGCATCAGCCTGGTCCACGCACCTGCTCCGTCGACCTCCGCCGCCTTGAGCAGATCGTCGGGCACCAGCGCCAGGCCTGCCAGAAGAAGCAGCGCCATGAACGGCGTCGTCTTCCAGACCTCGGCCAGTACGACGATCGCCAGTGACGGGAACTGCTCGGTGAGCGGAGCACTACCGTCGGGCAGCAGATTGGCGAGATAGCCCGTGCCGGGGGTCCACGCGTAGTACCAGCTGTACGCGGCGGCGACGGTCACGATGCCGTACGGGATGAGCACCACGGTGCGTACGAGTCCGCGACCGAAGATGGTGCGGTGCATGACCAGAGCCACGGCCAGGCCGAGGATGAACTCGATGATCACCGAGATGATCGTGATGCCTGCCGTCACACTGAACGCCGTCCACCAGTAGCCGTCGGACAGCACGGTCACGTAGTTGGAGATACCGACGAATTCACGATCCTCGGGGAATGCGAGGTTGTACTTCTGCAGACTGAGCCAGAACGCGTAGATGATCGGATACCCGGTGACCGCGATCATCAGCAGGGCGGCGGGTGCAATGAGCATCAGCCCCAGGCGACGTTCGGCCTTCTTGCCGTCGGAGACGTTCTTCAGAGCCGCCTGCTTGTCGATAGGCTGCGATGCGGGCTGTGACTCGGTGGTGGCGCTCATGGAATCAACCCTTCGGAATTGACGGCCTTGGAGACCAAATCTGCGAGCTTGTCCACGTCGGCCACCGGATCGATGTTCTGCGGCGGATTGAGCGCATCGGTCAGCAGAATCGAAATGCTCTGGTAGGCAGGCGAAACGGGTCGCACAGCCGCAGATTCGATGGAACCGAGAACCCCTTCCCACGCGGGATAGACGGCCTGGAACTCGGGATCGGAGTACAGCGACTTCAGCACCGGCGGCACACCACCGTTGACGGCGTTGTTGCGCTGGTTCTCCTCGTTGGTGAGGCACTCGACGGCCTCCCACGCGAGATCCTCGTGCTGAGTGGTCTTCGCGACGCCGATGTTGAAGCCACCGATGGTGACCTTCGCGGGCTCGCCCGGGTTCACCTCCGGATACGGCGCGCTACGGAAGACCTCGGCGATGCGTGCGTCCTGCTGATCCTCAGGCACCGTCGACAGGTCGAGGAACGAGACGGCACCGGCAACGGCGTTCTCCTTCAACCCGGGCAGCACGAACGGGTAGTTGACCTGGAAGGCCATCCGTCCCGATTCCATGCCGAGGCGGGCAGTTGCCTCGTCGCTCTGCGAGACCGAGGGATCGCGGCCGTCGGCCGTGGCCACTCGCTTGATGATCTCGAGAGCTTTCTCGGTGGCGGCGCGATGCTCGGGAGTGTCGTTCAGCGTCACCGTCGTTCCGTCCTCGGCGACGACCGAACCACCAGCGCTCTCGAGCAGCGAGTTGAACCAGACCATGAAGCCCTCGTACTGCTTTGCCTGAACGCCGATCTGTGCGGGCTTGCCCGCCGCCGCATTGGCCTCGGCCACGTCGATCAGCTGATCCCACGTCTGCGGCGGCGCTCCGTCGGGTACCTCGTCCGGGCGGTACCAGAGCAACTGGGTGTTGGAGTTGAGCGGCACCGCGTACAGCTGATCCTGCCACTCTGCCGTGGCGAGTGGGCCCTCGAGCGTGGCACCGTCGCGCAGCTTCTCGGACAGGTCCTCCGGGACGGGCAATGCCCATCCGGCCTCGGCGAACTCGGCCGTCCAGACGACGTCGAGTGTCATCAGATCCAGCGTCCTGTCGTTGCCGGCGAGGCGCCGCGCGAGCTGGAGCCGCTGATCGTTGGCGCTCTTGGGCAGAGTCCGTTGCTCCACTCGGTAGCGGCCGTTGGAGGCGTCGGAACACACCTGTGCCGCAGCGGCGTACTGCTCTGCGCCGTCTGCGGCAGTGTAGAAACTCAGAACCGGAACCGAACTGTCGGACGAACCACACGCTGCGAGCAACGGACTCGTGACCAGAGCCGCTGCCGCCAACACCCCTATCCTCGTTGCTTTTCCACGCCTACGACCACGATGTCTCGGCACTTTCCGCCTCCGTACGTTCAGTTACTCGCGCAGCACATTGTGTGGGACTGCCGTGCACGAAAGAAACGTAACCGAACTCACTGGCATAGAGGGCGATTTGGGGCTATTCCGTTACCTGTCGGTTGCCTGGTCGTCCACCAGGTGTGATCAGATCGACAGTTTGGCGAGCAGGTCGCGTGCTTTCTCCGCGGTTCGCGGCTCGCAGATGACGTCGTATCGGCCCGCGACCAACTGCATGCTCGACGCGAAATCTCGCTGTCCCTTGGTGGCCGCGTACGGAATGGACGCCGAGATCAGGCCGAAGATGATGCCGCCGCCGACGCCGATCAGCAGCGCTCCGAAGATGTTCTCACTGAAGATGCCGAGGACCAGGCCGAGGAAGACTCCCAGCCAGGCACCCGAAACAATGCCTCCACCAATGACTTTGGGCCAGGTGAGGCGGCCGAGCACGCGTTCGACCTGCATCAGGTCGACACCGACGATCGTCACGTCCTGCACCGAGAACTCTTCGTCGGAGAGGTAGTCGACGGCGCGCTGCGCCTCGGCGTAGGTGGGGTAGGAACCGATAGGCCAGCCGGAGGGCGGAGTCGGCAGGCCCTGCCCTGGGCGACCGGGCTGTGAGAGGGGATTGGTCATGGCTCCATTGTGCCCCGAAACGGACAACCGACACACCCGTTGTAGCGGTTCACAGCAGGTTGACGGTCGGTCAGGACGTGGGCGGCACGAAGGCGGTCGTACGCGTCAGGCCTGCCGCACGTCCCTTCGCCGAGACGACGAGCGCCATCTTGCGGCTCGCCTCGTCGATCATCTCCTCGCCCAGCATCACTGCGCCGCGGCCGCCGCCCGCCGCGGAGGTGTGGAACTCGTACGCGTCGAGAATCATCTCGGCCTTGTCGTAGTCGGCCTGACGCGGCGCGAAGATCTCGTTGGCGGCCTCGATCTGCGTCGGGTGCAGCACCCACTTGCCGTCGAAACCGAGGCCTGCAGTCCGGCCCGCCGCCCGGCGAAAGGCGTCGAGATCGCGAATCTGCAGATACGGACCGTCGATCGCCTGCAGACCGTGTGTTCGGGCAGCGAGCAGGATGGTCATCAGAATGTGGTGGTAGGCGTCGCCCGTGTCGTAACCGACCGGCTGCTCGCCGACGACCAGGGTGCGCATGTTGACGCTGGCCATCAGGTCTGCGGGACCGAACACCAGGGTTTGCACCCGCGGGCTCGCGGTCGCGATCTCGTCGATGTTGCGCAGACTGCGGGCGCTCTCGATCTGCGGCTCGATTCCGATGGCTCCGACGTCGAGTCCGTGCTCTTTCTCGAGCTGGGTGAGCAGCAGATCCAACGCCTGCACGTGCGCGGCGCACTCCACCTTCGGCAGCAGGATGGCGTCGAGATTGCGTCCGGCACCGGACACGACGTCGATGACGTCCCCGTACGTCCACTGCGTCGTCCAGTCGTTGACGCGTACCACCTTGATCTGATCGCCCCAGCCATCGGAGTTCAGAGCATCGACGATGCGTGCGCGGGCCTCGACTTTCGCGATGGGCGCGACGGCGTCTTCGAGATCGAGGAAGATCGCGTCGGCAGGCAGTCCCTTGGCCTTGGCGATCATCTTGTCCGAACTGCCCGGAACGGCCAGCACCGACCGCCGCATGCCCGACGCATTCACCGCAGCACAACCCCTGTCTGATTCATCGTCTGTATCGCCCAACCTCTAACCTTGCCATCATGGCAGCACTGAGCAAGGTATTCGCGGCCAGGCTCGCCGGCCTGGGTGTCCTGGGCCCCGACGGCGAATCCATCGGCCGAGTTCGCGACGTGGTCATCTCGATGCGGGTCGGCAGAGCGCAACCCAGAGTCCTCGGCCTCGTGGTCGAATTGGCAACGCGCCGAAGAATTTTCGTACCGATGCTCAGAGTCACCAGTATCGAGCCCAACTCGGTTCAACTCACGACCGGCAACGTCAGTCTGCGGCGATTCACCCAGCGCGCGAACGAGATCCTGGTGTTCGCCCAGATCCTCGACTCCAAGGTGCGCGTCGACGACCCCGAACTCGACGAGCTGCACGACGCCGATTCCATCGTCGTCGATCTGGGTATCGAGCTCACCCGAACGCGGGACTGGGTGGTCGCGCGAGTGGCGGTGCGCAAGCAACGTCAGCGGCTGGCGCGCCGCGGTGCCATCCACGTCGTGGACTGGCTGCACGTGCAGGGACTCACCCAGAACGAGCTGTCGATGCCCGATCAGGGTGTCGCGCAGCTGCTGATGCAATTCGAGGACCTGCGAGCGGCCGACGTCGCCAACGCGATGCGCGAGCTCCCCGTCAAGCGTCGCATGGAAGTGGCGCGGGCCCTCGACGACGAGCGGCTCGCCGACGTCGTCCAGGAACTGCCCGACGACGATCAGGTGGAGCTGATGCACTACCTCGGCGTCGACCGCGGTGCCGACGTGCTCGAGGCCATGGACCCCGACGACGCCGCCGACCTCCTCGGAGAGCTGCCCGAGACCGAAGCGGAATCGCTTCTGCGACTGATGGATCCGGAGGACTCCGCACCTGTCCGACGGCTGCTCGAACACTCCCCCGACACCGCCGGTGGTCTGATGACCCCCGAACCCGTCGTACTCACCGCATCGACGACGGTGGCCGAAGCGCTCGCCCGTGTACGCAACCCCGACCTGACGCCCGCGCTCGCCTCACTGGTGTTCGTGGTGCGGCCGCCCACCGCCACTCCCACCGGGCCGTACCTCGGCTGCGTACATCTGCAGCAGTTACTTCGAGAACCCCCGGCGAGTCTGGTCGGCGGCGTGGTGGACAGCGCGCTGCCGCGCTTGTCGCCCGAGGACAGCCTCACCGCCGTGACGAGATACTTCGCGACGTACAACCTCGTCTGCGGCCCGGTGGTCGACGACGAGGACCACCTGGTCGGGGCCGTGACCGTGGACGACGTCCTCGATCACCTGCTGCCCGAGGACTGGCGAGATCAGGAAGTGGCCGGACAGTGAAAGAAACAGCACGCCAGAGAATGGACACTCCGCGCGGATCGCGGATGTTCAACGTCAACGTGGACTTCGACCTCGGCAGGTCGGGCGAGAAGGCCGCGAGGTTCCTCGGTACCGGCCGCTACCTGGCAATCCAGACGGGCATCGTGATCGTCTGGATCTTCCTCAACGTCGTGGCGGTCAATCTCAGGTGGGACCCGTATCCCTTCATCCTGCTCAACCTCGCGTTCTCGACCCAGGCTGCGTACGCGGCTCCGCTGATTCTGCTGGCCCAGAATCGGCAGGACGACCGAGACCGCGTCTCGCTCGAGGAGGACCGTTCTCGCGCCCAACAGACGAAGGCCGACACCGAGTTCCTCGCTCGCGAGTTGGCATCGCTGCGGATCGCGGTCGGCGAGGTCGCCACCCGCGACTACCTGCGCCGCGAACTCGACGAGATCAAGGCGCTCCTCGAGCAGGCGACGGGCCAGCCCACAGCGACTCCGAAGAAAGCACGGAAGAAGGCCGCCGCCAGGGTGCAGGACGACTCGGGCACCCCGGAGGTCCCCGACCTCGATACGTAGCGGCCCGCTCTGTAACGGCCCGATAACGGAACAGTCTCGAATCAGGTACCCTCGATCCCGGTCATCGGTCGGGCCCCGGTTGTCATCCGGGGAAATCAGGAGGTACAGCACGCGTGGGTCGTCACAGAAAAGCATCGACTTCCAAGGTCCGACGGAATTCGGTGATTGCTCTGGCAGGTCTCGTCCCCGCAGGACTCGTCACCGCCGCCACCAGCGCCGGAGCCACGGAATACATTCCGTTCGTCTCGGCCAAGACCACCCCGGCCGCCCAGGAATCGAACTCCGTGGTGGAGACTCCGCAGCCGATTGCCCAGGACCAGCAGGCGCAGCCGGTGGCTCAGGCCGAGCAGCCGGTGCCCGCCGCGGTCCCCGCACCCGCGCCGGTTCCCGAGATCCCGCCCACACCCGAGCTACCCACCAACCTCGCCGTCAGCCCCATCGCCATCCCGGTCGTCAACGTCTCGGCGTACAAGAACGCCGAGCGGATCCTGGCCCAGCAGCAACCCGGTTGCGGTATCAGCTGGACCGTCATCGCCGGCATCGGCCGCGTCGAATCCACCCACGCCAACAACGGCAAGGTCGACGACTCGGGCGAGCTGCACGAACCCATCCTCGGCCCCCGGCTGAACGGAACCCTCGCCGGCAACCAGGTGATTCGTGACACCGACGGCGGGGCGCTCGACGGCGATGCCGAATACGACCGCGCAGTGGGACCCATGCAGTTCCTGCCCTCGACGTGGAACCTCTATCACGCCGACGGCAACGGCGACGGTGTCTCCGACCCACAGAACCTGTTCGACGCAGCCCTGGCCACCGGTATGTACCTGTGCGACAACGGCACCGACATGCGCGATCTGGGATCGACCACCAAAGCGATCCTGCGCTACAACAATTCGATGGCCTACGTAGCGAACGTGCTCGCGTGGTCGGCGGGTTACGCCACCGGCATCGTCCCGTCCTCGGACCAGCTGCCCCGCATTCACTGACATTGCGTCCGCGCCTGCCCTGCTGTCCATCGGCGCACAACCCACCGCCTAGCATGAGGCAATGGCTGTACTGACCGAATCCGACGTTCGGACCGCGCTCACGAAGGTGATCGACCCCGAGATCCGCAAACCCATCACCGACCTCGGGATGGTCAAGAGCATCGACATCTCCGACGACGGCGCGGTCGGCGTCGGCATCTATCTGACCACCTCCGGCTGCCCGATGAAGACCGAAATCAGCGATCGCGTGAAGAACGCCGTCGCCGACGTCGCCGGCGTGGGCACCGTGACGGTCGAACTCGACGTCATGAACGACGAGCAGCGCACCGAACTACGCAAGTCTCTGCGCGGCGATTCCGCGGAGCCGATCATTCCCTTCGCGCAACCCGGATCCCTGACCCGCGTGTACGCGGTGGCGTCGGGCAAGGGCGGCGTGGGCAAGTCCAGCGTGACGGTCAATCTCGCCGCATCACTGACCGCCCGTGGGCTGTCGGTCGGCGTGCTCGACGCCGACATCTACGGTCACTCCGTGCCCCGGATGCTCGGAAACGACGCGCGGCCGACGCAGGTCGAGAAGATGATCATGCCGCCACAGGCGCACGGAGTGAAGTTCATCTCGATCGCGCAGTTCACCCAGGGCAACACTCCCGTCGTCTGGCGCGGCCCGATGCTGCACCGCGCACTGCAGCAGTTCCTCGCCGACGTCTTCTGGGGCGATCTGGACGTACTGCTGCTCGATCTCCCGCCCGGCACCGGTGACGTGGCGATCTCTGTCGCCCAACTCATTCCGAGTGCCGAGATCCTCGTCGTCACGACCCCGCAGCAGGCCGCGGCCGAGGTGGCCGAACGAGCGGGCGCGATTGCATTGCAGACGCGTCAGCGCGTGGCAGGCGTCGTGGAGAACATGTCGTGGCTCGAGCTGCCCGACGGTACCCGGATGGACATCTTCGGATCCGGTGGCGGACAGGACGTATCCGACAGACTGACCAAGGCGGTGGGGGCCAGCGTTCCGCTACTGGGCCAGATTCCCCTCGACACCGCCGTCCGGGAGGGCGGAGACGCCGGAACTCCGATCGTGCTGAGCAACCCGGAATCGCCGGCTGCCCAGGCACTGGAGGCAGTGGCAGCGAAATTGGCAGTCCGCGAACGCGGACTGGTCGGCATGTCACTCGGAATCGACTCGGCCCGCAAGCTCTAGCGGACCGAACCTGCTTCCCACTGCCGCGTCTGCTTCCCCGCCGCGTCAATGGACCCTTGCACGGCCGGGACGCCTGTAATGGAACATTCACGCAGCAGCGGGTTCTGCGTGAATGAACCATTGCCGCGCTCAGACGTGTGCAGTGGTCCATTGACGCAGACGGGTGAGACCGTACGACGAAGGATTCAGGCTTACGTGGCGTCGGCGTCGATCGGCGGGGTATCGCCTGCAGACAGTTTCGGCTCGTTCTTGCTCATCGACACCCCACTGCGAGCGGTTCCGGTCTGTGGAGTCGGTCCGCCGACGTTCTTCGGCTTGGTCTCGAAGGGCTTGCCCTTGAAGGTGTCGTCGAGTGGGTTCTTGAAGACCGAGTCGTCACCGTCGAGCAGGTGTTTGGTGATCACCGCGCGCGGGGTCATGCCCCGGAGCTGGTTGAGATCGGCAAGCGGCTTGCGAAGGTCCTCGAAGTCGGTGCCGAGCTCGTCCTTGAGCTGCTGGCTCGCGCCGTTGGCGTAGTCCTTGACCTGCCGGATCGACTTGGACACCCAGCTGATGGCGCCGGGGAGGCGATCGGGGCCGAGGATCACGAGAGCTGCTACGAGGAGAATGACGAGCTCTCCCCAACCGATGTTGCCGAACACGCCTGCCAGCCTACGTCGTCAGTCCGAAACCGGCGTGACGGAGAGGTCCACCAGCCGTCCCGATCGGACGAGTTGCACCGGAACCGACTCCCCGATCGTCGTGGCCTGCACGGCGACGACCAGTTCGTCGGCGTTACCCACGGTGCGGTCGCCGACCTTCGTGATGACATCTCCCTCGACGATGCCCGCTTCCTGAGCAGGCCCGCCCGAGCGCACGTTGGCCACTTCCGCCCCGGCGGAGGTGTCGTTGATGACCGATCGGGCGTTGACGCCGAAGTCGGGATGACGCATGACGCCGTCCCGGATGAGACTCTGCGTCACCTCGGTGACCTCGTCGACGGGAATCGCGAAGCCGAGGCCGACCGATCCGCCGCTCTCGCTGCGGATGGCCGAGTTGATGCCGATCACGCGGCCCTCGAAGTCGATGAGCGGACCGCCGGAGTTGCCGGGGTTGATGGCGGCGTCGGTCTGCACGGCATCGATGACGGCGTTGGTGTCGGTGCCTTCACCCGACAGCGCCACGGGCCGATCGAGCGCGCTGACGATGCCGGAGGTGACGGTTTTGTTCAATCCCAGCGGCGAGCCGACCGCGATCACGTCCTGCCCGACGCGAACGTCGTCGGAACGACCGAGTTCGGCGACGGTGAGGTTGCCGACGTCGGTCTTGAGGACGGCGAGGTCGGTCTTGGTGTCGCGGCCGACGATGTCGGCGGGCACCTTGGTGCCGTCGGAGAAGGTCACTTCCAGGGTCGAGTTCTCCGGGTCGGATGCGGCCAGGGAGATCACGTGGTTGTTCGTCACGATGTAGCCGGCACCGTCGATGACGACGCCCGAGCCGGTGCCGCCGGTCTCGCCGAGCGTCACCTGGATCGAGACGACGGACGGCAGGACGGCGTCGGCGACGTTGCTGATCTGGCCGCGCGGGATGTCGTCGCCGCTGGACTGGGTCAGCGTCACTTTTTGGCTGGTCAACGCGCCCGTCACCTCGGCGGTGAGGCGACCGAACAGCCCGCCTACCAATCCGATGACGAGTGCGAGAACACCGAGTACGACGAGAGCCCGGACGGACACCGACCGACCGAACAGCACGTCTCGCACACCGAGTTTGGTGCCCGGTGGAAGAACGGGAGGGGGCGGGGAATCGAGCGCCGCGCTGCCGAGGGAGACCCGAGAGGTGGGGTCGCGCCACGGATCGGCCGGAGCCGACGGGGCGGTGTCGCTCTCGTCCTCGGCGTTCGGGTCTCGTTGCAGTGATTCATGGGAATCGTTCGGGCGACCGAACGCCTCGGCGAGGACAGGATCGGGTGGGCGCACCGATACGCGCGAGGGAAGTTCGTCGCCGGGCCTACGAGGAGAGAACGATCCGTCCACGTCGTCGGGACGTCCGAACACCGAGGCCGACACCGGATCGACGGAGGGCCGATAGAGCGGACGCGGTGGCAACCGAGGACCTTCCGGACCGGTCCCTGCGGCCTCGGAATCTGCCGGATCGGTGCCCGCGGTCTCGGTGCTGGTCGAATTCGATGTCACGCGTCCGGTTACCCCTCGCATACGTCGGTGTGAGAGTTCAGTATCACTCGAGCGGTCGGCGCGGCTCGATGCAGGTGAGAAGAGTCGGGCACCGTCAGCGTCGTCGACGGCGGACGTCGGCTACGGCGGACATGAAGGTTCGCTTGGTGTGGGACGGCCGATCCTCGCCCGCGCAGGACGGTATCTGGCTGAGCAGACCGAGCAGAGAATGGGGCATCGACATCTCCCCTGCTCCGCGCAGGGCCTTGCGCGCCTGCTGCTGGGCCTCGACCTCGGCGGCGCACTCGGGGCATTCGGACAGATGGTCGGCTGCACGGAGATAAGCGGGCATTCGCAACTCGCCGTCGACGTACGCCGCGACGGCCTCACTGGCCAGATGTTCGGTGGAGCTGAATTGCTTCGGCTTGCGCGCCTGCGTCATCCAACCCTCCTCGTAGCTAGTGGACACTTGCGTGACCGGAGTCGACCTTCCCGTGCACTCGAAGGTACTCGCGTAGCGCCTGGCGTCCACGGTGAATGCGACTGCGAACCGTTCCGAGCTTGACGCCCAGTGTCGCACCGATCTCTTCGTAGGACAGTCCTTCGATGTCGCACAGCACGATTGCGGCGCGGAACTCGGGTGCCAGCGAGTCGAGCGCGGACTGCAGATCGGGATCGAGGCGGGCATCGTGGTAGATCTGCTCGGGGTTGGGTCGGTCGGAGGGGACGCGGTCGTAATCCTCGGGGAGCGCTTCCATACGGATGCGGCTGCGACGACGAACCATGTCCAGGAACAGGTTGGTGGTGATGCGGTGCAGCCACCCCTCGAAGGTGCCCGGCTGGTAGTTCGACAGGGAGCGGAACACGCGAATGAAGGTGTCCTGCGTCAGGTCCTCGGCGTCCTGAGCGTTGCCGGACAGACGGTAGGCCAGTCGGTAGACGCGGTCGCCGTGTTCGCGAACCAGTTCGTCCCAGGACGGCATGGTGGAGTCCTCGCCGGTCGCATCGAACACTGCGGTGCCGCTGAGGTCGTCGGGCGCGGGTACGGACTCGGGTAGACGCGCGGTGTCGCGATCGCCGTTGATCTTGTAAATAGTTGGATCCTCCTGCTCAGGACTGCGTACGTCCTTCTGATTCAACCGACGACTACCCTCGGATGTTCCAGCTCACACTTCGCAATCGAGATGGACCTTCGATTCCTCCATAGCCTGACGGACCCGCGTGTGGGTCCGGTATGAATCAGCTGAGGCGCACCTGAGAATGTGTGCGTGAGAATGTGCCATGGGCACGATAGCCTCGGGGCGTGCCGACCAACGCCGAGAAGATGCTCGCCTACGCCGAAGACTCCGCTCAGGAGGACGAGGTTCTGATCGCAGCCAGAGAGCGCGCCGTCGACCTGGGTGCCGCCCCGGTACCGCCGTCGGTCGGAGCGATTCTGTCCATCTTCACCCAGATGCTCGGCGCGAAGACCGTCGTCGAAATCGGAACCGGCGCGGGCATCAGCGGCTTGTGGCTGCTCGACGGGATGCGCGCGGACGGCGTTCTCACCACCATCGACACCGAACCGGAGCACCAGCGCGCGGCCCGAGAAGCGTTCCGCGCGGGGGGAATTGCACCCTCACGCACCCGGCTGATCAACGGTTGGGCGCTGGACGTGCTCCCCCGGTTGGCCGACGACACCTACGATTTGGTGTTCATCGATGCCAGTCCGGCCGACCATCCGCACTTCGTTGCCGAGAGCGTCAGACTGCTGCGCCCCGGCGGAGTTCTGGTGCTGCACAACGCGTTGCTCGGCGGACGGGTCGCCGATCCCACTCAGCGCGACGCGACCGCAGTGGCCGTCCGATCCGCCGCCAGGGCCATCGCCGAGGACGACCGTCTGACGACGGTGCTGCTGCCCCTGGGCGACGGGCTGATCTGCGCGTCGAGGGCGTGAGTGCGCTCCGCGCAGTGGTGCGATCAGGTGCCCTCTGCGGCACACAGGAGCGGAGCCTGCGGAGCGACCAGAGATCGGAGCCGCACCACTGCCGCAGGCTTTAGATCCAGACGCCCTTGCCGACGGAGACGACTCCCCCGGCACTGACGTTGAAGCGTTCGCGATCACGTTCGTGGTCGACGCCGATGATCTCGCCGTCGCCCACCACGACGTTCTTGTCCAGGATCGCGTGCCGCACGACGGCACCCTTACCGATCTTGACGCCGGGCATCAGGACGCTGCCCTCGACCGTCGCGCCGCTGTCGATCATGACGTTGGAACTGAGCACCGAGTTGCGGACCGTGGCCGCGGACAGGATGCACCCGGCACCGACGACCGACTCCTGAGCCAAGCCGCCCTGGACGAACTTGGCGGGCGGCAGGTTCTCGGCCGATCCGCGGATGGGCCAGCGGCGGTTGTACAGATTGAAGATGGGATGCACCGACACCAGATCCATGTGCGCGTCGTAGAAGGCGTCGATGGTGCCCACGTCTCGCCAGTACCCGCGGTCGCGCTCGGTGGCACCGGGCACGACGTTGTCGTTGAAGTCGTAGACCGAGGCGACGCCCGCTTCGACGAGCGCCGGAATGATGTCGCCGCCCATGTCGTGGTCGGAGTCGACGTTCTCGGAGTCGGCCTTGATGGCGTCGACGAGCACCTTGGTGGTGAACACGTAGTTGCCCATGGACGCATAGGTGACGTCCGGGTCGTCCGGTGTGCCGGGCGGCTGCGCCGGCTTCTCGAGGAACTGGGTGATCTTGCCGTTCTCGTCCGAATCGATGCACCCGAACGCGAAGGCCTCGCTGCGCGGAACCCTGATACCGGCGACGGTGACGCCCGCCCCGGAGTCGATGTGCTGCTGCACCATCTGCTCCGGATCCATCCGGTACACGTGGTCGGCTCCGAAGACCACGATGTACTCGGGGTCCTCGTCGTACACCAGGTTCAGCGACTGGAAGATCGCGTCGGCGCTGCCGGTGTACCACCGGGGTCCGAGACGCTGCTGCGCGGGAACCGGAGTGATGTACTCCCCGGCGAATCCGGACAGCCGCCACGTCTGCGAGATGTGGCGGTCCAGTGAATGGGACTTGTACTGGGTGAGCACGCAGAGCCGGAGGTAACCGGCGTTGACGAGATTGCTCAGCACGAAGTCGATGAGTCGGTAGGCGCCCCCGAAGGGAACTGCCGGCTTGGCTCGGTCCGCGGTCATCGGGTAAAGACGCTTACCCTCGCCGCCGGCAAGCACGATCCCTAGTACGTGCGGTTGTGTCCTCACCCACTCAACCTATCCGCACCGAGAGAACCTTGCGAGCAGTACACGCACAACTGCTGGGGAATGTAGGTTCGTTCACGTGCGCGTAGCAATGATGACCAAGGAATATCCCCCGGAGATCTACGGTGGCGCAGGAGTTCATGTCACCGAGCTATCCGCTCAGCTGAAGTCGCTGTGCGACGTGGACATCCACTGTATGGGCGCGCCCCGCGACACTGCGCAGGTGCACGACCCGGATCCCGCGCTCGCCGGAGCCAACGCTGCGTTGACGACGTTGTCGGCCGAGCTGCGGATGGCGAACGCCGCCGCAGGCGCGGACGTGGTGCATTCGCACACCTGGTACACCGGCCTCGCCGGTCATCTGGCAGCAGAGTTGTACGACGTACCCCACATCCTCACCGCGCACTCCCTCGAGCCGCGCCGGCCGTGGAAGGCCGAGCAACTCGGCGGCGGCTACCGCATCTCGTCGTGGTCGGAGCGCAATGCCGTGGAGTACGCCGACGCGGTCATCGCCGTCAGCGAGGGCATGGCCAAAGATGTGCTCGACGCCTATCCGCGCCTCGATCCGAGCCGGGTTCATGTGGTGCGCAACGGGATCGACACCCAGCGGTGGTTCGCCGACCACGGCACCTCGACCCTGGACGAGATCGGCGTCGATCGAAGCAAGCCGATCGTCGCGTTCGTCGGACGCATCACCCGGCAGAAGGGCGTCGGGCACCTCATCGCAGCAGCCCACCACTTCGACCCGTCGATCCAGCTCGTCCTGTGTGCAGGCGCGCCCGATACACCGGAGATCGCCGCGGAGACCGAGCGCGCGGTGGCGTTGCTCGCCGAGCAGCGCAGCGGCGTGTTCTGGGTCAAGGACATGCTGCCCACCGACAAGATTCGCGAGATTCTCACGGCAGCAGCAGTGTTCGTCTGCCCCTCGGTGTACGAGCCACTCGGCATCGTCAACCTCGAGGCGATGGCGTGCGAAACTGCTGTGGTGGCTTCGGATGTCGGCGGCATTCCCGAGGTCGTCGACGAGGGCCGCACCGGACGCCTGGTGCACTACAACTCCTACGAACCCGACGCTTTCGAGCGAACCCTCGCCGACACCGTCAACGAGGTCGCCCTCGACCCCACGCTCGCAACGACGATGGGCAAGGCGGGCCGCGAACGCGCTGTCGCCGAGTTCTCCTGGGCCTCTATCGCGAAGCAGACTCTCGCCGTCTACAATGACGCGCTGGCGCGGCGCCGCTGATCGGGACGACTCAGCGATTCGCCCTGCGATAGGTCGAGACCGTCACCGACGCGGTGACCTCGGTGACGTCCGGTAGCTCCCCCAGGGCAGCGGACCGAGCGTCGGGGTCACCGTGGCGCGACGACGGACCCATGCCGATCAGCGCCTCGATGTCGTTGTGCGAGAGCATCATCGAGTACTCGAGCGCAGACTCCGCCACCGGCTCGAACAGACCGGACAACGATTCGCCGAGCCGGCGGGTCTTGTCCTCGGCGACGCCGATGAGTCCCAGTGGCCCCCGCAGCTCACGCTGATGTCGCATCGTGGGCGTGACGACGACCAACACTCCGTCGTCGACGAGGACTCGGTTCAGCTCACCGGCGTTGCGCGGGGCGAACACGCACGTCACCGCAGACAGGGCACCCGACCGCACCGGAAGTCCACTCCAGATGTCCGCGACCACGGACCCCAGCCTGGGATGGGATCGTGCGGCGCGCCTGGCCGCGAACTTCGACACGTCGACGCCTATCCCCCGGGCCTCGGGGCGGGCATCGAGAACCGCCGCGAGATAGTGACCGGTTCCGACTCCGACGTCGAGCACCACCTCGCTGTCCACCGGCACACCCGCCGAGACCGCTTCGGCGATCGGATCGAAATGCCCCTTCTCCAGGAACACGTCGCGTGCCGCGATCATCTCGGCCGAATCGCCCGCGAACTTGCCGCCGTCACCAATGAGCAGACTGACGTAACCCTGCCGGGCCACGTCGAAAGAATGCCCTCGATCGCACCACAAAGTCCGATCCGTGTCGCCTACACCGAGGCCGGAGTCGACCTCACGCACTCGGCACTGCGGACACAGCAGCACGTCCACGACGTCGGTCAGCATCGAGTACCTCTTTCACACCGGCGCGCACACCCTTGGAAACAACACAAAGCCCCGCTTGCCGGTACGGCCAGCGGGGCTGAGCGATGATCGATCGACAGGGCGATCAGCCGGTGACACCCTTCAGTTCGTCACCGAGTGCCGCGGCCTCGTCGGGGGTCAATTCGACGACCAATCGGCCGCCCCCCTCGAGCGGGACACGCATGACGATTCCTCGTCCCTCTTTGGTTGCTTCGAGGGGACCGTCCCCGGTCCGGGGCTTCATCGCCGCCATCCTCTGCTCCCTCCAGATCTGCGCCCACCAACTCGGCGCCTCGGCCTAAAAGATAAATTCGTCGCGGGGCGACGGGTGTTGACTCCTATTCTTCCCTATCGACCTCGATACCGGGAAACGGAGTCGGTATTCGTGACCTGCACCCAGCACTCCGACAGGTGATCGTCGACCATTCCGGTGGCTTGCATCAGGGCGTAGGCGGTTGTCGGACCGACGAACCGCAGACCACGCCGCTTGAGCTCCTTGGCCATGGCTGTGGACTCTTCGGTCGAGGCGGGCACCTCGGAGAACTCGATCAGGCGCGCCGGCCTGGGTTCCGGTGCGAAGGACCACAGCAGAGTGTCGAGGTCGGTGTCGTGGAGATCGACGACGGCGCGCGCGTTGTTCACCGCTGCCTCGATCTTGAGCCGATTGCGCACGATGGACGCGTCGTTCATCAACCGATCCACATCGGCCTCGTCGAAGCGGGCCACGTGCTCCGGATCGAAACCGGCGAATGCGGTGCGGAAACTCTCGCGCTTGCGCAGGATCGTGATCCACGCCAGACCCGATTGGAACGCTTCGAGACACAGTCGCTCGTAGAGCTCGTTGCGTCCGTGGAGCGGCTGACCCCACTCGGTATCGTGGTAATCCCGATACAGCTCGTTGTCGGTGGCACCCCACGGGCAGCGGAGCTTGCCGTCCGGTCCGGCGACAGCACTCATTGCCCGTCCGGCTCGGATGCGGCCGACTGTGGGGTACCCGAGGACTGCGCGGCCGACAATCGCGAACGAAGCATGTCGATCTCGCCGCCGAGTCTCTCCAGTGCCCAGTCGACCTCACTGGGCTTGTAACCCCGCAGGCTCTGCTGGAACTTCAGCGCGCGCACGTCGGCACCGGTGACGCCCTCCGCAGGCAGAACGGTCGCGGTGGTTCCCTCGGGCAACGGGCCCAGTTCCTCACCGCGACCGAACACCGCCGACGCCACGAAGAACAGTGCAGCAGCGACGACGGCAATGACGACGACGTAGATCAGCAGCGTCAACATGCCTCGATCTTGTCACGACCGCCCGACACGACTATTTCAGCGAGTTCATCGCCGGTCGATCCAACAACGACACCTCGGTCGAGAACGGCTCGAACGAGTCACCGTCGACGCGGAACTGCAGAAGACCGGCACCGGAATCGACCATCCCGCAGCGGTTGAGCATCGTCCCGACGATCTGTCGGCTCATCGCGCCGAGTTCGACCAGCGGGCGGTTGCGGTGCTTGCGCACTCCCAGATTCACCTGGCCGATCGCCCCCAGCCCGAGCCTGTCGTAAGTATCGAGCAACAGCCCGATCTCCACTCCGTAGCCGGGCGCGAACGGCACCGCGGACAGAAGCTCACGCGTACCGGCGTACTCGCCCCCGAGGGGCTGAATGACCCCGGTCAGCTCGGGCCGCAACGCAGCGAGCAGCGGCCGTGCCACCAGCTCGGTGACGCGTCCACCGCCGTTGGCGTCCTCGGTTCCACTGGTCCGCAACGGACGGCGGTAGTAGCCCTTGACGAGATGGATGCCGTCGCCCATCAGCAGGGGGCCGAGCAACTTGGGTACGAACGCCGGATCGGGGTTGATCAGGTCGGAGTCGACGAACGCGATGAGGTCACCGGTCGACGCAGCCACCGATCGCCACAGCACCTCGCCCTTGCCGGGTACCGGGTCGACCCCGGGTACCGCTTCCTCTCTGCTGATGACCCGTGCACCGGCCGCCGTCGCGCGCACAGCCGTTTCGTCGGTGGAACCGGAGTCCAACACGATCAGCTCGTCGACGAGTCCGCCGAGCAACGGGTGGATCGTGTCGATGACGGCGGCGACCGTCTGTTCCTCGTTGAGCGCCGGGAGTACCACCGACACCGTTCGGCCCGCTTTGGCGGCCTCGAGTTCGGCGACGGTCCATTGCGGGGTGTCCCAGCTGTTGGTCTCGGACCACGCCCTGGTGACGTCCGTTCGATCTGCGAGTGTCATGCCAGACCCCTGACCGTCCGCGCCGGGGTTCTCAGACCCTGGATCGCTGCCACCATGTCGACGACTCTTCTGGTCGACGCAACTTCGTGAACCCGGAACATTCGGGCTCCGCCTGCTGCGGCCAATGCTGTCGCTGCCAATGTTCCCTCCAACCGGTCGGCGAGCTCTACCCCTAGAGTCTCGCCTACGAAGTCCTTGTTGCTCAGCGCCATGAGCACAGGCCACCCGGTGTTTACAAGATCGTCCACGCGACGCAACAACTCGAGCCCGTGATAGGTGTTTTTGCCGAAATCGTGCGTCGGATCGATAAGAATCGAATCCTTTTTCACCCCCTCCGCGACGGCGTTCTCCGCGGCAGCGGTGACTTCGGCGATCACGTCGGCCACCACATCGGTGTACCGAACACGATGCGGGCGCGTACGGGGCACCGCCCCGCCGGTGTGCGAGCAGACGATGCCGACACCTTCGGCGGCAGCGACGCGCACCAGCTCCGGGTCGGCCCCGGCCCACGTGTCGTTGATCAGATCCGCGCCGACGCCACAGGCCAGTCGGGCGACCTCGCTGCGCCAGGTGTCCACACTGATCAGCAGCTCCGGATACGCGTCCCGGATGGCCTCGACGAACGGAACGACACGGCGAATCTCCTCCTCGGCGTCGACGATGGCGCCGGGGCCGGCCTTCACACCGCCGATGTCGATCATGTCGGCACCCTCCGCGACGGCCCGGTGCACCGACGCCATCGCGGCGTCGTCGGAAAAGTTCGCACCCCCGTCGTAGAACGAATCGGGGGTGCGATTGACGATCGCCATGACCAATGCGCGATCGTCGGCGACCGGTTTGCCGCAGAGAGTGCTCATGAAATCAATAGTGGCACGTGAGCATCTTTCGAGTGCTCAGCCCTTGGGCGCCTTGCCTGCGGCGACCTCGGCCACGTAACCGTCGTACGCCTTCTCGTAGCCACCGGACTTGCCACGCAGCACGTACAGGTCGCTGTCGCTGTCCTCCTCGTAGCCGAGCTTGCGCAGGGCCACCTTCTGACTCTTGAACGTCGACGTCTGCTCGAGGCTCTCGACGACCCTGACGAACAGCGGCACCGCGTACGTCGGGAGCTTGTCGTAGAGGTGCTCGGCCATCGTCTTGCCGTCGAAGGTCTCGCCTTCGCGCAGCGTCACCGCAGCCATACCTGCTTTGCCGTCGGTTCCCTCGATGTCGACGCCGTACACGACGGCACCGTCGATCGAGGAGTGGCCACCCAGGGCTCCCTCGACCTGTGTGGTCGCGACGTTCTCGCCCTTCCAGCGGAAGGTGTCACCGAGGCGGTCGACGAACGCGACGTGCATGAAGCCCTGCTTGCGGACCAGGTCGCCGGTGTCGAACCATGCGTCGCCGTCCTTGAATCCGTCGCGCACCAGCTTCTTCTCGGTGGCCTTGTCGTCGGAGTAGCCGTCGAACGGAGCTCGGTCGGTGACCTTGGACAGCAGCAGTCCGACCTCGCCGTTGCCGACCTTGCGGAGCTTGCCGTCCTGGCCGCGCTTGGCCTTGCCGGACTCCTCGTCGTACTGGACGACGGCGTACGGCAACGGGCAGACGCCTGCAGTCTTCTTCATGTTCAGGGCGTTGATGAACGCGATGTTGCACTCGCTCGCACCGTAGAACTCGGCAACGCGGGAGATGCCGAATCGCTGGGTGAACTCTTCCCAGATCTCCGGGCGCAGCCCGTTGCCGACGATCAGCTTGACCGAGTTGTCTCGGTCGGACGGCTTCTCCGGCTGCGTCAGCAGGTAGCGGCACAGCTCACCGATGTAGGTGAACGCGGTGGCCTTGTTGAGCCGGATGTCGTCCCAGAAGTTGCTCACCGAGAACTGCTTGCCGATGGCCATGGTCGCGCCGCCTGCGAGCACCGAGGACAGCGTCACCGTCAGTGCGTTGTTGTGATAGAGCGGCAGGCAGCAGTAGATGACGTCGTTGCTGCGCAGCCGCACACCCATGTTGCCCAGACCGGACATCGACTTGAGCCAGCGGAAGTGGCTCATCAGGCTGGCCTTCGGCATGCCGGTGGTGCCCGAGGTGAAGATGTAGAACGCCTTCTCCTTGGCCTGGATCTCGGCGGTGACCTTCGGATTGGCCGTCGACGCCGTTGCCGCGAGCTCGGCCAGCTTCTTCAGCGGCAGCACTGCTCCGACCTTCGGCTCCCCGTCGAGCGAATCGAGGGCTTCCTGCGCGCTCTCGTCCAGCACGAGGACCTTCGCGTCGAGAATACCGAGGCTGTGCTCGAGCACGTCACCGCGCTGGTTGTAGTTCAGCATTCCCGCCGTGGCACCGAGCTTGACGGTAGCGAGCGCGGCGAACAGTGCCTCCGGCCTGTTCTTGCTGAGAATGCCGACGACGTCGCCGCGCTTCACCCCGTGGTCCGCGAACACCGCGGCGTACTGATTGACGAGTTCGTTCGCGTCTCGGTAGGTGATCGATTCGCCCTCGAACCGCACGAACGGACGGTCGCTGTTCTTCGCGGCGGCGTCCTGGAAGACCTGACCGATCGACGCTTTGTGGTCGGGCTTGCGGGTGAATCCCGCCAGGCCCTTGAGCAGACTAGGCACCTCCGTCACCATTTTCGGCAACGCGACCGCGAGGTCGGTCACTCCAATTTTCTGACGGGCATCGACAGCCATGAACTCCCCTTTGAAGACGATGTGAGATTTCTTACCCTACTTGAGAGTAACAACTTTGAGCATCTCACTTCGTGGCCACGCTTGGTGACCTGTCACAACGTTGCGCAGGCATCCAGTGCTTCATCGACAGTCGACGTTCTGACCAGGGCGTCCAGGGCGCGTTGCTGGACGAATCCGGTCTCTCGCAAACCTTCTATCCACTGCATCATGCCGTCGAAATGTCCGAATGGGTCGAGCATCACCATCGGCTTGCTGTGCATGCCCAGGTAGCCCGCCGTCCATGTCTCGAACAGCTCCTCCAACGTCCCGATCCCACCGGGCAAGGTGATGAACGCGTCGGCGCGGTCCTCCATGATCTTCTTCCGCTCACGCATCGTGTCGGTGACGATCAGCTCGTCGGCGTCGACATCGGCGACCTCACGGTGCACGAGCGCTTTCGGAATCACGCCGACCGTGTTGCCGCCCGCTGCTCGCGTCGCCGCGGCGACCGCGCCCATCATCGAGACGTTCCCGCCGCCCGAGACGAGCTGCCAGCCTCGCCGACCGATCTCGGTGCCGACCTCACCGGCCAGGTCGATGAACGAGGAGTCCACGGGACCCGACGCGCAGTAGACGCAGACGCTGAGCGCGCGTTCGGTCGATGCTCGCTCGCTCACTGCTGGGCCTCGCGGACGATCCGGACAGCCTCGTCGACGCTGTCGGTGCAGTGGATGAGGTCGAGGTCCTTCTCGGACACCTTGCCTTCTTTCACGAGCGTCGTCTCGAGCCAATCGAGCAGTCCCGACCAGAAGTCCTTGCCCAGCAACACGATCGGGAATTTCGTGACCTTGGCGGTCTGCACCAGGGTCAGCGCCTCGAAGAGTTCGTCGAGAGTACCGAAACCGCCGGGGAGGCACACGAACGCCTGGGAGTACTTCACGAACATGGTCTTGCGCACGAAGAAGTAGCGAAAATTGACGCCCAGATCGACCCACTCGTTGAGGCCCTGCTCGAACGGCAGCTCGATGCCGAGCCCGATCGAGTAGCCGTCGGCCTCGCTCGCACCGCGGTTGGCCCCTTCCATCGCGCCCGGCCCGCCGCCGGTGATGACGGCGAAGCCCTCCTTCGCAAGAGCGGCTCCGAGTTGCCGGGCGCGCTCGTACTCGGGATGGTCGACGGGGGTGCGCGCCGAACCGAACACGGTTACGGCCTTGGGGACCTCGGCCAGGGCACCGAATCCCTCGACGAATTCGCTCTGGATGCGCAGCACTCGCCAGGTGTCGGAGTGAATCCAGTTTCCTGGCCCACGCTCGTCGAGCAGGCGCTGATCCGAGGTGGACGTCTCGGTGTTCCGGCCACGCCGAAGTACGACGGATCCCTTGTGCTTGGCGAGCTTCTCGCTGCTGTGCCCCTCGGAACTGTCGTGGTCCTCGAAACCGCCGTGTTCCTCGAAACCGCTTGGGCCCTGGTCGCTGTTCATGGCGTTCAGGCTATCCGGCAGAGAGGTAGCTCCGGAGCACCTGTGTGACATGGGTGATCTGCTCGACGGGTACGCGTTCGTCACGCTTGTGGGCCAGGTTGGGGTCGCCGGGTCCGTAGTTGACCGCCGGGATCCCGAGCGCCGAGAAGCGCGAGACGTCCGTCCAGCCGTACTTGGCCCGGAACTGTCCGCCCGCGGCCTCGATGAGAGCGGCCGCTGCGGGTCGGTTCAAACCGGGAAGCGCTCCGGGCGACGAGTCGGTGACCTCGAAGCCGAGATCCAGTCCCTCGACCACCTCACGAACGTGTTCGACGGCGTCGTCGACGTTGCGATCCGGTGCAAAGCGAAAGTTGACGTCGAGTTCGGCTGCGTCGGGAACGACATTGCCCGCGACCCCACCGGAGATCCGGACTGCTTGCAGCCCTTCGCGATACACACAGCCGTCGATATCGACGGTGCGTGCGCGATACGCGGCGAGACGGTTGAGAACCGCACCGAACTTGTGAATTGCGTTGTCGCCCAACCAGGACCGGGCACTGTGGGCCCGCGTTCCCGACGCCGTCAGCCGAACCCGCAGTGTCCCTTGACAACCGGCCTCGATGAATCCGCCGGACGGTTCGCCGAGGATGGCGACGTCGGCAGCGAGCCATTCGGGGAGTTCGCGCTCGATCCGGCCCAGTCCGTTCCGCGCGGCCGCGATCTCCTCGCAGTCGTAGAAAACCAGGGTCAGATCGTGCGCAGGGTTGTCGATCGTGGCGGCGAGGTGCAGGAACACCGCGTCACCCGACTTCATGTCGACGGTTCCGCACCCGTGCAGAATGTCGCCCTCGGCGCTGTCGAGCTCGCGTCGCGACGGCACGTTGTCCGCGATGGGAACCGTGTCGAGATGACCCGCGAGCATCACCCTCGATGCCAGTCCGCGGTTGGTTCGGGCGAGCACGGCGTTGCCGCTGCGGATGATCTCGAAGCCCGTCGTCTGCTCGCGAAGCGCTTGCTCCACCTCGTCTGCGATGCGCGATTCGTCCTCACTGACACTGGGGATGTCCACCAGCGCCGCGGTGAGGTCTATCGGGTCGGCATGCAGTTCGAGCGTCACGGGAGAAAACTCTAGGCCGTGGATCCCGGAATCTCGCGGACCACGCCGTCGAAGCCGGCACCGAACAATCTTCCGCTCGAGAAGCCCTGGTCGGAACGCCCGTAGGCCACGACGCTCGTCAACCGCGTACCGGTGCCGATGACACATGTCGCCCCCGGCGCATCGATGCGGACGACGGAGCCGCCTGCGTTGAGCGGCACCACCGGGCGTCCGGCATCGTCGAGGGTGAGCCCGTCCGGAGCCGCGAAACTGTCGAGCCCCGACAGGTCGAGAACACTTTCCGGTGCCGAGGGGTCGGCGATCGGGATCCTGCTGACGCCCGGGTTCACGAAAGTCCGCGAGACGTACAGGTACCGATCGGCGGCGTCGAGTACCGCGCCGTTGGCACTGGGGAAGCTCGCCCACGCCGGGTCGACCGAACCGTCGGGGCCGATCCGGCCGATCAGCGAGCCGAAGTCGTTGGTGGCGTACACCGTTCCGTCGGCGGCAACGGCAAGGCCGTTGGCCGCGCTCAGACCGGTCGCGAACGGAGTGACGGTGAGAGTGTCGACGTCGAGTCGAACGATCCCCGCGGCCCTGACGATGTCTCCGACGAAGACGCGAGGATCGGCTCCGTAGCCGACCAGCAGGGTGCCGTCGGGCATCCAGGCCAGAGCGCCGCCGCCACCGCTGGGGACCGTCGCGATGGGATACGCGGCCTGTCCTGGCGCGTCGATGCGGTACACCCGGCCGGAGACGATGTCGGTGACGTAGGCGCGGCCCGACGCGTCGACTGCCAGTCCTTCCAGAGCTGACCCCGGGATTCGTGCGACCACTGCCGACGGCCCGCCTGCTCCGGCGCAATCGGGATCTGCGGCTGCGGTGCCGGAGCCTAGGGCGACGCCGCCCGACACCACCACAGCGGCAGCAATAGCCGTGACGACCGAACGTACGCGCGCGGACTTGCTCGAATTCATGACTCTCCCCCAGCCTCGGCGACCCCCTGTCAGCCGATGACGATGTCTACCACGCGCCTGTGACAACCAAACCCAGTGCGACTCCGAGCACGATCGTCGTCGCCAGGGTTGTCACCAACCCGGTGAAGGACACACTGCCCGCCATCACCGAGGTCGCGCCACGGCTACGGGAGGCGGTACGAGTGATCACCGGACACACTCTGTCAGCTCCCCCGCGGCCGATTCGTCGGCATGCATCCCGATGCGATCACGCTCGGCAGTCGAACCGATAACGAACCGACGCAGCACCCGAATCGAGGTGTTCCCGCAATCCGCACGCCCGAGACCGTGTGCAGAACAGTCGCCGACCGGAGCCGGTTGCCGAGCCCACCGCATTCGGCCAACCGCGTATTCTTCGTCCCGTGAGCGCACATGGAGCATCAGCAGTAGGAATCGCCAACATCACGACATCGGGCGTTGTTCTCGACACCTGGTTTCCGAGCCCGGAGCTCGGGTCGGGCTTCGAGACCGGCACCACCCGGCTCGAGGGTTCGGACGTCCCCGAGGAGCTGGCCGCTCTCGTCGGACCGGACGAGGCGCGCGGCGTCGAGGTAGTCGCAGTGCGCACCAGCATCGCCTCGCTCGACGACGCCCCGATCGACGCCCACGATGCGTATCTGCGACTGCATCTGCTCTCGCACCGGTTGATTCAGCCGCACGGGCAGAACCTCGACGGAGTGTTCGGTCTGCTGGCCAACGTGGTGTGGACCAACTTCGGGCCTGCTGCCGTGGACGGTTTCGAGACGGTGCGCGCAAAGCTGCGCGCCCGCGGTCCGGTGACCGTGTACGGAGTCGACAAGTTCCCACGCCTGGTCGATTACGTCGTTCCCACCGGAGTTCGTATCGCCGACGCCGACCGCGTTCGTCTCGGTGCGCACCTGGCCAGCGGGACGACGGTCATGCACGAGGGCTTCGTCAACTTCAATGCCGGCACGCTCGGCAACTCGATGGTCGAGGGACGTATCTCCGCGGGTGTCGTGGTGGGCGACGGTTCCGACGTGGGTGGCGGTGCGTCGATCATGGGCACGCTCTCCGGTGGCGGCAAGAACGTCATCTCCGTCGGAAAGAGCTGCCTGTTGGGCGCCAACTCCGGGCTCGGCATCTCGCTCGGTGACGACTGCGTCGTCGAGGCCGGGCTCTACATCACCGCCGGCACGAAGGTGAGCGGTCCGGATGGGACAGTGGTGAAGGCTGCCACGTTGTCCGGCAAGTCGAACCTGCTGTTCCGTCGCAACTCACTGTCGGGTGCTGTCGAGGTGGTGCCGTGGAAGGGCACCGGTGTCGAACTGAACGCGGCATTGCACGCCAACGACTAGCCGCTCCACTCGAATCGGCCTGTCGAACAATCTCATCCAGCCCCGCACCGTGTTCTCGGTGCGGGGCTGGAGTCTTTCCTGACGCTCACGCGATGTGGGGGCCTGCTCGGGCGTGGGATGGCCTGGGTTGCCGGTAGGGGTCGACGGTGGCCGGCGGTACGAACCAGGGGTGGTTGTCGGTGCCGATGAACACTTCCCAATCCGAATGGTGCATGAGGCGGTGGTGGAATCCGCAGAGCAGAACCAGGTTGTTCATGTCGGTGGGTCCGCCGTCGCCCCAGTGCCGGATGTGGTGTCCTTCGGTCCAGGCGGCGGGTTTTCCGCAGCCGGGGAACGCGCAGCCGTGATCGCGGGCGGTGAGAGCTCTGCGCTGTTTCGCGGTGACGGTGCGGGCGGTGCGGGCGAGGTTGAGTGGGTTGCCGTTCTCGTCCATCACGATCGCAGTGAGAACACAGTCGCAGGCCAGTTGGCGGGAGGTGTTGCGGGAGAGCGGTCCCATCCACGGCAGCCACCCGACCGAAGCGCCGTCGCCGAACAAGTCGCGATACGCGCCACGATCGGCGGCAGCTCCCGCAGCGCTGTCGGCCTCGGGTTCTTCCGCCGCATGCGGTTCTGCGGTGTCGGGGTGCATCGGTGCGCCGGTGTTGATGTCGACGGGATCTGCTGTGTCGGTGTCGGATTCGGCTGCTGCGCGTGAGGTTTCGTCGTCGGTGATGTCGTCGTCGCCGCCGCAGTTCTGGAGGTCGGTGAGGTCCTGCAACCGGATGTGCAGGTTCAGGTGCGGGCGCTCTCCGCCTTCGATGGGGCGATCGCTCGAGGCGAGGTACTGGTCGAGGATGTGTCCGAAGGCGTCGGCTCTGCGCTTGGCGGGGCTGCGATCGTCTGCGATTTTGAGTGTCCCGGCTCCGTCGGCGGCGGGGTGGGGTTCGGTCAACGGTGAGAGGGCAGTGAGCAGTTTCTCGCCGGTGATCGCATCGAAGTCTCCTTTGAGCACCAGCCGCCCGTTGAGGGTTGTGGAGGCGAAGAGTTCGTTGCGGTCGGTGTTCTCGGCGGGTGGTTTCTTGTTGCCGAAGCTGTCTTCGAGTCGGGTGATCGCTGCTCGGATGCGGCCGGTGCGTGCGTCGGGTCCTGTTGCAGATTTGATCAACGCGGCGCGGGCCATATCGCGGCCCTTTTGCGGCAGGTGTTCCGGTGGGGTTTCGGCGAAGGTGAGGATCAACGCGGCGTGATCGACGGACATCGCACCGGTGTTCACGGCGTCGGCGATGTCGGGAAACGCAGCCATGCCGCGGGCGAGGGCGACGATCTTGGTCGCTTTGCTGGGGGACAGCAGGGTGGTGGAGGTCAGCCAGCCTGCGGGTCCGGGGAAGCCGAGTTTCTCCCGGCTCACGCGGGTGTCGATCTCGGCGACGAGAGCGATCCGGCGGGCCTCCAACAACTGGATTTGGTGGGAGACCGCGGCGGCGTCGGCGAGCAGTTCGCTCTCGCTCAGTTGCCAGATCTCCGTGGTCATGGAGCAAGTGTATCGAACGCGCGTTCGACTGGCAACCATAGTTGAATCGAAAACTGTTGTCCTGCTTAACTATTCGTGAATCGGAACTTGTCGGTGGCGTGTGATAGGAGCCGACTCATTCTTCACGATTCGCGGTCGACCACCACAGTTCCTTGGTGGTAGAGAATCTTCCAAGCATCGTCACTTCGCTGCCACACCGTGACCCTGCGGGTGAGCCGGTCGTCGAGCAGCAGGGTGCACGTCAGCAGGAAGGTCTCGGGTGCAACTTCCCGTAGCTCGAACCCGCCCGCCTCCCAGTCTGCGTCGAACCGGTCTTCCGGCGCGATCGATATCGGAGGCTCGGACCAGCGTCAGCCGATGGTCCCCAGCGACGCCAGAGTCTTCACCACTGCGCGTGCAGCCTCGGCACCCTTCTTCTCCAGGTGCGCGGTGAAGAAGGCCATGTGGTCGGCGTGTTCGTGGAAGTGGTGAGGCGTCAGCACCACCGAGAACACCGGCACGTCGGTGTCCAGCTGCACTCGCATCAGGCCGTCGATGACCGCTGTTTCGACGAAATCGTGTCGGTAGATTCCGCCGTCGACCACCAGCGCAGCGGCGACGATCGCGGCGTACTTGCCCGTCTTGGCCAACCGCTGTGCATGCAGTGGGATCTCGAAGGCCCCTGGCACCTCGAACACGTCGAGCGTCGTCTCGGCCTGTCCGAGCTTCTCCAGTTCGGCGGCGAATCCCACTCGCGCACGATCGACGATGTCCAGGTGCCAGCTGGCGTGGACGAAAGCAATGGATCCGGCGAGTGGAGTGGTCATGGGTGCGATGCTAGCGGTATCGCTCGTCGAGCAAGTCGAGTGTCGGGCCATCGAATTCACCGGCGAAATACTTCTGCAACACTTCGCCGAATACAGACGGACCCTTGGTAGCTTCGGCGAAAAGCGTCATGGACGAATGCAGCTTCAGGTTGTCGGGATAACCGAAGATCTCGTCGACGGTCCGCCCCTCGACAGCCACCACAAGCCGGGCCGCCTTCTTCAGGCGAGGCCCCAATACTTCGTGGGACAGGTACAGCTTCGCCTCGGTCAGATCGGCGATGCCGAAGTGTTGGGCAGTCGCACTGCGCCCCAACCCCGCCAACTGCGGGAACACGAACCACATCCAGTGCGTCTGCTTTCGCCCTGCTTTCAGTTCCTTCGTCACCGCGGTCCAGACGGGGTCCTGAGCATCGACGAAGCGTTGCAGGTCGTATTCGGTCATGCCGTTCAACTTAGGTGAACCCGCGCAGCAGAGTGTCCACGGTGGCGTCGAGCAGATCCTCGGTCGGGACGCCGTCGAGCAGGTCGCCGGTGGCCAGCATCGCGAGTCCGTGCACGCTCGCGAAAGCGACGCGCGCGAGTATCTCGGGTGGAGCCTCGGTGATCACACCGGCCGCCATCGCTTCCATCAGCAAAGCCTCGGTGGCGGTCATACTCTCGTGCGCAACGCTTTTCAGCTTCTCACTGGCGTCGGGGTGATGCTTGGTGCTGTACATGACATCCAGCAACTCCGGGTGTTCGACGGCGAATCCGAGGTAGGCACGGGCCACGCCACGGAACCTGGCCATCAGCTCACCGGGTCCCGTTGCCGCTGCGACCATCCGGCGGTTCAATTCCTCGAAACCGTGCAGCGCCAATGCATCCAGCAACGCTTGCTTGTCACGGAAGTGGCGCGCCGGGGCACCGTGACTGACTCCGACGTCTCTGGCCAGCTGCCGAAGCGACAACGCGTCGACCCCGCCGTGCGCGATGCTCCGTTCGGCCTCGTCGAGCAACACCGCACGCAGGTCGCCATGGTGGTAGCGCTGCGTTGCCATGACCTCACCCTAGGCGATGTTGGCGTTGACAACAATGCTGACACTGCCTACATTGGCAACCATGACTTCCACAGCGCTCATCACCGGAGCAAGTTCGGGCCTCGGCGAGGAATTCGCCACCCGCTTCGCCGCACGCGGCGAGAACGTCGTCCTCGTGGCACGACGCGCCGATCGACTGAACGCCCTGGCGCGGCGCATCGAAACCGATCACGGCGTGACGGCCACCGTCGTAGCCATGGATCTGGGCGTCCCCGGCATCGGCGAAACCCTGCGAACCACATTGACGGACAGGGGAATCACCCCCACCACCCTGATCAACAACGCAGGTTTCGGCACGCACGGGAAGTTCGCCGACGAGGACCCCACACGCGTCGCCGCCGAGATCGCCCTCAACATCAGTGCGCTGGTGGACCTCACTCACGCATTCCTGCCGAACCTGACCGGCGCACTGATCAACGTGGCGAGTACCGCCGCGTACCAACCCACACCCAATATGGCCGTCTACGGCGCGACGAAGGCATTCGTCCTGAACTTCACCGAAGCGCTTGCCTTCGAGCACCGCGCCTCGCCGCTGAAGATTCTCGCGCTCTCCCCCGGCCCTACCCGCACCGAGTTCTTCGACGTCGTCGGATCCGAGGACGCCGCGGTGGGCAACTTTCAGACCTCCGAGCAGGTGGTCGCGACGGCTCTGCGCGCGTTGGACTCTCGCCGCACCCCCGCCAGCATCGTGTCCGGCCTGTCCAACAAGATCAGCGCCGGCAGTGTCCGTTTGGCTCCACGTGCACTGGCCACCGTGATCAGCGGCCGTCTGCTGAAGGCGTGAACCTCTAACCGCGGGTACGACGCGAATCGATCACTCCCGTATCGAATCCGGCCAGGTGCAAACCCCCGTGGAATCGGGCGTGTTCGATCTTCAGGCACCGATCCATGACGACGTTCAATCCCGCTGCCTCGCCGTCATTGGCCACCTGCTCGTGCCACAGCCCCAACTGCAGCCAGATCGTCTTCGCATGCGCTGCAATGGTTTCCGAAAGCACTGCAGCAAGGTCGTCGTACTTGCGGAACACGTCGACCAGATCCGGCGGCTTCGGTAGGTCCGCGAGTGTGGGGTAGACCGTCGTTCCTTCGATGTCGGTGACCGTCGGGTTCACCAGAAAGATCTCGTAGTTGCTCGTCGACGAGAGGTAGCGGTTGACGAAGTAGCTTGCCCGCGAGGGATTCTTGGACGCTCCGACGATCGCCACCGTCTTGGTCTCCCGCAGGATGCGCTGCCGTTCCTGGGCGGACGGGCCCTGCCAGGTGCGTTCGCTCATGACCGCTCCTTTCCGGTTGCCAGTGTCAGGGCCTGATCCAGGTCCCACAGAATGTCCTCGGTGTCTTCGAGGCCGACGCTGATACGAATCAGCTCGGGACCGACACCTGCTCCGCGGAGTTGCTCGTCGGTCAGTTGTCGGTGCGTGGTGCTTCCCGGGTGGATAACGAGCGTGCGCACGTCACCGATGTTGGCGACGTGGCTGGCGACCTGAACGCTCTCGACGAACGCCTGTCCGGCGGCCCGGCCTCCGTCGATTCCGAAGGCGAACACCGCTCCAGGTCCGGCGGGCAGATATTTCTCGGAACGTTCGTGATGCGGGTGGCTGTGCAGCCCAGCCCATCTCACATAGTCGATGCGGGAATCGCCCTCGAGCCACTCGGCGACCACCCGAGCATTGGCGACGTGCGCGTCCATGCGTTGCGGCAGCGTCTCCACTCCCTGGATCAACGTGAATGCCGATTGCGGTGCCAGTGCGCCGCCGATGTCGCGCAACTGCTCGCTGCGCAGCTTGGTCAGAAATCCGTACTCGCCGAAATTTCCCCACCACGACAGACCGCCGTACGAATCCACCGGGGCCGTCATCTGCGGGAATTTGCCCGAGCCCCAATCGAATCGCCCGGATTCGACCACCACTCCCCCGAGCGTCGATCCGTGACCGCCGAGGAACTTGGTAGCCGAGTGGATCACGATGTCGGCGCCGAATTCGATGGGCCTGCTCAGCCAAGGCGTCGCCATCGTCGCGTCGATCACCAACGGAATTCCGTGCTCGTGCGCTACGGCGGCGAGACCCTCGAGGTCGGCGATCTCCCCCGACGGATTGCCGATGATCTCCGCGTAGATCAGCTTGGTCGAATCCGTCACCGCTGCTGCGTAATCCGCAGGATCGGTACCGGGAACGAATGTGGTCTCGACGCCGAAGCGACGCAGCGTGACGTCGAGCTGGGTCACCGTGCCGCCGTAGAGCCCGGCCGCGGCAACGATGTGGTCGCCGGTGCCGGCAAGCGCAGCGAACACTGCGAACTCGGCCGCCAACCCACTGGCGAACGCCACCGCCCCGATGCCGCCTTCGAGGCTCGCGATGCGCTCCTCGAAGGCGGCGACCGTGGGGTTGCCGATGCGGCTGTAGACGTTGCCGTACTTCTGCAGAGCGAACAGATCGCCTGCGTCCGCGGAATTCTCGAACACGTAGCTGGCCGTCTGATAGATGGGCACAGCACGCGAACCGGTGGAAGGATCTGGTCTCGCTCCGGCGTGAATTGCTCTGGTACGCAGGCCGAATGTCCGTTCGCTCATGACATCAGGCCGTTTCGAGAACGGTGTGAATCGGGGTGGGATTGCGCGTCAGATCCAGCACGGGGCAGTGATCGTCGACGGCCTTCTGCAGCTCCTCGTACCGCTCCCGGCTCTCCGGACCGGTGACGGTCACGACGACGCGCACCTCACCGAATCCGGGACGAACGTTGTCGTCGAAACCGAAGAATCCGCGAACGTCGAGGTCACCCTCGGCCTTGGCCTTGATGTCGTCGACGACGATACCGAGCTTCTCGGCCCAGACGCGGTAGGTGACCACCTGGCAGGACAGCAGC
Organism: Rhodococcus sp. IEGM 1341; assembly: GCF_030056895.1. Lineage (NCBI taxonomy): Bacteria > Bacillati > Actinomycetota > Actinomycetes > Mycobacteriales > Nocardiaceae > Rhodococcus > Rhodococcus sp. IEGM 1341. The sequence continues at coordinate 5,519 of NZ_JASHKV010000011.1, read as the reverse complement.
GAAGCCAGGTAGTACTCGACCGGGTTGGCGGCCTTGTTCTCACCGCCGAGGGCGGGCGGCTCGTCGACCTCGACGCTGAACTTGCCCAGGGTGACGGTGCTGGCGACGGCATCGTGCGCGGTGGCGGAGGCACGGAACACCGCGTGGGCGTTCTTGGCGTCGGCCTGCACGGCATCGTCGGTGGCAGCGATGACGCCGCCGATGTGGGACACAGAAGTGGTCATGGAAGATTCCTGTTCGATTCGAGGGTTGCCGGAACTACCCGAGGAGCGCGAAATGCTCGTCGGGGATGGGTTCGATCGACAGCTACGAACAGGAAGAAGTGCAGACGAGACCGAAGTCGATGGTGCGACGACGCACGAGCCTTCTGGCTGCGTCGGTCACGTGTGTCTCGGTCACGATGCCGACAATAGCTTACGAGAACTGATCCGCGCCGACATCGGTCTCGTCGTCGGTGATCGCCGCGACGATGCGTGCTGCCACCGCATCCGGCGTCAGACCCTGCGGTAGTTTCGGTGCCTGCCCGGCGATCGGCCGCGTCGCAAGCCCCGTCTCGGTGTGCGGCGGACGCACGTCGACGATCCTGATCTTCGACTTCCGCGCTTCTGTACGAACACTTTTCAGCAGCGCGCTCACCGCTGCCTTGCTCGCCGAATAGGCACCCATGTTCGGCATCGGCTTGTCGGCCACGACGGCACTGATGTTGAGCACGAACCCGCCCTGATCCAGCGTGGTCAGTGCTTCTCGAAGCACACGCAGCGGTGCCAGATAGTTCAGCAGCAGCAATTCGTCGACGGTGTCGTCGTCCACCTCGGTCACCGGCCCGAACGCCACAACACCTGCGGCGATGACGATTCCGTCCAATCCGCCGTGGTGTTCGACGGCCTCCGCGACCACCGATCGGGCCGAATCGGGCAGCGTCAGATCGGCGTTCACCGTGTGATGGTCCGACTCGATGCTCCGGCCGCTCAGAGTCAACCGAGCCCCGGCCTTCGCGAGCTGCTCGACGATCGGTCCGCCGAGACCGCCGCTGGCACCGAATACGAGAATGCGTGCGCCGTCGAGAGTGGTCATGATTTCGAGGCTAACCGCCTACTCGAACGCTCGCTGACGACCGGCCGAACGACGTTGCCCGGGGCGTGTACTCACAGCAGTTCGGCCGCACGGCGAACCACGTCGATGCAGAGGTCGAGATTGAGCGGGCTCAACGTCGAGAAGCCCTGAGCCACTTCACCTTGTTCGAGCACCACCACCCGGCCCGCTGCGACGCTCGGCAACGACGTGAACAGTCCGGTCTCGACGATCCCGGCCGAGCCGAAGTCGAACACGACGAGCACATCGGCGTCGGCGAGGACGTCGGCGTTCTCGGCGGAGAACTCGGGACGCGGAGCGTCGGCGGTCGCTCCGTCGGACAGTGCGGCGACCGTCGTGAACCCGGCTCGCCGGAACAGATCGACGGCGGGGATCGATTCGTGACCGAGCCCGTAGAACATGGACGTGTCGTAGGCGGCGATCAAGCCGACCGTGGCACCGCCGACGTCGAGCCCTTCCAGCGCGGCGGACATCCTCGCGTCGGTGTCCGCGATGAGCTCGTCGGCGCGATCTCGCCGGTCGAGTGCGTCGCCGATCATCTCGAGGTTGGCTCGCCAATCGAACGACGCGATCTGCACCACCGGGGCAAGCGATTCGAGCTGAGAACGAGAATCGGCCAACCCGTCGTCGCCGATGATGAGATCGGGTTCGGCTGCTGCGATGCGCTCGGTATCGATCGATTCACCGAGGGGGATCCGCTCGCTCGTCCCACCGAGTTCGGCGAGGGCGTTCTCGTGCCACTCCCATGATCTGTTCGGTGCGCCGATCATCTCGGCGAAGCCCTCGCGAACCCCGAACTGCACGGGGACGACCCCGAGCGCGAGCACCGTATCGAGATCCCACAGGTTGGCCACACAGGCAACCCGCTGTGGTCGACGGTCGATCACGACGGACTCACCCGCATCGTCGACGATCGTGCGGGGATAGCCGTCCCCTGCCGTCCCGTCGCCCGTGGCCTGCTCCTCACCGCTACCGCAGCCGGCGATCAACGCAGCAAGGGCAACGCTGCCGATGAGGAACTCACGACGCGTCGCCGCCTCGATGATGGTTGCCTCCGATCGGTGTGCTCCGATAGCGAAAGCGGCGGCCAATTCGGGCGCAGGTGCGGTCATGACCGGAAATAATAGGCATGCCTAACCTATGCCGTCAAGGGGTCATCAGCCGAGCAACTTCTTCTGGACCTTGCCCATCGCGTTGCGTGGGAGAGAGTCGACCACTCGAATCTCGCGGGGCCGCTTGTGAATCGAGAGCTCGGTGGCCACCAGATCTATCAGCACCCGATCCTCCACATCGGTGCCGACGACGTACGCCACGATGCGCTGTCCGAGGTCGTCGTCGGGCACACCGACCACGGCCACCTCGTCTACGCTCGAATGCCCCAGCAACACCGTCTCGATCTCCCCTGCGCCGACGCGATAGCCGCCGGACTTGATCAGATCGGTCGAGGCTCGTCCCACGATTCGGTGGAAGCCGTCGGGCTCGATGAGAGCGACGTCTCCGGTGTCGAACCACCCGTCCTCGGTGAACGTCTTCGCCGTCGCGTCCGGGTTGTTGAGGTAGCCGTCGAACAGCATGGGGCAGCGGATCTGCAACGCTCCGATGGATTCGCCGTCGTGCGGCAGGATTTCACCCTTCTCACCGCGCAGCCGGGTCTCGACGCCTGCGACCGGCAGTCCCACCGAGCCTGCTCGACGCTCCCCGTCGGCGCGGGTGCTGATGGTGATGAGGGTTTCACTCATGCCGTATCGCTCGATCGGGGCCTGGCCGGTGAGTTCACGTAGCTTCTCGAACACCGGAACCGGGAGCGGCGCACTGCCGGAAACCAGAAGTCGGGCACCGGCAAGAGCGCGGGCCGACGCCTCGTCCGCGGCGACACGCGACCATACGGTCGGCACCCCGAAGTACAGGGATCCGCGCGCGGCCGCGTAGAGCTCCGGCGTCGGCTTCCCGGTGTGGATCAGCGGGCTGCCCACTCGCAGGGGGCCGAGGACGCCGAGGATGAGACCGTGCACGTGGAACAACGGAAGTCCTTGCACCACAGTATCTCTCGACGTCCATACCCAGGCCTGCGCCAACGCGTCGAGCCCGGCCGCGATGGCACTGCGAGAAATCAACACACCTTTCGGCGGGCCGGTGGTACCGGAGGTGTAGAGCACGAACGCGACCGAGGACGGTTGCGGTTCGGGGTAGCTGTGCCACGACCGTGCATGCTGACGCACCGGCAGGACCTCGAGTCCGGAGGTGTCCGGCGGCGCTTCACCGAGCCACGCCTGCGCGCCCGAGTCGCGGAGGATGTGCTCACGTTCGGCCACCCCGGCGTCGGGCGGAACCGGGACCACGGTGACACCGGCGATGAGTGCGCCCACAACAGCGAGCACCGTCTTCACCGACGGCGTCGCGTAGACCGCAAGTCGGTCGGCACGCGAGATACGTTCGGCCACGGACGTCGCCGCGCCCAGGATGTCGGCACGGGAGAGCGAGACTCCGTCGATCGTGATGGCGTCGGGAATATCGTCTCCCCGCGCAACGGCGAGTGGGTTCAGTGAACGAAGCAGCACATGGCTACCGTACATACATGGACGTGGACGGAATCGACACCGGCGACTACGCCGAGTACATGACGGTCGCCGCCGGTGACCTGCAGGCGGGTGTCTATCTGATCGGAACCGACGCCGAGCAGGACACCGATTCCGAGGACGACCTCGACCTGGACCTCGAGGACTCCGATTCCGACGATGACGACATCGACATCGCGCACGTCACCGACGGCGCGCCCAGGCTGGTCTACTCGGTGCAATCGGACGATTTCTGGACCAGAGTGGAGTTGGCCGATCTTCGAGCCACTCAGCTCTACGAGGAAGCGCACGCACGCAATCCCGAGGTCAACACCGAACCCAAACGCTTCACCACCGTCGAGGCGTTCGGCAGCAACGAACTGGTCTACATCCTGCGCATCCGACGCGGCGGCTGGGATGGGATCGAGCCGGTACTCGAGCCGTGATCGGCGCGGCCCCTCAGACCTCGCAAACGCGAGAGCGTTTGCTGAACGCGAGCGGTTTCGCGTCACGATTTTGCGCGCGTATGGCAAGTGCGCGCGCGTCTGCGAGATCTAGGCCGAGGATGCAACGGTGCCGACGCCGAGGGCAACCAGGAATCCAGCGCTGATTCGGTCCAGCCAGTCGGTCACCGCGGGCCTGCTCAGCAAAGCCACCGCACGTGAGGCGAGAACGGAGAACACTCCCATCACCAGCGCGGCGACAACCACCTCGACCAAGCCGAGCGTCATGGCACCGGTGAAAGTGACCACGGTCAGGAACTGCGGCACCACCGCGAGGTAGAACAGTCCGACCTTGGGATTGAGCGCGCACGAGAGAACACCCGCACCGAACGCCGACCACGCAGATGCAGCGACAGGCACCAGCGGCTCACCGGCCACCTTGTTCTTACGTCGCGCCCGGAAGGCCTTCACGCCCAGGTACAGCAGATACAGTCCGCCGAGAATCTTGACGACGCGATACGCCGTCGCGGATTGCTCGACGATCGCCGCCAGCCCGACGGCCACCAGCACGGCCCAGAACAATCCACCGATCGCGACGCCCATCGCCGCCGCGATCCCGGGCTTGAGACCGCCGATGCTGTACCGCAGCACCAGAAACGAATCGGGCCCGGGCAGAATCGCCAGCAGAAAGCACACACCGGCGAAGCTGAGCAGCAGGCTGAGGGTCATGGGTACATGAGAACACCCGGTCCGAGCTGGGTCCAACTGACGTGAGTGTCCACAATTCACGTCGGCAGGCGGGATCCGGGCTGTTGCGAATTGGGCCTGGTTGATGTTGCTGCGTGTTGGTCTGTAGTGGGGTGTGGTCGGCTGGGAGAATGTGCTGGTGGCCAAAGGTTATCGCCCGGTGGATCGGGATCAGCAGTTCTTGTTGCCGGTGGACATGCGTGAGTGGTTGCCGGCATCGGATCCGGTGTTCACCGTGATCGATGTGGTCACCGCGTTGGATACCTCGGCGGTGCATGCGGTGCGCCGCACCGGTGGTGTCGGGCGCGCGGGATACGACCCGGACATGCTGCTAACAGTGCTGGTCTTCGGGTGGGCGCAGGGACAACGATCCTCGCGGGTCCTCGAGCGATTGTGTCAGCGCGATGCCGCGTTTCGGATCATCTGCGCGGGCAACACCCCCGATCACGTGACGATCTCCCGGTTTCGCGCTGACGTGGCCCCGTACATGGATGCCTTGTTCACCCAGGTTCTACTGTTGTGCGGGCAACTGGGTTTGGCCAGGTTGGGTGTCGTCGCGCTCGACGGAGTCAAGATCTCCTCCGACGCCTCACTGAGCGCCAACCGCACCGAGAAAGGTCTGCGGGCAGCGGCTGCCGAGGCCGCCGAGCAGCGACTTCGCGAGCATGCGCGGGCTGCCGCC
>NZ_JASHKV010000024.1:0-439 GCF_030056895.1 Rhodococcus sp. IEGM 1341 | reverse complement strand
GCCCGCAACCGTCGGAATCAACAACAATCGACTCCAGACAGCTTGACATTGAGCGCGCGCACAATCGCGCCCCAAGCAGACACCATTTCCCGCGCATCTGACGAACGCGCGCGCACTTGCGAAGAGCTGGGACTGGTTGAAAACTCGTGTCGGCAGACGACGCGACCGCGGACGCTCATAGGAGGGCAAAGGCGCGCGCATTCGCCATCCGCGCGCACAATCGCACCCGACCAGTCACCATTCCCCGCGCATCCGACGAACGCGCGCGCATTCGCGGCGAGCGGGGTCGGGGCAGTCCCGTCTGTGTCTGAACTGCCGTTCCGGCAGACGACGCGACCGCGGACTGTGTAATCCGGCGCAGACGCGAGCGCGTTCGCCATCCGCGCGCACAATCGCACCCCGACCAGTCACCATTCCCCGCGCACCCGACGAACGCGCG
>NZ_JASHKV010000010.1:0-140768 GCF_030056895.1 Rhodococcus sp. IEGM 1341 | reverse complement strand
AGGAGTACAACAAACGACTGCTCGTTGCGACGACCACGTGAACCCGTCACGAGTTACCACTCACGTGCGACGCAGTCGCTCCAGCCCAATCCGTCCAGTACCGCGCGTGTTCCCGACAGTCCCAATCGTGTTGCGCCCGCGTCGATCATGGCCAGGGCGGCGTCCGTGGTGCGGATGCCGCCGCTGGCCTTGACGCCCAGTCGTCCGCCGACGGTCTCTGCCATCAATCGCACGGCCTCGACGCTCGCGCCGCCGGCCGGATGGAATCCGGTGGACGTCTTGACGAAGTCGGCACCGGCTTTCTCGGCGGCGCGGCACACCTCGACGATCGCCTCGTCGGACAGTGCTGCCGATTCGATGATCACCTTCAGGACAGCGCTTCCGGCGATCCCTTCACGGACGGTGACGATGTCGGCCAGCACCGCGTTGTAGTCCCCCGCGATGGCCGCACCGACGTCGATCACCATGTCGACCTCGTCGGCACCTTGCTGCACCGCGAGCCTGGCCTCGGATCCCTTGATCAACGAGTGATGCTTGCCCGACGGGAATCCCGCGACGACGGCGGTGAGCATTCCTTCGGCGCGAATCGGCAGCATCGAGGGCGATACGCACACCGCGAGCACTCCGAGTTCGCGGCCTTCCTCGATGAGGGCGGCCACGTCGGCCTGCGTGGCTTCGGGCTTGAGCAGCGTGTGGTCGACCATTCCGGCGAGGGCGGCGCGGGTGAGTGTCATGCGGTCCAGCTTTTCACAGCTCTGCCATTCGTAACCCTGTCGGTCTACGATTTTCGGTCATGACCGCAGCCTCGCTCGCCGCCACCTTCAACGCCACCAGCAGGGAGTTCGACGGCCTGACGCCGCAGGTGTGGGGCCCGGCCGGGCAGTCGCTCGCCTTCGCGCTCGAATTGGCCACCGGGGACGCGGTTCTCGACGTCTGTTCCGGCACCGGGGCGTCGGCGATTCCCGCGGCGGCGGCCGTGGGCCCCGACGGTCTCGTGCATGCCATCGATCTCGCCGACGACCTGTTGGAGGTGGGCCGGGTGAAAGCCACCGACCGTGCACTGCGCAACATCGACTTCGTCCTCGCCGACGCCACCGAGTGGGAGCCGCCGTCGACGGTTCCCGACGCCGGCTACGACGCGTTGGCCTGTTCGTACGGCATCTTCTTTCTGCCCGATCCCGAGGGGGATTTCGCTCGTCTGGTGTCTCTGGTTCGTCCGGGCGGTCGCGTCGGGGTGACGGTGTGGCGCAAGGGTGCGATCGAGGCGTTCGCGGGCACGTACTTCGAGGTGATCGGCGCGCATTCGCAGCCGAGCGAGCACGACGGGCCACTCGCGCAGGACGGTTACGACAAGCACCCGATCCGGCGGATGGAGACGGCAGAGCTTCTCTCCGCATGGCTCACCGCGGCAGGCACCACCGATGTCGAGGTCGTGGAGCTGTCCAACCACGTTCCCGCGACGGAGTCGTTCGTGTGGGATCTCGTGCTGGGCAGCGCGATGCGGGGCGCGCTGACACCGTTCGACGAGGCGACCCGGACGCAGATCCGTGCCGACTTCTCCGCGCTGCTGACCGAGCGTGGAATCGACTCGATCGATCTCGGGACACTGGTGGCAACCGGGGTGCGGACGCCCTGAGACAATCGGCGCTATGAGTTCTTCCGTATCCGAGGATCGCCGTTACGTTCTGTCGCTCGGTTGCCCCGACAAGACGGGCATCGTCGCCCGCATCTCGACCTTCCTCGCCGAGGTCGGTGGATGGATCGTCGAGGCCGCCTATCACGCCGATCCCGACACCGGGTGGTTCTTCACCCGGCAGGCCGTACGCGCGTCCTCAGTGGACATGAGCATCGAGGAGCTGCGCACACGTTTCGCCGCGGTGGCCGCCGAACTCGGCCCGGAAACCGAATGGACACTTCATGATTCGGGCGAGCCCAAGCGCGTGGTCCTGCTCGTCAGCAAGGAAGCACACTGCTTGCACGACCTCCTCGGCCGCGCCGCGGGCGGCGAGCTGCCCGCTCAGATCTCCGCGGTGATCGGCAACCACAAGTCACTCGAGCCGATCGCCGCCGCACACGGCACACCGTTTCATCACGTCGAGTTCGCGAAGGATCCGGCCGAGCGCGGTCCTGCCTTCGAGGAGGTGCGGTCGCTGGTCGATTCCTACGACCCGCACGCGGTGGTGCTGGCACGGTTCATGCAGGTTCTCCCCGAGTCGCTGTGCGCGCACTGGGCTGGCCGGGCCATCAACATCCATCACAGCTTCCTGCCGTCGTTCGTCGGCGCTCGTCCGTACCACCAGGCATTCGCGCGGGGCGTGAAACTGATCGGTGCGACGTGCCACTACGTGACGGCCGAGCTCGACGCGGGTCCGATCATCGAGCAGGACGTCATCCGCGTCGATCATTCCGACGAGGTGGTCGACATGGTGCGTCAGGGTCGCGACATCGAGAAGCTGGTGCTTTCCCGCGGTCTGCGGTGGCACCTGGAGGATCGTGTCCTGGTGCACGGCCGCAAGACCGTGGTGTTCAGCTGAAAGCTAGAGATTCCGGAGCCGAACCACTTCGGTGTTGAATTCGTCGATTGCCTCGACGGAGCTCATGTGTCCGATGCCGGGGATGACGATCAGTCTGCTCAGGTGATCGTGGTCGTCCAGGGCGCGGGCGAGTTTGCGGGCGTGCACCGGTGGGGTCAAGCGGTCGGCAGATCCGACGAGCACGCTGGTGGGGACGGACATGTTCGCCAGGGCCTCGCGGATGTCGAGGTCGGTGAGCGCTGCACCCCAGATACCGCGGGTGCGCGGGGCGCATTCGAGGACGATCTTCTCGCAGAACGCCACCTCGGCGGGTGTCGCTCCGGGTGCCATCGAGATGTACTTGATGGCTTGGCGCACCACCGGTGACGGCCGCAACGGAAGTGCCGAGCCGAGTACTGCGCGCCCTACCGGGGTAGGGACCCGTGGAAAGCGTTGCGGCAGCGGGATGACGGTGGTTTCGCGAATCAGGGAGTCGGTCGCGGTGCTGGCGAGGAGCACAGCGCTGACGAGTCGGTCGACCTGTTCGGGATAGTTGCCGGCCCAGGCCATGATGGACATGCCGCCCATGCTGTGTCCCACCATGACGGCCTTGTTGTCCTCGGCCACCGTGGCGGAAAGGATCGCGGAGAGGTCGTCGGCCAGCACGTCGGGGCTCAGCGGTCGCGTCCCGACGTCGCTTCGACCGTGACCGCGCTGGTCGTAGGTGACGACGCGGTAGCGGCCGGCAAGGGCATTGATCTGCGGGTACCAGTAATCGGCCGAGCAGGTCCACCCGTGGCTGAAGACGATCGGTTCGGCATCGGCGTCCCCGTAGCTACGGACGTGCAGGTGCGCACCGTCGTCGGTGACCACCTCGGTGATGTGTGGTTCGAACGTGGGGCGCGCGAGCAACTCGTCGGGCTGCACGTCGGTCGTCTTGGTGAACGAGTGCAGGCGACGCCGCCGGACGACGAATGCACCGACAGAGGCCGCCGCGGCCGCGCTGCCCACTCCGAGCAGCGCGCGTTCGATTACCTTGCGTGAAACCACTGACATTCCCCTCTACCTGTGTCCCCCCGAGCGGGTGCGGTAGAGGGTACGCCCACACCGAAGTGGGCGTCGATGCGACTTACCTACCAGCGGGGTCCGCGCTGGATGCTGTCGACCTTGGGACGGACGTCGACGAGGTACACGCACACGGCGACGACGCCGATGATGCCCAGGAAGCCGATCACACCCGAGACGAGAATGAGCAGTAGACCGATGAACAGAATGGCCAGCCATTTGGTCTTCGTCAGCTTGTCCACTGCTGGAAACGCGTCGGGGCGCTGGCGCAGTGCGTGGAAGATCGCGAATCCTGCGCCCACCACTCCGAGGATCTGGAGAAAGGTCAGGATGTAGTAGCTGAAGCTGCCGGCGATGCTCACGTGCGCCAGTGTACGAGAAACGACCCCTGCGCCGCGCGGCGCAGGGGTCGTTTTCTTTACGAATGCTTTAGCGAGTGGTCTTCTTCGCCGGAGCCTTCTTGGCCGGAGCCGGGGCGGTCTTCTTGGCCGCCGGTGCCGGAGCCGTCTTCTTGGCCGGAGCCGGGGCCTTCTTGATCGGCGAGTTCGCGCTGCTGCGGGTCTTGGCCTCGACCTTGCCTGCCACGCCGCTCACCTTGTCGGAAGCTTCGACGGCCTTGTCCTTGGCCTCGTCGCCTGCTTCGTCGATGTTCTCGGCGAGCTCGTCGGCGGCCTCGGAGATCTCGTCGGCGCCTTCACGAACCTTGTCCGACGCAATGCCGGCCAGAGCAGCGGCGCGCTCGCCGACTGCGCGGGTCTGCGAGGCGACGGTTCCGAGGGCCTGCTCGGTGAGATCGACGACGTCGTTGGCTGCGGTGTTGGCGCGCTCGAGGCCCTCTTCGACGGCCGGGGTGCGGCGGATGCGCTCGACGGTCTCTTCGCCGCGCTCGGCGAGCGAGGTGTAGAGGTCGGAGGCGACCTTGAGGTACGCCTCGGCAACCTTGCGGAGCTCTTCGGGGGTGAAGCGCTCGCGCAGTTCGGCGATCTCGTCGGGAAGCTCTGCGGGCAGGTTCGCGAGCCGCTCGCGCAGGCTCTCGACGCCTTCGGTGACGTCCTCGGAGAGGTCGGCGATGCGGGCGTTGACCTCGCTGGTGCGGCTCTCGGCGCGCGAACGCACCTGAGCGACGACGTCCGCTACTGCCTGGACGACTGCGTCGCCCGCGCCGACGGCGGCGAAGATGGGGGTCTTGACGTTCTCGAAGTTCTTGGAATCAGACATCGGGTGTCTCCTGTTCGTCGGGTTCGGGCTCCTGCGTCGACTCGTTCTCACGACAGAACGAGTCGTAGATCTCGATCAGCACTTGCTTCTGCCGTTCGGTGATGTGCTCATCGCCGAGCAGAGCTTCGCGCACCGGACCGTGGGGACGCGCTTCCAAGATCCCGGCCCGGACGTACAGCACCTCCGAGGAGACGCGCAGACCCTTGGCTATCTGCGCTAGCACTTCTGCGGACGGGTTGCGCAGTCCGCGTTCGATCTGGCTCAGGTAGGGGTTGCTCACTCCGGCTCGGCTGGCGAGTTGCCGCATCGATACCTGCGCGGCTTCCCGTTGCGACCGGATGTAGCTTCCGATGTCCTGAGCTGCAGTCGTCACGACTGCGGCGACAAGATCCCCCGCCTCGGCGACGACCTGCGTCGCCTCGGTCGCCTTGGCGACCAGATCCCCCTCGTCATCGGCCATCTCGGCCTCCTGTTTTCGGTGTCCTACTGGACGGTACCGAAGGGTGCTAACTATTGCAAGCACTCTGCTAGCACTAGTGCCCGAAGATCAGATCCGAGATCGTGTAGATGGCCAGTCCGGCGATGGATCCGACGACGGTTCCGTTTATCCGGATGAACTGCAGATCGCGTCCGACCTGCAGTTCGATCTTCTTGCTCGCTTCCTCAGCGTCCCACCGAGCGACGGTGTCACCGATGATCGTGGTGATCTCGTCGGCGTAGTTCGCGGCGATGTAGCTCGCCCCACCGAGCAGCCAACCGTCCACTTTTCCGCGCAGTTCCTCGTCGTCGCGGAGCCGCACGCCGAGGTTGACGGTGTTCTCCTTGATCTTGGTGCGCAGCGTGCTCGTCGGATCGTCGACCGACTCGGTGATCAGCCGCTTGGCCACCTTCCAGGTCGCCGCCGCGAGCCCGGTGATCTCCTCGCGGCCCATGATCTGCGCCTTGAGCTTCTCCGCCTTCTCGATGGTCGTCGGGTCGTGCTGCAGATCGTTGGCGTAGTCGACCAAGAATTTGTTGGCGGCCAGACGCACGTCGTGCTCGGGGTTGGACCTGATCTTCCAGGTGAACTCGACGAGTTCCTTGTAGACCTTCTCCCCCAGCAGCGTGTCGACGAACTTCGGCGACCAGTTCGGGGAATCTCGCGCCACGACGCGATCGATCATCTCCTGGCTGCCGAGAGCCCATTGGTGGGCGCGCTCGGCGAGCATGTCGATCAACGGCAGCTGACGGTTCTCGCGGAGCAACTCGTCGAGGATCCGGCCGATGGGCGGGCCCCACTGAGGATCGGCGAGACGCCGCACGATGGTGCTGTCGATGACCGCGGTGATGTCCTCGTCGTTGAGCACGTCGACGACGCCGTGCAACACGGTCGCCGCCTCGGCCGCGACGCGTTCGGCGTTGTCGGGCTGAGCGAGCCAGGTACCCAACCGCAACGGAACCTGCGCCGACGCGACCTTCTCGGACACCACCTCGGGGGCGAGGAAGTTGCTGCCCACGAACGAGCTCAAGCTCGCGCCCAGCTGGTCCTTCTTCTTCTTGATCAGAGCCGTGTGCGGAATCGGGATCCCCAGCGGGTGTTTGAACAACGCAGTCACCGCGAACCAGTCCGCGAGCGCGCCGACCATTCCGGCCTCCGACGCCGCGCGCACGTATCCGACCCATGCACCGGCACCCGTCGACTCCTGCCACCGGCAGAAGAGGTAGACGATCGATGCGAAGACGAGAAAGCCCGTCGCCACTGTTTTCATCTTGCGGAGGTCGCGACGTTTGGTCTCGTCGTCGAAGTTCATGAGCTGCACAACCGACATTGTGCCCAGAATCTCGGCAGACCAACCGGACGCAGCCTGCAATGGTGTCGGACAAGGCGCATAGGGTGGGGTTGTGGCGAGAAATACGACGGAGGCAAAGCTGGACGAGTCCGAGCCGAGCGAGGACAAGCCGAAGGTCGAGAAGCCGGACGGCCGAAAACGTCGTTGGCGTGAGCACAAGATCGCCCGCCGCGAAGAGCTCGTCGACGGCACGTTGGCCGCGATCCGGTTGCGCGGCCGCGAGATCGGGATGGACGAGATCGCGTCGGAGATCGGTATCTCCAAGACGGTGCTCTACCGCTACTTCACCGACAAGAACGATCTGACGAGCGCCACCATGTCTCGGTACGTCGAGACCACGCTTGCCCCGCGCATCTACTCGGCGATCGCACACGAACTCGACGAGTACGAGCTCACCCGCATCGTCGTGACCGCCTACGTCGAGACAGTGGCCACCGATCCCGAGGTCTACCTCTACGTCATGGCGAACAACGCCGGCAACAACCGCGATGTCGTCGCCGAGTCCGAGCGGATGATCGCCGAGTTGCTGTCCACGGTGCTGGGCGAACGCCTACGGCAACGCGAAATGGATTCCGGTGGTTCGGTGCCGTGGGCCTTCGCCATCGTCGGCGCGGTCCAGTTGGCCACGCACTGGTGGATCTCCAACAAGTCGATGTCCGCGGACGATCTGATCGATTACCTCTGCATGATGATGTGGGGCGGAATCCACGGGGTCGCGATGGCCGACGGCTCCCCCGCAAAATTCAAGTCACAGCCACATCCGTTGGTCGACGAGGAGCCGAACACGCCTTAGCGCTCGTCGTACCCGTCGTCGTCCACGGGCACTTCTGCTCGTTGATCCAGCACGTCACGGGCGTCGGCCTCGATGGGCAGATCGTCGACGTTCGGCTCGTCCGGCTCGTCTGCGACCGGGAGATTCTGTTCGACGCGATCCTCGGTCGGGGTTTCGATGGGTGAGTCGCTCATGTCTCCATTCGTACCATCGCTCGTCAGTTTGAGATCAGGCCCGGTCGGACATCCGAGAAGGTATGACTACCGAAACATTGACCGGACGCCGCATCGCGATTCTCGCCACCGACGGCGTCGAGCAGGTCGAGCTGGTGCAGCCCCGCGAAGCAGTCGAAAAGGCCGGGGCCTCAGTCACATTGGTCTCGCTCGACCACGGCGACATCCAAGCCATGGAGGGTGACGTCAATGCCGCAGACACTTTCACCGTCGACAGCGTGGTCGCCGACGTCTCGGCCGACGACTTCGACGCATTGATCCTGCCCGGCGGAACCACCAATCCCGATCAACTCCGCGTCGATGCGGACGCCGTGGAGTTCGTCCGCTCGTTCGTACAAGCCCGCAAGCCCGTCGGCGTCATTTGCCACGGGGCCTGGACACTCGTCGAAGCCGACGTTTTGAAGGGCCGGACATTGACGTCCTACCCGAGCATCCGAACCGACATTCGCAACGCCGGTGGCACGGTCGTCGACGAGGAAGTGGTCGTCGACGGCAATCTGATCTCGAGCCGGAACCCGGACGACCTGCCCGCCTTCTGCGCGAAGATCGTGGAGCATTTCAGCGCTTGATAGGTTAGCGTGCCCTATGCGCATTTCTCGTTCCTTGGCTCTGCCTGCGGCAGTCCTCGCCCTCGCTCTCACCCTTTCCGCATGCAGCTCCGACGCCGGCGACGGCGACAGCGCCGATTCCTCCGAGGCCGGCGGTGTCGTCGTGACCGACATGTTCGGCGACGTCGAAGTCCCTGCGAACCCGCAGCGAGTGGTCGCACTCGGTTGGTCCGATGCCGAAACTGCGCTCGCCCTCGGTGTACAACCCGTCGGAGCCAGTGACTGGCTCGGCGTCGGCGGCAACGGCCTCGGTCCATGGGTCGACGAGTCCTACGACACCGACCCCACGATCGTCGGCACCTTCGACGTGAACATGGAATCGGTGGCGGCTCTGGAACCGGACCTGATTCTGTGGACGCGCAGCACCAACGACAAGGCTGTCTACGACGACCTGTCCGACATCGCACCGACCGTCGCGGCACCTCCGGGAACCGACGTCGCCTACGGCACCACCTGGGACGGACAGACCGAGATCGTCGCGCAGGCACTGGGCAAGGTCGACGAGGGCAAGCAGCTCGTCGACGAGACCGAGGCACTGTTCGAAAACACCATCGCGGCCAACCCCGAATTCGCCGACAAGACCGTCGCCGTCGGCACGCTCTACAGCGGACAGGTCGGTGCCTACGTCCGCGGCGACACCCGCGTCGACTTCCTCGAATCGCTCGGCCTGACCAACACACCGGCCGTCCAGGACCGCGCCGAGCCCGGAGCGTTCAGCATCGAACTGTCCGAGGAGAACATCTCCGCTCTCGACGCCGACCTCACCGTCATGTTTCCCATCGGCACCGGACCCGAGGTGATCACCGACAACCCGTCGATCCAGGGCCTGCCGTCGGCACGGGACGGACGCCTCGTGGTCCTCGGTGACACGAACCTGTCCAACGCCTTCTCGGCCGCCTCGGTCGCAGGCACCCGATACGCACTGGAAAACGCGGTGCCACTGTTCGCGGCACCGTTGAAGGGCTAGATCACAAGCCCGCCGGGGATCGTCACACCCTCCCTGGCGGGCTTGTTACACCCTGCCCGGGGGCTTTTCACACTCTCCCTGGTGGGAATCCACCCGCGGCGATCGGTCCCCAGGTGTCGATCACGATGCGTATCAACGACTTTCCCTGCTTCACCATCGCCGCGCGGTACTCGTCCCAGTCCGAGTGCTCGCCGGCGATGCTGCGGAAGTACTCAACCAGCGGCTCGACGGCGTCGGGAAGATCGATGATCTCGGCCGTACCGTCGACCTGGACGTAGTCGCCGTTCCAGTCGTCACTGTGCACCAGCACCGTGACGGCGGAATTACGGCGGATGTTGTGCACCTTCGCGCGCTCGGGATAGGTGGCGATGACGATGCGGCCTTCCGAGTCCACTCCGGCCGAGACCGGGGAGACCTGCAGACCGTCGTCGCGCTTGCGGGTGATCAGGGTGTGGTGGTGCCGCGGAGATACGAATTCGAGCAGTTGCTCACGCGACACGGTCTCTGCTTTTGCAATGGTAGGGGCCATGAATCCCATGGTAGAGAAGTAGTCTTCTCGCCTATGGCCGACAAGTCGAAACTGTGGACTCTTTCTCCCGTCGATGTGCTGCGGGCCAGTTCCTCTCCCCGTGTGGAGGACATCGACTTCACGGCAACTCCGGGTTTCGACGGCGCGAAAGCGCACGGCAACGACGTGCTCGAGCAGCGCGGTGCAGTGCTGGCAGCGCTGCAGGAAAAGCTCTATGCCCACGGGCGCGCAGGCGGAACCAAGTCGGTTCTGCTGGTGCTGCAGGGCATGGACACCGCAGGCAAGGGCGGCATGGTCAAACACGTCATCGGGATGGTCGATCCGCAGGGCGTCGACCTCGCCTCGTTCGGGGTGCCGACTCAGGAAGAGAAGCAACACCACTACCTGTGGCGCATCCGCAAGGCACTTCCGCGGGCCGGCCGGATCGGGGTGTTCGATCGGTCCCACTACGAGGACGTTCTCGTCGTCGCGGTTCACGATCTGGTGCCGCGGCAGGTGTGGGAGAAGCGATTCGACGAGATCAACGCCTTCGAGAAGGAATTGGTCGACGAGGACACCGTCGTGGTCAAGGTGGCCTTGTTCGTCTCGGCGGACGAGCAGAAGAAGCGACTGCAGGAGCGACTCGACCGACCCGAGAAGCACTGGAAGTACAACCCGGGCGACGTCACCGAGCGTGGATTCCTGGCGCAGTACCGGGCGGCGTATCAGCGGGTTCTCGATCGCACGGATTTCGACCATGCGCCCTGGTACGTCGTCCCCGCCGACCGCAAGTGGTACAGCCGCTTGGCCGTCACGGAGATCCTGATCGACACGTTGGAGAAGCTCGATCTCGATTGGCCGCCTGCGGATTTCGACGTCGAGCACGAGAAGAAGCGACTGGCCGAGAGCTGAACCCACTTCGAAAGCGTGAATGGTCCATCGACCCCCGTCTGGGCAGGTCAACGGACCATTCACTCGTCCAAGGTGACAGTTACAGCGTGGCTGCGTCGATCACGAAGCGGTAGCGCACGTCGGACTTGATGACGCGGTCGTAGGCCTCGTTGATCTTCTCGGCCGGGATGACCTCGATCTCGGCACCGATGTGGTGCTCGGCGCAGAAGTCCAGCATTTCCTGGGTCTCGGCGATGCCGCCGACCATGGAACCGGCGAACGAACGACGGTTGGCCAGCAGGTTGAAGGCGGGCACCTCGAGCGGCTTCTCGGGAACGCCGAGCTCGACGAGGGTGCCGTTGCGGGCGAGCAGTCCGAGGTACTTGCCCATCGGCAGGTTCGCCGAGACGGTGTTGAGGATCAGGTCGAACTTGCCCTGCAGATCCTTCAGCGCCGTGGTGTCCTTGGTTGCGTAGTACTCGTCGGCACCGTAGGCCTTGCCGTCGGCCTCTTTGGCGTCGGTCTGGCTCAGGACGGTGACGTGCGCACCCATGGCGTGGGCGATCTTGACGCCGATGTGTCCGAGGCCGCCCATACCGATGATGGCGACCTTCTTGTCGGGGCCGGCTCCCCAGTGCTTGAGCGGTGAGTACAGCGTGATGCCTGCACACAGCAGGGGTGCGGCGACGTCGAGCTCGACGCCTTCCGGGATGCCGAGGACGAACTTCTCCGTCACGACGATCTGGGTGGAGTAGCCGCCGTGGGTGAACTCGCCCTCGTAGGTCTCCGAGTTGTAGGTCTGTACGACGCCCTTGGTGCAGTACTGCTCGTCGCCGTCCTTGCACGCCTCGCACTCGCCACAGGAGTCGACGAAGCAGCCGACGCCGACGCGGTCGCCCACCTTGCGGGTGGTCACCTCGGAGCCGACCTCGGCCACGATGCCTGCGATCTCGTGCCCGGGAACGACGGGGTACGTGGTGCCGCCCCACTCGTTACGGGCGGTGTGGATGTCGGAGTGGCAGATGCCGGCGAACTTGACGTCGATGAGGATGTCGTTCGGTCCGACGGCGCGCCGCTCGATCGTCGCCTTCTCGAGCGGGGCGTCCGGAGCGGTGGCCTGGTAAGCGGTAGCTGAAGTCATATCTATATTGCTACCTACGCATCAGTGCGAGCGCAAGGCAGCTACCGCCTCGACCAGGCTATTCCTGCTCTAAACGAGTCGTTCGCAACAGTAACGTCAGCTGTTCTTGGCGATATTGATGCCGAGCCACCCAACGTACGCCACCAGACCGACCAGTCCGATCTTACGCGTCCCGGGGTATGCGATCGCCGCGCCGACGGCCAATTCGGTGGCTCCGTTGCGACTGATCCAGGTTCGAGTGTCCTTGGGGAACGGGAGCTTGGTGATTCCCTCGAACGCCTCCGGCACCACGAAGTGGGCGGCACCGGTCGCGGCCAACCCGATCCCGAATGCCTTGGGAACCACACCGTTCGACTTCGTGGACTTGCTCACTGACACGCTCCTGTGATCGAAGTGACTGCGTTCGCAGACCGACAATAGCGCTCCGACGACCGTCGCGGGGCAACCCGCCCGCCGCGGCGTCTACTTTGCGATCCGGCCGTTCTCGTAGCGGTAGAACCCGGCTCCGGCCTTCTTGCCCACGTGCCCCGATTCGACCATGTGCAGCAGCAGCGGGGGCGCCAGGAAGAGAGGTTCTCCGAACTCCGAATACATGGCGTCGGCAATGGCTTTGACCGTGTCGAGCCCCACGAGATCGGCGAGCGCGAGCGGCCCCATCGGGTGCGCCAGACCGAGCACCGTCGCCTTGTCCACGTCTTCCTTGGTGGCGAATCCGGATTCGACCATGCGAATCGCAGAGAGCAGATACGGCACGAGCAACGCGTTGACGACGAAGCCCGAGCGATCGGCCGAGCGCACGACCTGTTTGCCGAGAACGTCGCCTGCGAATCGCTCGGCGCGGTCGGCCACTGCCGGTGCGGTCAGGTCGGTGGTGACGAGTTCGACGAGTGGCAGTACCGGGACCGGGTTGAAGAAGTGCAGACCGACGACGCGGCCGGGTGCCGTCGTCGCGGCTCCCAGGCTGACGATGGGAATGGAGGAGGTGTTCGAGGCGATGACGGCGTCGGGGTCGGTCACCACCGAGTCGAGCTCGGCGAAGATGTCGGCTTTGATCTTCTCGTCTTCGAGCACTGCTTCGACGACGAGTTGGCGATCGCCGAAGTCTGCGAGGTCGGAGGTGAATCGCAGCCTGGCCGCGGCGTGCTCTCGCTCGCGTTCGGTGATCTTGCCGCTGCTCACTCCGCGGTCGAGGGACCTCAGGATGCGGGTGCGCCCGGCGCTGGTCAGTTCGCGGGTCTGTTCGTGGACCAACACATCGACATGGGCGCGGGCACACACCTCGGCTATTCCTGCCCCCATCTGCCCCGCTCCGACGATCCCCACCCTCTCGACCGTCATACAGCAAACTCCTAGCCAATAATGTTGCAGCACAACAGCTTTTAGTGAGATGAGGGTAACTCTTGCCGGGTACGTCCAAAACCTTCGTTGTACAGAACAGGCGGCCCGCAACGAAAGTTGCGGACCGCCCGACTAGTGCGCTGAAGGTCAGGAGAGGCGGTTAATGAAACTGGCCTTCTTCGGTGGAGCCCTTCAGTGCAGCCGTCGAGGTGTTGGGGTCGACGGTGGTGGCGATGCGGTCGAAGTAGCCGGCACCGACCTCACGCTGGTGCTTGATGGCGGTGAAGCCGCGCTCTTCGGCAGCCTTGAACTCGCGCTCCTGCAGGTCGACGAACGCGGTCATGCCTTCGCGGGCGTAGCCGTGTGCCAGGTCGAACATGCCGTAGTTGAGCGAGTGGAAGCCTGCGAGGGTGATGAACTGGAACTTGAAGCCCATGGCTCCGAGTTCCTTCTGGAACTTGGCGATGGTCGCGTCGTCCAGGTGCGCCTTCCAGTTGAACGAAGGCGAGCAGTTGTAGGCGAGCAGCTGGTCCGGGAATTCGCTGCGAACCGACTCGGAGAACTTCTTGGCGACCTCGAGATCCGGCACGCCGGTCTCCATCCAGATGAGGTCTGCGTACGGG
Source organism: Rhodococcus sp. IEGM 1341 (assembly GCF_030056895.1). Classification (NCBI taxonomy): domain Bacteria; kingdom Bacillati; phylum Actinomycetota; class Actinomycetes; order Mycobacteriales; family Nocardiaceae; genus Rhodococcus; species Rhodococcus sp. IEGM 1341. The sequence continues at coordinate 127,062 of NZ_JASHKV010000010.1, read as the reverse complement.
GCGTAGGCCTTCGCACGGGCGATGCAGGGCTCGATGCCGTTCTTGACGCCGAAGAAGCCTTCTGCGGTGCGGGTTCCGTCGAGGAACTCACGGTCACGCTCGTCGACGTCGGAGGTGATCAGCGTGGCTGCCTCGGCGTCGGTGCGGGCGATGATGACCGACGGGACGTCGGCGACGTCGGACGCGAGGCGTGCCGAGGTCAGGGTACGGATGTGCTGCTGGGTGGGGATCAGAACCTTGCCGCCGAGGTGGCCGCACTTCTTCTCCGATGCGAGCTGGTCCTCCCAGTGCACGCCTGCGGCGCCGGCCACGATCATGGCCTTCTGCAGCTCGTAGGCGTTCAGTGCGCCACCGAAGCCGGCTTCGGCGTCGGCGACGATCGGGGCGACCCAGTTCTTGACGGAGGTGTCGCCTTCGATCTTGGCGATCTCGTCGGCACGCAGGAGCGCGTTGTTGATGCGACGGACGACCGAGGGGACCGAGTTGGCAGGGTAGAGGCTCTGGTCCGGGTAGGTGTGGCCCGAGAGGTTGGCGTCGCCTGCGACCTGCCAGCCGGAGAGGTAGATCGCCTGGAGGCCGGCGCGAATCTGCTGCACGGCCTGGTTGCCGGTGAGGGCACCGAGCGAGTTGATGTAGTCCTCGTTGTTGACGAGGTCCCACAGGATCTCGCTGCCGCGGCGAGCGAGGGTCGCTTCTTCGACGACGGTGCCCTGGAGGTCGGAGACCTGCTGTGCGGTGAAGTTACGGGTGACGCCCTTCCAGCGGGGGTTGGTGTCCCAATCCTGCTGGATCTCGGCGATGGTCTTCGGGGTGCCGGTGGTCGACATCTTCAGCTCCAGTCTCTTCTGCTTCTCGGCCTGCCTCGAGACGAATCTTCACATCGTTGCCAGGCCCTTCTGGTGTACTCCAAAACAATGGCACAACCGAAAACATGCGTCTACCAGTTGTTAGTGCCAATCTTGGCTAGCTTTCCCGAGCACCTTGCTAATGTTGCAAAGTTTTGGTCGATGCAAACCTCTCGGATCGGACGGCATGGTTACTCGCCAGTAGCGATGAAACCCCAGTTGATGAACGCAATGAACAAAAACTCATACAGGACGCTTGTACGGTTTGGCGCAGCCGTCTGAATCGAGTCAGAAACCGACACTTCTGTGACCGACATCACAGTACTCTTATCTCAAAATGTGGACATGCATGGGGTGCTCCACTCGACGCCTGTGCCTCGGGAATCACGCCGCCGACGCCCCCGAGTGGAGCGCAACGTGCACTCATCCACAGCCACGCACCTATCCACAGGGCATTCCATTCCCCCAGGTCGAGCTTCGAGGGACATCTGCACCATCCCCGACGCTGCAAACATGACACCCGACGCAGGCTCCACTCCCGGCCCCGCCACTTTTCAGCAGCTCCTGGCCTCCGGACTCCACCCCAGCACCGTCTCGCGACGCTTCACCCGTGTTCTGCCGACGGTCCACATGCGCGGGGAACCGTCGACGATGGATCGGTGTCGGGCAGTTTCGCTGTGGCGACCGGACGCCGTGCTCAGTCACCGGTCGGCCGCATACCTACGGGGCTGGACGACCGAACCGACCACCCTCGACGCCACGGTCCCTCTCTCGGTGAGATTGCGGCCACCGCCATGGCTTCGGCTGCACCGTCGGACACTCGATTCCAGGCTCGTCGACGAGGTCGAAACCCTGCCGTGCACCACTCCCGCACAGGCGATTCTCGATTGCCTGGCGGTACTCCCCCGCGCCGAGGCCGAGTTGCTGATCGACGAACGCCTGAAGTTCGGACTCGACCCCGCGTCGCTGCTCCGCCTGCTCGAACGATTCCCGGGTCGACGCGGCAACGCCGAGTTGGCTCGCCAAGTTCGGCTGGCTGTGACCAGATTCGCCTCGGAACCGGAGCGGGCATTGGGACGCGCTGCACCGGATCGGGCTGTACCTGGAGATGAATGCGGCAGTCGGTCCGTACATCTGCGACCTCGTCGACCGTCGCAGCCGAACGATCGTCGAAGTGGACGGACGCGAATTCCACAGTGCAGCTGGGGTATTCAGCAAGGATCGGCGCAGGCAGAACGCGCTGGTGCTCGATCGCTGGCTGGTTCTGCGCTACTCGGCATTCGACGTACTGGCCGCACCGGACGTCATCGCAGGCGAGATTGCGTCGGTGATCCGACGACGTCGGGAATCGAGGCGATGACTGCACACGGTGCTCCACTCCCGTGCTCGTATGCGGGGTCTAGCGAATCTGTCGCGTCGAGTGGAGCACCGGTTGCACCAGGCCATGAAAGCACAGAATGCTCCACTCCCGAAGCTGTGCACGACATTCATCGCACATACCCCCGGGAGTGGAGCACCAGTTGCAGAGAAAGCTCAGATACGGACGCCGCTGCGCTCGTCACTGGTCGCAACCACTCGCGACGTGGTCGGTGTCCGACGCGAGGAGAGCACCCCGAGCGCACCCATCGCGGCGATCACGAGTCCGCCGATGATGGCGAACAGGTCCGCAGCCAGCAATCCGGACGGGAACACCATCAGTGCGGGCGAGACCGCGAGCAGCAGGCCGAGGCCGACATGGGTCCAGTGGCTTTGCCTCGACGACGATCCGATGGCCCACAGCGCGGTCGATGCAGCGAGAATGCCGAGCACCAGAATGGCACCGGTGACTTCCTGGTCGCCCTGGACGGGAAGCCAGACGGTGGATGCGACGAGTACGGCTCCGGTGACGAATACGACGACGTCCCTGAAAACTTCGGATGTGCGTTGACGGTTGGACATGACCGCTCCTCGTGGTGCGTGGTGAATAGCTCGTATACCGGTATACGCCTTTACTTCGGCTAATGTTCCCGATGAACGCCGAATTGTGACTCAGCAGCCGATTGCCAATGCTGTTAAGGCAATTCTTCGCAGGCGTAGCCTGGCGATATGTCCAAAACCTTCGTCGGCGTGCGGCTTCGGCAGCTCCGCAGCGAACGCAGCATGAGTCAGGTGTCGCTGGCGCAGAAGCTGGGAATCTCGGCCAGCTATCTCAACCAGATCGAGCACGACGTGCGTCCACTGACGGTGCCGGTGCTGCTGCGGATCTCCGAGGTGTTCGGTGTCGACACGTCGTTCTTCTCCTCCGAGGACGACACCAGGCTGGTTGCCGAACTCCGCGAGGTGGCGCTCGATCAGGACATGGGGATCGACGCCGATGCGCACGAGATCGCGCAGATGGTCAGCTCGCACCCGCAGCTGGCACGAGCGATGGTCAACATGCACCGCCGATACCGCAATACGACGGCTCAGCTGTTGGCCGCTACCGAGGAGCGTTTCTCCGACGGCAGTGGCAGCGGTTCCATCAGCAAGCCGCACGAGGAAGTGCGCGACTACTTCTATCAGCGGCAGAACTATCTGCACGAACTGGACACTGCGGCAGAGGCTCTGACCTCGAGGATCCGGTTCCATCGCGCCGACATCGGTGGCGAGATCGCCAAGCGGCTGCGGACGGTCCACGACGTGCAGATCGTCAATCGGATCGACCTCGGCGAGAACGTGCTGCACCGATTCGATCCCCAGACGCGAGTACTGGAGATTTCACCGCATCTCTCCGGCGGGCAGAAGGTGTTCAAGTACGCCGCCGAACTCGCCTATCTCGAATGCGGGGACCTGCTGCAGAAGATGGCCGACGAAGGCAATTTCACCAGTGAATCGTCCAAGAAGTTGGCGGTGCTCGGCTTCGCGAACTACTTCGCGGCCGCGACTGTGCTGCCCTACCACCAGTTCCATGACGTGGCCGAGGATTTCCGGTACGACATCGAGCGGCTCTCGGCCTTCTTCTCGGTCAGCTACGAGACCATCTGCCATCGACTCTCCACCTTGCAGAGACCCGAGTTGCGGGGTGTGCCGTTCTCGTTCGTGCGCGTCGACCGCGCCGGGAACATGTCGAAGCGTCAGTCCGCCACAGGTTTTCACTTCTCGTCCAGCGGCGGCACGTGCCCGCTGTGGAATGTGTACGAGACGTTCGCGTATCCGGGCAAGATCATGACGCAGATCGCCGAGATGCCCGACGGCCGCAGCTACCTGTGGATCGCGCGCACCGTGGAGAGGCGAGCCGCGCGATACGGTCAGCCCGGCAAGACCTTCGCGATCGGCCTCGGTTGCGAACTGCGCCACGCCGGACGGCTGGTGTACGCGGACGGTCTGGACGTGCAGGGATCGGCAGCGGCGACGCCGATCGGAGCGGGCTGCCGGGTGTGCGAGCGCTCGAACTGCCCGCAACGCGCATTCCCGCCATTGGGTAAGGACCTCGACATCGACGAGCACCGAAGTTCTGTGTCCCCCTACCTCGTTCGCTGAGAAGACGTTCGCCGAGAAGAAAGGAAGACTGCAATGACACGAATCGGCGTCGTACTCAGACCCGAACTTGCGCCGGAGGACCTCGTCGAGGCGGCACGTGCAGCCGACCGTGCAGGCGTCGACGAAGTGTGGTTGTGGGAAGACTGCTTCTACTCCGGCGGACTGTCCACCGCTGCACTGGTTCTCGCGAACACCGAACGCCTGAACGTCGGCATCGGGGTGCTACCCACTCCGATGCGGAACGTGGCAGCCACCGCCATGGAGATCGCTACCGTCGCCCGAGTCCATCCGGGACGGCTCCGCGTCGGGCTCGGACACGGTGTGCAGTCGTGGATGGGTCAGATCGGGGCGCGCGTGCAGTCGCCGCTGACGTTGCTGAGCGAGCAGATGTCAGCGATCACCGCACTGTTGGCGGGCGAGAACGTCACCGTGCAGGGTCGGTACGTCTCACTCGACAACGTGCAGCTGAATTGGCCGCCGCTGCAACCGCCGCCGCTCCTCGTCGGCGCTACAGGGCCGAAGACTCTCGCCCTGAGCGGCCGCAACGCTGTGGGAACCATCCTCACGAGCGAGACGACACCGGAACAGGTGCGAACGGCCATCGAGCATATCGGCGGTGGGCCCGCCCACGATGTGGTCGTCTACGTGGCCGCGGGCTCCGATTCCGATGCCGCGGCGAGCAACCTGCAACGCTGGATCGATGCCGGTGCTACCACCGTCGTACTGGAACCCTCTGCGGCCGAACCGGATCCGACCACATTGTTCGCCCACGCGGCATCGTTGACACAGCAGTTCGGTGCGCCGGAGCCGCAATCGCGGTGAGCACACCTAGTGCTCTCGCAAGAATCTCCCCGCGTCCGCGAACGCACGTGCTCGACGCGTCAGCGTGGGTGGCGCAGGCGGCTCACCTCGCCACAGGCGGTAGAGGGTGCTCATGCTCAGGATGAGTCGTTCGGGTGAGTCCCAGTGCGCATACTGTCCGAATTCGCCTGACTTCAGCAGGTTCTGGGCGGCTTCGGTAGGCGCGAGTCCGGCGTCGAAGCAGCTGCGCCCGGCCTCGGACACCCAGGTCCAGTAGTTGCGGAGGGCGCGAATCTCGGCGGTGCCGCACAGGGGTCCGTGGCCCGGGACGTAGACGGCGGCATCGAGCTCGAGGAGGTGGTCGAGGGCGTCGATCCAGTTCTGCAGCGGACCGTGCCAGAGCACCGGGGTGGCGTCGATGAACAACAGGTCGCCGGCGAACACCACTCCGACGTCGGGTACGTGTGCGATGAGGTCGCCTTCGGTGTGCGCCGGGCCCAGGTATCGCAGGTGTACGGATCGTCCTGCCACGTCGATGGTCTCGGTGGTCTCGAAGGTGTGGTCCGGCAGCCGCGGCAGAGCGCCGGGGAAGGTGGCGTCACCGCGGACCCGGTTCATGTAGGAGCCCATTGCACCGACCGGTCCCGGCACCCAGCCGATCCTCGCACCGAGGGAGGCGAACGCGTGCACACCTTTCGGAGGTGTTTCCTCCTTCATGGCGTGCAGTGAAGCGGCACTGGTGGTGATGCGAGCCGAGGTGGGGACGGTGTCGTTTCCCCACCAGTGATCACCGTCGGAGTGGGTGTTGAGCACTTCGGTGATCGGCGCGTCGGCCACCAGCTCGGCGGTGTCGGCAACGACGCGTTCTGCCCAGTTCACGTCCCACACCGTGTCGATCAGCATCGACGCAGAACCCGGCCCCACGATCAGACCGGTGTTCGTCTGGCCCCAACTTCCGGGCGGCCGCATGAATGCCCAGGTGTCGTCGGCGATCTGTCGGTACCCCACCTCTGTGTCTGCCACCGCCACAGGCTAGCCGGTGGGCAGCTCGCTCGGGTGCGAGACAGACCGACATCTCGTCCTGATTCGTAGGGAAGTATTGGACATCTTGTCGGGTGGCGAAGTCTCGTCCGTAGGTGCAGGCTTTGCAGAACCGAAACAGTCGACGCTAGGGGTTTCAGTGATGACGGTGCCTGTCCTGCAGAACTACATCGACGGGGCGTTCGTGACGCCCTCGGGCACCGAGATGCTCGATGTGGTGAATCCGGTGGACGAGTCGGTTGTCGCCCACTCCCCCGTGTCCGACGCCGCCGATGTGGAGGCCGCGATGTCGGCCGCTGCCAGCGCATTCGAGACCTGGGGCAAGACGACGCCGGGCGAACGGCAGAAGGTGCTGCTGAAGCTCGCCGACGCCATCGAAGCGCACAGCGACGAGATCGTCGAAGCGCAGAGCCGCAACACCGGCCAGCCCAAGGCCACCATCGCCGCCGAGGAAGTCACCGTCGGTGCCGACCAGATTCGATTCTTCGCCGGTGCCGCCCGGATGCTCGAGGGCAAGTCGGCGGGCGAGTACATGGAAGGCTTCACCTCCTATGTTCGACGCGAACCGATCGGTGTCGTCGGCCAGGTGACGCCGTGGAACTACCCGTTCATGATGGCGATCTGGAAGATCGGTCCTGCGCTGGCCGCCGGAAACACCATCGTGCTCAAGCCCAGTGACACCACTCCCGAGAGCACGTTGGTGTTGGCGAAGCTGTCCAAGGGCATCGTTCCGGACGGGGTGCTCAATGTCGTTCTCGGCAACGGCGGCACCGGAGCTGCGATCGTCGAACACAAGACTCCCGGCCTGGTGTCGATCACCGGATCTGTCCGCGCCGGCATCGCGGTGGCCGTGGCCGCCGCCAAGCAGCTCAAGCGGGCCCACCTCGAATTGGGCGGCAAGGCACCGGCAATCGTGTTCGACGATGTCGACATCAGCAAGGCCGCGGACGGAATTGCCGAGGCTGCGTTCTTCAACGCCGGCCAGGATTGCACCGCCGTCACCCGCGTCCTGGTGCACGAGTCGGTACACGACGCCCTCGTCGATGCCCTTGTCGCCAAGGCGAAGACGCTGAAGGTCGGCATGCCCGACGACCCCGATACCTTCCTCGGCCCACTGAACAACGTCAACCACTTCGGTCAGGTGAGCGCCAAGGTCGACGGCATCGGCGCTCATGCCACCATCGTCACCGGCGGCAAGCGCATCGGCGACAAGGGCTTCTTCTTCGAGCCCACCATCATCACCGGCGTGCAGCAGTCCGATCCCATCGTGCAGGAGGAGACCTTCGGCCCGGTGCTCACGGTGCAGAAATTCAGCGACGAGGCGGAGGCCATCGCGCTCGCCAACGACGTCGATTTCGGTCTCGCATCGAGCGTCTGGACCTCCGATCACGGACGTACACTGCGCATCTCGGCGGCTCTGAACTTCGGTGCCGTCTGGGTCAACTGCCACATTCCTCTGGTGGCGGAGATGCCGCACGGTGGATTCAAGTACTCCGGTTACGGCAAGGACCTCTCGGCGTACGGCGTCGAGGATTACACCCGCATCAAGCACGTCATGAGCTCGACGGAGACTCTTCGATGACCTTTCATCCCCTCGATCCCCTGTCCAGCGACGAATTCGCCGCCGTAGCCGAGGTTCTCGGCCGCGATCACGGCGTGGGCGACGGCTGGCGCTACGCCTCGATCGAGATGATCGAGCCCGCGAAGTCCGAGATCGCCGCGTTCGACGCGTCCGGGACCGTGCCTGCGCGTCGAGCAGTCTCGGTGGTGTTGAACCGCGCCGAGAACACGACCTTCAAGGCCGTCGTGTCGCTGGACGATCGCACCACCGAATCGTGGACGCACATCCCGGATGTGCAGCCCAACTTCACCGTCGACGAGTGGGAGGAGGCCGACGCGGCCCTCCGCGCCCACCCCGATGTGATTGCCGCCCTTGCCGATCGCGGTATCACCGATCTGGATCTGGTGTTCATGGACACCTGGACCTACGGCGAGGCGGTGACGCCCGAGAAGTACAAGGGTCGACGCCTCGGCTGGTCCGACACGTGGGTCAAAGCTGCCGAGGGTGCCAATCCCTACGCCGGACCGGTGGGCGGATTTCACTGCGTGATCGACGTGGACACGATGGAGCTGCTCGAGATCGAGGACACGTATCGCGTCGAGCGTCCGGAGATCATGGGCGAGTACGTCCCTCGCCATATTCCGGAGCGAATCAGGGACGCGAGTACACGCCCGCCCTTGAAGCGCCTCGAGATCACTCAGTCCGACGGGCCCTCGTTCGAGCTCGACGGCAACAAGTTGACGTGGCAGAACTGGTCGCTGCGAGTCGGCTTCAACTACCGCGAGGGCATGACGCTGCACGCCGTCAGCTACAACGACAACGGGAACGTGCGGTCCGTCGCCAATCGAATGTCGTTCGCGGAGATGGTGGTTCCCTATCGCGATCACACCGAGGATCACTATCGACGCACCGCGTTCGACATCGGCGAGTGGGGTCTCGGTTTCATGACCACCTCCCTCGAGCTCGGGTGCGACTGCCTCGGCGAGATCCGCTACCTCGACGCGGTACTGCACAACAGCAAGGGTGAGCCGTACACGATCACCAACGCGATCTGCATCCACGAGGAAGACAACGCCGTGCTGTGGAAGCACGTCGATCACGACGCCGGAGCCGAGGTGCGGCGGATGCGTCGCCTCACGGTCAGCTTCCATGCCACCGTGGCGAATTACGAGTACCTCGTCTACTGGCGGTTCTATCAGGACGGCAACATCGAGTGCGAGGTTCGTGCGACGGGCATCATGGTCGTCACGCACTTTGCCGAAGGCGGGAATGACGCCAGCGACGAGGGCGGCATGCACCCGTCGGGAACGCTGGTCGACAACCGGACCTACGCGCCGTATCACCAGCACTTCCTCGTCGCCCGTCTCGATCTGGACATCGACGGCACCGAGAACACCGTGTATTCGAGTGAGACGCAACGGGTTCCGATGGGGCCGGACAATCCGTACGGGCTCGCCCTGACTCAGGTGAACACCCCGCTCACCACCGAGGCCGAGGGCAAGCAGGACTACGACTGGAACACGCAGAAGGCGTGGAAGGTGGTCAACGACAACGTCACCAACGGTCTCGGCACTCGTCCCGCTTACAAGTTGGTGCCGGGCTCGGCGATCCCGGCGATGTTCGATCCGGCGTCACCCATTTTTCAGCGTTCCCAGGTGATCGGTCATACCGTCTGGGTCACCCCCAATTCGCCCGACGAGCGTTGGCCGAGCGGTGAATTCGTCAACCAAAGCGGTGTCGACCACGGGCTGCCGGAGTGGACACAAAAGGATCGCAGCATCGAGAACACCGATGTCGTCGTCTGGTACACGTTCGGCATCCACCACATCACCCGGCCCGAGGACTGGCCGGTGATGCCCGCGGATACGGTCTCGTTCTGGCTCAAGCCGTTCGGGTTCTTCGATCGCAATCCCTCGCTCGATGTCGCACCGTCGGAACCGAAGTCGTGCCACACCGATCCCGGTAGCACCTGCCATTAGCTCGCCCAACCCTCAGGGAAGGTCCGCCCATGCGTCTGATCGTGGGGTACCAGGCAACACCGAGTGGCGCTGACGGAATCGCCCTGGGGGCAACGCTGGCGCGTTCGCTGCAGGCGTCGCTTGACATCTGTCTGGTGCTGCCGCAGGAGCGTCCGGTGCCGTCCAAAGCGCCGGTCGAGGCCGGATACGACGACATCCTGATCGATCGGGCCACTGGCTGGCTCGACGAGGCACTCACCCTCGTACCCGAGGACGTGCAGGCACGCGCGCACCTGTTGTTCGACGAGTCCTTCGCTCAGGGCCTGCTCGACGCCGTCCGTGAGTTCGACGCGTACATGATCGTCGTCGGTGCGGCCGGCGACGGTCTGCTCGGACGCCATTCGATCGGCACCGTCACCAGCGATCTGCTGCACGTGGCTCATGTGCCGCTCGCGCTGGCTCCGCGCGGGTATCGGCACTCTCCGCCGCAACGCATCAGGGAGATCACCTGCGCCATCGGAAATCGTCCGGGGGCAGCGGAACTCATCGAGGCAGCCACCGACCTGTCCGTCACCGCCGAGTTGCCGCTGCGCCTGCTCTCCCTCGTTTCCGCCGACGAGCAATCGGCACGGGGACAGAGTGGTCTCGCCAAGGCCGAGGAGGTGCTGCGCACCGTGCAAGCGGAATTGCCCGCGGGATCGGACGTGCAGCTGAGGGTGGCGGAGGGCTCCGGCATCGAGAAGGCCGTTTCTTCGCTCGACTGGCACGACGGCGACGTGTTGATGGTGGGGTCGTCTCGACTCGCCCAGCCTCACCGGCTCTTCCTGGGATCGGTTGCCGCCAAGATGCTTCGCGTCGTTCCCGTTCCGATGATCGTTGTTCCGAGAGAGGCCGGCGATGAATGAGCACAAGGTAGTCGACGTCGAGTCCAAGGGCCTGTCTGCCGGCCAGCTCGGGTTGCTCGCCAGTGTGGTCCTGGGCATCTCGACCATCGCACCCGCGTACGCACTCACCGCGTCGCTCGGGCCGACGGTCACCGAGGTCGGGGTGCACCTGCCCGCGATCTTCATCGTCGGCTTCATCCCGATGTTGTTGGTGGCGTTGGGCTATCGAGAGCTCAACGCAGCCGAGCCCGACAGCGGCACGTCGTTCACGTGGGCGTCGAAGGCCTTCGGCCCGTACGTCGGCTGGATGGGTGGATGGGGCCTGATCGCGGCCACCATCATCGTGCTCTCGAATCTGGCCGGAGTGGCCGTCGACTTCTTCTATCTCTTTCTCGCCCAGGTCACCAGCAACGACTCCTTGGCCGACCTGACCGGCAACAAGCTCGTCAACATCGTCACGTGCCTGGTGTTCATGGCGTTGGCGGCGTGGCTCTGCTATCGCGGCATGCAGGAGACCAAGCGTGTGCAGTACACGATGCTCGGCTTCCAGCTGCTGGTGATGGCCTGGTTCATCGTGGCCGCATTCGTCAAGGTGGGGCGGGCGACGGGGCCCAGGACATCTCGTTCAGCCTGGACTGGTTCGACCCGTTCGGCATCCCGAGCTTCTCCGCCTTCACCGCCGGCCTGTCGCTGTCGATATTCATGTACTGGGGCTGGGACGTCTGTCTGACGGTCAACGAGGAAACCTCGGGCAGCGCAAAGATTCCCGGCCGCGCAGCGCTGGTCACGGTGTTCTTCATCATCGTGCTGTACTTGCTCACCGCAGTGGCCACCCTGCTCTTCGCAGGCACCGGCGACACCGGAAACGGCCTGCAGAATCCCGACACCACAGACAACGTGTTCGCCGCCCTCGCCGGGCCGGTGATGGGCCCCTTCGCGATCCTGCTGTCACTGGCCGTGTTGAGCAGCTCCGCCAGTTCGCTGCAGGCCACGTTCATCTCGCCGGCGCGTACTTTGCTCGCGATGGGTCACTACCAGGCCCTGCCGAAGCGGTTCGCCTCCATCACACCGAGATTCAGCACTCCGGGCTTCGCGACGCTCGTCGCAGGCGGCGCGTCCGCCGGCTTCTACGCCGTGATGCGGGTGGTGAGCGACAACGTTCTCACCGACACCATTGCCGCGCTGGGACTGATGATCTGCTTCTACTACGGCATCACGGCATTCGCCTGTGTCTGGTACTTCCGCGAGGAGCTGTTCACCAGCACCCGCAACGTCTTCTTCAAATTCCTCGCTCCGCTACTCGGTGGCGTCGGGATGGCCGTGGTGTTCGTGCAGACCTCGGTGGATGCCTGGGACCCCGAATTCGGCAGCGGCTCATCACTGTTCGGCATCGGTATGGTGTTCCTCATCGGCGTGGGCATCATCGTTCTCGGCATGGTCGTCATGGCGGTGGTGGCACTGCGCAAGCCGGAGTTCTTCAAGGGCAACATTCTCCGACGCGATACTCCGTCACTGATAGTCGAAGACTGACTGTCCCTCGGTCCTCGTCAGTGTCGGGAGTGCTCGACGCCACGCTCCTGCAGACCCTGCAGGATCAGCTCGGTGATGCGCACCCAGACGGGGCGGTCGGCCCACTGCGCCTCGAGCAGTGCGTTGGCCGCAGGGTCGTCGAGACCGCGCTCGAACGACCACTCGAGGGCGTCACCGGCCCAGTTGTCGATCATCCATTCGACCGTGTCGTCCGCGAGCTCCTGGATCCGCGGGTCCTCGGGTTCGAGCTCGGCTGCTCGGAAAGAGCGCACCATGAGTGCCAGATAGCCCGGGTCTCCGAGCATGCCGCCGCCTACCGTTTCCAGCCAGGGATCGAGCCTTGGCCGGTAGACGGCATACGTCAGTACCCAGGCATCGCGATAGTGATCGACAACGTCGGAGTCGATGCCCGCTTCGCGCAGGTGCTCGATCAGGCCGACGATCACATCGGGAAGGACCAGCGCGTCGCCGGCACGCAGCAGCCGGAGTCTGTCGCGATCCTTCTCCAGACGTTCGATCCTGATGCTCAGGTCGGCGTCGATCTCGGCCAAGGCGAGGTCGAGCGATTCCTGCGAGGCGTCGAGTAGCTCGTGGACGCGTGCCAATGGCACACCGGCCGAGGCAAGAGCAACGACGCGGGACAGCCGCAGGACGGCCTCCCCGTCGTAGAGGCGGTAACCGGACGTGTCGCGTTGCGGCTCGTCCAACAGCCCCTGCTGGTGGTAGAACCGCACGGTTCGGGTCGTCACTCCCACGTAGGAAGCCAGCTCACCGATACGCAGCATGGCGACCATTCTTGCCGATCAACCGTCCACCTCGGCAGATTCGGGCACCGGTGCGGTCAGCTCCCGCGCACCCGGGCTCAGCACCGCATAGGCTGCGACGGCGGTCCAGCCGACTCCCATGACGACGGCCCCGAGAGCGAGATCACCGCCGACGAGCACCACCGACATCAGCCCCAATCCCATCGGACCCGCCACGAGTCCGCCCATGTTGAGCCAGCTCAGGACTCGTCCCCGAACGTCTGCGGGAACCTGTTCGGCCACATAGACATTCCAGATCGGGCCGAACAGCCCGGATCCGAGACCCATGATCAGCATCCCGGCCGCGACGAGCCAGAAGCCCTGCAGCTGCGCGAACAGCCAAATGCCGGTCGTCATCGCGGCCATTCCCGTGACGAAGGTGGCGCGTCGTGATCGGGCGGCCATTAGAGCGAACAGTGCCGACCCCGCGAGGGCACCGACGGCGAACGCCGACATGGCGAGGCCCAACTGCCCGGGTTCGCCGATCTCGTTGAAGTGGCCGGGCAGCAGCAGGCTGATCATCGGCGGGGTGACCAGGCTCGCGAGAAACGCGAATATCAGCATTGCCCGCAGGGCGGGTGTGGTGCGGATCAGGTCCAGGGCACTCCCGGCGCCCGCGGCAGCAGTCTGGAATGCCTGCCCCATGACCGGAACCAACGCCGTGAGCACCGCGGCGGCGGCCGATGAGGCGGCGGTGACGGCAACGACGTCGATCGGATCCAGCACGCTGAGCAGCAGGCCAGCCAGAGCCGGTCCGGCCAGGAACGCCAGTGAGAACCCGGTCTGAAAGAACCCGGCCACCGCGGTGACCGACGTTCCCGAGATCGACGCGACGTCGGCGAGCATCGACTGACGAGCCGTCATCCCCGGAACATCGAAGACAGCGCCCGCAACACCCAGCACCACGAACCACGGCACCGACAACCCCACCGTCGAACTCACCACGATCAGGCCGAGTACCGATGTGGCGCTGCCGAGATCGGAGACGACAGCCACGTTGCGTGCCCCGAATCGGTCGATCAGCCGACCACCGGCGAACGTTGCCGGCACCGCAGCGATACCCGCTGCCGCAGCGATCAGACCTGCCGACGACAGGCTTCCGGTCGTCGCCAGCACCAACCAGGGCAGGACGATCGTGATGGCCGAGTTGCCGAACAGCGACAACGAAGCGCCACCGATGTACAGAGGGACGGCAAGACGGATTCGACTCATGCTTCGATGATCGGCATTGACGTTGCGTCAAGGTCAAGATGAATCTGCAGTTGTTGCCGAAGACCTAACCGTCGAGCATGTCCGCAGGCTTGGGATCGAATCCGGCCAATAGCGCTCGGAGTCCATATTCGAAGGCATCCTCGGATCGCTCGCGCAGGTCTCCCGCGGTGTCCAGTGCAGCTCTCAGTTCCGGTTCCACGTCGCGGCTGCTGAGCCACGGCGCCTCGGGAGCTGCCAGATCCAACGCCGAACCCAGCACGTAACTGTCGAGCACGGTGATGATGCGGAGCACGTCGGCGGGCACGAAGCCGGCGTCTGTCAGCACCCGCGCCAGCGTGTTGTACATCCCGAACGCAGCGCTGCTGTTCACGGCCTGAGCCGTCAGCAGCGGAATCAGCCGCGGGTAGCGTCCGTAGCTGTTTCGGTAGCCGCGTGCGATCCAGGCGAGCGCCTCACGCCACGGCACACCGACCTCCGGCATCGCCACCTCGGACATCGCCCGGCCCCGCAGCAACTCGATGATCTCGTCACGTCCGGACACGTGGTTGTAGAGCGAGGACGGACTGACCTTCAGCTTCTTGGCCAGCTGAGGCATGGTGAATCCACCCGACTCTTCGACGAGAGCCAGGGCCGCCGTCGTGATGCGATCGAGGTCGAGCAGGGGTGCCGACGGTCGTCCCACAGCATTTCTCCCGTATCTGTTGCGTTCGAGGCAGACATCCACGATACTTAACGAATTACATTCGTTTTAACAGGAGATCAGCATGCTGACACTCACTAATCTCTCGGCTCCCGAGGCTCTGACCCGCACCACCCCGACCGATCGCGCGCCGCTCCGCGTCGGACTGGTGCAGCATCGCTGGAACCCCGATGCCGCAGCGTTGAAGACCGAACTGCTCGACGCCATCGCCGCTGCCGCGGACCTCGGGGCGAAGGTCGTCTTCCTGCCCGAGATCACCCTGTTGCGCTACCCCGCCGACACCCGCGCCGGAGCCAACCCGGGCAGTGAAGCCGAGGATCTGCTGACCGGGCCAACGTTCACTCTCGCCGCCGAGGCCGCAGCCGCGAACGGGATCGTCGTCCATGCCTCGCTGTACGAGAAGTCCGAAGCCGCAGACGGATTGGGGTTCAACAGCGCCATCATGGTCTCGCCGACGGGAGAACTGCTGGCCAGAACCCGCAAGCTGCACATCCCCATCTCGGCCGGCTATTACGAGGACACCTACTTCCGGGCCGGTCCGGCCGAGGACCCGTATCCCGTGTACTCCCCCGCGGAACTCGGTGGAGCGAGAGTGGGCCTACCCACGTGCTGGGACGAATGGTTCCCCGAGGTCGCGCGCAGTTACGCGCTCGGCGGCGCAGAGATTCTCGCGTATCCGACGGCCATCGGGTCCGAGCCGTCGTTCCCGGCCTTCGACACCCAACCGCTGTGGCAACACGTCATCGTCGGCCACGGCATCTCGAACGGCCTGTTCATGGTGGTACCCAACCGCTGCGGCAACGAAGGCGAGATCACCTTCTACGGCTCGTCGTTCATCTCCGATCCGTTCGGCCGCATCCTGATTCAGGCACCCCGAGACGAATCAGCCGTCCTCGTCGCCGATCTCGACCTCGATCAGCGTCGAGAATGGTTGGAGCTCTTTCCGTTCCTACTGACACGCAGACCCGACACGTACGGCCGCCTCACCGAGCCGGTGAACACCGACGCCCCGTACGGTGACGGACATCCCGCGACTCCGGTGATCAAATGACAACCACTGCAAGAACATTCACGATGCCGTCCGAGACCGCTCCGCAGGACAAGGTGTGGATGGCGTTCCCGTGCGAGGGCTACTCCCTCGGAGACGACCCGGCGGCCAAGCACGAGGCCCGCTCCACGTGGGCGGCCGTCGCACACGCTGTTGCCGCGTTCGAGCCGGTGACCGTCGTCGTCGATCCGGCCGAACGCGCCGTCGCGTCGACATACCTCTCGCGCGACATCGACATCGTCGAAGCACCGTTGAACGACGCCTGGATGCGCGACATCGGTCCGACATTCGTTCACGCACAGGACGGTTCGGTCGCGGCCGTCGACTGGGTCTTCAACGGCTGGGGTGCGCAGGACTGGGCGCAGTGGGACAAGGACAGTCGTATCGGCGAGTTCGTTGCGAATCACGCCGCAGTGCAGCGAATCACGTCGCCGATTGTCAACGAGGGCGGCGGCATCGCGGTCGACGGCGCAGGCACCGTGCTGGTCACCGAGACCGTACAGCTCGATCCTGGGCGCAACCCCGGGCTGTCGAAAGCCGACATCGAAGCGGAACTGGCACGAACCATCGGTGCGCAGCACGTCATCTGGCTGCCGCGCGGACTGACGCGCGATTCCATGCGTTTCGGTACCCGAGGACACGTCGACATCGTCGCGGCCATTCCGTCACCGGGAACAGTGCTGGTGCATCGGCAACACGACCGGGCTCACCCCGACTACGAGGTCAGTTCACTGATCGTCGACACCTTGCGGGCCGCCCACGACGGCTCGGGCGCGGACTGGAACATCGTCGAGGTGCCGGCTCCGCGGACATTGCGTGATGCCGACGGTTTCGTCGACTACAGCTACATCAATCATCTGGTCGTCAACGGCGGCGTGATCGCCTGCAGTTACGACGACCCGTCCGACGCCGAAGCGGCTGCGATCCTGCGCGACGCGTACCCGGGCCGGGATGTGGTGACCGTGGATGCGAGGCCACTGTTCGAGCGAGGCGGCGGGATTCACTGCATCACCCAGCATCAGCCTGCGGCGAGGAATCTCGAGTGAGAAGTGGGGCCCTACGAGCTGCGACGAACCTCGAGCTCTTCGCCGACGGTGACGGTGAGCGATTCGGTCACGCAGTCCAGGCGTCCGTCGAGACGCAGTGAGACGTTGTATTCGCCCGGCTTGAGGTTGAACGTGGTGATGGTGATGCTGGTGGCGTTCTCGTCCACGATCACGCGCTGACTCAACGACAACATCCCGTTGTGCAGTACTTCGCACATCTGCCCCGGCAGGACGTTGTCGACGTGGACCGTGATGGCCTTCGGTCCGCCGAGTGCCTCGATGGTGGGCTGCGGCGTGCTCGACCCGACGAGTCTGAGGTAACTCTTGTCTCTGCGCACGGCCTCGACTTCCCTGTTAGCGTGCTCCACCAGAAGGTGGACGTCCGACGTGGTCTCGTTGGTGCTTCGTGGCGCGATGGAAGACGGATTGGTTTCACACGTCGTCATCGGCCTCGACCCCGAGCCTCTCTTTACATCGGGGGCGCAATCGTCCGCGTTACGAACCCGCCTCCGACCAGCCCACCCACAGCCGCGAACATCCAGGGAATCTCGATGTCATCGGTCAGAACATACCTCTCGCTCCTCCGATCTGCGAGCGGACTGTTCGAAACGATATCTTTACGTATCCTTGCGCCCTGTAATACTCGGCGCGAGTGATCAAGGACACGAGAGTCAGTCCGTTTCCTCGAAGCCCTGTAGTTCGGCCTTCTCGGCGGCGAGCTCGGCTTTGCGTACCCGACGCTGCCTCAGCTTGACGATCACGATGGACACGCAGGCTCCTGCGGCCGCACCGGTTGCCAGACCCACCCACGTCGCCAGACTGCCGTCGCCGAATGTGTCGAACAGTCGAACGATTGCACCGAGACTACCGACGAGGTAGAGAACGACGGCTATCGCGAGGCGCGGGCGACGAAACTCCTGCGCCGAATACACCTCGACGCCCCTCGATCGGGCATATCCCTGCACTACCGTCGACGCGACGATCAACGCGAGCAGAATCCCCAACGCCACCCACGCTCCGGTCACGCCCGCCGCATAGGGCAGGATTGCCGCCGAGATCAATCCGATCCACAGCAGCGACTGGAATCCGACGGCCGAGGCCTCGTTCCAGATGTCGCGTTGGAGTTCGTCGGCGTAGAACTCGTCGTCGAGGTCGCCGACGAATCGGGCTGCTCTGACGAATGCGCTCATGATTCTGCCTCTCCTTCGTTTCCGAACAGTGTTTCCACCGTCGTATCGAGTGCACGGGCCAATCGCAGTGCCAGGTAGACGCTCGGCGCATAGTCGCCGCCCTCGACGGAGACGATGCTCTGTCGGCTCACCCCGCAGATTTTGCCGAGTTCTGCCTGGGTGATCCGTGCCTGTTTGCGATGTGCGCGAACGTTGTTCGTTCCGGACATGCCAGAAAGTCAACTCTGCTTGTCATAAAATGTCAAGAGGAGTTGTCATCCTGCGGCATTTACGTCCACGTAACGCGGGAAACAGACTCGTGACCGCAGAACATACCGACGCAATAACTTCCCTTTACTGTTCGCAATCGCGAATACAACTCCGTATACAAAACCTCCGAAAGGGCCGTAGATGCCTGCTGTCTCGAAGCGCATGTCCTTCAAGCGCGTCATGGTCGTTCCCGCAGCGCTGGCTGCATTGAGCCTCGTTGCCACCGCCTGCGGAAGCAAGGCGAGCGATACCGCCTCTGCCGACGGCGGCGGCAGTTCTGCCGCCTCGTGTGTCGACACCTCCGGTGACACCATCAAGGTCGGCTCGCTCAACTCCCTGTCCGGCACCATGGCGATCAGCGAAGTGACGGTGCGTGATTCGATCGCACTGGCCGTCGAGCAGATCAACGCAGCGGGCGGCGTCAACGGCAAGCAGATCGAGGTCGTCGCCGAGGACGGCGCGTCCGAGCCGACGGTGTTCGCCGAGAAGGCCGAGAAGCTCATCAGCAGCGACTGTGTCGCAGCGGTTTTCGGTGGATGGACCTCGTCGAGCCGCAAGGCGATGCTGCCCGTGTTCGAGGACAACGACGCTCTCCTCTACTACCCCGTGCAGTACGAGGGACTCGAGGCGTCGGACAACATCTTCTACACCGGAGCCACCACCAACCAGCAGATCATTCCGGCGCTGGACTATCTCAAGGAGCAGGGCGTCAAGTCGCTGTACCTCGTCGGTAGCGACTACGTGTTCCCGCAGACCGCCAACCGCGAGATCAAGGCCTACGCCGCGGCGAACGACATCGAGATCAAGGGCGAGGACTACACCCCGCTCGGCTCGACGGACTTCTCCACCATCGTCAACAAGGTCCGCTCGGCCGATGCGGACGCGGTGTTCAACACCCTGAACGGCGATTCCAACGTCGCGTTCTTCCGCGAGTACACCAACGCCGGCCTCAAAGCTGCTGACATGCCGGTCATCTCGGTCTCCATCGCCGAGGAAGAGGTCGCCGGCATCGGTGCGGCCAACATCGAGGGCCAGCTGACCGCCTGGAACTACTACCAGACCGTCGACAGCCCCGAGAACACCAAGTTCGTCGCCGACTACAAGGCGAAGTACGGTGCCGACAAGCCCACCTCGGACCCCATGGAAGCCGCGTACACCTCGGTCTACCTGTGGAAGAACACCGTCGAGAAGGCCGATTCCTTTGCCGTGGCGGACGTTCAGGCCGCGGCCGACGGAGTCAGCTTCGCCGCTCCCGAAGGCGAGGTCGTCATCGACGGCGACAACCACCACATCTCCAAGACCGCCCGCATCGGTGAGATCCGCGCCGACGGACTGATCTACACGGTGTGGGAGTCCCCCGAGCCCATTGCACCCGACCCGTTCCTCGAGACCTACGACTGGGCCTCCGACCTCAACTGACCGAGAGTGCCTGCGGCAGTGGTGCGGTTGAGCGCCCTCTGGGGCACCTAACCGCACCACTGCCGTAGGCACCACCGAAGGAGCTCCCCTATGGACGTCGTGATCGGACAGTTGTTCACCGGCCTGTCGATCGGATCCATTCTCTTGCTCGCCGCCCTCGGGCTCTCACTGACGTTCGGTCAGATGGGCGTCATCAACATGGCGCACGGCGAGTTCATCATGGCCGGTTCGTACACGGCCTACGTGGTGCAGCAGATCGTCTCCACCGGCGGCGCATCACTGTTCATCTCTCTGATCGTCGGCTTCCTCGTCGGCGGCGCCATGGGAGTGTTGTTGGAGGTCACGCTGATTCAGCGCATGTACCACCGACCACTGGACACCCTGCTCGTCACGTTCGGCGTCGGGCTCATCCTGCAGCAGCTCGCTCGCGATATCTTCGGGGCACCGGCGGTCAACGTCGTGTCCCCGGGTTGGCTGACCGGCGGCGTCGACATCCTCGGTGCCGTGGTGCCCAAGACCAGAATCTTCATCCTCGTCCTCGCGGTCGTCGCCGTTGTTGCGCTGTCGATCGCGCTGAAGAAGACCGCGATGGGTCGACGCATCCGCGCGGTGGTGCAGAACCGCGATCTCGCAGAGACCTCGGGCATCTCGAGCCGCAGGACCGATATCTCGACGTTCTTCCTCGGCTCCGGACTCGCCGGCGTGGCCGGCGTCGCACTCACCCTGATCGGTTCCACCAGTTCCACTGTGGGACAGAGCTATCTGATCGACGCCTTCCTGGTGGTCGTCGTCGGCGGTCTCGGCCAGATCAAGGGCGCGGTCATCGCGGCCTTCGCTCTGGGAATTCTCAACTCGTTCATCGAGTACAGCACCACGGCCTCGATCGCCAAGGTCATCGTGTTCGTGCTCATCGTGATCTTCCTGCAGGCCCGACCGCAGGGCTTGTTCGCCGTCAAGACAAGGAGCCTGGTATGAGCGAGTTCATCGCCAAGCGCGGCGCTCTACTGGGATTCGCGCTCGCCGCGATTCTGTTGTTCGCAGTCGCTCCGGCCGTCCTCAGCGACTTCCGGCTGAACCTGCTGGGCAAGTTCATCTGCTACGCCATCGTGGCCGTCGGAATCGGATTGGCATGGGGCCGAGGCGGAATGCTCACCCTCGGTCAGGGTGTCTTCTTCGGTATCGGTGCCTACAT
This sequence comes from Rhodococcus sp. IEGM 1341, assembly GCF_030056895.1. Taxonomy (NCBI): domain Bacteria; kingdom Bacillati; phylum Actinomycetota; class Actinomycetes; order Mycobacteriales; family Nocardiaceae; genus Rhodococcus; species Rhodococcus sp. IEGM 1341. Next base: position 106,085 of record NZ_JASHKV010000010.1, on the reverse strand, counting down.
CATGGCCATGCATCTGAAGATCTCCGACGCCGATCTCCGCGGCGACGACGTACCGGACTTCATGTCGATCGCCGGAATTCGTGAACTGCCCTCGTACTGGGTGCCGTTCACCTCACCCATCACCACGATCCTGGGCATCCTGTTCGTGCCGGCCCTGGTGGCGCTGGTACTCGGTCTCGGCGTGTTCAAGCGTCGGGTCAAGGGCGCGTACTTCGCGATCCTCAGCCAAGCACTGGCTGCAGCGTTCGCGATTCTGCTCATCGGCCAGCAGACCACCGGTGGATCCAACGGCCTCAACAGGTTCCGCACCTTCTTCGGGTTCAACCTCAACGACCCGGCCAACAAGCAGATGCTGTTCTTCATCGCTGCAGGCGTACTCCTCGTCGTCGTCGCCATCACCCGCCAGCTGATGTACTCGCGCTACGGCGAACTGTTGGTGGCGGTACGCGACCAGGAGGAGCGAGTGCGGTTCCTCGGCTACGACCCCGCCAACGTCAAGATCGTGGCCTACGTGGCGGCGGCGTTCTTCGCGGGTCTCGCAGGCGCGCTGTTCGTTCCGATCGTCGGCATCATCTCCCCCAACGACGTCGGCATCGTCCCGTCCATCGCGTTCCTCATCGGTGTCGCGATCGGCGGTCGTACCACCCTTCTCGGCCCGGTCCTCGGCGCGCTCGGTGTCGCCTGGGCTCAGACCACGCTGTCCGAGCAGTTCCCGTCCGGCTGGACGTACGCGCAGGGGCTGCTGTTCGTGGTGGTCGTCGGGTTCTTCCCGGCGGGTGTCGCCGGTGTGTTCGCGCTGCGCAAACGCAAGAAGCAACCCGATCCCCAACCCGAGTCGAGCGACGAGCCAGAGAAGGAACTCGCACGATGATCCACGTCGAAGGTCCACAACCCACGTTCGGCGGCAACGCCGGCATGTCGAGTCAGTACCTCGAAGTCCGAGACCTGACAGTCAGTTTCGACGGCTTCAAGGCCAACACCAACGTCGATCTGACGCTGATGCAGGGCGATCTGCGTTTCCTCATCGGGCCCAACGGCGCAGGCAAGACCACGCTGATCGACGCCATCACCGGCCTCGTCCCGGCGACCGGCTCGGTCACCAAATCCGGCGTGGAACTGCTCGGCAAGAAGGTGCATCAGATCGCCCGCCTGGGCATCGGCCGAACCTTCCAGACGGCCAGCATCTTCGAAAATCTGACGGTATTGCAGAACCTGGACATCGCCGCCGGGTCCGGTCGGTCCGTGCTGACGATGTTGCGTCGTCGAGGATCGGTACTGCCGCAGATCGAGGAGGCTCTCGAGACCATCGGCCTGACGGCCGAGCGGGACAAGCCGGCAGGAATTCTCGCGCACGGTCAGAAGCAGTGGCTCGAGATCGGAATGCTGTTGGTGCAGAACGCCGACGTGCTGCTGCTCGACGAGCCGGTCGCCGGCATGAGTCACGAGGAACGTGAAGAGACGGGACAGCTGCTGCAGCGCATCGGCGGTGAGCGGACGGTCGTGGTGGTCGAGCACGACATGGACTTCATGCGCATGTTCGCCACCTCGGTGACGGTGTTGGCAGCCGGACGGGTCCTGGCCGAGGGCACGGTGGCCGAGGTGCAGGCGGATCCGAAGGTCCAAGAGGTCTATCTCGGTACCGCGGCTGCGGGCGAGGAACTCGATCAAATCGCAGAAGAGGGAGCCGGTCATGCTTGAACTGGTCGATGTGCGTACCGGTTACGGCCGCAGCGAAGTCATTCACGGTGCGTCGCTGACGGTTCCGGCCGACGGTGTCGCCGCCGTGATGGGACACAACGGTGCCGGCAAGACCACCCTGCTGCGGGCAGCGGTCGGGTTGCTCAAGGTCAATTCCGGCAAGGTCATGTTCGACGGCGAGGACGTGAGCGCGTTGCGCCCCAGCGCCCGCGTCGCCCGCGGGCTCGCCTATGTGCCGCAGGGCCAGCAGTCGTTCGGCCAGCTGACGACGGCCGAGAATCTGCAGGTGGTCGCCGACGGCCGCAAGCGCGGCAAGACGCTGATCGACGAGGCACTCGATCTGTTTCCGGCTTTGAAGGAATTGCTCGGTCGTAGAGCGGGATTGCTCTCGGGCGGTCAGCGCCAGCAGCTGGCGATCGCGAGGGCCCTGATCACCGAACCGCGAATGTTGATCCTGGACGAGCCCACCGAGGGTATCCAGCCGTCGGTGGTTGCCGAGATCGAACGCACCGTCATCGAACTGACTCGACGCGGCGGTCTCGGAGTGTTGTTGGTGGAGCAGCACATCGGCTTCGCTCTGGAGTCGGCGCAGAACTATTACATCCTCGAGGCCGGCCGCATCACGTCCACCGGCGTGGGCGGAGCCGAGTCCGAGGCCGACGTCCGCGCAGCCATGGCGATCTGACCGGAAACATCGTGCCGCGCAGGGACCTTCGCGAGAAGGTCTATTCGTCACTGCGCCGGGATCTGATCTCCGGTGCCATCAGTTCCACCGAACGGCTCGGCGAGGAGCGTCTCGCCGAGCTGTACGGTGTCTCGCGCACTCCGGTGCGTGAGGCCTTGGCCAGATTGCAGGCCGATGGTCTCGTCACTCGCGACGACGCCGGGCTGCACGCCTATCGTCCGCGACTGAGCGACCTGCCCGATCTGTACGAGCTCCGCTCCACTCTCGAGGCTCGCGGCATCACGCGCTCGACATCCCAGTCCGTCGACCGGGCGTCGCTGTCGAACCTGTTGGACACCTGGAACGGTTTGCGGGACGACCCTCCCGGCACCACCGACGATCTGGTGTCCCTGGACGAGAACTTCCACGTCACCTTGCTGGCCGCGTCGGGTAATCCGGCTCTGACCGAGGCGCTGTGCACCGTGAACGCCAAGGTACGTCCGGTTCGGATACTCGGCGGACTCGACGCCGCAGCCGTGGTCTCGGCCATCGATCAACACATCGACATCGTCGAACGCGTGCTCGCCGGGACCCTGGACTCGGCACTGGAACTGCTACTCGCCCATATCGATTCATCACGCGATCGAGTGGTCGCGCGGGCGCAGCAGGCGGCGGCGCTGGCTGGCGCGGTCCGGATCTGATGCGTCAGCCGCGACCCGAGAGAATCCGATCGATGTCGTCGAGCACGGTCTGCCCACCCATGGGCCCGACCCCGGTGATCCAGTACGACATGTCCACCGCGTGTGGGTTCGGCAGGATCGAGGCGTTGGCGGTGATCGACGCCGGAATTGCCGCGGGGTCCGACGGGTCGGTGGCGGTGACGACGATCAGATCCGCTGCCGCCTGAGCCGCCAGCTCCGGCGAGATGTCGACAGAGATCTCGTCCGCCCATTCCGGCCGCGGCGGAGTGGTGAAGCCGGCACATTCGAGGGTGCTCCCGGCGAACGACGACGGCCCGTACAGGGTCAGCTCACCGTTGCGCGGCCTGATCAGTTGTGCCGTCTGCCCGGCAGTGTCGAATTCCTCGGAGATCTCCACACACCGGTCGTCGTAGTCGGTGAGCAGTTCCTCGGCGTCGTTCTCCTTGCCGAGAGTGCGCCCGACGAACCTGACGTTCTCGCGCCACGGATCGGACTGGGATGCCATGAACACCGTCGGTGCAATGGCGGCGAGTTGGTCGTAGTACTCGGCGTGTCGAGTCTCCGTGCCCAGGATCAGATCTGGTTGCAGGGCCGCGATGTCCTCGATGGTCGGTTCGGCAACCGTACCGACGGTCGCGATGTTCGCCGCTTCGGTACCGAGGTACGACGGCACGCCGCTCGTCTCGCTGAGCACGGCGGTGCCGACGGGCATTACGCCGAGGGCGACGGTGGTGTCGAGCTCGACCGGCTCGAGGGTGACGATGCGCAGCGGGGTCTCGGGAACCTCGACCGTTCCCCGGACGGTCTCGATCGATCTCGTGGCGCTGCCTGCGCTGTCGGGGGCAGCGTCGGTGGACGAGCACGCCGTCGCAGTCACTCCGAGGGCGGCGATGGTGAGCGCGAGGGCCGTGATGCGGGCCTGGGACTTCGTCAAGGGTCCTCCGAGGAAAAGTTGTGCCGAATGACAAGAAGGGTAGCCTAGCCTTTTACGACCCGGTGACGTCCGGCCGGGCAATCGGTACGGTGTGGCTGTGACCACACCACGCATTCCGTCCGGTACCGCCAGAACCCTCGGGCCCATCAACTGGGTCATCTGCAAGGTGATCGCCAAGGGTGCGGGGGTGCCCAATCCTCACTTGTTCACCACCCTCGGGCGCACCGGTGGGCTGTATCGGGCATGGCTGTTCTACAGCGGCCACCTGATGCCCGGCGGGAAGATCTCACGCAAGGAAACCGAAATGGTGATCCTGCGCGTGGCGCACCTGCGCGATTCCGCCTACGAGATGGACCATCACATCCGGCTGGGCAAGCGGGCGGGCATCGACCGCGATCTGCTCGAGCTGATCAAGACCGGACCGGACGCACCGGGACTCTCGACGCGGTATCGGACCATCCTCGCTGCGGTCGACGAACTCATCGCCACCAAAATTCTCTCCGACGCGACCTGGAACCGACTCGCCACCCAGTTCGACGAACGACGACTCATCGAATTCGTCCTGCTGGTCACTCAATACGACGGCCTGGCAACCACTCTCGGCGTTCTGCGAGTGGAGCGGGACTACGGCGACCGGCCTCCGCGACCATGATCGACTCTGCCGAGACCGCATTGCACCGCGCACTCGAGATGATCGAGCCCGAGGTGCTGCGGGGGCTGGCGCGCACCGACGGCGGGTACGTCGAACTCTTGCCGAACGTGCCCGCACCGAATCCGTCGCCGGCCAGCATCGCGATGAACAACCGCGTGGTGGCGGCGATCTACGAGAAGGTGTGGCGCCCGTTCGGTGTATCGATGATGGGCGTCGCCGGCATGTCCATGTCGGAAGAGCGCGCGAAAGCCGTTGCCGACCTTCGATTGAACGGCCCGCAACGGGTACTCGATGTCGCATGCGGGCCGGGCAACTTCACCAGGTTCCTCTCGGAGGCTCTCACCGGTGACGGGCTCGCCGTCGGGTTCGACATCTCCGAGGCGATGATCGCCCGCGCCGTGCGAGACAACCGTGGCCCCCGCGCAGCGTATGTGCGAGGAGATGCCGCCCGACTGCCCTATGCCGACGGCGCGTTCGACGCCGTGTGCTGCTACGCCGCCCTGTATCTCGTTCCGCAGCCGATGACGGTGCTGGACGAGCTGATTCGCGTCGTGCGCCCGGGTGGACGCATCGCGATCATGACCAGCTGCGAGCCTCGCCCGGCACCGCTGGGTACCGTCGTCGGCTTCGGAACCGGCCTGGCCGGTGTCAGGATGTTCCCGAAGAACCTGTTCGTCGACGTGTTCGAGGCGTCGGGACTGACCGAGGTCCAGCAGGACGTCCGGGGGCTGGCCCAGTTCGTCAGTGCCACGAAACAGTAACGGGCAGAGACGAACCGGACGGCCCCGGTTCAGCCGGCCGGTGGGGTCATGTTCTCGCGGCCTTCTTGCCGGCTGCCGCCCCGAGGCGATTGAGAGGTGCGAGCAAGTCCTGGTACCGCGGACCGAAGACGCGCGGAATCGCGTCGAACACACGGGCATCGGGGCCGATCAGCACCCGGGGCTTGTTTCGCTCGACTCCTGCGAGTATCACCTTGGCTGCTCGCGTCGGGGTGGTCAGCGCGATTTGTTGGAAGCGGCGCGAGGCCTCGTCCGGGGTGCCGAGATCGTCCATTCCGCGGGCGTTGGCCACGATGTTGGTCTTGATGCCGCCCGGGTGAACGCACGTCACTCCGACGGGATGTCGGGCGACCTTCATCTCCTGACGCAACGCCTCGGTGAAGCCTCGAACGGCGAACTTCGCCGAGTTGTACGCGCTCTGGCCGGGAATACCCATCAGGCCGAACACGCTCGAGACGTTGACGAGGTGGCCGTCACCGGAATCGATCAACGCCGGCAGAAAAGCTTTGGTGCCGTTGGCCACCCCCCAGAAGTCGATGTTCATGACCCACTCGAAATCGTCCCAGATCATGTCCACCACATCGGCACCCAGCGCGACGCCCGCATTGTTGGCGACGAAGTTGACCCGACCGAAATCTGCGATGACGGCGTCGGCATGCGAGTACACCGCAGCCCGGTCCGATACGTCCAGCCGGTACGGCACCGTCCTCGCCCCGATCTTCTCGCACAGGACCACGGTCTCGCCCAGTCCTTCTCCGTCGATATCGGACAGCGCGAGCTGTGCTCCACGGTTCGCCAGATTCAGCGCGAGCGCCCGACCGATCCCCGAACCTGCACCGGATACGACGGCTACCTTGTTCTCGAAATTTTTCATGTCCGCACTTCTTCCGCGTTCTGCTTGTCGGTACCGGCTCCGGTCGGGAGCAGGGATTGATTGTCGGCCGGGTCGAACTTCTCCGTGCTGAGCCAGTGACTCCTCATCGCCGATCGTTCGGCGGCACGACTCCGGTCAGCCTCCACAGCGCCGCGGTGACGGTGCCGTCGAGCATGCCGGCCGACTGCAGGAAGGCGACGGTGTTCGCGGAATCCCGTCGTCGGATCTCCGCTCGTCGACGCCGCGACGCGAACGCGCCCCGAACGGGGCCGATGCCGATGGAGCGGTACACCTCGAACGACACACCGAGACGGAGAATCACGTTGGCCAGGACGGCCAGGAGGACGCGGTTGTACGCGCGCGCCACTGCATTCGACTTGCTCTGAGCTGCAACCACTTCCGAGCGGGCGAAGGCAAAACGGTCCGCACTCTCGAGCCGGTGGATCTTCACGGCCTGCCGAACGTGGGGTTCGATGCCGGGATCCGTCACCGCAGCGGCCATCGACCGGGAGAAGGTCTCCTCGACCAGCAGGGTGGATGCGTGCGACGCCGCACCGAGCGGCAGGAAGACCAACAGTTTGACGGCAGTGGTCGTGCCCCGTGGCGGCTTGTAGGGTGCCACGTCCGTGGCGCGCACCAGCCGTCCGAAAGTGATCGTGGTTCGTGAACTGCCCGCGACCTCGTCGAATGCATTGCGAGACGCAGCGCTGTTGAGCCCCTCCTCCGCTGCCCGTCTGAGTTGGTTACCGGTCAGCATCGCCGTCAGGTACGCCACCGTGCTCCATCTGCTCACCGCCTCGTGCAGGGCCAGGGTGCGCTTGTCCTGCTGGGCCAGCCTGGCCCACAGCCGAGTGCCGTGCAACGTCACCGAATCGGGAGGAAGTGCGAAATCCTCACTCTGCCAGGGGGATTCCCAGTCGATATCGACATGGGGATCGTACTGCACCGCCGACGATCTCGGACTCATGCCAGATCGTCCGGCATGGCGCGGGTCATCTTCCACAGTCGACGGGTGACGACACCGTCGCACATTCCGGCGTCGGCGAAGAAGCGGATCATGGGCTCGGAGAAGAACTGCATGTTGGTCTTGTAGGTGGGGCTGGCCATCGCGGTGACGATTCCGCGAATCGGGTTGATACCGACGGATCTGTACACCTTGGGGTTGATCAGGGCCAAGTACGTGAAATTGGCGATCGTCGCGAGGATGACGCGGTGGACGGCACGGTTCACCCGGTTCGTCGCGTTCATCGCGCGCACCATTTCCTCACGCGCGTAAGTGATGTGACGTGATTCTTCGATGACGTGGATTCGCATCATCTGGCGTAGGTGCGGCTGCATCTCGGGATCGTTCTGGGCTTCCCGCTGCGCCCGATCGAGCACCTCTTCGATGAGCAGCACTCCACCGTAGGTTGCCGGTCCCAGCGGCAGAAATTGCCCCAACTTGCCCATGAGCAGGGCGGGTTTGGGCATCAGATACGGAGTCAGCCCGGTCTTCTCGATCAGCTTCCCGAACATGATCGAATGGCGGGATTCCTCGCCGATCTCGGCTATCGAATACAACGAATGATCGGAGAACGTGCCTCTGCCGAAAACTCGCAGCAGGTTCGTACTGAGCATCCCTTCGGCGTAGATCCCGAACGAGAGAATGCTGACGATCTCGTGCCGGCCCAGTTCGCGACGCTGCTCTTCGGTCAGCTTGTCCCACAACCTGGTTCGGTAGAGCGAGATGCGGTGCTCTGGCATCCATCGAAGGCCTTCGACCACCGGAGAATCCCAGTCGATGTCTACTTCGGCGTCGTAGAACTTGTTGGCAGTCGACTTCAGCAGCCGACTCGCGGTCTTGTCCCGTGGTCCCACCGTCCGCGCCCCCGCCGCAGACAAGTCCTCGGTCGCCAACCTGGTCGACGGCCTTGCCGCCGCAGACCCCGAGCCATCCACTCCGTCACCGAACAGTGCACGCTTCACAACCGATCCCCCCTCGCGATCGACGACTCCCCCGAGACCACATCTATCCGAAACTCACGGTAGCCAGTACCGGCGGTAGTAGGTAATGTACGAAGTGTGGTTCAAGTCACCGGACGTGTCAACCCCGAGAATGGGCGGCGCTCGACACCGTGCAAGAAGATCGATGCGCGCACCGAACGCTGGCGTGAGCACCGGCTCGCGGTGCGACGAGAGTTCGTCGCCGCCGCTCTGGTCGCCATCGACGAGCACGGTCCGAACGTCAGCATGGGCGACATCGCGAAGGCTGCGGGCACCGCCAAGCCCAAGCTGTATCGGCATTTCGCCGACCGGTCCGATCTCTACGCCGCAATAGTCGAGCATGTCCAGACAATGCTGTGGGAGACCATCATGAGCACGGTGGACCTGCTCGAGGATTCGGTCACCGAGCTCATCGATCGCAGTGCCGCCGGCTATGCCTCGGTGGTCGCAGACCACCCCAACCTGTTTCGCTTCCTCGTCCACGGCCACTTTCTGGCCCGCACGAGCGGCCGAAAGTCGGAGGCGTCGTCGTCGGACCCGGCGTTGGAGTCCGCGCGTGCCGCATCCGACAGCGTGGCGCGAGCTCTGGCCGACGCCGTCCGAGGACCGGGCGTCGACACCGCGACGGTGGAGATGATCGCGTACTCGACGTTCGGTGCCGTGGCGACTGCGACGGACTGGTGGCTCGGAGGTTCGGACGACCATCGGCCCGCCATGTCCATCGACGCGTTCACCACACATCTGGCCGCCATCGTGCGCGGTCTCGTCGAGTCCTCGTGTGCACTCACCGGCATCGACATCCGATCCGATCGACCCCTGCACGTTGCGTTCGTTCGCGAGGAAGGAAACGACAACCTGTGAGCGATCTTTCCGGAAAGCCCGACTACCGAGGCCCGGCAGTGCTGGCGTTCGACACCCCAGCAGCCGAGTTCGAGGTGCAGATCGATCTACGCGGGCACTCTCAACCCATCGACGGCATCTTTCGTTGGTACGGCCGCGTCCGGCCGCACGAAGAGCTGCGAGAGTTCATGGACGCTGCAGGCAGCAGCCGCAAGGGCCGGCTCAGCACCGACAGCGGCGAGGCGGCGGTACTGGTGAGCGACGTGGACTTCTGGGGCCGATATCGCCTGCAGGGCACAGGAATGCCGCCGTATCCCGTCGAGCCCGAGACCGACCGGGACAGCGACGTCGGTGCCATCGATGCGGGTGCGCCCTCTCCCGAATTCCTGGCTCTGCAACGCGCTCTGGCGCTGATCGAACCTGCCGAGTTGCGCGGCACCGCCGACACGACCGGCGGCTACGTGGAGCTGCTGGGCGGCACGCCCGCACCCTCGCCGACTGCCGCGAGTCGCGCCATGAACAACCCGGTGGTCGCGTCCATCTACGAAAAGCTGTGGCGGCCCGCCGGTGTCGCGATGATGGGGGTCGGCGGCATCTCGATGTCCGCCGAACGCGCCAAGGCCGCGGCGGACCTGCGACTGTCCGGAGACATGAGAGTGCTGGACGTGGCCTCCGGGCCCGGGAATTTCACCAAATACCTCTCGAACCACCTCAGCGGAGAGGGCGTCGCCGTCGGGTTCGACATTTCCGAACAGATGATCCGCCGCGCCGTTCGAGACAACCGCGGGCCTCATGCCGCCTACGTGCGGGGAGACGCACGAACGCTGCCGTTCGCAGACAACACGTTCGACGCCGTATGTTGCTTTGCCGCACTGTATCTGATCCCGCAACCGCTCGACGTGGTCGAGGAACTCGTCCGTGTTCTGCGACCGGGCGGCCGCATCGCGATCATGACCAGCTGCGGCCGCAGCGCCGCCCCGGTCAAGTCGGTGCTCGGTGCCGTATCGGGGCGTCTCGGCGTGCGCATGTTCGAGAAGGACCAGTTCACGTCGATCTTCTCGGCCGGCGGCATGACCGAGATCAAGCAGGAGGTACGCGGCCTCGCGCAGTTCGTCAGCGCTACCAATGCCCGCGCAACGGAGAGAATCTAGGTCTTGGGACCGTAGTCGCTGACGATCCACTGACCGTCCTGGTCGGTGACCGTCACCAGCAGGAGATTCGGAACGTTGCCGGGGTCGGGCTGCTGTACGTTCTGTGTCGTCTGCTGCGCGAACACCGCCACCTTGTACTCTCCACCGGATTCGGAATCGATTGCCGCCGAGAGGACCTCACCGGTCGCCACCACCTGGGACTCGTTCATGATCGCGGTGAGTGCTTCCCGGACACCGTCGTACCTGTCCTGCAGTGACTGCGACGCCCCTTGGTCGACTCCTTCGAAGAAGGCGTCGAGGTTGCGGTAGTCGTACGTCAACGACCGTGCGGTGTACTCGGTGGCCGTGTTCAGCGCCATCTGCCGGTCCTGCTCGTGTGCACGTTCGGCTGCCAGATCGCCTGCCGCAGAATGCCACAGCACACCGAACACCACCGCCAGCACTGCCCCCGGTACGGCCGCACCCACGACGGACCACCGGATTCGGCGTCGCCGCGTCGAGTTCTCGGGCGCGGTCGCTGTCTTGTCCTCGGGCACTGCTTCTGTCTTCTTTTCGGATGCATCTACTTCGACCATGAGGGGGTCACTCCAATCAGTTCGGAATCTGGACGGACAGTTTGGCCGGTCCGCCCGGAGGGAAGACGGCCTGCAACATGTCGACGATGGAACCGGTGTCCACTCGCATCGGCTTGATGGGCGCGGTGTACGGCTTCAGAAGCGTTGCGATGAGGGCAAGGTCGGGTGACAGGGGCGTCAGATACTGATCGATCTTCGGGCCGATCTTGCCGAGTGGATCGTCCCAGACGTCCGCGCCGACGTACGAGTAGTCGTTGAAGCCCTCGAGCAGATTGGCCACACCCGAACCCGTCGCACCGACCCACGGCGCCGCGTCGGTCATGACCGGGCCGTAGCCGTAGGCGTTGCGTCCGCCCTGTTGAGCGTTGTCGTAGAGCCTTCGGATCTCACCGCTCTTGTCACGCAGCGTCGCCGACAGATATCGGAAGGCCTCCACCAGGCGATCGACATCGCCTTCGCGACCGTCGACAGCTGCCGACGCGGTCTCGGTCAGCCCCCTCACTGCGTTCGTATCGAGCTGCGCGGCAAGGGAATCACCCAGGCTCAGGGCCTCGCTGACGGTGATCGACGCGCGGACCTGCTCGTTGCCGATCTCGTCCCCGTCCGTCAGGTCGGGACCTCCGGTTCCTCGCGGGCGCAGATCCAGGTACTGCTCCCCGGCAGCGGACAGATTCGCAACGACCACCTCCGAGTCCGCGGGAATTCGATGATCGGCGTCGAGGGCGAGAGTGACGTCGAGCCCGCCCGGAACCACCGCGATGCTCTCGACCCGACCGACGTGGATTCCGCGCGAGGTCACCTGCGAGGTGTCCATCAAACCGCTCGACGTATCCATGTGCACCACAACGCGGTTGGTACTCCGCGTGGGGTTCATGTCCAGGACGCCGACCGTCAGGTAGACGACACCGACAACCGTCATGGCCATCAATGCGAGGAGTGAAACGACTGTGCCCGGCCTCATCGCACGATTCCTATCCCGCGCAGGATCCCGATCATGTCGTCCGCCAGTGCACCGGCTCCGCCATCGGTCGAGACCGAGCGCACTGCGATGTTCGGTGTCGACTCGAAGTAGGGAATCAACCGCTCCCGCAACAGGGTGTTCGCCTTCTCCATGTTCATCGGTACCGAGGAGTCGGAATTGGCGATCGCGATCAGTGCCGGTGAGATCGTCTCGACCGCGCCCTCCAGTTCCGGGTACGGACCGGCGAGAACGTCACCGATGTTCTGCGACATGTACCCCAGCGTGAAGATCATGTGCACGACGCTGAAGAGCACATCGGCCAGTCCGTCCGATCGTCTCGGACCGAGTTCGAGGACGCGTTCGACGCCGTCTCGCTGTGTCACGACGGTGTTCGACACCTTCTCCGCCGCTCCGAGGATTCGATCGATCTCGGGGGTGTTGTCGCCGAGGTCGGTCAGTGCGATCCGCGCCGCGTTGTTGACCTTGTCGATCTCCGCCGGATCGGGAGAAATGGCGGCGTTGACGTTGTTCACCGCCTCCTGCAGCTGAACGTAGTGACCACCGGTCACCAGATTCGACACTCCTCGCAGCACGTCCTCGACGTTGTCGGCCGGAACCGTACGTTCGACCGGAATGACATCGCCGTCTCGAAGGTACGGCCCGGCGTCGCCCCCTCCGGCGCGAGTCGAATCCTCCGGCGGTTGCAGCGAGATGTAGATCTCGCCCAGAATCGACGACTGCCGAAGCTCGGCGACGGTGTCGGACGGCAGCTGCACATCGGCGGACAGGTCCACCGTTGCCACGGCGGTCGACCCCACCAACTCGACGGTGTCGAGGACACCCGCGTCGACGCCTTCGACGATCACCTTCGCTTTTTCCGGAAGATTGAGCACGCTCGCGAATTCGATTCGCAAGGAGTACTTGTCGCCTGCCACGTAGCTGCCGGGAATCGGCAGGTCGGCCGGGTCGACGCTGCACCCGGACAGCAGGGCGACACAGCACAGCCCGGTGATCGCGCGCCTCATCGCCATCCCGCCGAACCCAGTATCAGCTGCACCAAACCGACATCTATGACATCGCCTCGTTGCTGGTCCGCCGAACACGTCGGTCTGTACTTGTTGAGCAGAGCGCAGACCTCGTTGGGAGAATTGGTGTCGATCTCGAACTGCGGCGGGTGGTAGATCACCCGACCGCTCCTGGAATCGTTGTCGTACATCGTCATCAAGTTCTCGCCTACGGTCGGCACCTGCGCCAGGATGTCCTTGATATCGCCCACCCGCCCGAGTAGTACGTCGACCACCGGCACCGCTTGGTCGAGAAATGCGTAGACCTTCTCGTCGTACTTCGCGACGTTGCGCGCCAGCGGCGGAATGAATTCGGTGGTCAGAGCGACCGTGGTGCCGAAGGACTGGGTGAACTCCGACAGCGTGATCATCCCCCGCTTCAGATTGTCGAGCAGCTTCGCCACCTCGGGCCAGCTCACCACGAACGTGTCGATCAGGCCGTCGAGGTTGTCGATCAGACGCCGCACGGTGGTGTCCTTGTCGGCAGGATCGCCGACCAGCTGCGCCAGTTGCCGAAGACTGTCGTTGAGCTGGGTGCCGGAGCCGCGGAGCGAATCGTCGACCGAACGCAAGGTGTCGCCGAGGATCTCGTCGTGGTTGCCCTCGGCGTCGGCCGGACCGAGCAGATCCGACGCCAGACCCGACACGGCGTTGAGTGTGTCGCTGATTCCCAGTGGAGTTCTGGTGCGATCCAACGGAATACAACTCGACCGGTCGAACTCGGGACCGTCGATGTAGGGCTGTGTGAATTCCACGTGCCGGTCGGTGACGATCGAATTCGACAGTGTCACGGCCCCCACCTCGGCGGGCAGCCTGAGGCTGTCGTCGATATCCATGGTGACCACCACCGCGGCGTCGCTGTTCTCGATGCGTGTCACCGTTCCGACGACCACACCGAGCATCATGACCGAATTACCCTCGTACAACCCCACCGTGTCGGTGAACTCGGCACACAGCGAGGAGTTGCCCGCACCGGGGTCGATGACCGATGTGGCGGACGCAACCGAACCGACGAGCGTGACTACGACTGCTGCCGCCACGGCGATGCGTACCGATCTGCGTCTCATCAGCACACCCTCCCCGGCAACGGAATGCACACGCCGACACCGACGACCGTGTCCTGCGACTGGTCGATCACGGGACCCTGCCCGCCGCCGATCAGAGCGGCGAGACCGTCCGAGCTTTCCTTCATGGTCGTGATCGCCCCGTCCACGTCACCCAACTGTGCGAAGAGCTTCTGCGTGATCTCCTCGAGTTGGACGATCGACGGCTCCAGCCCCTTCTCGAATGCGACCACGGGACGGTGGAAGAGCTCGAACATTCTCCCGAGCAGGTCGAAAGCACTGACGACCTCGACGCGCTTGTCGCCGAATCCTTTGGTCAGGGTGCCGAGCTCGCGTACGAGTTCGGTGAGCATGACCCGATCGGCGGCCAATGCACCGACGTACTCGTCCGATACGACGAGTCCGCGCTCGAGTTGATCGGACCGCGTCGCGAGCGTGTCGGTGAGCGCAGACAGGTTGTCCACGATCGCGCGAGTGGACTGCGGCTGTTCGCTGACGGCCTTGTCCAACTCGGCCACGGTCTCCCGCAGCGTCGAACCGTCGATGTCGCGAACCAGCGGTGTTGCCGACTCGATCGCGTCGGACAGTTCGTAGGGCAGCTCCACCCGCTCCGGCGGAATCGGTGCCGAGCCGAGCTCGCCGTCACCGTGCGAGGTGAGCATCACGTAGTGACCGCCGATCGGTGTCAACAACTTCACCGTGACGGTCGACGCATCGCCGACGAAAACATCGGAGCGAACGCTGAATTCGACGTCGACATGCGCACCGGCCAGCTCGACCGAGCGCACCGACCCGACCGCGATACCGGCGATCCTCACTTCGTCGCCCGGCTTCACCCCGGCTGCCGAGCCGAACTCCGCGGTGTAGGTCCGCTCGCCGAACGGAATCGTGTACAACGCCGCCGCGATCAGGAGCAGGACCAGAGAGGCCGCGACACCGACCGCGCCCCAGAAGAAGTGGGCTTTGTTCTCCGATTGCTCGTCACGAACGCCCTTGCGCAGTACGCGGCTCATCGGCACACCACCAAATTCTGTCCGCCGAGCACGATCTGCCCGATCCCAGGGATGTCCTGCTGTCCGCGACTGCAAGAGTACGTCTGTGCGCCCGGCTCCGGAATGCTCGCATTGAGTCCGGTCAGCAATCCCGGCGCGAGTGCCAACATCTCGGTCACCTGTTCGGTCTGCGGAAGCATTCGACGCAGTGCCCCGTCGACCGGCGCGTAGCTGTTGTCGTACGCCCGCTCGAGACCCTCCATCAGTCCCACGAACGGTCGCAGCCCGTAATTGGCCTGATCCAGCGACGCGAGCACGCCGTCCATCTGGGTGCTGAGCTTGGAGACCAGACCGTGCAGTTGCTCGAGAAGGTCTGCGACCGAGGCGGATTGGCCGCCGATCGAGTCCGAGATCTGGCCGAGGTTCTCGATCAGCAGCCCGATGATCGATTCACGCTGTACTGCGAATTGGGTGATGCGATCCACGTCGCGCAGGACCGGACCGAGTCCGGACCCATCACCCTGAACCATCCGGAGAATGTTCTCGGTGAACTGATTGAGCTGTGCGGTGTCGAGGGTGTCGAAGATCGGCTCGAAACCGTTGAACAGCTTCGAGATGTCGAAGGACGGAATCGTTCGATCCTTGGAGATGGTTGCCCCGACCGCCAACGGGGCTCCGGTCGCCGAATCCTTCTGCACGAGTTCGACGTACCGCTGCCCCAGAAGATTTTGATACCGAACCGCAGCCTGGGTGTTGGCGAAAATCGGCCGTCGGTCTTCGATCTCGAACTCGACCCGCGCGAGGGCACCGTCGAGTTCGACCGACGACACCTTGCCGATCTGCACCCCGGACATGCGCACGTCGTCGCCCACGTACAAGCCCGACACGTCGTCGAACTCCGCGCCGTAGGACGACAGCGGTCCGCCGACCGGGGTGCGAAGAGCAGCGACGATGATCACCGCACACACCGCGGTCACCGTGAAGAAGACGAGCAGTTTGACCGCGGGGCCCGCTACCTTCTTCATCCGTTCGCCTCCTCTAGTGCGGCAACGGCTCCGGCCAGATTGGGCATGGTTTCGACTATCAGGTCGAGTTGCAGCTGAGGCTTCCCGTCGACGACGGGAAATGCGTCGGAGATACCGTCGAGCACCTGCGGCACTCGGTCGTAGCTGGGTGCCAATGTGCCGATCGACGCGGTGATGGGCACCAGCAGGTCCAGCACGGTGGACAGCAGCTTGGACAGGTTCGGATTGTTCGCCTTCAGCAAGTCGCCCACCGGAATCATCAGCTGATCGCTCAGACCGTCGTTGGCGGCGATGGTTCGCGCTCGGTCGGCGGGTGCCTCGACGTACACGCTCTTGTCCACCACTCCCACCACCAGATCGAGCAAGGGCGGAACCAGGTTGCCGATTCCTTCGCCCAGTTCGGCACCGCGATGCAGCTTCCAGGCCAGCGGGTCGATCTGGTTGTTCGCCATCATCTGAGCAGTCTCGAAGTACGGCTTCAGGTTTCGACTCACCTCGACGGAAGTGTTCGCGATGAGGTCCAAGAGGTGGTCCACCTGCTCGGTGTCGAGAACCTCGGTGAGGTCGGCGACTCGCCGGAAGACTCCGGTCACCGTTGCGCCTCGCAGGTCTTTCGACACTTCGAGGGTCGAGTTGTCGGCCAGGGGTGCACCCGTGCCGTCGGAGACCAATTCTATTGCAGTGGAACCGAATACGTTCGACGACGAGAATTGGGCCTGCATGGTGTCGGTGAGCTCGCCCGCCTGGCTCGGATCGATCTCCAGTTGCAGCCGCTGCCGTCCGAAGCCGACGGTCTCGATGTTGTCGACCGTGCCGATGGACAGACCACGGAACTTCACCTCCGAACCGGGCGTCAGACCGTCCCCGACCGATGCTGCGTCGAGTGTCAGCTCGAAGGGCGAATCGAAGGCCCCGCGTGCGTAGGCGGTGAGGCCGCCGGCGAACACTGCCACGGCAACGGCCACCGCCAGCCCGCGCAGGCGTAGCGTGGCCGGCCCGGCCGATCGTCCCGTCAGATCGTCGAAAACTGCCATCTCTACCCCGAAATCCTTATGCCCGAGTCGAATCCCCACAGGACGAGCGTCATGATCATGTCCAGTACCACCACGGCAACGAGGCTGGCCCTGATGGCGCGGCCCGAGGCGCGCCCGACTCCCTCCGGGCCGCCCGAGGCGTAGTACCCCTGATAGCCGTGGATCAGGATGATCGTCACGACGAACACCGCGGCTTTCAGGAGTGAGAACAGTACGTCGACCGGCTGCAGGAATGCACTGAAGTAGTGGTCGTAGGTGCCCGAGGACTGTCCACCGACAACGCGAACCACCACGGCACACGACAGGTAGCTCAGAATGAGGGTCAGCAGGTAGAGCGGCACGATCGTGACGATTCCCGCGATCACCCTGGTGGTCACGACGAAGGGCATCGACTGAATCCCTTGAGCTTCGAGGGCGTCGATCTCCTCCGAGATGCGCATCGCCCCGATCTCGGCCGTCATCCGGCAGCCCGCCTGCGTCGCGAATCCGATGGCCGCGATCATCGGGGCCAGCTCGCGGGTGCTCGCGTAGGCGGAGATGAATCCGGTCAACGGCTCCATTCCCACCATGCCGAGGGAGTTGAATCCTTCGATCCCGACGGACGCACCCACCGCGACCCCCAGCACGACCAGGACCGACACGGTTCCGCCACCGACGATCAATTTGCCACTGCCCCAGGTGATGTCGCTGAGGATCAGCAGCATCTGACGCCGATAGGAGCGGACGGTATGGGGTATCGCGGCGAGAACCTTGACGCAGAACGTCAGTTGATGGCCCAGCATTTCGAGTACGTCGAACGGCCTGCGCCCGAGGTATCTCACCCCACGTGTGAGGTGAGCGGTGCCGTGCACGGTGTAGCGCGAAGGGGTTGCCATCTCAGCCCAACTTCTGTGGCATGAACATCGCAACCAACTGCGTGATCACGACGTTGACGGTGAATGCGGACACCACACCGAGCACGACGGACGCGTTGACCGCGTTGGCTACCCCGCGCGGTCCGTGGGCGGCGGACAACCCTCGCTGGCAGGCCACGATGATGACGATGACCCCGAATATCTCGGTCTTCACCAGGGCGACGACCAGATCCGTCACCGAGGCGAAGGACGCGAACGAGCTGATGTAGCTACCGGGCGTCCCACTCTGAAAACCGACGTTGATCGCATAGCCCGCGGCCAGTCCCATGAAGATGATGAGGATGCACAGGAACGGTGCCACCAGGAGGATGGCGGCCAGCCGTGGTGTGACCAGCCGGCGAACCGGGTCGATTCCCATGGTCGACATCGCGTCGATCTCGTCCCGGATGGTGCGCGCACCCAGATCGGCTGCCACTGCTGCGCCGGCTGCACCGCCCAACAGCAGTGCCGCGACGATCGGTGCGCCCTGGCGGATGACCCCGAGGCCACCCGCGGCTCCGGCGATGGACGTCGCACCGATCTGATCGGTGAGACTGCCGACCTGAACGGACACGATGACGCCGAACGGAATGGATACCAGTATTGCCGGCACCACCGTGACGGTGACGACGAACCAGGCCTGATCGATGGTGTCGCGCCACGGATGTCGCAGTGTGAGGATGTCGCGGACGAGGTGGACGAAGGCCAGTACGCCCAGCTCCAGAGTTCGGCCGAACGTCCGGAATCCACCGGCAACTCCGTCGCTGACGCGTGCGAGCGTCGATGTCGGCGACGACAATTCCCCACCCCCCGGCTTCCTGTTCGGCGCGACTCCCCCGCGCAGGAACGGAAATTACCAGCCGACCGTCGACCAAGTGACGTTTTCTTCACTTACCGAGCTATGACAAGTCACAGACTTCGCCGGGCCGCGTGAGGGTTCCGAAAAGCGACCGGGCCGAGGGGCACCGACGACAACGGCGGCGACCACCGAAGTGGTCGCCGCCGTTGGTCCGTGCAGTGAAGATCAGAAATTGATCATGTGCCCTGCGAGGCCGTGGATCGCTTCCTGCAGTGCCTCCGACAGCGTCGGGTGCGTGTGGACGTTGCGGGCCAGCTCGTTGACCGTGAGGTCCCACTTCTGGGCCAAGGTCAGCTCGGGTAGCAACTCGGAGACGTCCGGTCCGATGAGGTGTCCGCCGAGCAGTTCGCCGTGCTCGGTGTCGGCGATGAGCTTGACGAAGCCGGTGGCGTCGCCCAATCCGTGCGCCTTGCCGTTGGCGGCGAACGGGAAGTTCGCGACCTTGATGTCGGAACCGCGGGCCTGGGCCTCTTCGCGGGCCTGATCCTCGGTGAGTCCGAAACTCGCGACCTGCGGCTGACAGAACGTCGCACGCGGCATCATGCGGTAGTCGTCGATCGGCAATGTCTCTGCGCCGCCGATGGTTTCGGCTGCGACGACAGCCTGCGCCTCCGCAACGTGGGCCAGCTGGAGCTTGGCCGTGACGTCGCCGATGGCGTAGATGTGCGGGACGTTGGTTTGCATGGTGTTCGTGATGCCGATGGCACCGCGATCGGTGAGCTCCACGCCGGTCTTCTCGAGGCCGAATCCCTCGACGCGGGGCGCGAATCCGACGGACTGCATCACCTTGTCGACGGTGAAGGTCTCGCTCTCACCGGACTTGTTGTGCTTGATCTCGACGGTGACCTTGGAGCCGTCGTCGTCGATGCTCTGCACACCTGCGCCGGTGATGACCTTGACGCCCAGCTTCTTGTACTGCTTCTCGATTTCCTTCGAGACGTCCTTGTCCTCGTTCGGAAGCGCGCGATCGAGGTACTCGACGATGGTGACGTCGACTCCGTAGTTCTTCAGCACGTAGCCGAACTCCATGCCGATCGCACCGGCACCGACGATGAGGATCGAGCCCGGGAGCTCCTTCGTCATGATCTGCTCTTCGTAGGTGACGACGTTCTTGCTCAGCTCGGTACCTGGAAGCAGCTTGGTGGTGCTGCCGGTCGAGATGATCGCGTTGTCGAACGTGATCGTCTCGGTGCCCCCCTTGGTCAGCTCGACCTCGATGGTGTTGGCATCGGTGAACGTGCCCTTGCCGTCGTACTCGGGGATCTTGTTCTTCTTCATCAGGAAGTGAATGCCCTTGACGCGGCCGTCGGCGACCTTGCGGCTGCGATCGAACGCTGCGCCGAAGTCGAAGGACGCTTCACCCGAAATGCCGAACAGCTTCGCCTCTTTGGTGAAGAGGTGCGCCAGCTCGGCGTTACGGAGAAGTGCCTTCGAGGGGATGCAGCCGACGTTCAGGCAGACACCGCCCCAGTACTTCTTCTCGATGATGGCAGTGCTGAGTCCGAGTTGTGCCGCGCGGATAGCGGCGACGTACCCACCGGGACCGGCTCCGAGGACAACGACGTCATAGTGTGAGGTCACGAGTCCCCAGCGTAGTCGTGCCATCCGACGCTGTCTCGACCTGGTCTTCGTTACCAGCCGGTAGCTGCGCGGGCGCCGACCGACCCGGCGGCGCATCTGCTGCTAGAACTGTGGAATGGCAATCTCGGACGACCCGTACCTCTGGCTCGAAGACGTCACCGGCGAGGAGGCTCTCGATTGGGTCCGCACTCGTAACGGGGTGACCGTCGAGGAACTGGCCGGAGACGCGTTCGATGCCACCGAGTCCCGCATCCGCGAGGTACTCGACACCGACGCCCGCATTCCGTACGCCCGTCGTCGTGGGCAGTTCCTGTACAACTTCTGGCGCGACGCCGAACATGTCCGCGGCCTGTGGCGTCGAACGACGATGGACGAGTACCGAACCGAGAATCCGGTGTGGGACGTGCTGCTCGACCTCGATGCACTGGCCGGCAGTGAGGACGAGAACTGGGTGTGGGGTGGCGCGCAGGTGCTGCGTCCCGATCAACGACTGGCACTGGTGACGCTCTCCCGCGGCGGGGCCGACGCGACGGTGGTCCGTGAGTTCGATCTCGACTCCCGCACCTTTCGCGCCCCGGAGGACGGCGGATTCGCCCTACCGGAGGCCAAGACCGACGTAGGTTGGATCGACGCCGACACCGTCTTCGTGGGAACGGATTTCGGACCCGGTTCGCTGACCGAATCGGGCTATCCGCGTATCACCAAGCGGTGGCATCGCGGCACCCCGCTCGCCGACGCCGAGACCGTGTACGAGGGTGCAGCACAGGACATCTCGATCTCCGCCTGGCACGACCGGACCCCCGGATTCGAGCGCGACTTCGTCCAGCGTGCCACCGACTTCTACAACTCCGAGACCTACGTGTTGGACGGTTCGGCCCTCACCCGGATCCTGACGCCGACGGACGCGTCGACCTCGGTGCACGAGAACTGGTTGCTGATCCGCACGATGACGCCGTGGACGGTCGGCGACCGAACCTATCCGGCCGGCGCGCTGCTCGCTGCAGATTTCGACGAGTTCGTCTCCGGCACAATCGCTCTGACGGTTCTCTTCGCCCCGGACGCGCACACGTCACTGCACCAGTACGCGTGGACCGAGAATCACCTGCTGCTGGTGACGCTGCAGGACGTACGGACGAAGTTGCACGTGCTGACCCCCGGCGCGAAGGAGTGGGACGTCAGCACGATCGACGGGCTGTCCGACCTGACGTCCACCGAGATCGTAGGCACCGACGCCGAGGAGAACGGTGACGAGTACTTCCTCTCGTCGTCCGGCTACCTGACACCGGCGACACTGCTGGTGGGCACGGTGGGCGGCGAGCTCGAAGTCCTCAAACAGGCTCCGGCGTTCTTCGACGCCGACGGCCTGACGGTGGAGCAGTTCTTCGCCCGGTCCGACGACGGTACCGACATCCCGTACTTCGTCGTCCGACGCGCGGATTCCGGACCCGGACCGACGTTGCTCTACGGTTACGGCGGCTTCGAGATCTCGATGACACCCGGCTACAGCGGTGCAACCGGACGCGCGTGGCTCGAACGTGGTGGCACCTACGTCGTCGCCAACATCCGCGGCGGCGGCGAGTACGGACCGTCGTGGCACACCCAGGTACTGCGTGCCGGACGCCATCTGGTGCACGAGGACTTCGCCGCTGTCGCACGCGACCTCGTCACCCGAGGCATCACCACCACCGAACAGTTGGCCGCTCAGGGCGGCAGCAACGGCGGCCTGTTGATGGGCATCATGGTGACGAAGTACCCGGAACTGTTCGGCGCGTTGGTATGTCAGGTCCCACTACTGGACATGAAGCGGTACCACCTGCTGCTCGCGGGCGCGTCCTGGGTGGCCGAGTACGGCAATCCCGACGACCCGGACGAGTGGGAGTTCATCTCGCAGTACTCCCCGTACCAGAACGTGGTCGCCGCATCCGAGCGTCGGTATCCGCCGATTCTGATCGCCACGTCCACCCGCGACGATCGCGTCCATCCGGGACACGCACGCAAGATGGCCGCTCGGTTGGCCGAACTCGGTCAGGACGTGAGCTACTACGAGAACATCGAAGGTGGGCACGGCGGGGCGTCGGACAATGCGCAGTTGGCGTTCAAGACGGCATTGACCTACGAATTTCTGTGGCGGCACCTCGCTCGCAGCTGACGCTCAGCCGGCGAGCGCGTCCTCGAACATCGGCCAGGAATCGTGCAGGTCGTCCTGCCAGTAGCCCCACGAGTGGGTGCCGCGCTCACGCAACTCGAAGTGGGCCGGGATGTCGAGCTGCTCGAGGGCCGTCTTCAGCCTCCGAGTGCAGTCTCCGGTCGCCACCTCGATGGCACCGCCCACGACCATCTGGTTGAGCAACACGAAGCCGGGCCCGTTGGGATTGGTGCCGTCGAGGGTGTCCGATGCCCCGGCCAGTCCGCTACCGTTGGAGACGTACAGCGCTGTGCCTCGCAGCTTTTCGGCGTTGACCACCGCATCGTTGCGTACCCAGTCCTGATGGTCGTCCGGCCCCCACATGTTCGTCACGTTCGCGCCGAGCGCCATGGACACGACGGTCTTGACGTATGCCCGTCCCAACGGGTCGGTGGTCGACGCGCATCCGCTGTAGGAACCGACGGCTCGATACAGCCCCTGGTGGTGAGCGGCGAGGTTCAGGACCGAGGTCGCGGCCATCGAGATACCTGCAATCGAGTTGCGGCCGTTGGTATCCAACAGATCGTCGACGAGCGGCGGCAGTTCGGCCGTGAGGAACGTTTCCCACTGGTTGCGTCCGAGCCTCGGATCGTCGTGCTGCCAGTCCGTGTAGTAGGAGTAGGCCCCGCCGACGGGAGTCACCACGTTGACGTTCTTGTCGGCGAAGAACGACACGACGTCGGTCTGGGTGTACCAGTCCATTCCGTCGAGTCCGCCGCCCGCGCCGTTGAGCAGGTACAGAGTGGGGCTCGGAGTCGTCCGATCAGGAGATCGCAGGATCTTGAGTGGGATCGTTCGGTTCATCGCGGCGGAGTGGACGAACGCCGTCATGGCGGTGTCGTCGGCCACCTCGGTGCGCACCACGTACGACTCCGTCGGACCGGCCACCGAGTCGGCCGGGGCCGCGGAGGCGTGTGGGTGCGCTACTGCCGCGACGCATGCCACCACGCACAGGACGACGACTCTGCGCAGCGCACGCGATCGGCGACACCGCTCCCCACCACCGATTCGACCTACCGAATCCCCCTGGCCGTTCATAGTCGTGCTCACTATCGTCGTCGAACAATTGCTGGTTCAAAAACTTTCTACACCAAAACGAACCGAAAGTAGGTAAAAATGACGAATAGCGTGTGAAACGACCAAAAGTTAGTTCGTGCGAATTACCTGTGCATCCACTCCGCAACGAGGTCGGCGACCGCCGTGGGGTTACGGATCCAACCGTTGTGCCCGAGTGGCTCGTCGACGTGCACCGAGGTGACATCGGCACGGGCGAGCTTGCGTACGAGGTTGTCCATCGAGCCACGAGGCGCGAGGTCGTCGCCCTCGATGGTCACCGCAAGCACCGGCAGCGTCAGACGGCCCATCCGTTCCTCGTAGTCCATGTCGGCCCCAGCAGGCTCGATCGACCCACTGCGCGCGAACCGGGACCAATCGTCGATCAGAACCCGCGACTGCCGACCGAATCCGCCGATGCCGATGCGATCCCCCGGCCAGAACCCGGCGATGTTGCTGGTGATCGCCATCGCCGCCGCGCCCACGTACAGCGGTACACCTCGGGTCGTACCGAAACCGCGGTGATACGGCGAGCCCGACGCCACCAGGATCAATCCGCCGAGCCTGCCCCTGATGCGCGCGGCGTACATCGAGCCGAGCTGCCCACCCATGCTGTGCCCGAGCAGGTACGGCGTCGCCTCCGGGAACTGCTCGCGAACCACCTCGAAGATCGCCGGTAAGTCGACCGACACCAGCTCCTGATACCCGTACCGACTCGCCGAACTCGGCTTGGGCACACTGTCTCCCTGGCCGCGCAGGTCGCCGATCGCGGCATGGAAGCCGCGCGCGACGAGCGCCTCGGCGAACAGTCGGTAGTAACCACCGGGAATGCCGAGGCCGGGAAGAACGACGATGACGGGCGCATCGTCGCGGCCTTCACCGGGGAACAGTGAGACCGGCACCGTCGAACCGTCGGGCATCTGAATCGGAACCGTCTGCATCGGGCAACCCTATGCCGAGGACTCACCGGCCCGCCCCGATGCCCCTGGGAATCGGACCGCTACCGAATCATCGAGTCTTGCAGGACTTCTCGACCGATCCAACTACTTCGAACCACGAAAGCCGGGCCCGACGTCGCGTCGAGCCCGGCTGATGGTCGTGGATCAGATGGACGGACCGGGGATCTCGACGGTGCCCGAGCCGCTACCTTCCGAGCTACCCAGCGCGAGCAGCTGAAGCAAGATCGCGAGCAATTCCATGAATTCTCCTTGAAGAGAGTGGGATTCGATGCCGAACCGGCATCACGAATACCGCGCCGATGTCGCGGGTGGACCTTGCTGGAGGCTCCGACCGGTTCTCACGAATCCGAGGCCGACGGTACGGAACCGAGGTACGTCAGTCCGAAGAGGAACTGATACCGGAGAACAGCTGGAGGAGGATCGCGAAAAGGTCACCGAGGTCAGCGGACATGGAACTACTCCTTCATCGAGGGGGGTATGCAGATCTGCTGTGACTTGTGTCACGCAATGATCTCTGCAAGAAGATTTCTACCTCAGAAGGTCACGCTCTGTACACGGAAATGACAGTAAAAGTCGAAAATCTTGGTGCGATATCACAAAACGGTGACGGTGCCGAGACGTCGCGGCCGCCCCCGACTGCGACCGCGACGCGCTACGGACGATTAAGCGGCGCTACCCGATGTCAGCACGCCGACGATCTGATCGACGATCGCGTCGACGATGCCGTCGTAGACGCCCGAAGCGATGTCGGAAATGAACTGTGCTGCTGAACCCATGAGAACTCCTGATGCTCGGGTGTACGTACAGCCGTAGGTAATACGACCTCCCTCGTTCTTACCGCACGCTAAGGTTCGGCGCAGCACCCGGTACCAACTCGAGACCCCGGAAAGATGATGCCGCAACGGTTCACCGGAAATCTCACCGGTTCTACAGTGAAAACTATTCGCCGATCACGTCTTTCGCGCGACCCACGAGCAACGGGTCTGTTTCGCCGACTATCTCGGGATCCTTGTTGGCATAGTCGAACTTGTTGAGCACAAAACGCATCGCGTTGATGCGAGCCCGCTTCTTGTCGTTGCTCTTGACGACCGTCCACGGTGCGAGATCGGTGTCGGTGGCGCGAAAATTCTCTTCCTTCGCCGCGGTGTACGCATCCCACTTGTCCAGCGAGGCGAGGTCCATGGGCGAGAGCTTCCATTGCCGCACCGGGTCGACCTGCCGAATGGCGAAGCGGGTGCGCTGCTCGTGCTGCGACACCGAGAACCAGAACTTGGTCAGACTGATGCCGTCGTCCACGAGCATCTGCTCGAACAGCGGTGCCTGGCGAACGAAGTGGGCGTGCTGCTCGTCGGTGCAGAAACCCATGACACGCTCGACGCCCGCCCGGTTGTACCAGGACCTGTCGAACAGGACGATCTCCCCGGCCGCGGGCAGGTGTGCGATGTAACGCTGGAAGTACCACTCGGTCGACTCGCGCGCCGACGGCTTCTCCAGCGCAACCACACGGGCACCGCGCGGGTTGAGGTGTTCCATGAATCGCTTGATCGTGCCGCCCTTACCGGCGGCATCTCGGCCCTCGAAGACGATGACGTGCCGTCGTCCGGTCTCCTTGGTCCACATCTGCAACTTCAGGAGTTCGATCTGCAGCAGGCGCTTCTCTAGCTCGTACTCGGCACGCGTCATGCGCTCGTCGTAGGGGTAGTTCTCGCGCCAGGTGTCGACGACGTGGCCGTCGGGGACGGTCAGCAGTATCGGATCGTCGTCATCGGAGTCGTCGACCGCGAAGCCCGAGGTGTCGGCAAGATCTACCGCCTTGGTGATGTCGAGCAAGTCGCTCAGGTTCGTGCGTGGAGCCTCACCGTTGCGCAGATCATTGTCGGTCATGTGCCGAAAGTTAGTGCTCATCGGTGACCGACCGATGGCGATTCGGTGAACACCCGATGCATCCGGTTTCAGCGCCCCCGATACCGCTCCGCAAGGGGGACGGAACGGAATCGGCGGCGTCGAGTACCGACCGTAGCCACCGAGGAACAACCAGGTCCAGCGCTCGAGTCAGAAAAGTCCAGGACCTTGGTACGGCACCGATCGATCGGCGAACGGTCCGATTCGATCGATACCGGCCCCCGATCGAACAGCAGCCGGCTTCACGCCGCTGCCTTCCGACAGATCTCTTCGGACATCTCTCCCGTCGAGCACAGGTAGGCGAGTTGCGCGTCCGCTGCTGTGGTCCCCTCGTCCAGGACGGGTGGAACCGGGTATCCGGATGCGGCGCACAGATCCGGATCTGCATCGCCGAGTGAACACAGGTACTCGAGTTGGGCCGAGGCGTTCGAGGTGCCGGAGTCAGCAGGCGGCGTGGGATATCCGGACCGCCCGCACAACGCGAGGTCGGCTTCTCCGGTCGAGCAGAGGTACCTCAGCTGAGCCTCGGCTGCCGACGATGCATTGTCCACGGACGCCGGATAGGGGTATCGCGACTGCTCGCACAGCAATCGGTCCGCTTCACCCGTCGAGCAGAGGTACTTCAGCTGAGCTTCGGCACTGTTGTTCGGTCCCTCCGGCTGCGTGGTCGGTATCGCGGAGGCACTGGTCGCGTCGGCACTGCCGGTGCGCTCGGGTGGCGGCGTCACCGAGCTTGCCGTCGTCGACGAAGCCGGCTGAGTGGTCGACGACGCGGCGGTGGCCGAAGGGGACGAGGATTCGTCGGCACTGTTCGAGCTACACGCACCGAGCGCCACGGTGGCGAACGCGAGCGCGGTCACGGCGAGGAGTTTCATTGCGAGGCCCTGCTTTCTGTCGAGGGCCGGGTGACCGACCGGTTCGGTGATGCGACGGGCTCCATCTCTCGGTTGCCCGAATCCAGGAGTTGACAACGGTTTCGACGCACCCGGGCGTGAGACTCGACGCGAAGGCCCCGGACATGAATTCCTGCACGGGGGAGCCGGCGAAACGAGTCCGTGTTCCGTCTCTGGTGAGGTCGGCGGCCGACAACTGTCCGGGTATCGACAGGTGACTGGCGGGGCTTGCCGACCCGTCCTTCCGGTAGGCCAGAAGATGCAGAGTGGACACCGGCCCGGAGGCGTCGCAGTAGTACGGCGACAAGTCGTCGAACAGCGCCGAACTCATGCAGTCCGATGCCGGCGGAACAACGGACACGCTTGCGTCCTCTGCCGGCATGCAGTGAATGATCGAGTCGTCCATGCCTTGGCCGATCAAGATCGGGACGGGCTTTCCCTCGGACATGGGCACTTCGGGGTACGGGCTGGTTCCACGCGGACCGGGCATGTTCCAAGTGATCCAATCGCACCAGGCACCGATGCCTTCGTCGGGCGGCGCGGCACAGGCCGCGTCGAGCCCACCGGGAAAGTACTCACCGACCGTGTACGGGTCGGGCAGATTCCAGATCGACTGCACGAGCATCTGATTCGTCCGCGCGTCCCGGTACGGAGCGGTCGCTGCCTGTACCTTCTTCGATTCGGTTTCCAGGCACAACGACGTGATCGTCCGGACGCTCTGCTGCCCCTGAGCGGTGAGAATGGCGTCGGGAGTGATCGCACCGATCCCGGGGAACGCCGGAAGTGCGGCGTCCGGAGACATCGGCACAGATGTCGCGAAGTTCGACCACGACCCGAATATGTAGGAGAACAGCGCCGGTCCGATCTGCAGTTCGAGCGCGGGTATCGGCAGTCCGACAACTTCGATCGTCTTGTGCATCTCCCAGTCCGCCAGGCCTCGGGCATCGGAACCGGGCGCGGCGACGAAAGTGGAGGCCGGAGCCAACCCGACGACGCCGGCAAGTTCGATCGTCGGAGTCGGCTTCGACGGCGAGGTGCTGGAGTAGTACGTGTCGGCCATCTGCCCGGCCCACAGCGCGGCATGACCACCCTGCGAATGGCCCCAGGTCACCATCTCGTACGTGTCGATCTTCTCCGAGTCCGCATGCTGCTCCTCGACCAGTTGGGCAAGTGCGCGTACCGAATCGAGGACATTTGCCGCAGCGACCCGGCCGACGACATACGTGTCGTTCGGTTGATAGTCCGTCGCAGCGACCGACCACCCTTGGTCGAGCGCGTACTGCAGTGCGCCGTTGTCGGGCGTTCCTTCGTACTCGCCGAGTTCGTTCCCGATCCCCACCGCGCCGATTCCACCCGGCATAGGTCCCCAGAACAGTTTCTCGGGGTTGCTCGATGGAAGGCACCGCTGATCCAAGCCGACCGTTCCGTGCGACCAGGCCAGAATGTCGGCCTTTCCATCGACTACCCGGGGACCGGATTCGGGAATCGCCGCCATGCCGCACACCAACTGCAGATCGGTCTCGTCGACGCCCATCGACACGTAGAGAATTCGCCATACTGTTGCCCGTACCGGAAACCCTTCGGCTTGTTTGCCGACGGGATTCAACGGCTCGGATTTGATCAGATCGCCGGTTCCGGCACCCTCGGGCACTTGCGAACCGACACCCATCGGACCACTGCACACCGAGGTGTCCTGCGACACGGGCTGTTCCGGCGTCGACGGCTCATCCGAGTGGCGACCGCACGCCGCGAGCACCAAGACGAGTGTCAACAGCATCGAAGTGGTAGAAGATGCCTTGCCCAGGCGACGGCGCATGGCGCACAGCGTAAGTCAGGTACGGCTACGGGCGCAGGGATTCGCAGATCGAGGTCCGTGGAACACCTCGGAACGCAAACGGATCCGTTTGTCGGGGTAGATATGGGTGAAATCCCCGATGCGCCGAAAGGCGTTGATGACGCAGACTTTTCACCATGACATTCGAGAGCGGTTCCCCCAGAGAATTCACCCGGTCCAGTTCGCAGAAGATGATCGGAGGTGTATGCGGCGGCGTTGCCGAATATTTCGGCTGGGACGTCAACATCGTCCGCCTCGCCACCGTTGCCGGCACGGTCCTGACCGGCGGCACCGTCGTGCTGATCTACCTGGCGGGGTTGATGTTGATGCCGCTCCGGGCGTGACCCGGCGACGGACACAGAAAAGGCCCCGCCGCCTCTGATCAGAGACGCGGGGCCGATCTGTACCGAATCTAGCTGGAGCCGAAGCTACCGGTGCTGTCTCCGAGGAGTCCCTCGAGCAAGCCGTCGAGCAGTCCGCCGGTGATGAGGTCGCCGAGGCCGCCTTCCTCGCCGCCACCGAGGATGGGCAGGAGATCGGTGATGAGGTCCAAGAACATGGGTAAGGCCTTTCGAGAAACGTCGAGGGGGTATTACGGGTGATGCAAGAGCGTCAGAAACATATCGTCGGCAACTCGGTACAGTCCATCGTTTCGGACAAAAAGGACCCACCGACTGTTTCGGGCCCCGAAACGCGACGCAGACTCAGCCCTCGGTCTTCCCGGTGATCAACCAGCCGCAGGGTGCGGCGAGCTCGTCCGCCTCGGCGGGTCCCATCGAACCGGGCTCGTAGCTCTTCACCTCGGGCGGGTTGCTCAGCAAGGGAGCCGCGACATCCCACACGTGCGCCAGACCGTCCGGCCTGGTGAACAACGATCGGTCTCCGCTGAGCACATCGAGGATCAGGCGCGCGTAGGGGCTGAGCGGCTCCGCGTCGGGCACCGACTTCAGCGGCAACGCCAGATGGCCGACCGACAGATCGAAATCCGGGCCCGGCTCCTTGACCGTCATGGCGATGTCGATGCTGCCGTCTCCGGACAGATCGAAGGACAGCACCGCCCCGTCCTCGGGCAGCTCGGTGAGCGGACTGTCGGCGGGCTTGCGGAACACCAACGACACCCGCTGCGCTCCGACACCCAGCATCTTTCCGGTGCGCAGCAGGAACGGCACTCCACGCCAGCGGTTGGTGTCGACCCACAGCTTGGCCGCCACGAACGTGTCGACCTCGGAATTGTCGTCGACTCCCTCGACGTCGCGGTAACCGTCGTACTGACCGAGTACCACCTCGTCGGTGTCCAGCGCCCGGAACTTCCCGATCACCGTCTCCCGAGCCGATTGCAGATCCTCGGCCTTCAGTGACGCCGGCGGTTCCATCGCCACCTCGGCCGCGACCTGGAACAGGTGCGTGACGAGCATGTCCAGCACGGCACCGGTCTCGTCGTAGAACTCGGCGCGGTCGTCGATGTCGAGGGTCTCGGGGACGTCGATCTGCACCTGCGCAACGTGCTCGGAGTTCCAGATGCCGCTGATCATGCCGTTCGCGAACCGCAGCACGTGCAGATTCTGGGTCGCTTCCTTGCCCAGGAAGTGGTCGATTCGGTAGACCTGCTCTTCCTCGACAACCTCGTGAACGGCTTTGTCGAGTTCCTCGAAATTGCTCTGAGAGGTGCCGAAGGGCTTCTCGTAGACCACCCGGGAACCCTCGGCGAGATCGTGTGCACCCAGGGCCTTCGTGTAATCGACGAAGGTGCTCGGAGGCAGAGCGATGTAGTGCACCAGTTGGGCATCGTCGCCGATGTCCTTCTTCACCTCGGCGACGACCTCGGGCAACTTACCGGGATCGTCGACGGTGAAGCCGTTGCCCGCGAAGCGGATTCGCTCGGAGAATTCGGACCAATCGCCGTCGTCCACGTTCTCGGCGAACTCGTCGAGGACGCTGCGGACGTGATCGCGGAACTCGTCGTCGGAGGTGTCCTTGCGGCCGTTGCCGATCAGGACCCATTTCTCGGGCAGCAGGCCCTCGATATGGAGTTGGTAGAACGACGGCAGGACCATTCGCTTCGCGAGGTCTCCGGTTGCGCCGAACAGGACGAATACAGTGGGTTGCGAGGACGCCATGACCTCCACTATGCACCGACCCGGGCCGAGCATGGCTACAGTCGGTGTGATGACCAGATCACGGTTTCACGGTGAGATCTACGGGGTAGGTACGACGTCCGGCGTGCGGATCGTCGTCGGGCATTGGACGCGGTCGCCGCTCGGAGAATTCACCGACGTCATGGTCCAGTTCGCAGACGGACAGCGCCTGCTGATAGCCCCCAACGAGGATGTGCGCGAATTCGTCACCGCCACATACACATTCGACTCCACCGAACTGGTTCCGGTGACCTTCGCCGCGGAGCCGAATGGATGGCGATCGGTGCAGGCCGGTGACCTGTCGATCAGGATCCGCGTCGCCGGGCCGACCGTGCTCGGTCGCGCATTGAGCATCGTGCCCGACGCGGTGTCGACGGCACCGTGGTTCTGCGCGATCAGCGACCCCATCGCCCGAGTCGTACTGCGCGGAGTCCGCACCCGCGGCAGCGCAGGCGGGGGCCGACGCGAGTACTACGGTGCCAGGCACCAACATCGCGTCACCGACGTCTCCGCATCGTGGCAGGGCGAGGACCTCGGATCGCTCACCCCCGTCACTCCCCCGGTGACATTCGGATTCGGCAGCACCCCGGCGGCACCGTCGGTCACCTCCATCACCACGACGATCGACAGTTAGAAAGCCACCCGAGGGACGAAGGTCCCTCGACGTCGGGACGTAAAGGGCTGCTGCGACAGCAGCGCAGCGGCCAGGGTGGTGACGTGACCCTCACTGCACCACCCCGCCCCTCGTCCGACACCCACCCCGCTCTGTCTCCCGCTGCCGAGGCCGTCGTCCGAGCCACTGCCGGTGTGGTCGCGGAACACTCCGAAACGATCAGCGCCCGCTTCTACGAGTCGATGCTCGGCGAACGCCCCGAGCTGTGGCGTCTGTTCAATCGCGCGAATCAGGAAACCGGAGAGCAGAGTCGGGCACTGGCCGCGTCGGTAGTCGGCTACGCCGTGCAACTGATCGACCCGGACGCACCGTCGTTCGAGCCGGTGTTGCGCCGCATCGCCGGCAAGCACATCACCCTCGGCATCACCCCGGAGCAGTACACCCTCGTCGGCCGACACCTGCTCGGTGCCGTGGCCGACATCCTCGGCGCTGCCGTCACTCCCGCCGTCGCCGCCGCGTGGGACGAGGTCTACTGGCTGTTCGCCACGCAGCTCATCGCCACCGAAGCGCGCCTCTACGCAGCGGCAGACATCGACCCCCACAATCCGCTGCGCCCGTATCGCGTGATGCGGCGCACGCAGGAAAGCCCCGGCACGGTCTCGCTCGTCCTCGAACCCGCGGACGGCGCTCCCCTTCCCGCACTCGCGGCCGGCCAGTACGTCACGGTGTTCGTCGACCTCGCCGACGGCACCCGGCAGCCGCGTCAGTACAGCGTCTCGTCCATCGCCTCCGACACCCGCCTGCAGATCACGGTGGCACAGGTACGCAACGGTCCGCCCGGGCAGGTCTCGACTCACCTCCAGGAGGCCGTCGACGTCGGCGACATTCTCGAAGTGAGCGGTCCTGCAGGTGATTTCGGAGTACCTACCGGCGAAGGACCGCTGCTGATCGCCACGGCCGGTGCCGGAATCACCACCGTGCTGCCGCTCGTCGAGCATCTCGCTCGAACCCAGCC
This sequence comes from Rhodococcus sp. IEGM 1341, assembly GCF_030056895.1. Lineage (NCBI taxonomy): Bacteria > Bacillati > Actinomycetota > Actinomycetes > Mycobacteriales > Nocardiaceae > Rhodococcus > Rhodococcus sp. IEGM 1341. The sequence goes on along the minus strand of NZ_JASHKV010000010.1, from coordinate 73,172 downwards.
CGGCCGCAAGCTGATACTGGCCCACGCGGACCGCAGCCGCGCCGACCACGCATTGCGACAGGCGATCGCCACTGCGGCCGAAGCACTCGACGACGTCGTCGATCACGCCTGGTACGAGACCGTCGACGCGGACGATTCGACGTCGTTCACCGGATTGATGGATTTCGACCGGCTCGACTTCACCGCGGACACCCACGTGCTCAGCTGCGGACCGTTGCCGTTCCTGCGCGCCGTCCGGCTCGCGGCCCTTCAGCGCGGCGTACCGCCGGAGCGCATCTCCTACGAGGTGTTCGGGCCGGACCTGTGGTCTCCCGTCACCGTGACCGAATGAAGAAAGTCTCGCTCGACGCACTCGTCGACACGCAGATCGCGGCAGCCACCGCCGCCTCGTCGCGTCGGGCGGCGGTGGCGGTGTACGGGGGCCACGACCACGCTCTCCGTCAAACACTGATCGCGCTCGCTGCCGGTGCCGAACTGTCCGAGCACAACAACCCAGGAGAGGCCACCGTGCATGTCCTGTCCGGTCGGGTCGAATTGGTCAGCGGCAGCAATGTGTGGTGCGGAATGTCCGGAGATTTCTTGATCGTCCCCGAAGCGCCGCACTCCTTGCGAGCCATGACAGATGCGGCCGTGCTGTTGACGACGGTGGTCGCGTCGGCCTAGACCACCGAAGCGCCGGATGCTCTCAGATCGTCCAGGGCCGCGGCGGAGGTCTCGGGAGCAACCCCGGCGACGAGGTCGGTGAGGACGCGGACGTCGAATTTCTCGGCGACGGCATCCTTGGCCGAGGCCAGCACGCAGTAGTCGGTCGCAAGCCCGACGACGTCGATGTCGGTGACCTCGTTGGCGGCGAGTATCTCGGCCAGGGGTGTCCCATCCTCGGTGACGCCCTCGAACGCCGAGTACGACGGCTTGCCCTGCCCCTTGTAGACGTGCACGTCCACCGAACCGGTCGCGTAATCGGGGTGGTACTCGGCACCGACCGTGCCTGCCACGCAATGCACCGGCCACGTGGTGACGAAATCCGGTGCGGCATCGGTGGCGAAATGCCCGCCGTTGTCGCCCTCCGCGTCGTGCCAATCCCGCGAGGACACCACGAGGTCGTAGTCGTCGCCCTGGCGCGCCAAGTACGCACTGATCCTGCGAGCGACCTCCGCCCCGCCGGCCACCGCCAGCGCGCCGCCCTCGGTGAAATCGTTCTGCACATCCACAACCAACAGCGCACGAGTCATGGATCCCAGTATCCTCGACGGGTGCGCGTGTCTTCTCTGCTGACCTACCCAGTCAAGGGATGCGCAGGTGCAGCGTTGGATTCTGCCCACGTGAGCGCTACCGGCCTCGAGCACGATCGCGCATTCATGATCGTCGACGCCGACGGCGCATTTCGTAGTCAACGTAGCGACCCAGGCCTCGCGGTCGTTCGATGCTCGGTGACGGACGAGTCGCTGACGCTCGACCACGCAGCGATGGGTTCGGTGACCGTGGCCATCGACCGCGACTCCGAGTCGCGCGACATCACCATGTTCCGAGCGCCGATGCGGGGCATCGATCAGGGCAACGAGGTCGCGGGCTGGCTGACCGAGGTGATCGGAGAACCGTCGAGGCTCGTCGCCGCGCCGCGCGACCTAGGCCGGATCACCGACGGAATATCGCCCGGCGCAGCCCAATTCGCCGACAGTGCGGCAGTCCACATCCTCTCGACCGCCACGCTAACCGGGCTCAATTCCCGACTCGACGCCGCATTGCCGATGAATCGATTTCGTCCCAATATCGTCGTCGACGGCTGGGACGAACCGCATCGGGAAGACGAGGTGCGGGAGGTGACCATCGGATCCACGCGTCTCGCGTACACCAAGCTGGCGATCCGGTGCGCCGTCACCACCGTCGAGCAGACAACCGGTGAGCGCACCGGCCCCGAGCCGCTGCGCACCCTGGGTGACTACCGCCGCGGCCGACAGAAGGGCGTTGCCTTCGGGTCGAAATTCTCCGTGCTGCAGAACGGCACGGTGACCGTCGGCGACGAACTACGCGTCGAGAGTTGGGGCGAGTCGGAGCTGTAGCTCGCGATGATTGTCCACTCTGTGCGTTCGCAGACGGCTTTCCGTCTACGAGAACGAATTGTGGACAACCATCGCACTTGCTTCCGCTGCTATCAGCGCCGCCAACTGGATCCGTGCCTGCCCTGCCCGCAATTCCCGGGAGAACACCGCACCTGCATCGACCAGATCGTGTCCACCCCCGCCGCCGCCGTACGTCGGCGAGGTCTCACCGAACGGCACCCGCGTCGTGACGACCACGTGCACCCCAGCAGCCACTGCTTCTTTCACCGCATGCACCACGCCGGCGTTGGTGTTGCCCGAGCCCAGAGCCTGGAGCACGATGCCAGACGCCCCCGCCTGGCGGCACGCATCGACCTGCAGACCGTCGGCACCGGGATACAGCGCGACGATGTCCACGCGGACCCCGGCAATGGATTTCCACGGCAAGGGTTTCGGTCGCGGCAATGCGGCGGAGCGGAACGCGTCGAGCTCGGTGGTGTGTTTCTTGATCGCACCACGCGCGGGCAGCAAGCGCCCACCGAAGGCGATCAATACACCCCGCTCGGACTGCGCTGCTGCCACTGCCGCAGCAATGTTGCCGGGGCCGTCCGGATCGGCATGATCGGCAGTGCGCTGCGCACCGGTGAACACCACCGGACGCTCGTCGTCGTGGAACAGATCGACGTACAACGCCGACTCCTCCATCGTGTCCGTCCCGTGCAGCACCACCACTCCGACGCATCCGTCCTCGGCGAGCGCGTCCGCCACCGCCGTCCGGATGGTGTCGAGATCCGCGAAGTCCAAGGCCGAGCTGTCCTTCGACATCACCTCGCGCACCGCGACGCCGTCGACATCCACCCCGACACCGGCGACCGGACGAGAGACACCGTGCTCGTCGCGACTACTGGCAATCGTCCCACCGGTGGTCAACAGGGCGACAAACTTACTCACTGCGCGCCGCCACCTCTCGGATTCGTTTGCGGCACAGGAACCAACCACCGACGAGCATCGGCGCGATGAGCAGGATCGACGCCACCGTCCAGGTACCGACCGGTTTGTCGAAGGCCATCAGCACGAGTACACACGCCAAGAAGCCTAGCGTTGCGTATCCGGTGTACGGGGCACCGAACAATCGGAACGCAGGTCGAGTGACCGCACCGGTCTTGGACAGCGACCAGAACTTCAGCTGACACGCCACGATGACGGCCCAGGCGCTGATGATGCCGAGAGCGGCGAGGTTGAGGACGATCTCGAATGCCTGCGCCGGGACCACTGCGTTGAGCACGACGCCGAGCAGCGTCACCACCGACGTCAGTGCGATTCCGCCGTACGGCACACCCGATTTGTTCATCCGCGCAGCGAATGCGGGAGCCGAACCGGCGATCGCCATCGAATGCAGGATGCGTCCGGTGGAGTAGAGGCCGGCGTTGAGCGAGGACAGTGCCGCAGTGAGGACCACGAGGTTCATGATCGCGTCGGCGCCCTCGACGTCGATGGCTCCGAAGAACGTCACGAATGGACTCTCGCCGGCCTGATAGCTGGTGTACGGCAACAACAACGAGAGCAGCAGCACCGAGCCGACGTAGAACACGACGATACGGATGATAACGGTGTTGATCGCCTTGGGAATGACCTTCTCGGGGTTCTGCGTCTCCCCGGCAGCGGTGCCGACCAGCTCGATCGAGGCGTACGCGAACACCACGCCCTGGATCACCACGATTGCAGGCAACAGCCCGTTGGGGATCAGTCCGCCGTTGTCGGTGAGCACGCTCAACCCCGGCTCCTGCCCGTCGATGGGCGTTCCGAAGATGACGAAGTAGGTACCGATCAACAGGAACGTCACCAGTGCAACGACTTTGATGAGCGCGAACCAGAACTCGAGCTCACCGAACACCTTCACCGACACCAGGTTCAGACCGAGAACGAGCAGCAGGCCCCCGAGTGCGAACACCCACTGGTCGATGTCGCCGAGCGGGGCCCAGTACTTCCTGAAGAAGTTCATGTACAACGCCACGGCCGTCACGTCGACGACCGCCGTCATCGCCCAGTTCATCCAGTACAGCCAGCCGGCCGCGAAAGCGACCTTCTCCCCGAAGAATTCGCGCGAGTACGAGACGAACGAGCCCGAGGTCGGCCGGTGCATCACCAGTTCGCCCAGAGCGCGCAGGATCAGGAAGGCGAAGAATCCGCACAGCGCATACACCAGTACCAGCGCCGGACCTGCGTCACGGAGGCGGCCACCGGCTCCCATGAACAGCCCGGTCCCGATGGCACCGCCGATGGCGATCATCTGAATCTGACGTGGGGCCAGCTCTTTTCGATAACCGGGGTCTTCCTCGGTGAAGGCCTTGCGGGTATCGACACTCCTGTTCTCGGTGCTCATCGCGTCACCTCGTCGACGTCTCGGGAGCATCTGCATGCTCGACGGGTGCCACTCGAAGGTTGGCGAGGTGCTCGGGACTCAGGAGCCGATCGAGCTCGTCCCGGGCCAGCAGCCCCTTCTCGAGTACGAGGTCGACCACATTGCGCCCACTGACCAACGCTTCCTGGGCAATCGCAGTCGATTCGACGTATCCGAGATACGGGCTCAGCGCGGTGATCAGGCCGATGGAGTTCTCGACGCGCTCACGCAGCAGATCGACGTTTGCGGTGATGCCGTCCACGCAGCGATGCGCGACGGTGCGGCACGCGGCACTCAGATGCGCCATACCGTCGGACAGGGACTTGACGATGATCGGCTCGAATGCGTTGAGCTGCAACTGTCCGGCCTCGGCCGCCATCGTGATCGTGACGTCGTGCCCGATCACCTCGTAGGCGACCTGATTGAGCACCTCGGGGATGACGGGGTTGACCTTTCCGGGCATGATCGACGAACCCGCCTGCATCGGAGGCAGATTGATCTCGTTGAAGCCTGCCCGCGGACCGGACGACAGCAGCCGCAGATCGTTGCAGATCTTCGACAGTTTCACCGCAACCCGCTTGAGCACACCGGACAGGTGGACGAACTGGCCGACGTCCTGCGTTGCCTCGATCAGGTCCGTTGCCGTCACCAGCGGCAGACCGGTGATCGTCCGCAGATGTGCGACGGCCGATTCGGTGTATCCGGCAGGAGCGTTGAGTCCGGTACCGATGGCGGTGGCTCCGAGGTTGATCTCGTGCACCAGCAGCGCTGCTTCCTCGAGCCGCGAGCAGTCCTCGTCGATCATGATCGCGTAGGTGCCGAACTCCTGACCGAGAGTCATCGGCACCGCGTCCTGCAGCTGTGTGCGGCCCATCTTGACGACGGTGGCGAACTCGCTTGCTTTGCGGCCGAACGAATCCCGCAACACCTTCATCGAGGCGATGAGCTCGTGGACCGCGAAGATGGTCGCGATGTTCACCGACGTCGGATACACGTCGTTGGTGGACTGCGACGCGTTCACGTGCTCGTTGGGGTGCAGCATGCTGTACTCGCCGTGGGCGTGCCCGAGGATTTCCAGCGCACGGTTGGCGATGACCTCGTTGGCGTTCATGTTGGTCGAGGTGCCCGCACCGCCCTGGATGACGTCGACGACGAACTCCTCGTGCCACTGGCCGTCGAGGATTTCCTGGCACGCCGTGCGGATTGCTTCCCCGCGGGTGGCGTCGAGAATTCCGAGATCCTGATTGGCCGACGCAGCCGCCCACTTCACCGCTGCTAGTCCGCGAACGAGGTGCGCATTGGTGGAGATCGGACGCCCGGTGATGGGGAAGTTCTCGAGAGCGCGCAGGGTGTGGATCCCCCAGTACGCAGTCGTCGGGATGTCGCGTTCCCCGAGAAGATCCTTCTCGATGCGGGTATCGGCCACGGTTGCGCTCCTAGGTGAGGGTGTCCAGCTGTCCGGCTGTCTGACAGGTAAAGTGTGGCGCAGAACACCTCATCGGTCAACCCCAGGCTAGGATTGCGTCATGAACCTGTCGGACAGCTGGGCAGTCAGTGCGCCCACGAATGCCCGAATGAGCGCAGCCGAGGCGGTGTTCGCCGACCTCCGCTCGGCGATCGCGTCGGGCGATCTCCCCGTCGGGCAGAAGTTGCCTTCCGAGGCCGCGCTCGCCACCCGGCACAGCGTCAGCCGCTCGGTCATCCGTGAGGCGCTACGTTCCTGCCATGCCCTCGGCCTGACCGAAACCAAAACGGGCCTGGGCACTTTCGTCGTTCGCGACCGCGTCGGAAGCGACCTCGACATCGGCAACTACGCCGCCCGCGAGCTCATGGAGGCCCGCCCCCACGTGGAGATTCCCGCTGCCGGCTGGGCCGCGGAGCGTCGCACCGACGAGGAGTTGACGGTGCTCGCCGGTCTGGCCGACGAGATGCGCTCCGAGGACGACCACGAGGCCTGGGTACTGCTGGACGCGCAGTTCCACACGGCGATCGCGCGAGCGAGCAAGAACCGCGTATTCGAGGCGATCATCGTCGATATTCGGGATGCGTTGACGCGGCAGTCGGAGACCCTCAACCTCGTCGCACATCGGCAGCAGCAATCCAACGTCGAACACGACGCGATCGTCGACGGCATCCGATCCGGCGAATACGACGCGGCAGCCCGCGCCATGACCGTGCATCTCGATGCGGTCCGGGGTGCAGTGGAGTCGCTCGCCGATAGGCCGGATCAGTAGTACGACTAGGCCGGGAGTGGAGCCTGCGGAACGATCCCTACTAGGCCGGGAGTGGAGCCCGCGGAACGACCCCTACTAGGCTGCTGCCGTGACGAAGGTATTGAACTCTCTCCCGGTCGGTGAACGAATCGGCATTGCATTCTCCGGCGGTCTCGACACCTCGGTGGCCGTGGCGTGGATGCGCGAGCACGGCGCAGTGCCGTATGCGTACACCGCCGACATCGGCCAGTACGACGAGCCGGATCTGTCCGATGTGCCCGAGCGCGGCCTGGCCTACGGGGCCGAGCAAGCGCGGCTCATCGACTGCCGCGAGCCGCTCGTCGAGGAGGGCCTGGCTGCACTGACCTGCGGCGCATTCCACATTCGTTCGTCGCTGCAGACGTACTTCAACACCACCCCGCTCGGCCGCGCGGTCACCGGCACGATGCTGGTCCGCGCCATGCAGGAAGACGGCGTCTCGATCTGGGGCGACGGATCGACGTACAAGGGCAACGACATCGAGCGGTTCTACCGCTACGGCCTGCTCGCCAATCCGCAGCTGCGGATCTACAAGCCCTGGCTCGACGAGGCATTCGTCGCCGAGCTCGGCGGCCGGCACGAGATGTCGCAGTGGCTCAGCCAGCGCACGCTCCCCTACCGCGACTCTGCCGAGAAGGCGTACTCCACCGACGCCAACATCTGGGGTGCCACCCACGAGGCCAAGAGCCTCGAATACCTCGACACCTCGCTCGAGATCGTCAACCCCATCATGGGCGTGAAGTTCTGGGACCCCGAGGTGGAGATCGCCGCCGAGGAGGTCACCGTCGAGTTCGAGCGCGGCCGCCCGGTCCGCATCAACGGCAAGACCTTCGACAGCGCTGTCGACCTCGTCATGGAGGCCAACTCCATCGGCGGTCGCCATGGTCTCGGCATGAGCGACCAGATCGAGAACCGCATCATCGAAGCCAAGAGTCGCGGCATCTACGAGGCCCCCGGCATGGCGCTGCTGCACATCACCTACGAACGCCTCGTCAACGCCGTCCACAACGAGGACACCGTCGCCTCTTACCACAACGAGGGCCGTCGACTCGGACGCCTGCTGTACGAGGGACGCTGGTTCGATCCGCAGGCGCTGATGCTCCGTGAGGGCCTGCAGCGGTGGGTCGGCAACGTCGTCAGCGGCAGCGTGACACTGCGACTGCGCCGCGGCCAGGACTTCACCATCGTCGACACCCAGGGCAGCAACTTCAGCTACCACCCCGAGAAGCTGTCGATGGAACGCAGCCAGGGCCAGGCATTCTTCCCCGGCGACCGCATCGGCCAGCTCACCATGCGCAACCTCGACATCGCCGATTCACGCAGCAAACTCGAGCAATACGCCGCGCAGAATCAACTCACCGCTTGGGGCGACCTGATCGGCGAACTGCCCGCAGGCGGAGCCGACGCCATCGCAGCAAGCGGCCCCGACAGCTCCGTCGACTCCTCGGCACTCGACCACGCCGCCATCGAGTCCGGTACCGACTAGAACTGCTTGCGCAACTGGGTCGTTCCGCAGGCTCCACTCCTGCCCGAACTCGCAGTTATGCACGGATTTCCGCCGATTTCCGTACATAACTGCGAGTTCGGCGGGGTCAGTCTTCTGCAGGCTCGACCAAGCCCTGATGCTCGTCCCGCTCCGCCCATTCGAGTAACTCGTCGATGGCGAACACTGCGTCGTCGATGCCGGCGTGCAGGTCACCCAACTCGGCGAATCTGGCCGGCACCGTGAACATCGTGAACTCGCGCGGGTCGACGCTCGCGACCTCGTCCCAGGAGATCGGCGTCGAGACCGTCGCCTGTTGATTTCCGCGCACCGAATACGCGCTGGCGATGGTGTGATCGCGGGCATTCTGGTTGTAGTCGACGAACAATTTCGACGGGTCGCGGTCCTTGCGCCACCACGTCGTGGTCACGTCCTCGGGTGCGCGACGCTCGACCTCACGCGCGAAAGCCAGCGCAGCCCTTCGTAAATCCTTGAATCCGTAGGCCGGGTCGATGCGCACGTAGATGTGCAGTCCATGACCGCCGGAGGTCTTGGGCCAGCCGACGGCTCCGAGGTCTTCCAACACCTCCTGAACGACCCCGGCGACGCGTCGCACTCGGTCGAAGGGGCAGTCGGGCATCGGGTCGAGGTCGATGCGCCACTCGTCGGGCATCTCCACGTCGGCGCGGCGGCTGTTCCACGGATGGAACTCGACGGTCGACATCTGCACCGCCCAGGCCACGTGCGCCAACTCCGTCACGCACAATTCGTCGGCAGTGCGGTTGTAGCGGGGGAAGGTAACCTGCACCGTCTCGAGCCACGGCGGCGCTCCGTTGGGTACGCGCTTCTGGTGCACCTTGTCTCCGGCGAGACCCTTGGGGAAGCGGTGCATCATGCAGGGCCGCTCCCTCAGTGCCCGCACGATGCCGTCGCCCACGCTCAGGTAGTAGTTCACCAGATCCAGCTTGGTGGCACCGCTGTCGGGGAAATACACCCGATCGGGGTTGGAGATTCGTACGGTGCGGTCGCCGACCGGCAACTCGATCGACGGTGAGCTACTGGCCATGAGATCGAGCGTAGGCGATCACGAACGCAGCGTGATGCCGTATCGGTCTCGCTTGCGGTAGATGGTCGCTCGGCTCATGCCGAGTTCCTCGGCCGCGTCGTTCATCGTGATGCCGGGTTGCGAGAGCACGCGAATCATCTCGTCCCGCTCGAATGTCTCGATGCGGGTGAGTCGATGGGTGGTGTGCGACAGCACCTCCGGCGACAGGTGTTCGATGCCGATGACGTCTGCGCGGATCGCGGCCCGATGCATGACCGTCGCCAGTTCCGCGACGTTTCCCGGCCAGGCGTACTCCCGCAGCGCCCGCTCGGCGGCGGTGGTCAGCCTGACGGCCCGGCCGCGTACCCGGCCCGCGAGGTGCAGGGCGAGCGGCGCGATGTCGTCGGGCCGATGTCGCAGGGAAGGCAATTCGACGACTGTGCGCAGCAATCCGGCGAGTGCATGCGGAACGTCGTCGTAGTTCGATGCCGTGACGGTCACCGGCACACCTGCCCCTGCACGACGAAGCAGTTCCGCCAACGTGTCTGCCGCACGGGCGGGCAGCCTGTCGACGTCGCGGATGACCACGGCGGTATCGGGTTTCGGCAATTCGGGGGTCCACAGGTCGAGCCAGGCCTCGACGTCACGGGCAGCGGGCGCACCGGCGCTGAGGATGCGGCCGCGGGGCCGAGATGTCCGCAGCGCTCGGGCCAGGACGGTAGCTCGTCCCGATCCCGCCTCGCCGACCATCAGCACCGAACCGTGATCGGCCAGCGCCGATGTCGCCGAGCCCAGTGCACTGCGCCAGGCCGACGAGAGGTCGTCGACGATGCCGGATCCTGCTCCGCTGTGCGCGGTCTCGACTCGGAAGACCTCACCGCGCGGTGCGGGCCTGGGCTGCTGGCCCTGCGACCGTGCGAGCATCATCGCCGAGGTGTTTCCGGCCGCCGATTGAGCAAGGGCCAGAAGCAGATCCGAGGACGACTGCGACCACGTCGTGAGATTCACACACCCCTCCACCCGGCCGGTCAGTGGATCGAGAACGGGAGCGGCCGCACACGTGTACCCGGCCAACGAGAGCGAGTAGTGTTCGTCCGCCTTCACCACCGCAGGTACCCGATCCGCCAGCGCGAGTGCGAGTCCGTTGGTGCCGGTCTGATCCTCGGCGTAGGAGAACCCGGGTGCCAGGTGCACGCGATCGAGCGCGGCCAGCAACTCGCGGTCCGCGCTGACGCGATCCAGTACGAGACCGTCGGCGTCGGTCAGCATCATCGATACCGGCTCGTTCGCCAGCGTGTCGCGCAGACCGTCGAGCACCTCCCGGCCGCAGCGATAGAACAGGGATTCGCCGTCGTACGTTCCGGAGAAGACGGGAGCAACCTCGTCGAGCGAGACCCCGTACCGCTGACTGCGGTGCCAGGATGCGAGCAGCCGGTGCGAGACGGCAGCGAGGGGCTCGGAGTGGAGTCGGGCTCGCACGAGACCCTCCGGTTCAGCCATGTGACCCACGTTACATTCGCATGTCGCAATCTCACCCCGCCGATCGTCTCGAATTGAGACGTCGCGGGGCCCTCGAGGCGGCCCCACAGCCCTACCGTCGTGCACAGATCAACGTGACCCACGTCACGCACTGCAATTCGGGAGGCCCACCGCATGTACACGAAAAACGGCGAGAACTACTTCATCGTCGACGCACACATCGCCCTGTGGGATGCGCGCGCGGAGAACCAGCGCAACATCCACGGCAAGCAGTTCATCGACTGCTTCTACGACTACCACCGCAACCTGTCCCCCGAATCCGAGCTGTGGAGCTACGAGGAGTACCTCTACCAGGGCGGTGAGCGGCTGATGCACGACCTGTTCGAGATCGGCTACGTCGATCACGCCATCTTCCAGCCGGCCCACCTCGGCGAGTTCTATCACCGCGGCTTCGGCCAGACCGACGAAGCATCGGCACTGGCTGCGGCCAACCCGGACAAGCTGACCTACAACCACCACTTCGATCCTCGCAACGGCGAGCGTGGCCTCGACCAGCTACGCGCGGACGCAGAACGATTCGGGCTGAAAGGCGTCAAGCTCTACACAGCCGAGTGGAACGGCGATTCCCGCGGCTACAAGCTCGACGACGACTGGACGCGGCGCTACCTCGAAGTGTGCCGCGAGGTCGGCATCAAGAACATCCACGTGCACAAGGGCCCGACCATCCGCCCGCTCGACCGTGATGCCTTCGACGTGGCGGACGTCGACCACGTGGCCACCGATTTCACGGACCTGAACTTCGTCGTCGAGCACTGCGGACTGCCGCGGCTCGAAGACTTCTGCTGGATCGCCACCCAGGAACCGAACGTGTACGCCGGACTTGCCGTGGCCATTCCGTTCATGCACACGCGTCCGAAGTATTTCGGGCAGATCATGGGCGAGCTGCTGTACTGGCTGGGCGAGGACCGCATCTTCTTCTCCTCCGACTACGCGCTGTGGACGCCCAAGTGGTTGGTCGAAGGATTCGTCGATTTCCAGATCCACGAGTCCCTCGACGAATACGCGCCCATCACGATCGAGCAGAAGAAGAAGGTGCTCGGGCTCAACGCCGCGAAGATGTACGACATCCCGGTGCCCGCCGAGCTGCAGCTGCCCGACGCCGACGAAACCGAGACCGGACCGCGTCAACCCGAACGCGCCGACCTCGCGGGGGTGTGACGTGTCGGTAATTGCAACCCTGTCGAGGCACGACGAGGCGTTCGCCGCTCTCGGACTCGTCCTCGATCCCGAATTGGACGAGCCCATCACCGATCTCGGGTTCGTCCGATCCCTCGAGGTCGACGACGGCGTCGTGCATGTTCATCTCCGGCTGCCGACGTCGTTCTGTTCACCGAACTTCGCGTATCTGATGGCGGGAGACTCCAAGGACGTGCTGACGGCGTTGCCATGGACCGAGCGAGTGCTGGTCGAGCTCGACGATCACCACGACTCGGACAAGATCAACGCCGGCCTTGCCGCCGACGCCGGCTACCGCGGCACTTTCGGACACGAAGCCGAGGAGAACCTCGACGAGCTACGAGCGACGTTCCGCCGCAAAGCGTACGTAGCTGCGATGGAACGCTCGCTCAAAGCATGGTTGCGGGCGAATCCCGATGCGACCGAGAACGATCTGTCGACGGTCGTGCTCGGGGATCTTGCGGACGACCGAACGTCGAACGCATTGCTCCGCCGCCGTGAGGCACTCGGACTTCGCACGGATCCGGCCGCCTCGGCTCTGGTCGATCACGCCGGCCGCCCGCACACCGGGGACCTGACGATGGTGATGCGGCGAGCCCGCGCCACCCGCGTGTCGATCGACGGCAACGCCCACTTCTGCCGCGGACTGCTGCAGACCCGATACCCCGGCGCCGAGGAACAGCAAGTCCCACGCGCAGAGGGCGCATTCATTCCCCTGACCACTGTCGCTGTCCCACAACGCACTACACAGGAGCATTCACGATGAGCACGATGCGCGCCGTCCAGGTTGTCGGCTACCACCGGAAGCTGGAGATGACCGAGGTCCCGATTCCCGAAGTGCAAGGCCCCCTCGACGTGATCGTGAAGATCGGCGGAGCAGGCGTGTGCCGCACCGATCTGCACATTCTCGAAGGCCAGTGGGCCGAAAAGTCCGGTGTCACATTGCCGTACACGATCGGCCACGAGAACGCTGGCTGGGTGCATGCGGTGGGATCGGCCGTCACCAACGTCACCGAGGGCGACAAGGTGATTCTGCATCCGTTGGTCACGTGTGGACTGTGCCGCGCCTGCCGGTCCGGCGACGACGTTCACTGCGAGACAAGCGATTTCCCGGGAATCGACACCAACGGTGGGTACGCGGATTACCTGCGGACCAATGCCAGGACAGTGGTGAAGATCGACGACTCGCTCGAGCCGTCCGCGGTGGCCGCACTCGCCGACGCCGGCCTGACCGCCTATCACGCGGCGGCGAAAGCGGCCCGACGGCTCACACCCCGCGACAAGTGTGTCGTCATCGGTGCGGGCGGTCTGGGCCACATCGGCATTCAGGTTCTCGAGGCACTCTCCCCCGCCGAACTCATCGTCATCGACCGCAACGCCGACGCGGTCAAGCTTGCGCTGACCCTCGGTGCCGATCACGCGGTGGTCGCCGACGGCAGTCAGGTGGACCAGATCATGGAGCTCACCGGCGGGTTCGGTGCCGAGGTGGTGCTCGACTTCGTCGGCGAAGGTGGTTCCACCGCAGAAGGATTGGCGATGACCAGACGAGCCGGCGACTACCACGTCGTCGGATACGGCGAGAACATCGACGTCCCGACGATCGACCTGATCTCCGAGGAGAAGAACATCGTCGGCAACCTCGTCGGGTCGTACAACGACCTGTGCGATCTGATGTCGCTCGCCGCGCGAGGCGCGGTGAACCTGCATACGCAGACCTATGCGTTGGACGACTTCCAGAGCGCCATCGACGACCTCGACAACGGACGTGTTCGCGGACGCGCGATTCTCGTACCGTGAAAACGGGTAGTAGCAAGAACCATCACTTCGACCACGAGGAGCACCGTTGATCTTCATCACCGCCAAGTTCAAGATCAAGCCCGAGCACGCCGACAACTGGCCCGAGATCTCACGCGACTTCACCGAAGCGTGCCAGGCCGAGGAAGGGTGCCTCTGGTACTTCTGGTCGCGCACTCTCGACGACCCCACAGAGTACGTTCTGGTGGAGGCCTTCAAGGACCCCGATGCCGGTGCGACGCACGTGAATTCGGATCACTTCAAGCAGGCACAGAAGGATCTCCCGCCGTACCTGCAGGAGACGCCGAAGATCATCAGCCAGGAAGTGGACGGCACCGACTGGAACGAACTGGGCGAGCTCGCGGTCGACTAGTTCGAGCCGCGATCCCGGACCACCTGGCCCAGCGTCACGATGGCGTCGGCGAACTGCCCAGGTAGTTCCTGAGGCGGGTTGTGGCCGCAATCGACCTGACGAACGTCGATCAGATCGTCGAAGTGTGCCGCGTGGTCCGGGCGGCCGTACAGCGAGGCGACGGTGTCCTCGGTCGGATCGATCACGACCGTGGGCACCGTGATCCTCGGTTGCTCGGTCAGCAACTCCTGGGTCGCTGCGTAGGCTGCGTCCCCCACCTCGATGCCGTAGCGGTGCCGGTAGGAATGCACGGAGACGTTCACGAAGTCGGGGTTGTCGAACGACGGTGCGGTGGCCGCGAATTCGGAGTCCCCGAACCGCCAGGTGGGCGACCAGTCCGTCCACAGTGTCTGTGCGATCTCTGCGCGGTACTCCGCGAGCCCGGCCCGACCCCGCTCGGAGTGCAGGTAGTACTGGTACCAGAACCGCTTCTCCAGGTGCGGGGCCACCGGCGTCGACACCGCCGCGGCGATGTCCTGGATCAGATAGCCGGAGACGCTCACCAGGCCCGACACCAGCTCCGGCCACATCGCGGCAACGACGCAGGCCGCTCGCCCACCCCAGTCGTAACCGGCGACGATGGGCTTGTCGAGTTCGAGCGCAAGGATCAGCTCGCGAAGATCGTGGCCGATCGCAGCCTGTTCACCGGAGCGCATCGTGGCCGCGTCTACGAACCGGGTCGGACCGAAACCGCGCAGGTACGGCACCACCACGTCGTAACCGGAATCGGCGAGCAGCCTCGCGACGTCATCGTAACCGCGCGGGTCGTAGGGAAACCCGTGCAGCAGCACCACCGAACGCCCGGACGGATCACCGAATCGGTCGAAGGCGACGTCCAGCACCCCTGCGCGAATCATCATGGGTCCATGTTCGCATTGTCGGGCAGAGGGTCAGCTGCTCAGCACATCCTGCATGCCGGGAGCGAGGACATCCGACAGATCCGCCCATGGAACTGTGATCGTGACGAGGCCGATTCCGTAGGCCCCGACCTGGTAGTCACCGAAGTGAATGTTCATCCCTTCCGGTGACGCCGTCCAGTTTTCGAAGTTGGCCACGGTCGGCTCGATGCCCGAGCGCTCGAAGCTCTCGCCGGCCCGGGTGGTCGGAAGAATTCTTGCTGCCTGATCGGAGAGCCGAGCCAGACCTGCGTCGAGATCGGTGAACGCATCGTCGAGGGAGATCGGTTGCGCGGTGTCCGCGTCGATCGTCACGGTCGCTATCAGAGAGTTGCCATGCGCTCCGGGCGGGACGGCGATCCACCCGGTGATCTGCTCGGCACTGATCACGCGGCTCCCCACGTGGGTCGTCCCCGTCGAGTAGCCGTCGCTGAGAGCGAAGTCGTTCCCGTAGTCACCATCGATCTGATCCTGGAGCGCCGCGCGCATCGACTCGTTGAACTCCGCCGTCACGGCGGAGTCCCCACCACTGAGCTGCGGAATGGCCACGTCGTACGTCGCATTCCCCGTGGAACCGGCGACGCGGGTGCTGCCCAGAACGTACGGCTCGGCGGCGTCCGGCTCCTCGGTGGGCTCGGTCGCTGCTGTCGCGGTCGGCTCGACGCTCACCGTCGTAGCCGGTGCCGCGGTAGCAGGAGGTGCGGGCTCCGGCGTTGCAGTTCCCGAGGTGGAGCATCCCGCGAGGACCACGGTCACGGCCAACGCGACGGTCATCGAGCGAATACAAGCCATTACCCACACTAAACACAACGCGGCCGCTCACTCAACCACCGCACATCCGGCGACTCCGCTGCTAGCGTCGAACGTCCAGGTTTCCTGCCGTCCACGAATTGGAGGAGAGTTCGATGAGAACGAGGAACATCATCACCAATCTGCGGGTACCGAACGTGGACGCGGCCAAGTCGTTCTACACCGAGTTTCTCGGACTGCGTTCGGAGGAGTTCGACATGGGCTGGGTTGCGCGGCTGACGTCGCCCGATCGCCCGGTCAGCGTTCAGTTGGTGACGGGCGACCAGAGCGCACCGGAAGACTCGGTGATGTCGGTGCTCACCGACGATGTCGACGGCGCATACGCCGAAGCCCAGAAGTTGGGTTTCGAGATCGTGTATCCGTTGACCACCGAGCCGTGGGGCGTGCGCCGGTTCTTCGTTCGCGCTCCCGACGGCAACGTCATAAACATCGCGTATCACCGGGACTGACTGCATCGAATCGGGTGCAGCCGACCGCGCTGAGCGCGGCTGGTTGCACCCGATTCGAAGCTCCGCCGCACGAAAAAGCCCGGCACCTCGAAAGGTGCCGGGCTTCTTCAGTGCAACAAGGGACTCAGAAGTCCATGCCGCCCATGCCACCGGTCGGATCGCCGGCGGGCGCTCCGGCCTTCTCGGGCTTGTCGGCGACGACGGCCTCGGTGGTGAGGAACAGAGCCGCGATGGACGCTGCGTTCTGCAGTGCCGAGCGGGTGACCTTGACCGGGTCGTTGATGCCTGCAGCGAGCAGGTCCTCGTACTCGTTGGTCGCGGCGTTGAGGCCGTGGCCTGCGGGCAGGTTGGAGACCTTGTCCG
The DNA here is from genome assembly GCF_030056895.1 of Rhodococcus sp. IEGM 1341. Taxonomy (NCBI): domain Bacteria; kingdom Bacillati; phylum Actinomycetota; class Actinomycetes; order Mycobacteriales; family Nocardiaceae; genus Rhodococcus; species Rhodococcus sp. IEGM 1341. Next base: position 56,513 of record NZ_JASHKV010000010.1, on the reverse strand, counting down.
CAACGACGCCGGGCTCGAGGCCGGCGTTGAATGCGATCTGCTTGAGCGGGGCGGACAGTGCGACGCGAACGATGTTCACGCCGGTTGCCTCGTCACCGTCGAGCTTGAGGTTGTCGAGTGCGGGCGCTGCCTGGAGCAGTGCCACGCCGCCACCGGCGACGATGCCTTCTTCGACGGCTGCCTTGGCGTTGCGCACGGCATCTTCGATGCGGTGCTTGCGCTCCTTGAGCTCGACCTCGGTTGCCGCTCCGGCCTTGATGACTGCAACGCCACCGGCCAGCTTGGCCAGGCGCTCCTGCAGCTTCTCGCGGTCGTAGTCGGAATCGGAGTTCTCGATCTCGGCGCGGATCTGGTTGACGCGACCGGCGATGGCGTCGGAATCTCCCGAGCCTTCGACGATGGTGGTCTCGTCCTTGGTGATGACGACCTTGCGTGCCTGACCGAGCAGCTCGAGTCCGGCGGTCTCCAGGGAGAGGCCGACCTCTTCGCTGATGACCTCGCCGCCCGTGAGGATGGCGATGTCGGCGAGCTGCGCCTTGCGACGGTCACCGAATCCGGGTGCCTTGACGGCAACGGACTTGAAGGTGCCACGGATCTTGTTCACCACGAGGGTGGAGAGAGCTTCGCCCTCGACGTCCTCGGCGATGATGACGAGCGGCTTGCCGGACTGGATGACCTTCTCCAGCAGCGGCAGCAGGTCCTTGACGGTGCTGATCTTGGAGCTGACGAGCAGGATGTACGCGTCTTCGAGGACGGCTTCCTGGCGCTCTGCATCGGTGGCGAAGTACGCCGAGATGTAGCCCTTGTCGAAGCGCATGCCCTCGGTGAGCTCGAGCTGCAGGCCGAAGGTGTTGGACTCCTCGACCGTGATGACGCCTTCCTTGCCGACCTTGTCCATTGCCTCGGCGATGAGCTCGCCGATGGACGGGTCGCCTGCGGAGATGCCAGCGGTAGCAGCGATCTGCTCCTTGGTGTCGATCTCCTTGGCGGACGCGAGCAGCGACTCGGTGACGGCTGCAACAGCCTTCTCGATGCCGCGCTTGAGGCCGAGCGGGTTCGCGCCGGCTGCGACGTTGCGCAGGCCTTCACGGACGAGTGCCTGAGCGAGAACGGTAGCGGTGGTGGTGCCGTCGCCTGCGACGTCGTCGGTCTTCTTGGCGACCTCCTTGACGAGCTCGGCACCGATCTTCTCGTAGGGATCTTCGAGCTCGATCTCCTTGGCGATGGAAACACCATCGTTGGTGATCGTGGGAGCTCCCCACTTCTTCTCGAGTACGACGTTGCGACCCTTGGGGCCCAACGTCACCTTTACTGCGTCGGCGAGGGCATTGAGGCCTCGCTCGAGGCCACGGCGTGCCTCTTCGTCGAACGCGATGATCTTGGCCATTGCGAAGTGATCCTCCGGATTGGGGGTGACACATTGCTGGCCGAGCTCGGTGCCCGCGACGGACGACCAGGGGTGTCGTTGATTCCCCGGCCTCACCGTGTCCCGACCTGGCACTCACGTGTCGAGAGTGCCAACTGCATTTCTAGCACTCGACCATGGCGAGTGCAAGGTCGACCATTCATGCAAGCCGAGGGGCGAACCACCGCCACCCCCATGCCCGACGCCACCGCGCGGCGACAGCCGCGAGCGGATGCTCACCTTCGCGAGGGTCCTTCACGCACTGTTCACATCTGTACGCGTTGTTAACATCCGAATACTGTGCTTCGAACCATCGGCGCTAATACCGTTGAGCCACAACAGCTTCGACGCCAAAAAATTCGGACAAAACCCTACAAAAACGACAAGAAGGATCGAAACATGTCCGATACGGTCGACACCTCGTACGACAATTCGGCGATGGACCACGAGGAGGAGGGCTACCACAAGGGCCTGAAGCCTCGGCAGTTGCAGATGATCGCGATCGGCGGCGCAATCGGCACCGGCCTGTTCCTCGGCGCGGGTGGACGCCTCGCCAGCGCCGGACCCGGCCTGTTCCTTGCCTACGCGCTCTGCGGAATTTTCGTCTTCTTCATTCTGCGGGCCCTCGGCGAGCTGGTGCTGCACCGTCCGTCGTCGGGCAGCTTCGTCTCGTACGCGCGGGAGTTCTTCGGCGAGAAGGCCGCTTTCGTCGCGGGCTGGATGTACTTCCTGAACTGGGCGATGACGGCCATCGTGGACGTCACCGCCATTGCGACGTACATGCACTACTGGGGCAGTTTCGAGGTGATTCCGCAGTGGGTCATCGCGTTGATCGCGCTGGTCATCGTCATGAGCCTGAACCTCGTGTCGGTCAAGTGGTTCGGCGAGATGGAATTCTGGGCCGCCATCATCAAGGTCATCGCGTTGGTGACGTTCCTGATCGTGGGCGTGGTGTTCCTCGCGGGCCGAATCCCCGTCGGCACCCAGATGCCGGGCATCAGTCTCATCACCGACAACGGCGGCTTGTTCCCATCCGGCGCATGGCCGCTGGTCATCGTCATCTCGGGTGTCGTGTTCGCCTATGCCGCAGTCGAATTGGTGGGTACCGCAGCCGGTGAGACCGAGAACCCGGAGAAGATCATGCCGCGGGCGATCAACTCGGTCATCGCCCGTATCGCACTGTTCTACGTCGGCTCGCTGGTGCTGCTCGCCCTGCTGATGCCGTACACCGCGTACCAGTCCGGCACCTCGCCGTTCGTGACGTTCTTCTCGAGCATCGGCCTCGGCGGCGCGGGCACCATCATGAACATCGTCGTGCTCACCGCGGCACTGTCGAGCCTCAATGCCGGCCTGTACTCCACGGGCCGCATCCTGCGGTCGATGGCGATGAACGGCAGTGCGCCGGAGTTCACCAAGAAGATGACCAAGGGCGGCGTTCCGTTCGGCGGCATTCTGCTCACCTGCTTCATCACGCTGTTCGGTGTCGCGCTCAACGCCATCGCCCCCGGCGAGGCCTTCGAGATCGTGCTGAACATGTCGGCACTGGGCATCATCGCCAGCTGGGCCACCATCGTGCTGTGCCAGATCCAGCTGTTCCGCTGGTCCCAGAAGGGCATCGTGGAGCGGCCCAAGTTCCGGCTGTTCGGAGCGCCGTACACCAGCTACGCGACCCTGGTGTTCCTGTTCGGAGTGCTGGTGCTGATGGCCTTCGACGCCCCGATCGGCAGCTGGACCATCGCCACTCTGGTGGTCATCGTCCCCGCACTGATCGGTGGTTGGTTCCTGGTGCGCACCAAGGTGCTCGCGGTGGCAGAAGAACGCCTCGGCTACACCGGCCAGTACCCGGTGGTGGCCAACCGCCCGACCGAACCGGAGGAGTAGCCGATTCGCGTGACGGGGCCCGAAGACCGGTGCCCCGTCACGCGGCCGCGGCGGCGTTGTTGATCAGCTGCACCACCGCACGCGGATCCTCCACCGTCAGAATCAGCCGCTGATACTCCTGCTGCTCGAGCTCTATGACGATCGTGTCGGCACTGCCGGTGACGTTGTAGAACGTCTTGACGCCGTCGCGGTGAAACGTGCCCGCGGTCTTTCCCGGCAGACCGAGCCCCGGTGCTCGAATTCCCTTGGGCTCCTTGCTTGCTCCCGGATCGTGGGTAGCTCCGCGCACGCTGCTCAGCGGGATCTCGAGCTTCCGAGTGAACGACCACACCTTGTCCAGCCCCTGCGGCTCCACCACCAGGGTGCCGTCGACGACGGTCACGGAATTCATCTGAGTTCTCCTTCGATAGCAATGGTCGAGTCGATACCGGCGCGCACCAGTAACCGTTCGCCGAGGGCGCGCGCGACGTCTTCGGTGGCACCGGAAGCAAGGCTGCTCGCGCAGATTTCGCGGACATGGTCGTCGAACGGCGCAAGTTCCAACAACGCCACGAGCAGCAGATCCACGTCCCATCGGGTACTGGTCAACGCGGCGAGAAACAATCCTCGCTTACTGCCGAACGCCTGGTAGAGACTGCCGCGATGCAGTCCCGTGGCGCGCAGCAGATCGTCCAGGGACGTCCCTTCGTAGCCGTTGGATCGAAACTGCTCGGCGGCCGACGCGACGACGGTGGCCTCGTCGAAGCTTCTGGTACGTCCCATGCATCGAGCATGGCAGATTGATGACCGATCGGTCAAGAACGATCGGTCAAGAAAACTTGAGCCACCGCGACCTCGTGAACGGCGAGCGTCGCGGCGGCGGTTCCGGAACTCCTGCTTCCACTGCAGCCGCGACGGCGTCGCTGAGCTCGACGCAGGTTCGGAAACGGTCCGATGGATCCTTCGCCAACGCCCTCGCGACCACCGCGTCGAGCCCCCGCGGCAACGACCGTCGACGACGGGTCACCGACGGCGGCTCGGCCGTGAGATGCGCGGCGGTGATGGCCAACGGCGTGGCCAGTGGATACGGAGTGCGGCCGGTCGCCAGTTCGACGAGCGTCGCCCCCAGGCCGTAGACGTCGGTCTGCGCGCTCAGCACTCCCCCGCGCAGCAGTTCCGGTGCCGCGTACGGGATGGATGCCATCACCGTCCCGCCTGCCACCAGCGGCGTGGAATCATCGAGCAGGCGCGCAATTCCCCAGTCCGACAACAACACCTGTTCGTAGCCGTCGAATCGCTCGGTGGAGATGAGAATGTTGGCGGGCTTGACGTCCCGATGCACGACGCCCTGCGAGTGGGCGTAGTCGAGTCCCTTGGCCACCTCGGCGACGATGCGCGCCACCCGAGAGACGTCGAGGGCTATCTGTCCGCGGGCGACGAGCCGCGCAGCACTGTAGCCGTCCACGTAGTGCATGGACATCCACAGCTGGTGCTCGAACTCACCGTGCTCGTGCACCGACACGATGTTCGGGTGCACCAACTGTGCGGCGACGGCCGCTTCCATCCGAAACTTGTTGCGCAACCTCGGAGATCGCGACGCCTCCCGGTCCAGAATCTTGAGGGCCTCGTACCGATCGTGGCCGCGGCCGAGAACCAGATACACCTCGCTCATACCGCCGACCCCGAGGCGGCGCTGGACCCGGAATCCGGCGAACTCCGAACCCGGCTGCAATCGACTGGTCACCGAATCACCTGCTGCGCAACATTTTTCACGCCGCGAAATACGAGGGGTGACACAATCGGACACGTCCGCAGCATCGGCAGAACTGTAGTCCGTTCGACTGTTCGAGGCGACTCGACAGAGTGCGCACCCACGCCCGTTTCCCAGTTCGGCCGCCCTCGCACGTTTCGCCACCTGGGCCGATGTCGTTTATGGTGATTACCGGTACTTGACCGAAACAAGAGAAAAAGAACGGCAAGCCGATAGTGGTCAGCCGATTACGGTGACTCGAGTTGTAAGGAAGTCAAGTTAAGTGAAAGCAATAAAAGAAGCCTGGGGTGGCCTGCTCAAGCCGGTTTTCATCCCCGCATCGATCATCATCTTCGTGATGATCGCCTTCTCCGTGGTCTATGCGAGCACGGCGGCGGATTCGTTCGAGACGCTCAACGAAGCCATCACCGCAGGCGTCGGCTGGTGGTACATCCTGGCCGCGACCGGCTTCGTGCTGTTCGCCCTGTACTGCGGCCTGAGCCGAGTGGGCAACATCCGCCTCGGCCGCGACGACGAGAAGCCCGAGTTCGGCGTCCTGTCCTGGTTCGCCATGCTGTTCAGCGCCGGCATGGGCATCGGCCTGGTGTTCTACGGCGTCGCCGAGCCGCTCTCGCACTACGTGACGCCACCCGAGGCGGGCGGCGTTCCCGGTAGCACCGACCCCGCTGCTCGCCAGGCGATGGAGCTCACCCTCTTCCACTGGGGCCTGCACGCCTGGGCCATCTACGTCGTCGTCGGACTCGGCATGGCGTACATGACCTACCGCAAGGGTCGCCCGCTGACCGTCCGCTGGCTGCTCGAGCCGCTGCTCGGTCGCAAGCGCATCGAAGGTCCGATCGGCCACGCCATCGACACCGTCGCGATCGTGGGCACCCTGTTCGGTGTCGCAACGTCGCTCGGCTTCGGCGTTCAGCAGATCTCGGCCGGCCTCGACTACCTCGGTTGGGTCGAGACCACCAACTTGTTCGTGATCGTGCTCATCGCCGTGATCACCGGTATCGCCACCTTCTCGGTGGTCAGTGGAGTTTCCAAAGGACTCAAGTGGCTCTCGAACATCAACATGGGGCTGGCGGCTGCGCTCGCCCTGTTCGTGCTGCTCCTGGGACCGACACTGTTCCTGATGCAGTCCTGGGTGCAGAACCTCGGCGGCTACGTCCAGGCTCTGCCCGAGCTGGCGCTGCGCACCTCGCCGTTCTCCGACGACGGCTGGGCCGGCGGCTGGACCATCTTCTACTGGGGCTGGTGGATGAGCTGGGCGCCGTTCGTCGGCATGTTCATCGCGCGTATCTCCCGTGGCCGCACCATCCGTGAATTCGTGTTCGGCGTGCTGCTGGCTCCGACCATCGTCGGGTCGCTGTGGTTCACCATCTTCGGTGACACCGGCATCCTGCGGCAGCGCAACGAGGGAGACCTGCTCGACGCCGAAGGGGCAGTGAACACCAACACCAGCCTGTTCCAGGTGCTCGACGGCCTCCCGATCGCCGCGATCACCAGTGTCATCGCCATCGCGGTCATCGTGTTCTTCTTCGTGACGTCCTCGGACTCGGGCTCGCTGGTGATCGACATTCTCTCGACGGGTGGCCAACTGGAAACCCCGAAGATCACCCGCGTCTACTGGGCCGTGCTGCAGGGCATCGCCGCAGCGGTGCTGCTGCTCGTCGGCGGGACCAGCTCTCTGACGGCGTTGCAGACGATGTCGATTGCGACGGCCGTGCCGTTCTCCGTGGTGTTGGCGCTGGCGTGTGTGTCGATGCTCAAGGCGTTCCGCTACGACGTCGCCACCACTCCGCGGTACGTGCGGGTGACCACCACCTCGGAGGTCACCGGGGACGACACGGACACCCCCGCTCGGCCGGCTCCACGCAAGAAGGCGACGTCGGGTATCTCGAGCACGTTCTCCGGCCTGACGCCGTCGCAGGAGGGGTTGACCTCGGCTGCTTCCGGCGGAACCGTCGTACTCGCAGTGCACGAGGTCTCCACCGAGCAGCTCGAAGTCCATCCCGAGACGGGAGCCGTCGAGTACTCGAGCGACAACGCTCCGGTCGACCCCCTGGGTGGAGAGGTCTTCGACACTCAGGAGTTCGCCGAATCGGCCGAGGGGCAGAACCAGAACAACCCCAGCTGAGCCGTTTTCACCACTCTCTGACCCTCGCGAACTTTCGCGGGGGTCAGAGGTTTTTCGAAGCCCAGTCGGTGAGAGCCTCCAGCGACGGCAGCAGTGCCTCTCCCGACGGCGTCAGGCTGTATTCCACCGAGATGGGCGGACCCTCCGTGACGGCCCGTGCCACCAGCCCTGCTCTGCCGAGCTCACCGAGGCGCTCGGACAGCACCGAGTCACTGATCCCGCCGACGGCGCGGCGCAGGTCCGAGAATCCCATCGGCCCGTTCATCAGAGTCGCCAGCAGCAGGCCGTTCCATCTCTTGCCGAGAAAGCCGAATGCTTTGGTCAGCGCTCCATCACAGGCACGAGGGTCGTGAGGCTGCTCGTTCGAGACCATGCCTCCACCCTACCGAGGTGCTAGAGTCCGCCTTGCTACTTCGCAATTACTAGTGACCTCAGAAATGAAAGCAGGGCACATGTTCATCGCCACCCTCGTCGTCTCGGTTCTGCTCGCTGTCGCACTCACGTTCTCCGCGATCGGAAAACTGACGAAGAATCCCTCCGTCGTCCCGATGCTCGAGCAGGTCGGGGTTCCCGCCGACAAGATCCCGTGGCTCGCCTACCTCGAGATCCTCGGTGCCGTCGGCCTCCTGGTCGGCTTGGTCGTCTGGCCGATCGGCGTCGCTGCCGCCGTCGGCGTCATCCTCTACTTCGTCGGAGCCGTCGTCGCGCACCTGCGCGCCGGGGACAAAGACTTCGCACCCGCCGCCGGACTGGCCGTGTTCTCCGTCGTCGCGCTGGTTCTACGGGTGCTCAGCGCCTGACCAGTCGTAATCCATCTGGCCCGCGGTGGCGAGAGCATGATCGGCTCCCGACCACCGCGCGACCAGATGCAGCGCCAGATCCAGACCGGCACTGATACCAGCCGACGTCGCCAGGTCGCCGTGATCGATGTACCGAACACCCTCGTGAACGACGAGCGCGGGCCACCGTTCGCGCAGAAGTTCCAAGTCCTCCCAGTGCGTGGTGACCGGACGACCGTCGAGCAGTCCCGCAGCCGCGAGCACGAACGCACCGGTGCACACCGACGCGACCAACTCGGCGGTGGGCCGAAGACCCTGCAGCCACTGCAGAACGCTGCCGTTCGCCTCGACTGCGTCCACGACGCCACCGGGTACCAGGACGAGGTCGTAGGGCCGTGGGTCGTCGATCGTGGTGTCGACGCCGATTCTCATTCCGCCCCGAGCAACAGCTGCCCTGTCGTCGATCCCGACGAGCGTCACCTCGAACGGCGCTGCGCTGCCTGCACGTTCGGCCACCCGGTTGGCCACCGAGAACACCTCGAACGGTCCGCACGCGTCGAGTACCTCGACCTCGTCGAACAACAGAATGGCAATGCTTCTGGTCATTTTTTTCCTCAACTGCTCGTGGTGGAGACGATGACGGGCACCATGACCGCGGCCATCACTGCGGCATTGACGTCCGAGACGGCCTTGCGCACAGCCGCGCCGGCCCACTCCCCCTCGGCGATCTCCTTCGCGCGCCGCTTCAGCAGCTTCTTGTCCGCATCCTCGATCACCTTGTGTGTCAGATCCACCGCCGAGATCAACGAGATCAACGCAGCCGTGTGCGGCGACGGCGTCGTCCCGTCCACCAGTGCGCTGCGTAGCGCGTCTCGCAGCACCTTCTCACGCGAGGTGTCCTGGGCAGGCCACGTCGTCGTCGGGAACAACCCCCACACCTTGTCCTTCTTCTCCGTGACGCAACCCTGTGCGACGAGTCGCGCAGCCAGTTCCTTCGCCAGATTCTTCTGCGACTTCTCGATCACCTTCTGCGGCTTCATCGGCCGCGACGCCGACGCGACCAGATCGAACACTCGACGCAAAAACTCATCTTCCGGCCTCGAGCCTGCGACGACCACGTGATCCTTCTTGATCTGCTCGTCCAGACCGGTGATGCGCAGCGACCCGATCATGGCGAGCTCGACGACCAGCGCACCTGCCAGTACCCGTGGCAACTTCGTGCTGTCGGCCAGCGGCTTGCCCGAGTCGTCGTCGAGCAACAGCAACAGCAGGTCCTCCGCGATCAAGGTCATGACGCGAGGCTACTCAGAATGTACGGGTAGTTGTATGCCAGCAGTTGTTCGAGAATCGCTATGTCCACATCGACGAGCTTGTTCACGTACAGGCAACCCGCTCCTCGCTTGTGCTTTCCCAGCCGTTCGAGCAAGCTCTCCGACTCCGGGGCGTACGTGGCGCCGTACACCGACAGATTCGCCTTGCGCGGTGAGAACCCGACGACGAAGTACTCTCCCCGGCGGCCACTGCCCGTCGTGTATCGATAGCTTCCGAAACCCACCATCGTCGGACCCCACATCACCGCCGGTTGCCCGGTGACGCGGCCCATGATCTCGGCGAGCGCGAACCCGTCCGCACGGCGAACCGGGTGCTCCACAGCCGCCAGGAAATCCTCGGCCGATACGTCGGTGGGTCGCGTCAGGTTCTCGTTCAATTGATCAGGGCCTGCCAGTTCGACGGCACCCGCTCGCGCGGACCGGGAACCGTCTGATCGAGTGGACGATGCTGCGGCGGAGCCAGTTCCGGCCCGTCGTACATCTGCTCGTCCTCGTAGTTGTAGAACCATTCCTCGCCGGGCTCGTAGCTGCGCACGAACTGGTGCCGGGTGGACTCTGCATGTTTGCTGGCATGCTGCGACGGCGAGGAATCGCAACATCCGATGTGCCCGCACTGCGCGCACCGCCGCAGATGTACCCACCACCCCTGCGTCTGCGTGCACTCCACACAACCCGGTCCCGACGGCGGAATCTTCGGGTCGATGCCTTCGATGGTCATGGTTCCTCCTCGATTGCAGGGTCGACGGGCAACCGCACGACGAATCGTGTGTCACCGGGTTCGGACACCAACCGCAGCTCACCCTGATGCTTGTTCACCACGATGCGCCACGAGATGTCCAGGCCGAGCCCCGTGCCCTCGCCGACCGGCTTGGTGGTGAAGAAAGGCTCGAAAATGCGCGACCGAATCTCCTGCGGCACACCGGGTCCGGTGTCGCAGATCTCGATCTGGACCTGATCCTCGTCCAACGACGTCCGCACCGTCAGCACCCCCTTCTCCTCGGGGGTAGCCGCCATCGCCTGCACGGCATTGTCGATCAGATTGGTCCACACCTGGTTGAGTTCGGCGGCATAGGCCGGGATCGGCGGCACCGCGGGGTCGTAGTCCTTGACCACCGTGATGTCGTCACCGATCTGGCGGCCCAACATGATCAGGGTGCTGTCCAACAGTTCGCGCACATCCACCGTTCGATACGGCGCACGATCCATCTGCGAATACTGCTTCGCGGCACCGACGAGCGTGGAGATGCGCGTGGTCGAATCCGAGATCTCGTTCATCAACAACTCGGTTTCGACGGTGTAGTTGAGCCACCGAATTGCGCCCTCGAGCAACGCTGGATCGTCGACCGTCGCGGAAACCCGATCGAGCCACGGCACGTCGAGACCGGCCGAGACGAATGTCGGAGCCAGATCCCAACCGTCACCGATACCCTTGTCCTCGAACCACTCTCCCAGTTCGTCCTCACGGTCCGACGCCTCCATCGCGGTCAGCTTCGGGGCCTTGGCGACCAGCTCCACGGCCTCGTTCTGCAGTCCGACCAGATGCGCCAAGCTGCCGCGATCGAGAGTGCCACCGGCGATCATCGCCAACTTCTGCCGCATGTGCGCCACCCGATTTCGCAACGCCGACGTCGCCCGCACCGCAGCCGCCGCGGGATTGTTCAGCTCGTGCGTCAACCCGGCCGACAGAGAACCCAACGCCAACAAGCGTTCTCGCTGTTCCACTATCTGCTTGGTGTTCTGATTGCCGAAGAACAATCCCTCGAGCAGATGTAACGCCATCGGGAACCACTCCCGCACGATGGACGCGAAGCACTCGGCGTCGAGCACGAAGAACCGGGAGCGCTCGGTCACCCGCATCGAACCCTGGTACGTCTGCGGCACCCGATCGCCCAGGTACGCCTGCCACGCACCCGCGTACACCCCGCGTTGCGAGGTGCGATTGACCACCAGGTCCTCGCCACCGGAAAGCTTCGAGAGGACGACGGCCCCCTCCATCAGAACGTAGAAGCACGTCGCCGGATCCCCTTCCGCGTAGACCGGTCCCGGCTCGATCGTTTCGATGCGCCCGTCTCGGCACAACTCCGCCAACTGCGCGTCGGTGAGCTGCTCGAAAAGGAACAGCGTCCGTAACTCCTCCGGGTCACATGCGGGCGTGTTCTGCGTCTGTTCGGTCATGGGTTCGCCAGATATCTGTGCACCAACATCACGGCCATCGCTCCCTCTCCGACCGCCGACGCGACGCGTTTGGCCGAGTCGGATCGCACGTCACCGGCAGCGAACACACCCGGCACACTCGTTTCGAGGTGGTGTGGGAGACGGGCAGGCGTCCACCCGGCAGGCCCGCGCCCGTCGACGACGAGATCCGGCCCGGTGACCACGAATCCATGCTCGTCCCGCACGAGAACCCCGTCGAGCCACTCGGTGCGCGGCGCCGCACCGATGAACAGGAACAGGTACTGCGCGTCGACCGTCGTCGTCTCCTCGGTCGCTCGGTTGTGCAGCGTGATCGACTCGAGGTGACCGTCTCCCGCTACGCCGACGACCTCGGTGCACGGCCGCACGCTGATCTTCGGGTTCTCCTCGATCTGCTTGATCAGGTAGTACGACATCGACGCTTCGAGCGAGGTGGCCCGGATCAGAATGGTGACCGACTTGGCCCCGCGCGAGAGATACACCGCCGCCTGACCGGCCGAGTTCGCCCCACCCACGATGTAGACGTCCTGCTCGGCGCAGCGCGCGGCCTCCGTCATCGCCGATCCGTAGAACACGCCGCGTCCGGTGAAGTCGTCGATTCCGGGTGCGTCCAAACGCCTGTAAGCGACACCGGTGGACAGGATGATCGTCTGCGCGCTGATGCTGCGGCCGTCGGCGAATCGCACTGTGCGCGCAGCACCGTTTGCTTCGAGGCCGACGACGTCCTGGGTGGTGACCACCTCGGCACCGAACTTCAGTGCCTGACGACGAGCCCGCTCGGCGAGCTGGGCTCCCGAGACCCCGTCGGGAAAACCCAGGTAGTTCTCGATCCGTGAACTCTGTCCGGCCTGACCGCCCGTCGCGGTCCGCTCGATCAGGGTGGTCCGCAGGCCTTCGGACGCGCCGTACAGCGCGGCTCCGAGTCCGGCCGGACCGCCGCCGATGACGACCAGATCGTAGAACTCCTCCGACGGCGAGACGGTCAGACCGAGCCGATCACCGAGTTCGGCATCGGACGGCTCGATCAACGCGGCGCCCTCGGTGGTGATGACCACCGGCAGCCGTCCGTCGTCCACGCCCGCCGCGGCCAACAGCCGCGCGCCCTCGGCCTCGTCGGACATGTACCAGCGATACGGCAGCTGGTTGCGAGCGAGGAACTCGCGGATCTCCGACGAGCGCGCCGACCAGCGGTGGCCGACGATCTTGGTGTCCTCGACGGCTCGGTGGTCGTACGCACACCAGGCCTCGAGCTGGGCGTCGAGCACAGGGTAGAGCTTTTCCTCGGGCGGATCCCACGGCTTGAGCAGGTAGTAGTCGAGATCGACGACGTTGATCGCGTCGATCGCGGCGTCGGTGTCCGCGTATGCGGTGAGAAGAATGCGACGGGCCGCCGGAAAGATGTCCATGGCCTGCTCGAGAAATTCCATGCCGCTCATCTGCGGCATGCGGTAGTCGGCCAACAGAATGGCGACGGGGGTACCGCGCAACGCGAGTTCTTTCAACGCGTCGAGAGCGCCTGCACCGGACTCCGCCCGCACGATGCGGTACTGCTCCCCGTAGCGCCGACGTAGGTCGCGGGCGACCGACCTCGACACTCCTGGGTCGTCGTCGACGCTGAGAATGACCGGTTTCATGACCCTCCAGAACTGGTGCTCATCAACGACATGAGCATGCCACCGCGTCACCCCGAATGGGAGGCAAGCAGGCCTGGAAAGAGCGGGGTCAGATTCGGCCGCGTCGAATCAGGTCGAGTTCCTGCGGGGTGAGGAGCCGCTCGAGCTTCTCGGCGGGCCACGTACGTGGGCTCCCACTCATCCTGGCGGTTTTCAACAGGGGGAGATCACTGCTGGTACGACGCATTATCGACTGTAATTTCACGGTGGATCACTCCGAACAATTTCTTCGTTGGTCCCGACACTCCGCTTGCTACATCGATCAGTGTCCGCCCGGTGTTAACGCCTCGGTGGGATCTCGTGCGGCGTTTCGCAGCTCGAGACAGTTTCCTGCGCCTACGGTCGGGGTAAACGGCTGCCCAAATCAACTGATCGGGGAACGTTCGTGAACACGTCGGGAAATTCTGTGGCCAGTTCCGTGCAGAACAACGGAGCATTCGAGAAAGCAGCGCGCGCCGGTCACTTCGTCAGCGGAGTGCTGCACATTCTGATCGGATACATCGCCGTCCGGTTGGCGTTCGGCCAGGCCGGCAACGCAGACCAGTCCGGCGCACTCGCCGAACTGGCCGAGAAGCCCGGCGGAAAGATCGCGCTCTGGGTGGCGGTGGTGGCTTTCGTGGCGCTGGCGCTGTGGCGCATCGTCGAAGCGATCGTCGGCAAGAAATCCGACGCCGGCGCCGGGAGTGCCATGGACCGTCTCAAAGCAGGCGCGCTGGCCGTCGTCTATATCGCGTTCGCCTTCTCGACCTACGGCTTCGCCACCGGCTCGGGCAAGTCCAGCGGACAACAGAACGCGGGCTGGTCGGCCCGACTGATGGAATCCGGCGGCGGCAAGCTCGTGCTCATCGCCGTCGCGCTGGTCGTCATCGGAGTCGGCGGATACCACGTCTACAAGGGCGTCTCGAAGAACTTCCTCGACGATCTCGAAGGACACCAGAGCGGGGCCGTCGTCAAACTCGGCATCGCCGGATACGCAGCCAAAGGCGCTGCCCTCGTCGGAGCCGGACTCCTCGTCGTGGTGGCAGTTCTGCAGTCCGATCCGTCCAAGGCCACCGGCATCGACGGTGCTCTCAAGACTCTCGGCTCGCAGCCGTACGGTCAGGTCCTGTTGATCCTCGCCGGCGTGGGCATCGCGCTCTACGGGCTCTACGCCTTCGTATTGGCTCGCTTCGCTCGCATGTGAGCGAAACTTCGTAGCCTGCTACGAGTTTCCGTTCACCTGTGGAAGGTTGCTCGATCACCGTGGATCGAACAACTCGTCGACGCTGACCTCGAACAGCCGGGCCAGGCGGAACGCGAGAGAGAGCCGCGGGTCGAAGTGGCCCTTCTCGATCGAGATGATCGTCTGCCTGCTGACGCCGACCGCGTCGGCGCACTGCTGTTGTGACAAACCGGCAGCAGTGCGCAGCCGGTGCACGTGATTCGAAGTCACCGCTGCGTACGCGAGACGACCAGGTACCGCACGGCCACGTCGGCCATGGCCAACACCAGAAACGCGACTACCGGAACCAACTCCGTGTCGAGTATCGCCGAGGCAGCCGACGCGAGGCCGAGTGCGATCATCAGGTCGAAGAAGGCACCGGACGACGCGTGCTGCAACCACTGGAACTCGACGGAATCCTCCGGATTCTCCGGCATCTTCGGTGATCGTTGCGGAACCAATGTCCACATCGCGCCGACGAGGGCAGGGGCCACCGCCGCGGCGAACACCAGACCTACCTGCCACCCGCCTTCTTCTCGCACCGATGCGGCGACGATCCCGACACCGGCGGCGAGGGCAGTTCCGAGAACGGTTGCGGACACTCGTGACAGTCCGACCCTCATGACAACCTCCCGTGCGTGTACGAGTTCTTTGACATATCTCACCCCCATTCGATTCCGATGTCAAACTTCTCTTACATTCCCGGTCGCCCCGTTTCGCTATGAGCTCGGACACACATATGCTGTGACCGATTTGTCGTAACGTTCAGTCACACGTACCTGGAGGCCCACGTTGAGCAAGACTCTCGAAGCCACGATCGACATCGCCGCGAGCCCCGAGACCGTCTGGTCGATCGTCTCCGACCTGCAGCGCATGGGCGAGTGGAGCCCGCAGTGCAAGAAGATGAAGGTCTTCGGCGGACCGGTCGGCAAGGGCACCAAGACGCTCAACGTCAACCGCAAGGGGATGCTCGTCTGGCCGACCACCGCCAAGGTCGTCACCTTCGAACCCAACCGCGAACTCGCGTTCCGCGTCGTGGAGAACAAGACGATCTGGTCCTACACGCTCACTCCCACCGCGACCGGAACGACCGTCGTCGAGAAGCGGGAGGCACCGACGGGCACCACGGCAGTGTCGTCACTGCTGGTCAAGCGCATCCTCGGGGGCATCGACGAGTTCGACGTCGAACTCGTCGAGGGCATGAACAAGACCCTGCGTCGAATCAAGGCCGAGAGCGAGAAGTCCAGCCAGAAATAACTTTTCTCAGGAAGGTTTCAGGTTTGTTTCCCGCGGGCATCCGTCGTTTCGGTAGCAAGATCATGAAGACGGATGCTCAGATGGGCATCATCCTGAACATCGTCGTCGGCATCATCGGCGGCCTCCTGGGCGGATTCCTGCTCAGCACGTTCCTCGACGTCGAGGGCGGCGGAATCATCTTCAGCTTCATCACCTGCCTGCTCGGCGCGTGCATCCTGCTGTTCCTGGTCAAGCTCGTGACGGGCCGCAGCCGCGTCTGATCTCACTCGCACCTCTCGACTGCCGGGGCCCTCACGTACGCTGTGATGGCTCCGGCAGTCGCGTGTTGACGCACGATTCGCTCGCAGCACCACGACCTGCCGACACCTGTCCGACAAAAGTTAGAGGAGACCGTGGCACGCCGTCCCGCCCCGATGTGTCAACCGCCCCGCACCGGAGCGGCTCACATCGTCGACTTGGTCCGTGAAACGATTCCACCGCTACACCCCGCAGGGCTGCCGTTCGTCGGCGGTCCGCTGGCCGTCGCCGTTCTCGGTCGACGCTCCAAGTGGGTCCGCAACGCCGGCCTCGTTGCCGCCGGAGCCTGCGCCACCTTCTTCCGCCACCCGTCGCGAGTGCCGCCGAATCGCCCCGGCGTCGTCGTCGCTCCCGCCGACGGCCTGGTCACACTCGTCGACACTGCCGTTCCTCCGGCCGAGCTCGCTCTCGGCTCCGAGCCGGTCCCGCGCGTCAGCATCTTCCTCTCCGTCCTCGACGTCCACGTACAGCGTGTTCCCGTCGGCGGAAAAGTCGTGGAAGTGGTGCACCGTCGCGGCCAGTTCAAATCCGCCGACCTCGCCGAGGCCAGCGAGGTCAACGAGCGCAACAGCATGCACATCAGAACCGCTTCCGGTCAGGATGTCGCCGTCGTGCAGATCGCCGGCCTCATTGCGCGACGCATCATCAACAACGCCAAGGTCGGCGACACCTTGTCGATCGGCGACACCTACGGACTGATCCGATTCGGATCCCGCGTGGACACCTACTTCCCGGCGGGCACCACCCTGCTGGTCGAACGCGGCCAGCGGGCCGTCGGTGCCGAAACAGTGCTCGCCGAGCTTTCGCAGTAGAAACCGACATGATCACCAGACGCGCCAAGCCACCTGCTGCCATTCGTCTGCTCCCGTCCGTCGTCACGATTCTCGCGCTGTGCTCCGGCCTGTCCGCGGTCAAGTTCGCCCTCGACGGCCAGCTCGGCACCGCACTCGCCATGATCGGTGCCGCTGCGATCCTCGACGCGTTGGACGGTCGCATCGCCCGACTGCTCGACGCCACCAGCAAGATCGGTGCCGAACTGGACTCGCTGTCCGACGCCATCTCGTTCGGTGTAGCCCCTGCGCTGGTGCTGTACGTGACACTGCTCGAGGGCAGCAGCGGCGGCTGGATCGTGGCGCTGGTCTACGCGGTGAGCATCGTGCTCCGCCTCGCGCGCTTCAACACTCTGCTCGACGAGGACGACACTCCTGCCTACGCGCGCGAGTACTTCACCGGTGTTCCCGCACCGGCCGGGGCGCTCATCGCCATGGCACCGATCGCGGGTTTCGAGCAGTTCGGCGACGGCTGGTGGGCCTCGTTCTACGTCGTCGCCGGATGGGCGATCCTCACCGCCGGTCTCATCGTCAGCCGCATCCCCACGCTCGCGCTCAAGACGGTCTCGGTGCCGCCGCAACTGGCCGCGATCCTGCTGGTGCTCGTCGCACTGCTCGCAGCCGCGCTCATCACGTTCCCGCTGATCCTGCTGATGGGCCTGGTGTTGGCCTACCTGGTGCACATCCCGTTCGCAGTGCGCTCGCAGCGGTGGACCGCCGCGCGCCCGTACACCTGGGACGCCAAGCCGGCCGAGCGTCGCGCCGAGCGTCGGGCCATCCGCCGGGCGCCGGGTAACAACCGGCGGTCGCAGGCTCGTCTGGGACTGCGTCGGCCTCGCAGCTGATCCGCGCGGAGCCGACCCGTTAGTGTGGCTGTGGTGACCGAATCTCGCTCGACGACGCCTGAGCTCGTTCTCACTGCCCGCCTCAACACCTCGGCGGCCGATGCCCGACGCGGCGTCGTGCGCCTGCATCCGGAAGTCCTTGCGGCTCTGGGCCTGCGGGAATGGGATGCGGTGTCGCTCATCGGTTCTCGTCGCACAGCCGCCGTCGTCGCCGTGGCTCCGGAGGGATCACCTCAGGGCACCGCGTTGCTGGACGACGTGACGCTCTCCAACACCGGCCTTCGCGAAAATGCCTCTGTCGCAGTCGGACCCGTCACCGTCTACGGGGCCAAGGCCGTCACTGTGACCGGCTCCGCGCTCGCCACCGGTTCCATCTCCGACGCCACCCTGCGACAAGCGTTGCTCGGCAAGGTGCTGACGGTGGGCGACACCGTCTCACTCCTCCCCCGCGATCTCGGCCCCGGAACCTCGACGACATCTGCGACTCAGGCGCTGTCGAGGACATTCGGGGTCGCGTGGACCACCGAGCTGTTGACGGTCTCGGCCGTCGACCCGTCGGGTGGGCCGGTGAGTGTGCAACCCAATTCGGCGGTCGGGTGGGGCTCCGGCACCGTCGCTGCATCGGCATCCGCACCTGTGACAGCGCCACCGAAAGCCACGGCACCGAGGGTGAGCGCGGCCGATCTGGTGGGAGTGAGCGCGCAGGCGGCCAAGCTGACCGAGTGGCTGCGGCTGGCGTTGGACGAGTCGGAGTTGTTGGCGACGCTCGGCGCATCGCCGCATCTGGGGGTGTTGATCACCGGACCGGGCGGGGTCGGCAAGGCGACGTTGGCGTGCGCGGTCGTCGGTGAACGCGCATGCGTCGTGCTGGACGGACCGTCGATCGGTGCGCTCGAGGCGTCGGCCCGGGTCGATCGCGTCACCGCGGCAGTGGACGAACTCGCCGGCTCCGGGGTTCTGCTCATCACCGACATCGACGCGTTGTTGCCCTCCGAGCCCGAACCGGCGTCCACGTTCGTCCTCGAAGTACTGCGCCGGGCCGTCGACACTCCGGGTCTCGCCCTGATCGCGACGACGGCCCATCCGGAGGCGACCGATCCCAGACTGCGCGGTCAGGACCTGTGCGATCGTGAACTCACCCTGACCCTGCCCGACGCGGCAGGCCGCAAGGGATTGCTGGAGCATCTGCTCCGAAAAGTTCCGCAGGGCGACGTCGACCTGGGCGAAATCGCCTCACGGACACCGGGTTTCGTGGTCGCCGATCTGGCCGCCCTGACGCGGGAGGCGGCGCTGCGGGCGGCGGCGCGCGCATCGAACGATTCGGCCGCGGCCTCGTTGACGCAGGACGATCTGGTGGGCGCTCTGCAGGTGATTCGCCCGCTGTCGCGTTCGGGAAGCGAAGAACTGGCGATCGGCAGTCTCACGCTCGACGACGTCGGCGACATGGTGGAGACCAAGCAGGCACTCACAGAGGCGGTACTGTGGCCGCTACGCCATCCGGATTCGTTCGCGCGCTTGGGAATCGAACCGCCGCGGGGAGTTCTGCTGTACGGTCCGCCCGGCTGCGGCAAAACGTTCCTCGTGCGCGCACTGGCCAGCTCCGGGCAGCTCAGCGTGCACTCGGTCAAAGGCGCGGAGCTGATGGACAAATGGGTCGGCTCCTCGGAAAAGGCTGTCCGAGAACTCTTTCAACGCGCCCGAGATTCCGCTCCCTCGCTGATCTTCCTGGACGAGGTGGATGCGCTCGTGCCCCGACGCGGCCAGAGTTCGGATTCCGGCGTCGGCGATCGAGTCGTCGCGGCGCTGCTGACCGAACTCGACGGCGTCGAACCGTTGCGTGACGTCGTCGTACTCGGGGCAACCAACCGACCCGATCTGATCGATCCCGCACTGCTGCGGCCGGGCCGACTCGAGCGGCTCGTCTTCGTGCCGCCGCCGGATTCCGATGCCCGCGTGGACATCCTGAGGGCGTCGGGCAAATCCATCCCGCTCGCCGAGGACGTGGATCTGGAGTCGTTGGCGCGCGATCTCGACGGCTACTCCGCGGCCGACTGCGCGGCGTTGCTGCGCGAGGCCGCGTTGACGGCGATGCGTCGGTCGATGGATGCGGCCGACGTCACCGCCGCCGATGTCGCCGCCGCTCGGGCGACGGTCAGACCGTCACTCGATCCCGAGCAGGTGGCGCATCTGCGGGCCTACGGGAGTGCCTAGCGGCAGTGGTGCGGTTAAGTGCCCTCTGGGGCGCTCAACCGCACCACTGCGCAGCACTCACTTCCAGCGGCCGAGGATTTCCTCTGCCCGCTTGGCCAGTTCCATCTGGAAGATCGGGCCGAAGCTGATGCGACCCACGCCCAGGGAGGCGAAGTGCGACAGGTCGCCCTCGGCCGGGTTGGCGATGGCATTGATCGGCAGCGGGAGTTCCTCGGCGAGACGCTTGTAGTCCGCGTCGTTGTGGAAGCCGACGGGGTAGAGCGAGTCGGCACCGGCTGCGGCGCACAGCTTCAGCCGGGCGATGGCGCGGTCGACGCGGTCGCTCTCGTCGCCGATCGCCTTGACGAACAGGTCGGTGCGGGCGTTGATGACCACGTGGACGTCGGTGGCGTCGGATGCTGCGCGCAGTGCTCCGACGAAGTCGGCATGTTCCTGCGCTTCGCGGAGGCGTCCGCCTTCGCTGTGCACGGTGTCCTCGATGTTGAGGCCGACGGCTCCGGCAGAGATCAGTCCGTCGATGAGTCGCTTGGGGTCCTCGCCGTAGCCGGATTCGATGTCGACCGACAGGGGTGCGTCCACGGCGGCGGAGATCTGCGAGATGCGGGTGAGCAGTTCGTCGAAGGTGATGCCCTCGTTGTCCGGCTTGCCGATGGAGTCCGAGACGGGGTGGCTTCCGACGGTCAGCGCGGTGAACCCGGCGGAGACGGCGAGGTTGGCAGACCAGGCGTCCCACACCGTCGGCAATACGACCGGGTTGCCCGGCTGGTGCAGCTCGAGCAGGGTGGTGGCTTTCTGGGACAGGTTCGTCATGAGACTCCTTCGCGGTGACCGACAGAGAACGTACGTTCTCTCTACGACCAACATACGCGCTTCAGTCGATCAAATCGAGCGCTTTCATCCGGTCGAACACCATCAGCGATCCCGGAGCGACGTCCGGCATGGCGGCGTACTCGTCTCGGGTGAAGTACCTGATCTCTGCGATCTCGCTGGTCGGCGTCGGCTCGGTCGCCAGATCGGCGAGGAAACACGTGATCTCGAGCGGGGTTCCTGCCGGGTGCCCCCAGGCCTCACATTCGAACACCCCGAGGAGCCGGGCGTCCGTCACCGCTGCATCGAGCTCTTCCCTGATCTCGCGATGCAGTGCTTGCTCGGGCGTCTCGCCCGGGTCGATCTTTCCACCCGCCATGTAGAACGCGGATTTTCCGGCCGATCGGGTCTGGATCATTCGACGATCTCGGACGTACGCCAGCCCGGCGGTCCGAATGAGCCTCGGATCGGTCACCGACGCGCTCCCCTCACTCACGGACCCGCACCGTTCTGTACCGCCTGGCACGCCGCCTACCTCGCAAAGTAAAGTGGACAACGACAACTCGCGGCTGCCGCTCGGCAACCGGTTCATTATTTCTCAAAGCTTCACATCGAACTTCACACGGACTTCGCACACCCTACTCATCGCCGCCCTACGACCACCGCTCGGTTTCATCGCCGATGCGACCGAGACGACGGAGTGATTTTTGCTCGCCATTCTTCTTGCGCACGCCGCCGCCGCGCTGCTCGCGCCACTGTTCGTCCGCTGGTGGGGTCGCAATGCCTTTTTCCCGCTCGCGCTCGTACCCCTGCTCAGCCTGATCTGGGTGTTCGGCAACTGGGGAACCGAACAGAAACTGAACATCGAATGGGTCCCTGGCCTGTCGATGAACATCGACATGCGGTTCGACTCCCTCGCGGCCATCATGTCGCTGCTGGTCCTCGGCATCGGCGCACTGATTCTGCTCTACTGTGCGCGCTACTTCGAGGACGACGAGCCCCGGCTCGGGCTGTTCGCCGCCGAAATGGTCGCCTTCTCCGGTGCGATGTTCGGCCTCATCACCAGCGACAACATGCTGGTGCTCTACATCTTCTGGGAAGTCACCACCGTCCTGTCGTTCCTGCTCGTCGGCCACTACGCCGAGCGAGCGTCGAGCAGACGAGCGGCCACCCAGGCACTGCTCGTCACCACCGCGGGCGGCCTGGCGATGTTGGTCGGCATCATCATCCTCGGCCAGGTGTCCGGCACCTACAACCTCTCGGAGCTGGTCGCGAACGCGCCGGGCGGCTGGTTGCCCGGTGTCGCGATCGTGCTGGTCCTCATCGGCGCACTGAGCAAGTCGGCCATCGTGCCACTGCACTTCTGGCTCCCCGGAGCCATGGCCGCCCCGACACCGGTCAGCGGCTATCTTCACGCCGCTGCCATGGTCAAAGCGGGCATCTACCTGGTCGCGCGCCTGGCCCCGGGGTTCGCCGATTCCGGCCCGTGGCGAGCCACGGTGATCAGCCTCGGACTGCTGTCGATGATCCTGGCGGGGTGGCGAGCTCTACGCGCATTCGACCTCAAGCTGATACTCGCGTTCGGCACCGTCAGCCAGCTCGGCTTCCTGATGGTGTTGGTCGGCATCGGCTCGGAGAAGGCGATGCTCGCCGGCCTGACGATGGTGATCGCCCACGCGATGTTCAAAGCGGCGCTGTTCATGGTCGTCGGCATCATCGATCACACCACCGGCACCCGCGACATCCGCAAACTGGCCCACCTGGGCAAGAAGGCTCCCTGGCTCGCCGCGATAGCCGCGCTGGCCGCGGCCAGCATGGCCGGACTTCCGCCGATGCTCGGGTTCGTCGGCAAGGAGACGGCGTTGTCGGCCGTGATCAGCACCCCGACGCTCGATCCCACGGTCGCGGCCTTCGTCGTCGCAGGCCTGGTGATCGGCTCGATACTCACGGTCACCTACAGCATTCGGTTCGTCTGGGGCGCGTTCGCGCGCAAGCAGCTCAAGCGGGCGAGTCCGTCGGTCAAGGCGATGCACGCGCCGGCAGCCCTGTTCCTCGCCGCACCCGCCTTCCTGGCGGTGCTCGGTCTGGTCGCCGGATTCGCGTCCTCCATCGTCGATCGCATCGTCAGCCCGTACGCTCGCACGCTGCCGTCGTACGGCCAGGAGCCCTACCACCTGGCCCTCTGGCACGGTTTCAACCTTCCGCTCGCGCTGACCGTCGTCGTCGTCACCGGTGGTGTCGGACTGTTCGTCGCCCACCGCGTCGTCAACCGGCTCAAGTTCGAGCATCCCCCGCTCGGCAACGCAGACCGCATCTACGACAACGTGCTCAAGTCCATGGACACCCTGTCGATTCGCCTCACCGGCACCACGCAGCGCGGTTCACTCCCCCTCACTCAGGGCACCATCCTGTTGACACTGGTGCTGCTACCGATGATCGTGCTGCTCGTCGGCCAGGACACGGGCTTGGACTACACGCTGTGGAACACCCCATTGCAGCTGGTCATCGGGGTGATCATGATCGCGGGTGGCCTCGGAGCCACGGTGATGCGCAACCGTCTGGCCAGCGTCATCCTCGTCGGGCTCACCGGCTACGGCTGCGGCGTCATCTTCGCCATTCACGGTGCACCGGACCTGGCACTGACTCAGTTCCTGGTCGAGACCCTCACCCTCGTCGTGTTCGTGTTGGTGCTGCGCAAGCTGCCGGCCGAGGTCGACGACCGCGGCTCGGCCGGATCGCGCGGCCCCCGTGCCGTGTTGGCCGTCGCCGTCGGAGCGACCGTCAGTGTGCTGGGCGCATTCGCGATGAACGCCCGAAACACGGCCCCGGTGTCACTACTCCTACCGGACGCCGCATACGACCTGGGCGACGGCAAGAACGTCATCAACGTGATCCTCGTCGATATCCGCGCCTGGGACACCCTCGGCGAGATCTGCGTTCTGCTCGTCGCGGCAACGGGCGTGGCCAGCCTGGTCTTCCGCAACCGCCGGTTCGGCAGCGCTCCGCGGGTGTCCGACGCCCCCGCATCGTCCTCGGATGCGAACTACGCGGCGGAGACGACGTGGCTGCTCGGTGGTGATCTGATCGATCCGCGTCATCGCTCGTTGATTCTCGAGGTCACGACACGGTTGATCTTCCCGACGATCATGGTGCTCTCGATCTACTTCTTCTTCTCCGGCCACAACGCTCCGGGTGGTGGTTTCGCCGGTGGTCTCACTGCCGGCTTGGCGCTGGTGTTGCGGTACCTCGCAGGTGGGCGCTACGAACTCGGCGAGGCGGTGCCGATCGATGCCGGAAAGATCCTCGGTCTCGGGTTGATCTTCGCGGCAGGCACGGCAGTGGCGTCGATGTTCCTCGGAGCGCCGGCGCTGTCCTCGGCCACGTTGGAGGTGACGTTGCCGATCCTCGGCGACATCAAGTTGGTCACCGCACTGTTCTTCGACCTCGGTGTGTACCTCATCGTGGTCGGGTTGGTACTCGACGTGCTCCGTAGTCTCGGTGCCCGTCTCGACGCACAGGTGGAAATGCAGAGCCAAGGCCGAGTGAGCGCCCAATGACCGCAGATCTCGGAATGCTGATCATCACCGGTGTCCTCGTCGCATCGGGTGTCTACCTGCTGCTCGAACGCAGCATCACCAAGATGCTGCTCGGGTTGCTGTTGTTCGGTAACGGCGTCAACCTGCTGTTGCTCACCGTCGGCGGCCCTGCGGGAGCCCCGCCCATCGTGGGCCGCGACAACGCGGTGAACCAGCAGATGGCGGATCCCCTGGCCCAGGCGGTGATCCTGACGGCAATCGTCATCACGATGGGAATCGCGGCGTTCGTGCTGGCCCTGGCGTACCGGTCCTTCACCCTCAACACCAAGGACGACGTCGAGAACGACCCCGAGGACACCAAGGTCTCCCGGCGTCGCTCGATGGCCGAGGCCCCCGACCGCGACCGCTCGGACGACCCGGTCACGGGTGAGCCGAGTTTCGGCGGAGACGCGTTCGACTCGAAGGGCAACCCGATTCCGATCGAGCAACTCGTCAATCGCGAGGACCTCGAATGCTACGAGGATCTGCACGACGGCGACTTCGACAACGACGACGACGATCCGCAGGTGCGCGGGCTCGACGGCATCGACACAGCCGAGAAGGACGACAGCAGGCCACATAAGAAGGGAGACGACCAGTGACGATCTCCCCAGGAGTGATCGACGTTCTGACTCCGCTGCCGGTACTGATTCCCATGCTTGCGGCAGCTCTGACTCTGGTGCTGGGCCGACGTCCCCGCGCTCAGCGTTTCATCACGATCGTCGCGCTGACCGCTGTGGTCGCGATCTCGTCGGTGATGCTCTACCTCGCCGATCGCGACGGCACCAGCGCGCTGCAGGTCGGCGGTTGGGACTCCCCACTCGGCATCTCCCTCGTGGTGGACCGCCTGTCGGCGATGATGCTCGTCGTCTCGTCGATCGTGCTGCTGGCCGTCATGGTCTACTCGATCGGCCAGGGCATCCGCGACGGCAGCGAGAACCAGCCCGTCTCGATCTTCCTGCCGACCTACCTCGCGCTCACCGCAGGTGTCTGCAACGCGTTCCTCGCAGGCGACCTGTTCAATCTGTTCGTCGGCTTCGAGGTGCTGCTCGCGGCGTCGTTCGTGCTGCTGACACTCGGTGCGAGCGCGGACCGCGTCCGTGCGGGCGTGTCGTACGTGATGGTGTCGATGGTGTCCTCGCTGATCTTCCTGATCGGCATCGCGCTGGTGTACGGCGCAACCGGGACGCTGAACCTGGCCCACATCGCGGTACGGATGGACGACATCACCCCCGGAACCAGAACCGCGATCTTCGCGGTCCTGCTGGTCGCGTTCGGCATCAAGGCCGCGGTGTTCCCACTGTCGACGTGGCTGCCCGACTCCTACCCCACCGCCCCGGCACCGGTCACCGCCGTGTTCGCCGGCCTGCTGACGAAAGTCGGTGTGTACGCGATCATCCGAGCCCACACCCTGCTGTTCCCCGACGGCTCGCTCGACAACGTACTGATGGTCTGTGGCCTGCTGACGATGCTCGTCGGCATCCTCGGCTCCATCGCTCAGAGCGACATCAAGCGACTGCTCTCGTTCACCCTCGTCAGCCATATCGGCTACATGATCTTCGGCGTCGCGCTGTCGACGCAATCGGGATTGTCCGGCTCGATCTACTATGTCGCCCACCACATTCTGGTGCAGACGACGCTGTTCCTCGTCGTCGGTCTCATCGAGCGTCAGGCCGGTTCGTCGTCTCTCCGACGCCTCGGCGGTCTGGCTGCGGCCAGCCCGGTCCTGGCGATCGTGTTCTTGGTGCCGGCCCTCAATCTCGGTGGCATTCCGCCGTTCTCGGGCTTCATCGGCAAGGTCGCACTGCTGCAGGCCGGTAGCGAGCAGGGCAGCGTGTTGGCCTGGTTGCTCGTCGCGGGCGGAACGGTCACCAGCTTGCTGACGCTGTACGTCGTCGCCCGTGTCTGGACCAAGGCGTTCTGGCGCGCCCGCGCCGATGCTCCCGAGGGCGACCTGGCCGACAACAGCCCGTCCGCTCTTCTCGACGACTCGTCCGATATCCAGTTCGGTGATCGCGAGGACGTGGGCCGGATGCCGGCCTTCATGTTGCTCCCGACGATCGGGCTCGTTGCCGTCGGCTTGGCCATGACGGTGTTCGCCGGGCCCATCATCGACATCAGCGATCGCGCCGCGGCGGACCTTCGCGACCGATCGGTGTACATCGATGCGGTTCGCGGAGCGGAATTCGTCGGAGATCGGGCCGTGGAGCAGGCACGAGGAAACGAGGAAGGCACTCGATGAAGATGAACCGTTCCTTCCTGCTTCGCCTGTGGACTTTGGCATGGTTGACCGCCATCTGGGTTCTGCTGTGGGGCAACGTCTCTGCGGCGAACATCCTCGGCGGCATTGCCGTGGGACTGCTCATCATGGTGCTGCTGCCGTTGCCTCGCGTTCCGGTCGAGGGCCGCATCCACGTGTTCTCACTCGTCAAGCTGGCCGTCGTATTTCTCTACTACGCAATGGAATCGAGCTTCAGCGTGGCCTGGTTGGCCATCCGGCCCAAGGCTCCACCGGTCACCGGGGTGCTGCGCTGCCGTATCGCGATCAAGTC
Organism: Rhodococcus sp. IEGM 1341; assembly: GCF_030056895.1. Lineage (NCBI taxonomy): Bacteria > Bacillati > Actinomycetota > Actinomycetes > Mycobacteriales > Nocardiaceae > Rhodococcus > Rhodococcus sp. IEGM 1341. Next base: position 29,801 of record NZ_JASHKV010000010.1, on the reverse strand, counting down.
CGATCTGGTGCTCACCCTGTTCGTCGACGCGATGAATCTCGTGCCCGGCACCATGGTGCTCGAGATCGACCGGACCAGACGCCTGCTGTACGTGCACGTGTTGGACATGGGCACCCAGAAGGCCGTCGACGGCTTCTACGCCTACGTACGAAACCTGGAGAAGCTCTTCATCGCCGCGTTCGAGCGAGACTCCGACTGGAAGCCGAGCCCGCTGCACTACCAGGAGTACGAGCAGTACCACGGAGTGCTCGGCGACGATCCGGCTGAGGCCGATTCGGACGCTCCCCGGGACGACAAGAAGACCGACGACAAGAGGAAGGGGGACTGGTCGTGACCGTCGTACTGGCGATTGCCGGAGCCCTCCTGATCGGTGCCGCGATTCTCACCGCGTACCGACTGCTCGACGGACCGAGCACGCTCGACCGCCTCGTCGCGATGGACACGATCCTGGCCGTCTCGATGTGCGGTCTCGGCGTGTGGGCCGTCTACAGCCGCGACACCACCCTCGTACCGGCCATCGTCGCGCTGTCCTTGGTCAGCTTCGTCGGGTCGGTCAGCATCGCGCGATTCAGAGTGAGGGACGAATGAGTGACACAGTGAGGGACGAATGAGCACCGTAGCCCAGGTCATTGCCTCTGCCTTCATCCTGTTCGGAGCACTGCTCGCCTTCACCGCAGCCGTCGGCATCGTGCGCTTCCCCGATACCCTCTCGCGGATGCACGCGGCCACCAAGCCGCAGGTGGTTGGTCTGATCATGGTGCTGATCGGTGCCATCATCAGCCTGCGCGGCAACGTCGACATCTGGATGCTCGTGCTGGTGGGCATCTTCACGCTGGTCACCGCTCCGGTGATCGCGCATACCGTGGGCCGCGTCGCCTACCGAGAACAGCGGGGTCGCGACGGTCTGCTGATCGTCAACGAGATGGAACCGAACGACCCCGACGAGTAGTGCGAGCCGCGCCGGATCAGGTGCGGAGGTCGGTGACCAACGATTCCACGACGGCTCGCAGGTCACCGTTGGATTTCGCTGCCACCGCCCGCTGACGCTGGTAGGACGCCCCGAGCCGCGGAATGTCGGCCACCGCGGCCAACTCGTCGACGCAGTTCAACCGGACGGCCGTCGGCGTCAGCTTCTCGAGCAGGTCGTTCAGGTCGTCGGTGACCAGACGTTCGTTGCTGTCGGAGTCGAGAATGATCTCGGCATCGAGGCCGTACCGGGCAGCCCGCCACTTGTTCTCCTGCACGTGCCACGGCGGTATCGACGGCAGGGTCTCCCCCGCTTCGAGACGTTCGTCGAGATGGACGATGAGGCAGTGCGTCAACGCGACGAGAGCCGCGAGCTCCCGCTTGGTCGACGCCCCGTCGCACACCCGAACCTCGATGGTTCCCCACTTGGGGGCAGGGCGGATGTCCCAGTGCATGCCGCCGAGTTGCTCGATGACGCCGGTCTTGAGCTGATCACGAACGAATCCCTCGAACTGCGGCCAGTTCTCGAACTGGAACGGCAGCCCGGCCGTCGGCAGCTGCTGGAACATCAACGCACGATTGCTGGCGTAGCCGGTGTCGTTGCCCGCCCAGATCGGTGAGGACGCCGACAGTGCCAGCAGGTGCGGGTACTGCAGCAGCAGTGAGTTGAGAATGGGAAAGACCTTGTCGGGAGACGACACTCCCACGTGCACGTGCACACCCCAGATCAGCATCTGCCGACCCCACCACTGCGTCCGAGCGATCAACTCGTCGTAACTCGGGGAACTGGTGAGCTGCTGGGTGGACCACTCCGCGAACGGATGGGTCCCCGCCGAGAACAGATCGATCCCCAGCGGATCCGCTGCGCGCTCGACGAGCGAGAGAGACTCACCGAGGTCTGCCATCGCCTCCCCGACGTTCTCGCACACTCCGGTGACGAGTTCGACGGTGTTGCGGAGCAGTTCCTTCGTCACCCGCGGGGTGTCCCCGGCCAGGTCGCGCACACCGTCCATGACCGCCTCGGCGGAGTTGACCAGGTCTCGCGTGTTCTTGTCGACCAGCGCGATCTCCCACTCGACGCCGAGCGTCGGGCGCGGTGAACTCGCGAAGTCGATCCGGGGAGCGCTCAAACTACTGCAGTACCGCGCACGCCGCCCGCGAGCCGGCATCGCCGGTCATCAGAGTCGTCATGTCCGGCACGGCGGCACCGTCGGGCAGGGTGTACCGCGGCGGGATGTTGGCGAAGTTGTCGGCACCGTCGTGCACGATCACCGAGGTTCCGGCACCGTCGGCACGCAGATCGTCGAGTGTGATCGCGTCGGTGGTGGTGACGAGCATTCCGGTGCCGTCCTCGCCGACCTGGATGGACGTCAGGTCACCGCTGGACGGGTGCTCGGTGCGGCCGTCGACCTGCAGGTGACCGCCCGCGGACAGGAATGCGCCGGGCTCCCCGCCGGTCGGTGCCACGGAGTTCGGCTCGCAGGCGGCGACGGTGTGAACGTGGAAGCCGTGGAAGCCGGGGGTCATGCCCTCGACCTCGGCGGTGACGGTGAGCTTGTCGCCCTCGGACGCGAACGACACCGTGCCGACCTCGGCACCGGAGGCGTCGCGCAGTGCGGCCTCGATGATGTCGCCGGAGCTCGACTCGGCCGGGCTGTCGCCGGCGACAGCTTCTGCCGACGGATCGGCCTCTCCGGTCCACACCGGCGGGACGGTGCCGGGGACGTCGGACGGGACCTCGCCGTTGCTGCAGGCGGAGAGCCCGAGAGCTGCGATCGCGAGGACCGGGGCCACGTAACGCAACGATCGGGTCGCGGCAGTGCGTCGCTTGAACATGTCCATCGGAAATCGCTCCTCTTTCAGGCAGTTTCGCCGGGCTCGGAAATGATAACGTGCCGACCGATTCGGCCGAATCGGGCACGGAGGTCGACGCTGTGGAACTGGCCGCTGCAGGACTACTGGGTCACGATGACGACGACGCCTGCCGTGGATTCGAGCGAGGTCGGCTTGGGTTCGGCCGGGACGCCGAGCTGCGTGGCGATGGTCTGCGCGGCCTGTTCCTCACCTGCCGTCGTGCCGTAGTACACCGCGGTCTGCGCGAACTGGTCTTCACTGAAGTTGCCCGTCTCGGCGACGTTCCAACCCTCGGCGGTCAACGTGCTGGCGGTACCGGCGGCCAGGCCGGAGACGTTGGAGTTGTTGAGTACCCGCACTTCGACGTCGGCGGGTGCGCCCGAGGTGGTGGTGGGTGCCGCGGCACCGGTCGACGAATCGCCCGCGGGAACCTGGGCTGCAGGAGCCTGTGCGGTCGGTGCGACCGCGGCCGGTGCGCTCGTCGTCTCGGCGGCGGGCTCGGCGGCCGCATCGTCGGAATCGGAACCCGTCAGAGACAACGCCCCGATCGCTGCGAACAGGATCGCGAGCGAGATCAACACCATGGCCAGGGCGCGGAGTGGTGGCCCGGTCTGTTCCGGGTTCGGGCTGCTCACCTGATCGACCCTAGCCGACCGTCGACGGCGACTCGGCACACGGAACGCAAGACCTGCTCAGACGTCGAAACCCAGCCGACGTGCCGCACGAGCCTTCTGCCTGCTCGCACGCAACCGGCGCAGGCGCTTGACCAACATCGGATCCGCGGCGAGCGCCTCGGGACGATCGACCAACGCATTCAGGATCTGGTAGTAGCGGGTCGCCGACATGGAGAAGAGTTCCTTGATGGCCTCTTCCTTGGCCCCGGCGTACTTCCACCACTGCCGCTCGAAGGACAGGATGTCGTGCTCTCGTCGACTCAGTCCGTCCGCACCGACCTCGTTCGGATCCTGAGAGCCGTCCGAACTTCCCGGTTGCTGAGACTGGTTCGAGTCACGCGCTGCTGCGCCGTCCATCCCACTCCTCGACTTCTCGACTTCCCAGGGTCGGCAGGATCACCCACCCGGAGAAATCTGCTTCCCCCAGTACTGCCGACACCCGTAGGAGCGCCGACCGAATTACACAGTTGTACTTCGGGGATCATTCAACCATGTCCGACGCCGGGGACACGGCTCCTGCGGGCTGCCCGCGCGTGGCGTGTTCCACCTACTCGACCGCATGCGCGACGCACACCACTGGGTCATTCCGCAGGCTCCACTCCCGCACCACTGGGTCATTCCGCTGGCTCCACTCCCGGTATCCTTGTCGACCATGGCAATTCTTCCCATCCGGATCGTCGGCGATCCGGTGCTGCACACCGCAACCGCTCCCGTCACCGAGTCACCCGACGAGCTGGCCGAGCTGATCGCCGACATGTACGAGACGTTGGCCGCCGCGAACGGCGTCGGACTCGCCGCGAATCAGGTCGGCGTCGGCAAGCGTCTGTTCATCTACGACTGCCCCGATCAAGGCGAGGACGGCAAGGTCTTCCGCCGCCGCGGCGAGGTCGTCAACCCGGTGCTCGAGACGTCGGAAATCCCGGAGACGATGCCCGACCCGGACGACGACGACGAGGGCTGCCTGTCCGTCCCCGGCGAGCAGCACCCCACCGGGCGCGCCGAGTGGGCTCGCGTGACCGGTACGGACGCCGAGGGCGAGCCCGTCGACATCGAAGGTCGCGGCTTCTTCGCTCGGATGCTCCAGCACGAGGTGGGGCATCTCGACGGTTTCCTCTACACTGACGTGCTCATCGGTCGGCACGCACGGGCCGCGAAGAAGGCCATCAAGCGCGCCGGGTGGGGCGTGCCCGGGCTGAGCTGGACGCCCGGCACGGTGGACGACCCGTTCGGCCACGACGACGAGGACGACGACTGACCGTTCCGGTGGGTACGCGGGTGATGCTTCGCTATCGGTTGCCACCCGGCCACACCCACCCGATGACGGACGTGATCGGCGAACTGGTGTCGATCGACGCCGGTGCGGTCGTGGTGCGCGGCAGGGACGGCACACTGGTGCAGGTTGCAGCCGAACGAATCGTGGCGTTGAAACCCTTGGGGCCCAAGCCGATTCGAACCTCGGAAATTCGCTCCCTCGAGGCTGCCGCTGCCGACGGCTGGCCGGGCGTCGATCGGGAATGGATCGACGGCTGGCAACTGCGTTTCGGTCACGGGTTCACCGGCCGCGCCAATTCGGCCGTGCCGCTCGAGCCCGGAGCGTCGACGGCACCCGAGACGCTGGCACGCATCACAGCCCGATACGCCGCTTGTGGATTAACGCCGACGCTCGCCCTTCCCGATCGCCTCGGCACTCTCCCGGCGGGTTGGTCGACGTACAACGAAAGTGCCGTCATGGCCGCGGACATCTCGAAACTCGTTCTGCGAGATGGAGATTCGGCCACCGCCGTCACCGCGGAGCCGACAGCCGAGTGGCTGGATCGCCTGTACTACCAGGGCCGCGCGGCTCCCGCGGGCGCAGCGGAGGTGGTCTCGGCGGTTCGGGGCGGAACCCTCGGTTTCGGCATGATCGGCGCGCGCTCGTCGTCGGCAGCCGCCGTCGGTCGCGCTGCCGTCACCACCGCCCCTGACGGTCGCTGCTGGGTGGGATTGACCTCGCTCTGGGTCTCCCCCGAGCACCGCCGCAACGGGCTCGGCACCTTGATGTGCGGCGAACTGGTCCGCTGGGGTCGCGAGCACGGCGCGACGCACGCTTACCTGCAGGTGGCGGTCGAGAACACCCGAGCCGTTGCCCTGTACCGAGACCTGGGCTTCGAGGACCATCATCGTTATCGCTACGCCCGGCCCGAGAGCGCGACGGGTCCGAACCCTGTCGGGGGCGTTCGATAGGGTTCGTTCCCGTGCGCTTGGCTACTTGGAATGTGAACTCCGTCCGCTCTCGTCAGGATCGAATCGTCGATTGGCTGCAGCGATCCGATGTCGATGTGCTGGCGATGCAGGAAACCAAGTGCAAGGACGCACAGTTTCCGTATCAGCGGTTCACCGACATCGGGTACGAGGTGGCCCACGTCGGGCTGAGTCAGTGGAACGGCGTCGCGATCGCGTCTCGCGTCGGCCTGGACGACGTGCAGGTCGGGTTCGAGGATCAGCCCGGGTTCAGCAAAGATCCCGAGATCGACCCCGCTCAGGAGGCCCGCGCCATCGGTGCCACGTGCGACGGGGTTCGGGTCTGGAGCCTGTACGTGCCGAACGGCCGCGAACTCGCCGATCCGCACTACACCTACAAGCTCGAGTGGCTCGCTGCGCTGAAGGCCGACGCACAGGCGTGGGTGGCAGCGGATCCGCAGGCGCAGATCGCACTCGTGGGCGACTGGAACATCGCGCCCACCGACGACGACGTCTGGGATCCTCCACTGTTCGAGGGCAAGACCCACACCTCGCAGGCCGAGCGCGACGCCTTCACCGCGTTCGGCGACGCCGGCTTCACCGAGGTGACGCGGCAGTTCACCCCCGAGCCCAGGACGTACACCTACTGGGACTACACACAATTGCGCTTCCCGAAGAAGCAGGGTCTGCGCATCGACATGGCGTTGACCTCCCCTGCCCTGGCGACTCGAGTGACCGGTGCGTCGATCGCCCGCGAGGAGCGCAAGGGCAAGGGGGCGAGCGATCACGCTCCGGTGATCGTGGAGATCGGCTGAACAGCGTCCGCCGACCTGTTCGCCACGGCCCTGGCGGCAACAATCGCCCCGACGGCGATCAGCACTCCATGCGCGATCCGCACGGCCGGCGGGGTGTAGAACTGCGGGAGAAAGAGCACGAACCCTGCAGCGAGCACCACGGCGTAGCGGTTGCGTAGAGCGAATGCCACCAGCCCGACGCCGATCAGCACCAGTCCGAGCCCGAACATGACGGACTGCACGAGCGAGTACCGAATCGGGTCGGCCAGATCGATCAGGCCCGGGTTCGCGTTCTGTACGGCATCGACACCCAGCGCATGCAGGGCAAAGGTTTCTGCGCCGTAGTACGGCAGCACCAACCCGACGCCGATCCAGGTGGTCACGACCGCAAGATCGGACCGTCGACCGGTGTAGAGCACGGTCAGCGCGAGCGCGACGAAGCCGAGCATGGCGAAGGTGTGGGCGAGCACCCAATTCGAGGATGCGAAGGCGTCGGCTCCCGCGACGCCTACCTCGTCCGAGTAGGGGCGCAGTGCGGGATATGCGGCGAACATGACTCCGACGAACAGATACAGGGCTACAGGCATCGGGAAAGGCCATCCTTTCGAGAGCGGCGCTCTCTACAGGAAGCAGCATTCACTCGATGTAGCGGTAAAACAAGAGCACTGCTCTCTAATCGGCGATCAGATCCAGGAACTCCTCGTGTTGCGCCAGATAGCGCCGGACGTACGTGCAGATCGGGACGATGCGCCACCGCCGATCGCGAGCAGTGTTGAGCGAGGCTCGCACCAGCACGCCCGCCCACCCGCGGTCGCCGTACTCCTCCTTGACGACGGTGTGCATCAGCGCGACGACCGGGCCGACACCGCCGTCGTCGCCCTCACCGAAGCGGTACCCGAGAATGCCGACGAGTTCGTCGTCGACGAAGAGATCGAACCTGTTGCGATCGACGTCGTCCTCGATACGAACGACGGGCCGGTCGACAGGAGCGGGCCCGTGAACCCGACGTGGAAGTATGTGACTCATGTCACTCATGAGACCAGTGTTGTCCATGTGACGCGAGGCGAGTGCATCGATCGTCGCCGAGTCGTGCCCTGAATGTGACCGGCCCTACCGTGACCGATCGACAACCTTGGAAGAAACGTCAGAGCGCGACGAGCATGTCGTTGTACTCCGGGTTGGCCGCGGCGAAGCGCTGCACGTAGGTGCAGACCGGCTTGACCTTCCAGCCGTAGGACCGAGCACTGTCGAGCGCGCGGCGCACCAGAATGCCGGCCAGCCCCTGATGACCGAAATCCTCGGTGACGACCGTGTGCATGAAGGACACGACATGGGTACGCGTCGCACGCTTGCCGTTTCCCTCGACCTCGTAGAAGCCGACGATCCCGACGAGATCGCCGTTCAATCGAAGCTCGAACCGGTTCTGGTCTTTGTTGATCGAGACATCAGCGCTAGGAGAACTTGCCAGCATGGGACGCCTCCTTCGCTGTGTGTGGAGTGATGAACGAATGAAACCGATGTGACGTGCACCACTATTAAACATGCGCATGGTGGCTCTGTCACCTTTTCTACCAACAAACCTTCGGATGCGTAGGTTCGTCCGTCCCACCCGACAGGAATGCTGGTACGGATCATAAGCAACCCTGTTCGACGTTGTGATACAACAACATTCAAGGCCGGCCCATGTTTTCGCCACGAACTCGCCGCTCCGATTCGCCTGCCGAGACCGCCGTCTCCCCTCCCGCCGGTACTGTCTTCTCTCGTGAAGTTCCTACCGCTCACGCCCAACGGCGAGACTCCCGTCCGCGCGCTGACCATCGCCGGAACCGACTCCGGCGGCGGTGCCGGAATCCAAGCGGACAGCCGAACGATGGCGCTGCTCGCCGTCCACGCGTGCGTTGCCGTCGCCGCGGTCACGGTCCAGAACACCGTCGGCGTGACGGGCTTCCACGAGATTCCGCCGGACGTCGTCGCAGCGCAGGTTCGCTCCGTCGTTTCGGACATCGGAGTCGGCGCAGCGAAGACCGGAATGTTGGCCTCCACCGCGATCATCGAAGCGGTCACGGCCGTCTGCACCGAGGTGGGCATCGGCCGAGATCAGCCGGTTCCCCTGGTCGTCGATCCGGTGTGCGCGTCGATGCACGGCGACCCGCTGCTGCACGCCGAAGCCCTCGACGCCATCCGCCACACCCTGTTTCCCATCGCCTCGCTCGTGACCCCAAACCTCGACGAGGTTCGGCTGATCACCGGCATCGATGTGGTCGACGACTCCAGCGCACACCGCGCCGCCGAGGCCCTACACGGATTGGGAGCGCAGTGGGCCCTGGTCAAGGGCGGTCACCTGCGGACGTCGACGCACAGCACCGATCTGCTGTTCGACGGCGACACCTTCCTCGAGTTCACCAGCGAGCGCATCGACACCGGCAACGATCACGGCGGCGGAGACACCCTCGCCGCATCGATCGCCTCGGCCCTGGCGCACGGATACTCGATGCCCGACGCGGTGGCGTTCGGCAAGGAGTGGGTCACCCGCTGCCTGGCCGCGTCCTACGATCTGGGCGCAGGCCACGGGCCGGTGTCACCGCTGTGGCGACTGCACGAGTCGGAGGATGCGTAGGTCGTCGGGTGCGCCCTTGATCTTCGGAGCGAAGAAGCTGCGGCGATAGGGCTTGGAGACCACGCGCAAGGCGTCGAGCACCTCCGGCGGGACCGCCTCGAGGGCCGACGCGGAGATCATGACGTTGCCGTTGCCGCCGGTCTGCATCACCCGGGCGGCGACGGTGACGTCGACGCCCAGCCAGTCCGATCCCACCTGACGTGGGCTGCCGGTGTGGATGCCGACGCGCATCGTCGGGGTGTAGCCGTCGACGTCGACGCCCTTCAGGGCCTCGCGGGCCGCGAAGACCGCGTCGACGGCTTTGCCCGCATCGGCGAACACCGCCATGATGCCGTCGCCCAGCCTCTTGACGACGTGGCCACCGCGGAATGCGACCTCGGGTTCGACGGCCTTGGAGACCTTGCGCAGCAGCGTCAGGGTCGCGGTGTCGCCGGCCCGGAGCGACCAGGACGAGAACCCGACGAGGTCGGTGAACACGATGGTGACGTCGTGCTCACCGCGACCCCGGCCTGCACGTTCGAGGATCGCCTGCCACAGCTGCAACGCCCCGAGGCCCACTTCGCGGGACGCGCCGGGTTCGTCGTCGAGTCCGTTCGCAGCCAGGAACCTGTCGGCGACGCGGGCGACCGCCAGGGCTCGGCCCGGACCGTCGATCGACAGGGGATCGCCGAACGTGGGGTCACCCGGTAGCGCGCGACGCACGCGCCGAACCGCCCCGACCACCGCGGGCGCTCGGTTGGTGGTGCGGACCCACTCCACGACCGAGGAGACGACTGCGTTCACAGCATCGAGCGTAACCCACGGTTACACATACTTTCCCTCACCCTTCGGCGCGCGCGGCCTCGCGCTCGGCACCCACCGGAACCCCGTTGGGGCCCTCCACCGACTGCGCGTAGACGCCGATGCCGTAGGCCACGGCCGCACCGTTCTTCGCCAGTGCGGCGCGGTCGACGTTCGCCAGGGTGTCCTGGTCGGTGTGGTAGTTCTCGTCGAACGTCTGATCCGCGGTGCCGCCCCACTTCTCGGCCTGCGCTGCGGTCTTGTTCTCGTCCGCTCCGCTGAACACACCACCGGCGGGGATGCCGACCTCGATGAACGGGCCGTAGTCCGAGCGACCGTCGAAATCGGTCCCGTCGACGGCTACGCCCTCCTCGGCCAGTCGCTCGACGAAAGTGCGCTCGATGGCGTCGGATCCGGCCGGTCCGGCGGGCTCACCCACCTGGTCGGAGTCGTCTCCGTCGTAGGCGAGGTAGCCGGCGTTGTGCGAGCCGATCATGTCGAAGTTCAAGTACAGAGCGATGTTTCGCTTGTCCTCGTCGGACAGGCCCTCGACGTACTTGGTGGAACCGACGAGTCCGTTCTCCTCGGCACCCCAGAACGCGAAACGCACCGCGTTGGTGACCTCGGGGGCACTGCCCATCTGCAGCGCGGTCTCGAGGACAGCCGCCGTGCCGGTTCCGTTGTCGTTGATGCCGGGCCCGTCCGGAACGCTGTCGAGATGGGCACCGGTGACCACGACGTTCTCGGTGGAGCCGGTGGTGGTCTGGGCAATGATGTTGCGACTGGTGGTCGTTTCGGTTTCGGTGACGAGCGTCAGCGTCACCTCGGGTGCGGCGAGAACGGCCGCGCCGTCCTCCTGGCTGACACCGCCGGTCGGAATCCGAGCGGTGTCGGCGTCGCCGAGCGTGCCCGAATCGAGCGGTCCCGGTTCGTTGTTGACGATGATCGCGGCGGCCGCACCGAGTTCTGCTGCGACGGTTTGCTTCACGCCGAACGGGCACACTCCGCGTGGCACGACCGCGACGGCTCCTGCCAGGTCGAGACCGGTGTAATCGGCTGCCTCGCAGCCGTCTGCGCCGGCGGGAGCGCCGACGACGCGTGCGGTGATCCCCTCGGCAGTGGTGGTTGGCGAGTAACTGAGCGCGAACACCGGAATCTCGGTGCCCGCCAGCGAGAGGGTCTGCGTCTGCGCCTCGAAGGTCTCGAACTCGAATTCCGGGGTGGTGACCTCGAACCCGGCCGATTCGAGTTGCGAGACAACGTAATCGACACTCGCGTCGTAACCGGCGGTGCCGGCCGCGCGGTTTCCGTCGTTCTCGGCGGCGATCGCTTCCAATTGTTCGAGGTGCCCCACCAAGGCCTCCTCGGTGACCGCGGCAGACAGGCCGGGCCCGTCGGGTGTCGCGAAAACTCTGGCCGGTTCCTCGTCCGAGGTGGACGAGCAACCGGCCAGAATCAAGACAGTGACAGCGCTACCTGCAAGTAAGGAAATCCGCATAGCGGACACCCTACCGGCGAGTGGCGTCAGGCGTCCCGACGATTGACGACGAACACCGCTGCCCCGAAGATCACCGCGGTGAACGCGACGAAGTAGATCAGTCCGCCGATCGGGCCCCAATGGAAGTCGATTCCGCCGCTGGAGCCGAGAAAGTGATTGGCATTGAGGAACGGCAGGAACGGCTGAATCTTGTCGCCCACATTCGGAATCACTCCGACGAGGTTCTCGATGAGCAGTGGCCACAGCAGCAGGATGGCGATTGCGCCTGCGGACTGCCGGATGAGAGCGCCGACGCCGATCGCCAGAACGACCTGCAAGAACGCCAGGATGGCGGTGCCGTAGAGGATGCGCCACGTTCCGTCGACGTCGAACCCCAGCAATACGCCCGCCTGCTCGCCGGCGAGAGCTTTCGCCAGGTAGAGCCCGATCACGGCGAGAACGAACGACAGGATGGCACCGTAGACGCCGACCAGCAGAGCCTTCGCGGCCAGCACCGATCCCCTGTTGGTCACCGCCTGGAACGTGGTGCGGATGAGCCCGAACCGGTACTCGCTGGTCACGGTCAACGCGGCCAGGATCATCAGCACCATCGAACCGAACGTGCCGACTCCGAGTCCTACGACGTCGGAAGCCGTTGTGGGCGGAATACCGTCGGGCGCGTCGAGGCTCAGGGCCGACTTCGCAGCCCAACCCAGAATGGCCGCGAACCCGAGACCGAGCACCACGATGATCGCGCTGCACCACCACGGCGACTTGGTCGAGGTGAACTTGATTCTCTCTGCTGCCAGAACGCCCATCAGAGTGCACCGCCCATCGCTTGCTGAGGACCTGCTTGCTGAGTGTTGGGAGTGTCGGCTCCCGCGCCGTGATACTGCACTGTGTCTCCGGTGAGTTTCATGAATGCTTCCTCGAGCGAACCTCGCTGGGAGGCCAACTCGTGCAATGTGATTCCGGCTCGGCCGGCGATGTCGCCGATCGCGTCGGTGGTCGAGTTCAGCACCACGAGCGAGGGCTGAAGTTCGTCGGTCTTGTCCGGCTCACGCACGGTCAGACCGGCGGTGGTCAGCGCCTGGCGCAGACCGTCGAGCTGCGGGCTGCGGACGCGCACCGATGCCTCGGAAGCATGGTCGATGAATTCCTGCACCGAGGAATCGGAGATCAACTTGCCGCGTCCGATGACGATGAGATGCTCTGCAGTCTGCGCCATCTCCGAGAGCAGGTGGCTCGAGACGAGCACCGTGCGCCCCTCGGCGGCCAAGCGCTGCATGAACTTTCGGATCCAGACGATGCCCTCGGGATCGAGTCCGTTGACCGGCTCGTCGAACAGCAGCACCTTGGGGTCACCGAGCAACGCGCCGGCGAGCCCGAGCCGCTGCGACATACCGAGCGAGAACCCGCCCGCATTCTTCTTGGCCACCTCGGACAGGCCCACCAGACGCAGCACCTCGTCGACGCGCGACTTCGGAATGCCGTTGGAGGCCGCCATCCACTCGAGATGTGCACGCGCCGAACGGTTCGGGTGCACCCATTTGGCGTCGAGCAGTGCGCCGACGGTACGCAGTGGCTGCTTGAGTTGGCTGTAGTTCTTGCCCTCGATGGTCGCCGTTCCCTTGGTGGGGCGGTCGAGGCCGAGGATCATCCGCATGGTCGTCGACTTGCCTGCGCCGTTGGGGCCGAGGAAGCCGGTCACGATGCCGGGTCTGATGGTGAAGGTGAGGTTGTCGACCGCCGTCACCGCGCCGTATTGCTTGGTCAGTCCTGTCACTTCGATCATGGGTACAACTGTCCCCCACCGACAAGGGTCTGCACATCGACCCACAGTCGTCAGTTGCATCATCCTTTCGGATGACAGAACCCTGAGACAGTCGGTCACTTCGGCGGCACGCGGCTGCTGGGCACGCGGTCACATGGGCGCGGCCGCAAAAGCGCGCGCGTTTGCCAGACGCGCGCGGAATCGTCCCCGTACTCGCCACTATTCCGCACGCGTTTCACGAACGCGCGCGCGTTTGCTGGATGTGAGGAGGCAGCGGTCACATCGTCGGCGTCGGCGGCGTCGGCGTCGGCGTCGGCGTCGGCGGCATCGGCGTCACGCGGCCACATGAGCGTCGGCAGCAGCGGCCACATCGGCGTCACACGGGCACGGCCGCAAAAGCGCGCGCGTTTGCCAGATGCGCGCGGAATCGGCCCCGTATCCGCCACTATTCCGCGCGCATTTCACGAACGCGCGCGCGTTTGCTGGAATTCAGCACCCCAGGCAACGCAGCACCACAGGCAACGCAGCACCCCAGGCAACGCAGCTGATCACATGGGCGAGCTGGCCTGCGCCCAGAATCGTTTCGGGATGCGGCCGGCGTGTCGGGCCTGGTATCCCGCCGCCACCGCGTTCCGCATCGCCGACGCCATCAGCGCCGGATCCTTCGCCCGAGTCACCGCGGTCGCGAGCAGCACCGCGTCGCAGCCGAGTTCCATCGCGAGGGTGGCGTCGCTTGCGGTGCCGATGCCCGCGTCGAGGATCACCGGAACCGATGCGGCGTCGACGATCATCTCGATGTTGTGGGGGTTGGAGATGCCGAGGCCGGTGCCGATGGGTGAGCCGAGCGGCATGACGGCCACGCAGCCGATGTCCTCGAGCCGCTTCGCCAGTACCGGGTCGTCGGTGGTGTACGGGAGCACCTGGAAGCCGTCGTCCACGAGTTGTTCTGCGGCCTTGACCAATTCGATGGCGTCGGGCAGCAGGGTCCGCTCGTCGGCGATCACTTCGAGTTTCACCCAGTCGGTCTCGAGTGCTTCACGGCCGAGTTGCGCGGTGAGAACTGCTTCGGCCGCGCCGCGGCAGCCTGCGGTGTTCGGCAACGGGGCGATGTTCAACCGGCGCAGCAGATCCAGCACTCCCGTCCCACCGGCGGCGTCGACGCGACGCATCGCGACGGTGGTCAGTTCGGTTCCCGACGAGACGAGGGCCTCCTCGAGTACCGCGAGATTCGCCGCTCCCCCGGTGCCGGTGATGAGCCTGGAGGTGAAGGTGCGGTCGGCGATGACCAGTTGTTCAGCCACCCTGAACCGCCGTGAGAACGTCGATGGTCCAACCCTTTTCGACGCTGGTGCTGTCCCAGCGACTCTTGGGCAGTACCGCTCCGTCGACGGCGACGGCGATGCCCTTCTCGGGCATGCCCAGGAATTCGAGCAGCCGACGCATGGTCATGTCCTCGGTGAGCAGGTGGTCCTCACCGTTGACGGTGATACCGATCGCGACCTGTGTCATGGTGTCCTCTCGATCTGCGGAAATCTGTTGGGGTCGGCTGCTTTCGCCTCGGGGAGCGTCTCGCCGGAGATCAGCGTGGCGACGGCGTCGGCGGTGATGGGCGCGAGCAGGATGCCGTTGCGCCCGTGTCCGGTCGCGGCGATCAATCGCGGAGACAGCCTGCCGATCAGCGGTAGCCCGTCGGGGCTCATGGGCCGTAGTCCGGCGGCTGTTTCGTACAGCTCGTATTCGCCGATGCTCGGCATGAGTCGTTCGGCGTCGGCGATGAGGTCTCGTACCCCGGCGACGGTGACCTGGGTGTCCTGGCCGGATTCGTATTGGGTTGCGCCGACGACCAATCCGTCGCCGCGCGGTACCAGGTAGATCGCGCGGCCGTGCACGGTTCCGCGAACGGTGCGCGATGGTGGCGGTGCGGCGCTCGGCCGTCTGCGCAGTCGCAGGATCTCGCCCTTGACCGGCCGGACCGGCAGCGTGGGCCACAACGCGGCCGACTGCGCACCGGCGGCCAGGACCACCTGGTCGGCGTCGGGCACGGTCTCCACCGGGGTGGTCACCAACTCGACTCCCGCGTCCAGGCACGCCTGCTCGAGCGCGGCGATCAGCGCCCGATTGTCCACCGACAGTTCGCTCGGAGCCAGCAGGCCGAGTCGAATGTTCTGCGCCAGAGCAGGTTCGAGCTCGCGCAGCTGCGCTCGTCCCAGAATCTCGAGTTCGTGTCCCTGCTCACCCACCCACTCGGCGATGGTTCGCAAGTCGGCGGCGTCGGCGGAGTCGAGGGCAACCGTCACCGATCCGGTTGCGGAGAACACCGAGGGGCCGGGGAGGCGTCGGGCGAAGTCCGGCCAACGCGCCAACGACGCAGCGCCCAGGTGCAGCAGTTCGTGTTCGCCGGGCCAGCCCTCGGACAGCGGGGCCAGCATTCCGCCTGCGACCCAGGATGCGCCTCGACCCAGCGCGGGATCGTGCACGACCACTCGGTGACCGTCCTCGGACAGGCGCAGCGCCGTCGACAACCCGATGACGCCTCCGCCGATTACGACGATATGCACGCGATTCACGTCCTCACTCCCTGCGCCCGCATGATCGGGTTCAGGTATTGACGGTAAGGGCGGCGAACCCACTCTCAGCCCCACGATCCCCGGGACTCCCGCGATTTCTCGGCCACTCCGTCGTCGGTGGCGGCCACCATGAGAATACAGTTCGCTTTGTGCATCCATCTCAGACCGCCCGCAACCAGACTCCCCGTGAGCGTCTTGCGTCCGCTCGCCTGTACCTGTGTACCGATGCCAGGCGCGACAAGGGCGACCTCGCGCAGTTCGCCGAGGCCGCGTTGTCCGGTGGCGTCGACATCATTCAGCTGCGCGACAAGAACTCCGCAGGCGAGCGCGAGTTCGGTCCCCTCGAGGCCAAGGACGAGCTCGCGGCGCTGGCGATTCTGCTCGCCGCGACCAAGCGGCACGGTGCGCTGTTGGCAGTCAACGACCGTGCGGATCTGGCGTTGGCCTCGGGCGCCGACGTTCTCCATCTGGGTCAGGGAGATCTGCCGGTGCACTACGCCCGTCAGATCCTGGGGCCGGACGTGGTGATCGGCCGGTCGACGCAGAACCGCGCTCAGTCCTCGCTCGCCGCGATCGAGGACGGCGTCGACTACTTCGCCGTCGGGCCGGTGTGGCCGACGCCCACCAAGCCCAATCGCAAGGCCGCGGGACTCGAAGCTCTTCGGGCGACCGCGGACGCGCTGCCGGAACGGCCGTGGTTCGCGATCGGCGGCGTCGACGCGACCAACGTGGACGAGGTTCGAGCAGCCGGTGCCGATCGCATCGTGGTGGTCCGAGCGATCACCGAGGCGCGGGACCCGCAGGCCGCCGCCCGTTCGTTGGTGCAGGCGCTGCAGGCCTAGAGCCAACCCAGTACCGCGGACGGCGTCAGGACCTGCACCGATTCCGGCAGCCGGTCGCGTAGTCCGCGGTCGGCGGTGACGAGCGCGGTCAGGTCTCCGTCGATGTCGGCCTGCTCGGCCAAGGTGTCGTCGCCACTGCCGTCGGCGAGAATCGTCCGAGTGCGGGGGTCGTCGACCACGGCGTCGCGGGCCTGGCCTTCGAGCACGGCGTCGATGCGGGTGAGCCAGCCGTACTGACCGCTGGGCAGTTCGACGGTCCGCGGCAGCGTCTCGGCGAGCGCGGTCAGCAGTGCACCGGTGGATCCGGCGCGGTCCTTCCACCATCCGTTCGGCCGGGACCCCAGCACGTTGGCGGTGTCGAGCAGCACCCGCAGCGGCACGGTGCGCAGCGACGGCCAGCTGGACGCGAAGCCCGGGTGCAACGGGAGTTCGTCGACGATCGACTCCGGCACCCAGCGCAGCTCGGTGCTCTCCCCGTTGGGCACGGTGGTCAACGGATGATCGGTATCGGCGACGACGGTGGTGTACGACCAGCCGCTCTCGACACTCGCGGTGACGCGCTCGCTGCGAACACTGAGCTGGTCGGCCGTGATGCCGGCTTCTTCGTGGGCCTCGCGCACCGCGGCGTGCGCGGTGCTCTCGTGGGAATCGCGGGCTCCGCCGGGTAGTGCCCAGGTTCCGCCCTGGTGACTCCACAAGGCACGGTGCTGCAGCAACACCATCGGCTCGCCTGCGTCGGACGGTGCACGCAGCAACAGTCCGGCGGCTCCGTGCTTTCCCCAGTGCCGTGTGCCGTTCTCGCCGATCACCCAGCCGTCACCGTCACCACGCATGCTCACCACCCTAGGTGAATCACCTGCCTGTAGTGGCTGCAGTACGGTCCGCCTGCTTATATGCTCGGGTGCGTGATCGCGGCCGGTATTACCCCCTCCGCTGCCGTCCCCCCGACAACGGCTACGCACGTCGGTGTCGCTGCAGGCAAGCCACCGGTTCGCTACACGATGCGTTCGACGCCTGCGCGGTTGGTCGCAATGGGAATCGCGCTGGTGGTGCTCGCGTTGACGGTCGGGAATCTCGCGTCCACGGCCGTGCACGATCGGGTCGACACCCTCGGCACCCTGTTGGTGCGCACCGAGCCCTTCGCGAATTCGGCACAGAATCTGTACGGGGCTCTGTCGGTGGCCGACGCAGCCGCGGCCACCGCGTTCATCGCCGGTGGTCTCGAGCCGGCGGAGGTACGCGAGCGTTACTCGCAGGCGCTCGGCGAGGCGTCGTCCGAGCTGATCGCGGCCTCGGCCGGGGTGACCGAGAACGACGCGGCCACCAGCGCGGTGCTCACGCAGATCGCCGCTGGGTTGCCGGTCTACAGCGGTCTGGTCGAGACTGCGCGAGCCAACAACCGCAGCGGAAATCCGGTCGGCGCGGCGTATCTCGGCGAGGCGTCGACGATGATGCAGTCCAGTTTGCTGCCGCTGGCCGAGAAGTTGTACACCGAACAGGCGTCGCGGGTCTCGGCCGATCAGGAACGATTCACCAGTCCGCCACTGTTCGCGATCGGCTCGCTGGTGTTCCTGTTGCTGATGACCGGCCTGGCCCAGTGGTACCTGTCACGGACCACTCGCCGAACGTTGAACGCCGGATTCCTCACTGCCACAGCCGCTGTCGCCGGACTGCTCGGCTGGATGCTGGTGGTGGGACTGATTTCGTCGATCGCCACCGATCGCGCGATCGACCGCGGAGTGTCCCCGCTGAAGTCCTACACGACGGGTTTCATTCTGGCGCAACAGGCCAGAGCGGACGAGACACTCGACCTCGCCCGCCGCGGCGGCGGTCAGGATTACGGAGAATCGTTCGACGCCAACGTCTCTCGGCTGACCGAGATGTTCCAGGGCGATACCGCGGTGATCGATGCACTGAACACGTGGTCGGTCTCGCACTCGAGGATCGATTCCGCACTCGAGGTCGGCGATTTCAACGGCGCGGTCTCCATTGCCACCGGCACCGGCGAGTCCGATTCGGCGGCCGCGTTCACCGCGCTCGACAGCGTTCTGGTCGACGGAATCGAGAATGCGCGAAGCGAACTGCGGTCCAACATCGACCGATCGGTGTGGGTGCTGTCCGGACTGTCGAACGGCGCATACGTGCTCACCGTCTTCGCGTCGGTCGCCTTCGGTGTCGGCCTGTTCCCGAGGCTGCGTGAGTACCTGTGAAACGTCTGCTCGCCGTCGGCATTCTGGTCACCGCGCTCGTGGTCGGCTGCGCCACGCCGGACAACGCTCCGCCGCAAGCGGAGACGACGTTCACCGAACCGCCGCTACCGGACGGCGCGTCCGTCGCCGCCAGGCCCACCGAGAGCCCGGCCGACGACGAGTGCGCACGCCCCACCGCCAGCCTGCGACCGCTGACGGTAGGCACCGATGCTCCACCGCCGCCACAACCGACACTCGACGCGCTGCGCGCCAAAGGCCGGTTGGTCGTCGGGTTGGACACGGGCAGCAACCTTTTCAGCTTCCGCGATCCGATGACCGGCCAGTTGGTCGGGTTCGATGTCGACATCGCACGGGAAGTCTCACGAGACCTGTTCGGCGATCCGAATCGGTTGGACTTTCGCATCCTCACCTCCGCACAGCGGCTCGAAGCTCTGCAGGATTCTTCGGTGGACATGGTGGTCAAGACCATGACCATCACGTGCGCTCGCCGCAAGGACGTGCAGTTCTCCACCGTGTACTTCCAAGCGCAGCACCGTGTTCTGGTGGTGCAGGGATCGGGCATCCGCGGTGTCGAGGACCTGGCGGGCAAGCGAGTATGCGCCGTGGAGGGCACCACCTCGCTGCGACGCCTTCAACGCGTCCAGCCCGCCGCGACCGTGGTGACGGTACCGATGTGGTCGGATTGCCTTGTGGTGCTGCAGCAACGGCAGGTCGACGCCATCAGCACCGACGACGCCATCCTCGCCGGCCTCGCCGCTCAGGATCCCTACCTCGAGATCGTCGGCGACAGCCTGAGCCCGGAGCCGTACGGGGTGGGAATCAACAAGAACAACGAGGATCTGGTGCGCTTCGTCAACGGGACGTTGGCACGCATCCGCTCCGACGGCACCTGGAATCGCATCTACGACCGATGGCTGACGGTGCTCGGCCCCTCTCCCGGTCCGCCCAGCGCGACGTACAGCGATTAGGGGGCCCGGACATGGACGACGACGAACAGCAGCCCACGGCCCCGGCGGAGCGAACGCAGGCGGTCTCGCGCGCCGACGACAGCGAACGCACCCGGGCAGTGTCGAGAACGCAAGCAGTCTCGGGAACGGACGGCGTCGAGCGTACTCAGGCCGTATCGCGGTCATCGGTCGGTGATCGGAACCCGACATCCACCGCGTCACAGTCCGCTTCCACTCGCTCCAAGACGGGTCGGTCGAGATCCGGTCGATCGCGCAGCACCGGCATTCGGCGTCGACTCGGTGGCGGTCTGGTGGACGTGCCTCGCGTCGAACCGATCGATCCCGCCACTGCCGTGATGTCGGATCCGACGGTGCCGCAGCACAAACGGTTCTGTTGGAAGTGCAATGCCAAGGTCGGCCGCAGTGAACCGGGTGAGCCCGACGTGGCGATGGGTATCTGCCCGCACTGCGGTGCCACGTTCGACTTCACTCCGTTGCTCGAGCCGGGCGATCGCGTGGTCGGCCAGTACGACGTTCAGGGCTGCATCGCACACGGTGGGCTCGGCTGGATCTACCTCGCCATCGACCGTAACGTCAGCGACCGTTGGGTGGTCCTCAAGGGACTGCTGCATTTCGGGGACGAAGAGGCCCACGCCGTCGCGGTCGCCGAGCGGCAGTTCCTCGCCGAGGTCGCCCATCCCGGCGTGGTGAAGATCTACAACTTCGTCGAGCAACCCCGCAGCGACGGGTCGACCGTCGGCTTCATCGTGATGGAATACGTCGGCGGCCGCTCACTGCGCGACATCCTCACCGCCTGCGGCGACGGTGCCCGTCTGCCCGTCGAGCAGGCGCTGGCCTACGTTCTCGAAGTGCTTCCGGCACTGGGCTATCTGCATTCGATCGGGCTGGTCTACAACGATCTCAAACCGGAGAACATCATGGTCTCCGACGACCAGATCAAACTCATCGACCTCGGCGCGGTCGCGGGCATCGAGGACTACGGCTACCTGTACGGCACGGTGGGCTACCAGGCACCGGAGATCGTGAAAACGGGACCGACGGTGGCGTCGGACATCTTCACCGTCGGCCGCACGCTCGCGGTGTTGACGCTGGACATGCCGTCGAAGAACGGCAAGTACCTCGACGGGCTCCCCTCCGCCGAGGAATCCGAGGTACTACAGCAGTTTCCGTCGCTGTATCGACTGCTGCTGCGCGCGACGCACGAGGACCCCACTCGGCGGTTCCGATCCGCGGACGAGTTCGCCGGGCAGGCCACCGGGGTGCTGCGTGAGATTCTGGCCATCAGGACAGGTGTCGAGCGGCCGGGACTGTCGACGGTGTTCAGCCCGCCGCGTACGACGTTCGGCACCGAGCAGTCGGTGGGCCGCACCGACACCTACGTGGACGGCACGGTACGCCACGAACGAATGACCGCAGCCGAAGTGGTTGCCGCGCTTCCGGTTCCGCTCGTGGACCCCAACGACCCGAGCGCACCGCTGCTGGCGGCGGCCGTACACGTCGAACCTCGACAGACCCTGGACTCGCTGCAGCACGCCAAACGCAACGGCATCGAACGCGTCACCGCCGGAGCCGAATCGAACCGTTCCGCAGGCTCCTCGAGTCCGGTGGAACTGAGTCTCGAGATCACCCTGGCCGAGGTCAAGGCCCACCTGGATCTCGGGAACGTCGTCGACGCAACCGACATTCTGGCCAAGGTGCAGTCGACCGACCACACCGCGGACCCGTGGCGAGTGCAGTGGTACGCGGGCCTGATCGCGCTGTTGCACCACGAATACGACTCTGCATTCACCAATTTCGACAACGTTCTCGGTGCGATGCCCGGCGAACTGGCACCCAAGCTCGCTCTCGGAGCCACCTCCGAACTACTCGGGCATGTGGCCGCGGGCAACAAAGAAGAAGCCGAGAAGTGGCGGGCCCGCGCCGAGGGCCTGTACCGAGCAGTGTGGCGAACCAATCGTGGCATCGTCAGCTCCGCGTTCGGCCTGGCCAGGCAGTTGCAGCGCCGCGGCGATCAGACCGGTGCCATCGCCGCGCTCGATCAGGTACCGATCAGCTCGCGACACTACTCCATGGCCCGCATGACCAGCGTGTTGACGTTGCTGATGGATCGCTCGCGAGCCGAGCTGTCCGAGGCCGATTTCCGTTCTGCGGCACGGCGAGTGGCGTTGCTACCCAAGGCCGAGAGCCGGGCGCTGCAGATGCGCACGCTGGTGCTGGCGATGGCCCTGGACTGGATCGTCTCCGGCCACGCTGCGACAGCCGAACGAGAACCCATTCTCAGCGTCCCGTTCACCGAAGACGGGCTGCGGCGCGGCACCGAGAAGGGCCTACGCGCACTGGCCCGCAACGCCACCGATCGCGCCCACCGTTTCTCGTTGGTGGACCTGGCGAACGCCATTCGGCCGCGTTCGCTGTTCTAGCTGCGTACCAGGCTGTCCGCTGCCCGAGCGATCGCCAGCTCCTCGTTGGTGGGCACCACCATCACAGTGACGGTCGACGAGTCGGTGGAAATCACCCGAGCCTGTTTGCTGCGCACCGCATTACGCTCTGGGTCGATCTCGATGCCGAAGCCCTCGAGATTCGCCAGGGCATCGGCGCGCACTGCTGCGGCGTTCTCGCCGACACCGGCGGTGAACGTGATGGCGTCGAGCCGGCCCAACCCGATCATGTACGCACCGATGTACTTGCGCAGACGGTGAATGTAGACGTCGTATGCCAAGCGTGCGGAGGCGTCGCCGTCGTCGATCCGTTGCTGCAATTGCCGGAAGTCGTTGACCCCGGACAGTCCGATCAACCCGGAGCGACGGTTGAGCAGGGCGTCGATGTCGTCGGCGCTCATGCCTGCACTGCGACGCAGATGCAGAATCACCCCGGGGTCGATATCCCCACTGCGGGTACCCATCACCAGACCTTCGAGGGGAGTCAGTCCCATCGAGGTGTCGACCGCCTTGCCGCCGGCGACGGCCGAGGCCGAGGCCCCGTTGCCCAGGTGCAGCACGATCTGATTCAGCTCCGCGAGATCGCGTTCCAGGAACTGCGCCACCTGGTCCGAGACGTAGTGGTGCGAGGTGCCGTGGAAGCCGTAGCGCCTGATGTCGTGCTCGGCGGCGACGTTCGCGTCGATGGCGTAGGTCGCGGCCGCGTCGGGCAGGGAGTGGAAGAAGGCGGTGTCGAACACTGCCACGTGCGGCACGTTCGGCAGCTGCTTCCTGGCGACCTCGATGCCCAGCACGTTCGGCGGATTGTGCAGTGGTGCAAGACTACTCAGGTCCGAGATCTGCTGCACGACGGCGTCGTCGATGATCGTCGGCCGGTAGAACACGGTCCCGCCGTGGACGACACGATGCCCGACCGCGGTGACCGCCTCCAGTTCGACGCCTGCGTCGGCGAGCATCTCGAACGCCAGCGCCAGACCGGCACCGTGGTCGTCGATGTGCTGGATTCGCTCGACACTCTCACCCCGATAGTCGAGTTCGACTCGGCCGTCGGATTCACCGATGCGCTCGACGAGCCCAGTGGCCACGGACTCTCCGGAGCCAGGGTCGACGAGTTGGAACTTGACCGAGGACGAACCGGAGTTGACGACGAGGATGCTCACTTGCCCTCCTGATCGGCTGCGGCGGCAATCCCCTGCGCCTGAATCGCAGTGATGGCGACGGTGTTGACGATGTCCTCGACCAGCGCACCGCGCGAGAGATCGTTGACCGGCTTGCGCAGGCCCTGCAGAACGGGGCCGACGGCAACCGCACCGGCGCTGCGCTGGACGGCCTTGTAGGTGTTGTTGCCGGTGTTGAGGTCCGGGAAGATGAACACCGTCGCTCGGCCTGCCACGTCGGAATCGGGCAACTTCGACGCGGCGACGGACGGTTCGATCGCCGCGTCGTACTGGATCGGACCCTCCACGAGCAGTTCCGGATTGCGTTCGCGCACAAGCGCTGTGGCTTGCCGCACCTTGTCGACGTCGGCTCCGGAACCGGATTCGCCGGTGGAGTACGACAGCATGGCCACCCGCGGCTCGATCCCGAACTGGGCCGAGGTCTGCGCCGAGGACACGGCGATGTCGGCGAGCTGCTCGGCCGTCGGGTCGGGTACGACTGCGCAGTCACCGTAGGCGAGAACACGATCGGACAGGCACATCAGGAAGATCGACGACACCGTCGACACGCCCTCGGTCGTCTTGATGATCTCGAACGACGGCTTGATGGTATGTGCGGTGGTGTGCGCCGCTCCCGAGACCATGCCGTCGGCAATTCCCTTGTGCACCATCATGGTTCCGAAGTACGAGATGTCGGCCATGATCTCGCGGGCACGGTCGATCGTCATACCCTTGTGCTTGCGCAGCTCGGTGTACTCGGCCGCGAAGTCCTCGGCGTAGTCGCAGTTCTTGGGGTCGAGAACCGTCGCACTGTCGAGATCGACGCCCAGTTCCGATGCGCGTCGTCGAATGGGGCCTTCCTCGCCGAGGATCGTCAGGTCCGCAACCTGACGCTGCAGCAGACGTCCGGCAGCCCGGAGGATGCGATCGTCGCCGCCCTCGGGGAGCACGATGTGCTTGCGATCGGCGCGCGCCCGGTGGATCAGCTGGTACTCGAACATCTGCGGGGTCGTGATGGTGGGAATGGCGATGTCGAGCCGCTCCAGAAGAGTTTTCGCGTCGACCCGCTGTTCCATCAGACCTAGCGCGGTGTCCACCTTGCGCTGCGAACCCACCGCCACGCGGCCGCGCGTCTGCGCTGCAGCAGAAGCGGTGTCGAAGGTGCCGAGCTCGGTGGTCAGGATCGGCAACCGGGGGCCGAGCCCTGCCACCAGACGAGCGATCGCCGGATGGGGCTCGATGCCGCCGTTCATGATGATTCCGGCGAGAGACGGAAAGCCCTCCGCCTCATGGGCATTGACGAGGGCGAGCAATACGTCGGATCGATCTGCAGGCGCGATGACGACGACGCCCTCGGTGAGGCGTTCGAGGATGTGCTCGGCCGTCATGCCACCGACCATGACCCGCAACGCTTCTCGCTGCAGCAACGACGAATCACCGGAGTACAGTTTGCCGTCCACCGCCTCGAGCAGTTCCGCCATCGTCGGCGCGACGAGGAGCGGAATCTCCGGCAGAGACCACGCGGGCACGCCGACCGACGCCAACGCGTCGGTGACCGCATCGAGATCCTCGGGGGCGCAACGGTTCGCCACGATCGCAGCCAGGTGGGCATGATGCTGACGCAGTTCGCCCTGGCACAGAGTGGCCAACTGCGCGATTTCGTCGGGCATGCGACCGGACCCGCGCAGCGCAAGCAACACGGGGGCACCGAGATTGACCGCGATGCGCGCATTGAAGCCGAGTTCACTGGGGCTGCCGACGTCGGTGTAATCACTGCCCACGATCACCACGGCGTCGCACTGGGACGCCACCTCGTGATAGCGATTGACGATCTCACTGAGCGCTGCATCCTGATCGGCGTGCACCTGCTCGTACGTGACACCGAGCGACTGCTCGTACGTCAGATCTGCGGTGGTGTGCTCGACGAGCAACTCGAGGATGTAATCGGGTTCGTCGGTCGATCGAGCAATGGGACGGAACACCCCCACCCGGGCCGCGGAAGCGGCGAGCATCTGCAGCACACCGAGCGCGATGGTCGATTTCCCGGTATCCCCTTCCGGTGACGCGATGTAGATGCTCGAGGGATACATGTCCGACGCGTCGGTGCCGCTGGGCTCAGCCATGACCGCCAGCCTAGTAGGGGTCGTTCCGCGGGCTCCACTCCTGGCTGGTAGGGCTCGTTCCGCAGGCTCCACTCCTGCCCAGTGGGTTGGGGTGTTGACACCGGGCGCGGTCGGGTTGTCCCATGAACCATGGCCGAATCACCGTTCCCGGATGTGCGCTGGGGCAGCGAAACATCGTTCATCCGCAAGCCCGCCGTGAAGTTCGCGTCGACGAAGCCCGGTTCGTGGGTAATCCGGAACCTCGCAGGCGTCGACCGGTGGCTCTTGACCAAATCCGACGGCCGCTTCACCGTCCTCGGGCCGATCGCGGCTCCGGTGGTGTTGCTGACCACCACCGGCCGAAAATCCGGCAAGCCCAGGACGAGTCCGCTGCTGTACTACCGGGAGGGCGACAAGATCTACGTCGTCGGATCCAATTTCGGTCAGCAGCACCACCCGGCGTGGACGTCGAACCTCCTCGCAGACCCGAAGGCCGTGGTGGCCATCGGCGGCAAGAAGATTCCGGTGACGGCCACCCGGATCACCGGCGACGAGAAGGCTCGTATCTACCGGCAGTTCGACGCGATGGTCGAGGTCTACGGCGAATACGAGACCCGGACCGACCGCGACATGCGATTGTTCGCACTCGCGGCCGATCTCTAGTCTCTTCGGGATTCAGCCGAGCTTGCGCAGGCGCGGGGCCAGGTCCTTCTCGAACAGCTCCAGGAACCGCTTCTGATCGTGTCCGGGCGCGTGGAACACCAAGTGATTCAGGCCGGCATCGGTGTACTGCTTGACCTTCTCCACTGCCTCGTCCGGGTCCGATGCGACGATCCAGCGCTTGGCGACCTGCTCGATCGGCAACTCGTCGGCGGCCTTCTCCATCTCGATCGGATCGTCGATCGAGTGCTTCTGCTCGGGCGTCAGTGACAGCGGGGCCCAGAAACGGCAGTTCTCCAGCGCCAGTTCGGGATCGGTGTCGTAACTGATCTTGATCTCGATCATCTTGTCGATCTCGCCGGCGTCGCGCTCGGCCTTGCCCGCGCCCTCTTCGACGGCCGGAAGCAGCTTGTCGGTGTAGAGCTCCATGCCCTTGCCCGACGTGCAGATGAATCCGTCGCCCGCACGTCCTGCGTACCGCGCCACCACGGGTCCGCCGGCCGCGATGTAGACCGGAATACCGCCCTCGGGGACGTCGTAGATCGACGCGCCCTTGGTGGTGTAGTACTCGCCCTCGAAGTCGACGCGGTCGCCGAGCCACAGCTCACGCATCAACCGCACCGACTCACGCAGGCGCGCGAATCGTTCCTTGAACTCCGGCCATTCGCCGGTGAATCCGGTCGCGATCTCGTTGAGCGCCTCTCCGGTGCCCACACCCAGCATGATGCGTCCGGGGTACAGGCAACCCATCGTCGCGAACGCCTGCGCGATGACCGACGGGTTGTAACGGAACGTCGGCGTCAGTACCGAGGTGCCGAGCTGAATCGTGTTCGTCCGCTCCCCGACCGCCGTCATCCATGCCAGCGAGAACGGCGCGTGGCCACCCTCGTGCCGCCACGGCTGGAAGTGATCGCTGACCGTCGCCGAATCCATACCGTGCTGCTCGGCGAGCACACCGAGCTCGACCAACTCCCGCGGTCCGAACTGCTCCGCCGATGCCTTGTACCCCAGCTTGAGACCCTGCGCCACGCCGAACTCCTGTCGTTGGTCGTCCTAGTTCTTCGATTGTGCACCTGTGGTGGTTCGCGGCGTACCCCAAGGGTCGTTCCGCAGGCTCCACTCCTGCCCCACGGGTCGTTCCGCAGGCTCCACTCCTGGGCTGCTACTGGATCCCCAGAACCGTGACCACTGCCGCCAGTACCGCCACGGACCCGATACCTACAGCGAAGATCCACAGATCTCGTGACTCGGGCATCGGTGCACCACTTTCGAGGGCGTCGCGAACGCGCATCCACCGTCGCAGACCGATGATCGGTGCCGCCGCAGCGAGACCGATCAGAATCAGGCCCAGCGCCGTCCGAACCCACCCGGTACTGAAATCAGGAACCAGGTGGACGATCGCGATTCCGCCGGCGAGCAGGCCGAGAGAGGTTCGCAGCCAGGCGAGAAATGTGCGTTCGCTGGCGAGTGTGAACCGCTCGTCGGGGCGCGTCACACCCGTGGGGTCATGCGCTCGCGAATCAGATGGGCAACCTGGTCCGGGTCGTCGGGGGTGAAGACCGGCGAGATGCGGCGGAGAGTCAGCACCACTGCAGTGTCCTTCTTGGGACGCATCACGTCCAGCGGGAGCCACTGATCGATTGTCGACGCACCCCACAGACGCCAACGACCGTTCCAGTTGCCGAGGACGGCGGTGTCTACGGCGCGAATCCTGTCGTACGGTACGAACTTCTTCGTGGCGAAGGGGAAGTAGTAGTACCTCAGAGTGACGCCTGCCTCGTCGAGACGGACCGGTCCATCGTCGTAGATGACATCGCCATTTATTCGCACAGGTAACGATAAGCGTCCAGGTCATGGCCCGCAACAGCGGTTATCGAAACCTGTCGGTGGGTCCGGTTAGTCTTCTTCTTGTTCGAACAGGCGTTCTTGTTTCGGCTCACCGGGGGGTGAAAAAATGGGTGCAATACCGACCGTGTCATTGGAGGCGTTGACCGCTGCCGCGCGTGAGGAGAATCGGCAGGCGGCCCGCAAGATCACCGCCTGCTATCGCGTGCACTGCGACTGGATCGCGCGGGACGCCAAGCACGAGCATTACAGCCGATACGGGCGCACGGAGATGTCAGTGGCGTTGGGCTGCTCGGCGACCGTCGCCGAAGCGTATGTCTCCGTCGGCGTCGCCCTGCATACCCGGCTTCCCCAGGTGAAGACCACGTTCGAGACCGGTGAGATCGATCTCGCGCGGGTGCGGACGGTATGCCGAATCCTCGACAATCTCTCCGACGACATCGTCAGGTCGGTCGAAGCCGAGGTGGTCGAGGCGGCGCGGAGGTCGTCCCCGGGCCCGCTCGAGCAGGCGATCTGGGACATCCTGCTGCGCGTTGCACCGGAGGAAGCCGCCGCGTTGCGGGAGTTCGCGAAGAAATTCCGCACCGTCACCTACAGCCCCGCCGGAGAACTCGCCCGCATCCGAGCCGAGCTGACCGCCCCCGAAGCCGCCGCCGCATGGCAACTGCTCGAGGAGATGGCCGACACCCTCTGCCCCAAAGACCCGCGCGGGAAGAAAGAACGCCTGTGCGATGCATTCATGGCCCGCATGCACGGCGAACCCCGACTGGCATGCCTGTGCCAACGCACCGACTGCCCCAAAACCGAGGCAGTGCTGCCGGATCGGCGGGTGCCGCTCACGATGATCACCGTCGACATCGCCACCCTCATCGGACTACTCGCCAACCCGGCCTATCTGGCCGGGCACGGTTCCATCGACCCGGATCTCGCACGAGAGTTGGCACGCAACAGTCACTGGCAGATCCTGCTCACCGAAGCAGTGACCCTCGCCGAGAAACTCGGACTCGCTGTGCAGAACCCGGAGACCGGGCAATGGGAACGACGCTCGGACAGCGAGAAGGCATCGGCTGCAACAGAACCCGAAACGGAAACAGAGAAGGACGAAGACGCGGGCTTGGGCTTGGGCTTGGCTGCAGACTCGGCTGCGGATGCTGACGAGGGAAATGGGTCGGAAGCGGACTCGAGGGCGGCGACAGATTCCTCGACCGAACCGACCCCGGCAAGTGCACCTGCACCTGCACCTGCGCCGGGGAACACCTCGACACCAACACCGGAACCAGCAGCACCCGCATCGGCACCAGCGCCACCACAGGCACCGGCACCGGCACCGGCACCAGAGTCACCAGAGTCACCAGAGTCACCAGAGACACTCTCAGATGAGGTCGACGAGACCGGCGAGACCGGCGATGCCGAGGAGAACGACGAGTCCATACCCGCACCTGCGACCGACCCGCCGGCAACTCCCGACCCAGACACCGATCCTGTTCGGAAGCACGCAGCGACACGCGCAGGGACGCCAGTGATCGACCCTCCCGCTCAGGCAACATCGGCCACCGGCCCTGACGTCGCTGCTTCGCCTGAACCGGCTTCAGCGTCACTATCACCTGCGGGACAGACACCACCGGCACCTGATATCACATCGAACTGTTCGGAATCACACTCTCCCACAACACCATCCGACTCCTCGGCATCCGGGGCGACGTCAGCCCGAGGCCCGGAACCGGGAACAGGCCCGACCGACGCTGCCACTGCCGCCAGCGACAATCCACGCCAGCGTCGCCTGGGATCACTGACCTCCGCCGCAGCCCTGTTCTGCACCCACACCCCCGTCGGCCGGGGCACACGGCACAGCTCTG
>NZ_JASHKV010000009.1:0-193830 GCF_030056895.1 Rhodococcus sp. IEGM 1341 | reverse complement strand
TCGCCGTTCGGTGGTGCGCCGGTGTGCGAGCCGCACCGGCCGACCCGTCCGAAGATGCCTGGTCAGCTCCTTGGTCAGGCCACCTTTGCTCTGAACGTAGAGAGATTGGTAGATCGTTTCGTGCGACACATGCATCTCCGGCGAGTGAGGAAATTCCTTCCTCAGTGTCGCCGAGATCTGCTCGGGCGAGTAGTCCAACTCGAGAAGCGCCTGCACCCGATCCCGCAGCAACGGTGTCAGCTCGAGCTTGCCCTTCTTCGGGCGTTTGGCCGCCTTGCGGGCATCACGCTCGGCCTGATGCGGCTTGTACTGTCCGCGGAAGTATTTGTGCCGCTTGAGTTCTCGACTGATCGTCGACACCGCTCGGCCCAGGCATGTGGCGATCGCGGTCATCGTCCAGCCGTCCCGGACACCGTCGGCGATGAACTCCCGCTCCTCCAGCGAGAGGAAACGGCCCGTCGGTGGCGGTGTCGAACGTGGACGCACACCACCGCGTTCGTAGACCCAGTTCCAGCCGCTGCCCTCGCTGATCCCGACTGCGAGGGCAGCGTCCTTGACCGTCACGCCACTGCTACGCAGTGACCAGAACGTCATCCGAACCTGATGTGAGAAACCCGGGTGAACCATCGCAAACATCCCTAATGATCAGGCCCGTTGCGACCACCGCTCGAATCCGCCCGGGCCCCACTACGAGTTTCCACTCACCTGCGACGAAGTCGCTACTGCGGGGGCAGGATGTGCTCCCCCGTCTTGTCGGTGCTCAGCGACAGTGAACTGATGTACTGCTTCTCCCCGTTGGGCCCGGGCACGTTGGACGCGATCATGTCGGGTCGCTCGAATTCCATTCCGCTGACGTGGCACATCACGAGTGCGTCGGACGGGTTGCCGTGCTCGTCGAACATCGGCAGATCGATGCCGTCATCGGTACGCCGCAGGTAGTACTTGCCCTTGGTGGCCACCGCCAGGATGGGCGGAAGTATCAGTGCGAGAACGAGAGCCACGATCGGCGAGTACGGTTTGATCGCCGGTCCGAATGCGCCGAAGAACACCAGAATCGACAGGATGGCCGACGCCGCCATCGATCCGAAGCCGACCGGATTGATGTTGTAGAGCATGCCACGTCGAAACTCGGGGACCTTGGGTGAGAGCTTCAGGATGTACTTGTTGAAGACGATGTCCGACGCCACCACGGCGATCCACGCGATACCGCAGTTGGCGTAGAAGCCGAGGATGTCGTTGAGGAAGCTGAACATGTTGGCTTCCATCAGGATCAGCGCAATCGCGAGATTGAACAGCACGAAGACCATGCGACCCGGGTAGGTCTTGGTGATGCGGGTGTAGGAGTTGGTCCACGCCAGCGACCCGGAATACGCGTTGGTGACGTTGATCTTGATCTGACTGATGACGACCAGGATCACCGCAAGGGTCATGGCGAGCCAGCCCGGCATGAAGTTCTCGTAGATCTCCAAGAACTGGTGCACCGGCTCGTTGGCTATGGTGGATCCGTCGACCACGTTGGCGATCAGGTACACGGCGAGGAACAGTCCGACGACCTGCTTGAGCGCACCGAAGATGACCCAGCCCGGACCGGCGAGAAGCACTGCGGTCCACCAGCGTCGGGAATTCTCGGGAGTCTTGGGCGGCATGAAACGCAGGTAGTCGATCTGCTCGGCGATCTGCGCGATGAGCGACAGACACACGCCGGCCGCGAGCATCACCGATCCGATGTTGACCCCCTTGCCGTCGGCACCGTCCTGACCGCCGTAGGCGAAGAACTCGCCGACCGAATCGGGATTGCTGAACACGAGGTAGACGAACGGCAGCACCATCAGCACCAGCCACAGTGGGGTGGTCCAGACCTGCAGCTTGGCAAGGGCTTTCATGCCGTAGATGACCAGCGGGATGACCATGATCGTGGACACCGCGTAGCCGATGGGCAACGGGATGCCCAGGCCGAGTTCGAGTCCCTGCGCCATGATCGAGCCTTCGAGCGCGAAGAAGATGAACGTGAACGTCGCGAAGATGACGTTGGTGACCACCGACCCGTAGTAGCCGAAACCGCTTCCCCGCGTGATCAAATCGAGGTCGATGTTGTAGCGGGCGGCATAGTAGGCGAGCGGGAGCCCGGTCAGGAAGATGACGACGGCGAACACCAGGATGCCCCAGAGCGCGTTGCCGGTTCCGTAGGAGATTCCGATGTTGGCACCGATGGCGAAGTCCGCGAGATACGCGATGCCGCCGAGCGCTGACGTCGCGACGACACCGGTACCCCACTTGCGGTAGCTACGCGGCGCGAAGCGCAGCGTGTAGTCCTCGAGCGTCTCTTTCAGCGCGGTGTCTGTCGGCGCAGGCTGTACGGCGGTCATGGATCAACAACGTAGAACCGCCACGTTGCCGCTATGTCTTGGAAAGATGTAGCTCCGGTTACTCAGTCCGGCGATTCGGACATTCGGCCCCGGAGTCCCGCTTTGGCGAGGTTTGTCAGGCGACGGCGCGCGCCGCCAGCAGCGAGAAGTTCGACAGCTCGGCGCGCAGCATGTTCATCGCGCGATGCTGGGCCACTCGCACGGCTCCGGCCGTCATTCCGAGTGCTTCGCCGGTCTGCGGTGCCGTCATTCCCCACACGACTCGCATCAGGATGATCTTGCGGTACTTCGTCGGCAGGGTGTCCATCAATGCCTGGGTGTGGCTACGCAGTTCGTCGCCGAGCGCGAGCTGCTCCGGCCCGGCATCGGTGGACTGCTCCTCCGGCATCTCGTCGATCGAGAACGACTGT
The DNA here is from genome assembly GCF_030056895.1 of Rhodococcus sp. IEGM 1341. Lineage (NCBI taxonomy): Bacteria > Bacillati > Actinomycetota > Actinomycetes > Mycobacteriales > Nocardiaceae > Rhodococcus > Rhodococcus sp. IEGM 1341. The sequence continues at coordinate 191,054 of NZ_JASHKV010000009.1, read as the reverse complement.
CGCAGAACCGATTTACGACCTGCGTCGGCCAGCTTGTGCGCGGCGATCCCGTACACGAACGCCATGAAGGGCTTCCCCATGTCGCGGTACTTGGGAATGGCGGTGACCAGTGCGAGGCAGACCTCCTGCACCACATCGTCCGCGGCGACGTCGAGATTCCCGATGCGAGCTGCGCAGTATCGGCGAACCGGTGGCTGGATCAACACCAGCACCTGTTCGAGAGCGAGTCGATCTCCCGCAACGGCGCGGGGCACAACGTCCTCGAGCCTGTCCATGCCGAAACTCATGGCCGATCTCCTCACTGGCAACGCGCGTCCTCTCCTGAACGCTCACCAGTACTTCGGTGCCGATTCCCACCCGGCTTGGTCCGAACGGGTACCACACCGAACAAAAATTGTGATTCAGGTAACACGGTGTGTCGACGAAGCGAAGTACCGGACAACACCGTCGTCGCAGCACGTGACACTCACACCCGCGGAGCGCCGCCCATGAATACCAACGAGACCACCAGCGAGCAGAGCCATCAGGTCGGTCGCCGCAGCACCGTCGCTGCCGGCGACGGCACCGCGCTGGCGGTTCGCGAGTTCGGGCATCCGAATGCGCCACTGACCGCGGTGTTCGTGCACGGACACTGCCTGCGGATGCAGTCGTGGACCGACCTGCGTGCACAGGTGGAACACGCCTGGGGAGACGATGTGCGGATCGTGATGTACGACCACCGCGGGCACGGGGAGTCGAGTGCGGCCGCGCCGGAGAGCTGCACCATCGATCAGCTCGGTGAGGACCTGGCCGACGTCATCCGTGCGATGGTCCCGTCGGGACCGTTCGTCGTCGTCGGCCATTCGATGGGGGGAATGACGGCGCTCTCCTACGCCCGTCAGAACCCGGAGGCCATCGGCACGCGCCTGGTCGGAGTCGGTTTGATCGCGACGTCGGCGGGTGGAATCACCGACGACGGACTCGGCAGTGCCCTCGCGCATCCCGCGGTGTCGGTGTTCCAGGCCGCTGTTCGACGCGCCCCTCGACTGATGTCGGGTGCCAAGAGACTCAGTCCCGGCGTGTGGGCACCCATCGTCAGGACCGCGGGATGCGGATCCCGAAGAGTCGGTCCGAGGGTGGTGACGCTGGCGACGGCAATGCTGGGCGAGACGTCCATCGTGACGTTGGCCGGCTTCCTCGGGGCATTCCGAGGTCTCGACGAGGTGGCCGGCCTGGCTGCTCTCGCCTCGATCCCCACCCTGGTCTTGTGCGGCTCGGACGACCTGATGACACCGATGCGTCACTCGGAAACCATTGCCGAACATCTGCCCGACGCTCGCCTGGTGTGCGTCGCAGAGGCCGGGCACATGGTGATCCTGGAACGGGCCCGCGAAGTGGCCGATGCCGTCGTCGAACTCGTGACGGCGGCTCGCCGTGCACACGTGCGAGATCTCGCGCTGGCTCGCTAGCGACAAGAACCTGCCGACGACTGTGGCCCGCAACGGAGGATCCGATGCGGGCCACAGCACTGCTGTACGAGAGTTACTTCTTGACGGCGGGAGGAGCGTTGAGGAGCTGGATGAACTGCCCTGCGTTGCCGGCGACGGCACCGAGACCACCGATGGCGGTTCCGGCGAGCGAAGCACCCGAGCCGAGAAGCAGTGCGCCGCCGACGCATCCGGCTACCGGTGCTGCACCGAAGAGCAGCAGGGCAGGCGCGGAGACGGTGCCGGCGGCGATGGCTCCGAGGAAGCAACCGGTGACCAGACCGGTTGCGGCTCCGAGGAATCCACCGACCGAAGCGGACAGGCTGATGTTGTCCTTGACGCCGGAGACTGCGGCGGGCAGGTCGACCTGCTGCAGACCCGGGAGAGAGGCGGAGACCGGGGTTGCCGCGGCAGGTGAGGCGTCGGCGGTCAGGGTGGCGTGGTTTCCGTCGATGACGGCTGCGACGGGGTGCGAGAAGCCGTCTGCGGCAATGGCCAACGGCACCGAGTCGACCAGCACACCGTTGGCGTCGCGGACGACGAGGTGGTTGTCCTCGTTGCTCAGGGTGCCGGCCGTCGTGTCGACGAGGACCTGGTTGCCGGCCTGGGTGACGTTCCACCCGACGGCAGCGGCGGGAGCCGGTGCCGGATCCGCGTAGGCGGTGCCCATGGCGGTCGTCATCGCTGCAATGACCAATGCGGACGTTGCCGCGAATCGAGTCAGCTTCATGTTCCTCAGTCTTTCGTCGTGTCCATCACTCGATGCGAGCAGCGAAAAACTATGGGTGGAACACGCGGGTCAGGAGAACCGAAGATGAACGATCGGGGTCGAATCGAACAACGATTGCGCGCATCGACTCATAAGGGACAGAACGGGTTTCGAAGTCCAAACCGTTCGTAAACGACACGCGCGGGTTGTCTCTACTTACCGAAAAGACCCGGCTTGTTGCTGCCTCCGTGGCTCACCCCGAAGTCGTAGGCGGACTCGGCGTGCTCGTGCTCGTCGAGACCGTCGGCTTCGTGTTGCGCGTCGGCGCGCACTCCCATGACAGCCTTGATCGCGAACGCGATGCCGGTGGTGACGACGGCGCAGTAGGCGAACACCGCAGCCACCGCGACCGCCTGTACCCACAGCTGGTGCAGCCCGCCGCCGTACAACAGACCGTCCACGCCTGCCGGCATCTGCGCACTGGCCACGAGTCCGATCATCAGCGTGCCGACGATGCCGCCGACGAGGTGCACACCGACGACATCGAGCGAATCGTCGTAGCCGAAGCGGTATTTGAGGCCGATGGCCAGGGCACACAGCGCACCCGACGCGATGCCGATCGCCGCGGCGCCGATGGGGGTGACCGCCGTGCACGAGGGTGTGATGGCCACCAACCCGGCCACGACGCCCGAGGCCGCACCGAACGACGTCGCATGGCCGTCCCGCAGCTTCTCGACGACGAGCCACGCCGCCATGGACATCGCTCCGGCACCCATCGTGTTCACCAGAGCCACCGCGGCGACACCGTCCGCGGCCAACGACGATCCCGCGTTGAAGCCGAACCAACCGAACCACAGCAACCCGGCTCCGAGCATGACGGCCGGAAGGTTGTGCGGGCGCATGGGATCTCGCGGCCAACCACGCCGCTTGCCGACCACGAGCGCGAGAACGAGGCCGGCGACACCGGCGTTGATCTCCACCGCAGTTCCGCCGGCGAAGTCGATGGCACCGAGCTTGTTGGTGATCCACCCACCGAACTCACTGGTGAGGCCGTCGAGCGAGAACACCCAGTGCGCCACCGGAAAGTAGACGAGTGTGGACCACAGCGCCGCGAACAGTACCCAGGGTACGAATCGCATTCGGTCTGCGACGGCACCGGAGATCAGCGCCACCGTCACCATCGCGAATCCCGCCTGGAACGCCGCGAACACCAGTGCTGGAACGGTTCCCACCAACGGAATCGACACCGTCCCTGCGGCCGAGGTGTACACCCCACCCAGCAGACCCTCGAAACCGGCGTACTGCAACGGGTTTCCTATCCACCCGCCGATCACGTTGTCGCCGAACACCATCGAGAACCCGAACGCCAACCACAGCAGCCACACCACTGCGATCGCCGACAAACTCATCATCATCATGTTCAGCACACTCTTCGAGCGCACCATGCCGCCGTAGAAGAAGGCCAGGCCGGGAGTCATCAGCAGCACCAGCGCGGTACTGGTCAGCAGCCACGCCGTATCGCCCGCATCGGGCGCGCCGGCGATCACCGTCCCACGAACTTCGGCTTGCGCTTCTCGGATCGTGCGCGGCGCGCTTCTTTCATGTCCTCGCTGCTCCACGCGGCCTCGAACGCAGCGACCTGCTCCGGCGTCGGAACATCCTGTGCTCCATCGTCGTTGAAGACGAGCTTGAGGTGACGCAACGCCAAGGGAGCGAGTTCGGTGATCGACTGCGCCCACTGTGTTGCGACGTCCAGGTCGCCGAGCTTGTTCGCCAGCCCGCAGGTGAACGCCTGCTCGGTGTACACCCGCTCACCGCCGAGCAGGATGGTGCGCGCAACACCGCCGCCCGCGAGCGAGGCCAACCGCCGGATGGTCCAGTTGCTCACCGCGATGCCGAGCCGGGTCGACGGTATTTCGAAGAAGCTGCCCGGCGCAACGACTCGCAGATCGCACGCGACAGCCAACTGTGTGCCGGCACCGACGGCCGGTCCGTTCACCGCGGCCACGACCGGAATCGAGGTCCGCTGGATTGCCGTCAGCATCTCTTCGAGGATCTGCCCGAAGTGCTCGGGAAACGCGTCCCCCGTCAGGTCGGCACCCGCACAGAAGCTGGTGCCCTGGCCGGTGACGACCACGACCCGCGCGCCGTCACGCTCGGCTTGTTCGACTCCGCGATGCACCGCCAGGCACAACTCGGAGTTCAACGCGTTCCGTCGATCCGGCCGCTGCAGTTCGAGGGTGACGACGTCGCCGTCACGAGAGAGTCCGATCACGAGAGCAGAGGTTACCCACCAGTACAGAAAATGACAGTGCGGGGCCTGATCTACTGGTCTCCATGATCGACACTCGGGTCGCCGTCATCGGCGCCGGCCAAGCCGGACTCTCGGCCGGTTATCACCTGCACCGCACCGGACTCACCGCAGGCGAGGGCTTCGTGATGTTGGATCGCTCCCCCGGGCCGGGCGGCGCATGGCAGTTCCGCTGGCCCTCGCTGACGCTGAGCACCGTCAACGGAGTCCACGACCTGCCCGGTATGGCCTTCGCGGACACGCTCGGAGACGAGCCGGCCGAGACCATCGCCGCCGCCGACGCCGTTCCCCGGTACTACCGCGAGTACGAGGACCGCTTCGAACTGCATGTTCGACGCCCCGTCACGGTGACCGTCGTGTGCGATCGGGAACCCCGATTCCGTGTCGAGGCCGGCGAGACCGTCGTCATGGCCGAGGGGCTGATCAATGCGACCGGCACGTGGGAGAAGCCGTTCGTTCCGCACTACGACGGAGCCGAGACCTTTGCAGGCAGGCAACTGCACACCAAGGACTATCGGACGGCCGACGAGTTCGTAGGCAAGCACGTCGTCGTGGTGGGCGGCGGCATCTCGGCCGTCCAACTGCTCGACGAGATCTCGCAGGTCACGTCCACGACATGGGTGACGCGTCGACCACCGGTGTTCCGGGACAGCGAATTCGATCACGATGCCGGCCGCAAGGCCGTCGCCATGGTCGAGGAACGTGTGCGGGCGGGCCTGCCACCCGGCTCGGTCGTCTCGGTGACCGGACTGCTGCTGACGCCGTCGTTGGCTGCCGCCCAGAAACGCGGGGCTCTGGAACGCAAGCCGATGTTCTCGTCCATCACGGAAGATTCGGTGGTGTGGGAGGACGGGTCGACTCAGCACGCCGATGTGATCCTGTGGGCCACCGGTTTTCGGAGCGCCCTCGACCACCTCGCTCCGCTGCGCCTGCGCGGACACGGCGGCGGAATCGTCATGGACGGCAGGCTCACCACCCGCGTGGCCGCGAACCATCGCGTACACCTGCTCGGCTACGGGCCGTCCGCCAGCACCATCGGGGCAAACCGAGCCGGGCGAGCAGCGGTGACCGAACTGCTCGAGACCCTGGATTAACCGAGCCTCTCGGTCACGAATTTCGCCAGCGCGCCCAGTCGCGCCCGGCTCGGCATGGAGGTCGGAACACCCAACGCGTCCAACGGTGCCGACGTCACCGGCCCGACGCAGATCGCGGCGACAGGTCCTCGAAGCGCGTCGAGGAAGGCGTCGAGCATGCCGTTGTCCTTGGCGGTCGAGAGCAGGGACGCGACCGCGGGGGCGCTGGTGAACGTCACCGCATCCACCCGATTCTCGATGATCTGTTCCAACAGGTCGACCAGTGGAGCCTGATCCGCGGGGCGAATCCAGCGGTACACCGGGATCGGTCGGACATGCGCGCCGAGTTCGGTCAGCGCATCACTGAGGTGAATGGTCGGCTCCCACTCGGTGATCACCCCGTGCAGCTGAACTGCGATGTCCACCCCGGCAACACCCTCGGCCTCGAGATGATCGGAGACTTCCTGCGAGGCCTCGGTGGCCGGCGACCACTCCTCGCGGAGCCCCGTGCCACGAATTGCCCCGCGCGCCTTGGGACCTCGGGCAAGGATTCGCGTGTGACCCAGCGCTGTCACGAGTTCTTCGCGCATGCCCCAGTCGGCGGCCGCGTCGAGCCAGCCCCGAAAACCGATGCCGGTACTGATCACGACGATCTGCGGTGGGCGTTCGACGATGCCCTCGGTGGCGGACCTCAGATCGGAGTCGTCGATCAGGGGCAGAACGTGAATCGCCGCGGCGTGAACGATGTTCGCGCCGCGGCGTTCGAGCATGGTGGCCAGTTCGTCTGCACGTCGCTCGGCAGTGAGGGCAACGGTCTTGCCTGCGAGCGAATCGGACATGGGTACAGACTAGGCCCCCGACGTGCCCGGAATGTGACAGGTCAGCTGCTGAACTTGTCCGGGTCCGGGCCGGTGCGGCCGTCGGCGGAGTCCAGCGCGTTGATCTGCTGAATCTCGTCGTTGCTGAGCTCGAAGCCGAACACGTCGAAGTTGCTGGCGATGCGCTTCGGGGTCACCGACTTGGGGATCACCACGTTGCCGAGCTGAATGTGCCAGCGCAGGATGACCTGGGCCGGAGTGACGCCGTGCGCGTCACCGATCTTCGCGAACACCGGCTCGTCGAGAATGGTGCCCGAGCCGAGCGGGCTCCAGGCCTCGGTGGCGATGCCCTTCGAAGTGTGGAACGCGCGCAGCTCCTCCTGGACGAACCGCGGGTGCAGCTCGACCTGGTTGATCGACGGCACCTCGTGGACGGCATCCATCAGCTTCTCCAGGGTGGGGATGGTGAAGTTGGAGACGCCGATGGAGCCGATGCGGCCGTCGGCCTTGAGCTTCTGGAACGCCTTGAACGTGTCGATGTACTTGTCGCGGTCGAGCTGCTGCCAGTGAATGAGGTACAGGTCGAGGTACTCGAGTCCGAGGCGATCCATGCTCGCGTCGAATGCCTTCAGAGTGGAGTCGTAGCCCTGATCGTCGTTCCACAGCTTGGTGGTGATGAACAGCTCGTCACGGGCGATGCCGGACTCTGCGATTGCGCGGCCGGTGCCGGTCTCGTTCTCGTACACCTTGGCGGTGTCGATGCTGCGGTAGCCGACCTTCAGCGCCTCGGTCACTGCGGCCTGCGCACCGTCGTCGGGCACCTGCCACACACCGAACCCCAGCTGGGGAATGGACGTGCCGTCGTTGAGCACGATGGTCGGGACAGTACTGGTCTCGGCTGAATACGTCATACGAATGGCAACGGTGGGTGGGGTGGTGTTGTTCCCGCCCCTTAGTGTTTCGGTGTGACCGCAACGCTTCGTATCGATGATCTCGCCGCTTTTCACGGCGATCGAACCCTGTTCTCCGGACTCGATCTGACGGTTGCCGAGGGTGATGTGATCGGGCTCGTCGGAGCGAACGGTGCAGGCAAGTCGACGTTGTTGACCCTGCTCGCGGGGGTGGGGACGGCCGATCACGAGGGCGAGATCTACACCAGCCCGCCCGACGCGACCGTCGGATATCTGGCGCAGGAGCCCGAGCGGATCGCCGGGGAGACGGTGCTGGACTTCCTCGGTCGACGTACCGGGGTCACGGCGGCCGAAGCCTCCATGAACGCAGCCGCCGAGGCGTTGGGCTCGAGTGACGAGGACCTCTACACCCCCGCGTTGGAGAAGTGGCTGGCACTCGGCGGCGCGGATCTGGCGGAGCGCACGGCGAAGGTTCTCGCGGATCTCGGTCTGGATGTCGACGGGTCTGCGCTGATGACGGCGCTGTCGGGTGGGCAGGCTGCCCGCGCGGGGCTCGCCGCGATTCTGCTCGCTCGCTACGACATCCTGCTGCTCGACGAGCCCACCAACGACCTCGATCTGGCGGGACTCGAGCAACTGGAGCAGTTCGTCGTCGCGACGCGGGCGGCGATCGTCGTCGTCAGTCACGATCGTGAATTCCTGGCGCGGACGGTGACGGGAATAGTGGAACTCGATCGGGCGCAGCGGCGCATCGATGTGTACGACGGCAGCTACCAGTCCTATCTGGCGGAACGGGAGATTGCGCGCCAGCACGCCAGGGAAAAGTACGACGAGTTCGCAGACACCAAGTCCGCGTTGGAGTCTCGGGCGCAGATGCAGCGGAACTGGATGGAGTCGGGGGTGCGCAATGCACGCCGGAAGGCCACCGACAACGACAAGATCGCCCGCAAGACCCGCGCCGAGTCGACCGAGAAGCAAGCCGCGAAAGCCCGTCAGACCCAGCGGCGCATCGAGCGACTCGAGGTGGTCGAGGAGCCTCGCAAGGAGTGGGAGCTGCGGATGGAGATTGCGGCGGCTCCACGCAGTGGCACTGTCGTCGCTGTTCTGGGCGGTGCCATTGTCCGGCGATCCGGGTTCACCTTCGGCCCGGTGACGACGCAGATCGAGTGGGGCGATCGAATTCTGATCACCGGACCGAACGGCTCCGGCAAGACGACGTTGTTGTCGGTGCTGTTGGGCCGGTTGGACCCGGACGAGGGCTCGGCATCGTTGGGTTCGGGTGTGGCGGTCGGTGAAATCGATCAGGCACGAGCATATTTCGTCGGCGAGGGAACAGTGTCCGACGCCTTGAGCGCGGCCGTTCCCGAGTGGCCCGACGCCGAGGTCCGCACACTGTTGGCCAAATTCGGGCTACGCGGCGACGATGCACTGCGGCCGGCGTCGTCTCTCTCGCCCGGTGAGCGAACCCGCGCGGCACTCGCGCTGCTGCAGGCCCGCGGAGTCAACCTGCTGGTACTCGACGAGCCGACCAACCACCTCGATCTGCCTGCCATCGAACAACTCGAACGTGCGATGGAGAACTTCGAGGGAACACTGCTGCTGGTCACCCACGATCGCAGAATGCTCGACACTCTTCGCAGCACTCGCCACTGGACGATGAACGCTGGACAGCTGAGCGAGAAGTAGATCGCACTGAATCGGGTGCAGCTGACCGCGGTGAGCGCGGTCAGCTGCACCCGATTTTCATCAACTGAGCAAAATTTCGTTGACGTCGGCGGCAGGATGCATCGGCAGCCCGTGGTGGGTGGCGTTCTCGAGCACTACGGTCCTCGCCGTCGGCAGAACGGCATGCACAGCCGATTCGATGCAAGCGGCATTGTGCACCTTCCCTTTCCCTGCGAGGACCACGGTGGTGCGCACATCGAAGCCCTCGAACGCAGCAGGCTTCGGCCGCTTCGGAACGATGGTCTTTGCCGTCGGGAAATGTGCGGCCCCGAGCGCGAGGACGTCGAGCCAGTCGGAATCCAAAGCCAGGCCAGCGGTCTCCCACGCTACGAAGCGGCGCTGCCGATTTTCGTTGGGCCGCAGCAGTATCGGCAGCGCATGCAGCAGGTACCGCGGGCTCATGGAGCCGAAGCAGGAATTGGGATCGAGGAGTGTGAGTGCGTCGACGCGGCTTTCGTTGCGCAGAGCGAACGCCAGGGCGATCATCGCGCCGTATGAATGTCCGCAGAGTGCCGCAGTTCGAAGGTCCAGTGCATCGAGAACCGCCGTCACCCAGTTCAGCAGCTCGTCCACGGAGTCGATGGGATGGTCACCTGGAACACTGCGCCCGACGTCGCCCATGATGTCGACCCCGTACACCCGATAGTGCTGCGAGAGTGCCTCGACGTTGGCGAACCACACGGTGGACGTCGCACCCGCCCCCGGTAGCAGCACCAGCGCCGGGCCGTCGGCGGGTCCGCAGGCGTTGATTCGCGTGGTGCCGTGCACCGTCTTCACGTCGATGGCTTGGGTATCTGCCGGCCACTTCAGCAGCACCCGGTCGTAGGCGGAGAAGAATTCGTCCAGCGACATTACAACCCTCTATTCTCTCGATGATCGAGATAGTAGACAATAAAGAGACCGCTCGTCCAGCATCTCCCGAGGGATCAGCACATGACCGAACCTGTCGCCGCCGTGCATGAGCTGCGAGCACTCACCGTCGAGCTCGATCTCCTCGGCGCAGGCTTCGCCCAGAAGCACTCACTTCACCCGACCGACATCCGCGCGATGATCTGCCTGCTGGATGCAGACCGAGCCGGAACGCGTGCCACACCCGGCTGGCTCGGCGCGCAACTGGGTCTGGAATCCGCATCTGTTACCGCCCTGATCGATCGAATGACCAAGCGAGACTTGGTTCTACGCGAACCCGACCCATCCGATCGCAGGCGAGTACTGCTACGCGTCACCGAACATGCAGCCGAACTCGGCACGACGTTCTTCGGCCCCGTCATCGGTCGGGCCGTCGACGAACTCGCGCGTTTCACCCCCGACCAGCGGGCAACGATCGACGAGTTTCTGACGACGATGCGCGCCATCGTTGCCGACGCCCGGGACCAACAGGCAACGTAGTCAACGGAAGCAATCTGTTATTAACCGTTGACAGATCGTTGGGTTTATACAACACTTCATTGTCATGAGCCCCGTCAAGCGCGGTACCGCGCTCCCGATCTTCAACAGGGTGGGTGTTCTGCGGGCAGAACGGAAGATGAGCCGCGCGCAACTGGCCGAACTCGTCGAAGTGAATCCCCAGACAGTGGGCGCCCTCGAACGAGGCGACCACTACCCGAGCCTCGACCTCGCGATGCGCATCTGCGACGTCTTCGATCTGCCGATCGAAGCAGTGTTCTCGCGCACCGAACTCGGACCACTCTCCGCCGAACTCTTCCGAAGGGAGAAGGACCGATGAACACGCACAGTCCCAGCATCTTCAGTAGATATCAGGAAGCCCGGACGAAAGTGTTTCTGGAGAACGAAAAGACCTATGCGAACTGGCTGCCGGGATTGCGAGTCCAGAAACGACGCCGAGCTTTCGTCACCATCCTTCTGGTGCTGCTCACAGCTTCCGCGGGCTTCGCACTGTCGGACCCGCTGTTCGAGTGGGCGATCGGATTCTGGGGAATCTGCTACATCGTGTTCGCGTTCGCGACAATCGTCCTCGGCATCGTGTCCAATCGGCGCGCCGAAGCACCGGTGGAAGCGCTCGACGAGCTCGAAGTCCAGCTCCGCAACCAGGCCCGATCCATCGGCCTGACGGTTACTCAGGTGTTGGGCACCGCTGCCGCGGCGTACCTGTTCCTCGGATCGATTTTCGGGGCAACGAATCTCGGGATCTCCGGCGGCGCACTGATGCTGACCGCTTTGAGCACTGGAGGTGCCACTCCCGCAATGCTTCTCGCATGGACCACTCCCGACCCCGACCCCGAGGACGGCTGACAATGAGCGAACGCACCGACATTCTCACCCGCTACCAGGCGTATCGCACGCGGCGATTCCTCGAGAACGACGCCAAGACAAGGCACTGGCTGCCCGCCTGGCGGACACAGCATCGACGTCGAATCCTCGTTGTCGCGCTGTCCGTCGTTCTCTTCTCCTTCTTCGTCATCAGCATTACCAGCCTCTTCGTCGAGTGGGCAGCAATCGCATGGATACCGGCCGTTCTGCTGTTCCTTCCGATCTGGACGGCGCTGCAGACGGTCTCCGGAAGGCACGGCGACGCTCCGGTCGGAGCACTGGACGAGTGGGAAGTACAGCAACGCAACGAGGCTCGCTCCATCGGCCTCACCATCACGCAGACCCTGGTGATGGCGGCAGCGTTCGCGTCCATCTTTCTGTCGACGGCCAACGACGAGATGCCTCGCCTCGCCTCGCCTACGCGGGTGGCGGTTGGACCCTGGCGGCATTGCTGGCCGGTATCTGCTCCCCCGCAATGATTCTCGCCTGGATCACCCCCGACCCCGAACTCGAAGACACCGAAGATTTCGACCCGAAGTAACGACCGAAAGGGCACCATGAGCACCCTCACGATCGACTCCGTTTCCAAGAAGTACGGCGACAAGATCGCCCTGGACAACCTCAGCTTCGACGTCCGGCCCGGCGAGCTGTTCGGTTTCGTCGGCAGCAACGGTGCTGGCAAGACCACCACGATGCGCATCGCGCTCGGCGTTCTGTCGGCGGATTCCGGCCAAGTTCTGTTGGGCGGCAAGCCCGTCGACCTCGACGTCCGCCGCACCATCGGCTACATGCCCGAGGAGCGCGGCCTGTATCCCAAGATGAAGGTCGGCCCGCAGTTGGCGTACATGGCCGAACTGCACGGCCTGTCGTCCAAGGACGCGAAGGCTGCGGTGATCCGCTGGACCGAACGCCTCGGCATCGACCAGCGGGTCAACGACACCGTCGACGCCCTGAGCCTGGGCAACCAGCAGCGGGTGCAGTTGGCGGCCGCGCTGGTGCACGACCCCGCAGTGCTGGTACTGGACGAGCCGTTCTCCGGACTCGACCCCATCGCCGTCGACGTGATGAGCGAGGTGCTGCGCGAAAAAGCCGCTGCCGGAGTGCCGGTGGTGTTCTCCAGTCACCAGCTCGACCTGGTGCAACGTCTGTGCGATCGCGTCGGCATCATCGCCGCCGGCTCGATGAAGGCCGTCGGTACCGTCGACGAGCTACGCGGATCGGGAGATGCGCAACTGCGCGTCCATGCACCGCACGCGGCACCCGGATGGGCGTCGGGCATCGCCGGGGTGAGCACCCTCGGCCACAGCGACGGCGTCACAGTCCTGGGCTTGGCACCCGGGGCCGACGATCAAGAAGTCCTCCGAGCCGCACTGGCGACCGGTCCGGTACACGACTTCTCCATCCAGAAACCTTCCCTGAGCGACCTGTTCCGAGAGGCGGTAGTGGCATGAGCTCCCAACTGAACTCCTTCAGCGCAGTGTCTTTGATAGCCAAGCGCGAGTTCACCGTTCAGGTGATGAAGAAGAGCTTCGTCATCAGTAACGTGATCATTCTGGCCGTCATCGTCGGCGGCATCATCGCGTTCTCGATCTTCTCCGGCAGCGGCGACGAAGAGCGCGACGTCATCGGCGTCGCCGGAGACCAGTCCATTGCAACGGTATTGGAGGCGACCGGAGACGCTGTCGGCAGCCCCGTCGAGGTCCGTGACGTTGCCGACGCGGCAGCCGCACGCAGCGGCGTCGAATCCGGGGATCTCGACGTGGCATTGATTCCGGACGGAACCGCGGGTGCGTACACCGCCGTCACCGAGTCCGATCTGACCGGAACGTTGAGGGCTGTCGTCGAAGGTAGTGTAGCGACGCAGGCAACGAATACTGCACTGGCGCAACAAGGTGTCGATCAGAACGAACTCGGGGCAGCGACGAGTGCCGCGACAGTCACCGTCGACGCAATCGATCCGCCGGATCCCGAAGCCGGTCAGCGGACCGCTCTGGCGCTGTCCGCAGTGTTCCTGCTATATGCCCAGATCATCGGCTTCGGCATGTACGTCGCGATGGGCGTCGTCGAGGAAAAGTCCTCACGCGTGGTCGAACTGTTGCTCTCCACCGTCCGCCCCCTGCAGTTGCTGTGGGGAAAGATTCTCGGTATCGGTGCGGTCGGCATTCTGCAGCTCGCCCTGTACGGAATAGCCGGTGTAGGAGCGGGATTGGGTACAGGCGTCCTGACGGTCACCGGCGCCGCGGTGAGCGTCTTCGCGGCAACGCTGGCGTGGTTCATCTTGGGATTTGCCTTCTTCGCGGTGCTCTACGCGGCCGGCGGGTCGATGGTCTCGCGGCAGGAGGACGTCAATTCGACAACCATGCCGCTCCTGATCCTGATCATGGCGATGTTCTTCGCAGCGTTCTATTCCGTCAGCGACCCGGAGAGCACCCTGGCCAACACCTTGAGCTGGATTCCTCCGTTCTCCGCCATCATGATGCCGCTGCGTATCGCGGCCGGAGTGACCTCGCCGGTTCAGATCGTCGGATCGGCAGTCCTGATGATCGTCACCACCGCGATCCTCGCGATGGGTGCAGCCAAGATCTACCAGCGATCCATTCTCCGGATCGGCAAGACCGTCTCGTGGAAGGAAGCGTTTGCTCGCTAGGGTTCGCTGCGTAGGCTCCCCGACATGAGCCCACGGACATCCGCCGCCGAGATTCTCGATTCCGTTCTCGACGGCGGATCGTTCGTGTCCTGGGACTCCGAGCCGGTCGATGTTCACCCCAACGACTCCTATCAGCGCGACCTCGCGAAGGCGCGGGAAAAGAGCGGGGTCGACGAGTCGGTGCTGACGGGCGAGGGCACCATCGACGGCCGGCGCGTGGTGATGATCGCGTGCGAGTTCGCGTTTCTCGCCGGTTCGATCGGCGTTGCTGCGGCCGAGCGCATCACCTCCGCCATCGAGCGCGCCACCGCGGAGGGCCTGCCGCTCATCGCCTCCCCCACCTCCGGTGGCACGCGCATGCAGGAGGGAACGTTGGCCTTCGTGCAGATGGTCAAGATCGCCTCCGCCGTCACCGCGCACAAGGCGGCGCACCTGCCGTACCTGGTGTATTTGCGCAACCCCACGACCGGCGGCGTGTTCGCGTCCTGGGGATCGTTGGCCCACGTCACCGTCGCCGAACCCGGTGCGCTCATCGGATTTCTCGGCCCGCGCGTTTATCAGGCGTTGTACGACAAGCCCTTTCCGGACGGGGTGCAGACCGCCGAGAATCTTTATCAGCACGGCGTCATCGATGGCGTGGTGCCGTTGGATCACCTGCGTCACCTACTGATTCGCACACTTCGAGTGATCCTCGACGCCACCGTGTGGCCCGATCTCACCGGCGATGAGCCGGCCGAGATACCGGAGCAGTCTGCCTGGCATTCGGTGCAGTCCTCCCGTCGCGCGGATCGCCCCGGCATTCGGCAACTCATCGAACACGCTGCCAGCGAACACGTTCCACTGAGCGGCACCGGTCAGGGCGAGGCCGATACGTCGATTCTGTTGTCGCTGTGCCGAATCCGAGGGATCTCTTGCGTCCTGTTCGGCAACGACCGAAGCAGCAGCACCGCCACCGCCACCATGGGTCCGGCGGCACTGCGAGAAGCGCGACGCGGCATGCGCCTCGCCGAGGAACTGCGCCTACCGCTGGTGCTGGTGATCGACACCTTCGGGGCGGCACTGTCCAAGGAAGCCGAAGAAGGTGGCCTGGCACCCGAGATCGCGCGCTCGATCTCCGATCTCGTCACCGTCGATACCCCGACCGTCTCGGTTCTGCTCGGCCAGGGCACCGGCGGTGGAGCGCTCGCGCTTCTCCCCGCCGACCGGGTGCTGTGCGCCCAGAACGCCTGGCTCGCACCGCTTCCGCCCGAGGGTGCCAGTGCCATCGTGCACCGCGACACCGCTCACGCTCCGGATATGGCCGAGGCCCAAGGCATCAGGTCGGTCGATCTTCTGCGCGATGGCATCGTCGACGCCATCGTTCCCGAACTCCCCGATGCGGCAGACGAGCCCGCCGCGTTCTCCGGCCGCATCGCCGACGCCATCGTCCGGGAACTGCGCCAATTGTCGACCCTCGACGCCGCCACCCGGACTCGAAACAGACTCGGTCGGTACCGCACGCTGGGATGAGCGGCTCCGCCGCATGTGCGCGAGGTGCCTTCGGGTCGTTCCGCAGGCTCCACTCCCCCCTCGACCCCTGCTACGAGACCGGAGTGGAGCCTGCGGAACGACCGCAGGCTCCGCCGTGCACCTGCGAGGTCACGAGCGCCAGTACGTCGCCGGCACGCAGGTCGGCGGGCAACTCCACCGGACTGACGCAGCTGCGCCCCGGGCCGTGCACGTCGACCTTGACCACCGCGCCCACCGAATGCCGGTTGACCACCACGGCTTGGCGCAGATCCCCGAACTCGGCGTCGACGCCCACCTCCCCGGCGATCACCGAACGCACTCGCGTCACCAGAATCGAGCCCCACTGCACCGGAGTGCCCTGCGCATCGGCCAGATCCTCCAACGCAACGCCGTCGACGGTGATGCGGCCGCACACACAGTGCGTATCGGCAGGCCAGAGCGCTGGATCGCACCGCGCAACGTAGGCGGCACCGAGGGACGGAAGCATGTCGAGAAGTGTCATGAGAAGCAGTCTTGCTCCGCGCGGTGGCGTCGAACAGAGGTGTTGACGCAATCTTGACGGCACCGGCAGGAAATTTGACGACTTCGGCTCGCGATGCCCTCTACTGTACCCACTGGTACATTCAGTCGGGTGATTGCAGACGACGTCTACCGCCGCGGCCGAGCCGGCCTGCCCTCGTGGATCACCGATCACGACGGCCGCCGCACCGAACTTCCGATCGCGCGCTGGATGGGCGGAACCCATTCGACGATCGAAGACATCAGGGCGGACGAAGCCTCGATCGCTTTCTGCACCGGCCCCACCCTCGATCTGGGCTGTGGACCAGGGCGTTTGACCGAGGCTCTCACCCGAGCCGGCGTTCCCGCTCTGGGAGTCGATACGTCCTCGGTCGCTGTGGAGATGACGAACCATCGCGGCGGTCTCGCGTTGCAGCAGGACATCTTCTGCGCGATACCGGGCGCGGGCCAGTGGTCACACGTGCTGCTCGCGGACGGCAACATCGGCATCGGCGGTGACCCGGCCGCTCTTCTGAGGACGGTTCGCTCGCTGCTGCACGAGACCGGCACGGCCGTCGTCGAAGTGGATTCGGCGTCGGGTGTCGACGATTGGAATCGAACGGTCCGATGGGAAACCGACGACAGTGTGGGCGAATGGTTCACTTGGGCCAGCGTGGGCGCGAGCGCGCTGTACGCGCTGGCGGTCACGGCGGGCCTGCGGGTCCGTCGGACTGTCGAATCGAACGGACGAGTTTTCATCGAACTCGCTGTTCACAGCATCGACCGAGGAGTCGGAGACCCGTGAGCAAGGAACTGCCGAGAACAGCCAAGGGCAGACGAACCAGAGCGGCGATCGTCGATGCGGCTGCGTCGATGATGTACACCCACGGCGTCGCCGGAACGACTCTCGACGACGTACTCGACGCGTCCGAAACCGGAAAATCGCAGCTGTACCACTATTTTTCCGACAAGTCGGACCTGGTCGAAGCCGTGATTGCACGTCAGCTCGAACGCGTCCTCGCCGCCCAGCCGCGCCTGGCCCACATCGACAGCCTCGAGGACATCGACGCATGGGCCGCCGAGATCGTCCGCAATCACGAACAACCAGGGGGCCCGTTCTCGTGCCCCCTCGGTTCGCTCGCTGCAGAACTCAAGAACGACGCGGCGTTCGTCCCCAGCCTTCATGCCGCGTTCCGACGCTGGGAACAGCCGCTCGAACAGGGGCTTCGCCGCATGGTCGACCGCGGGGAACTCGATGTGTCGACCGATCCGGCCGCTGCTGCCGCCACGCTGATCGCGTCGCTTCAAGGCGGAATGTTGATCGCGCGCATCGCGGGCGACGTGCAACCACTGCGCGACACTCTGGACGCCGCCGTAGCCGCAGTCCGTCGCCGTCGGACTCGACACTGACACCGACCCTGGCGAACGGGCCCGAAGTGCGCTAATCTCGTCCTCACAGTTTGTACTACTGGGTACAAAATTGGAGACGGGAACCAGAATGCAGCGACTTCCCACGTTCCGTAGCCCGATTCGCGGCGTCTGGTTCACGTCGGTCCTGGCGTCCGTCCTGCTCGTCGCCCTGCCGATCGTGACGATCACCGGCTTCATCTCCTGGGCCGCGTACGGCCCCCAGTTCGGCCAGGCCATGCCGGGCGACGTCGGGTGGTTACGAATTCCGTCGTTCGACTGGCCGACCGAGCCCGTCTGGCTCTATCGGCTGACCCAGGGCCTTCATGTGGGACTGGGACTGGTCATGGTGCCGATCGTGCTGGCCAAGCTGTGGTCGGTGATCCCGAAACTGATCGAGATGCCCCCGGTTCGCAGTGTCGCGCACCTTCTCGAGCGAATCTCGTTGCTGGCGTTGGTCGGTGGCATCCTCTTCGAGATCATCACCGGTGTGCTGAACATTCAGTACGACTACATCTTCGGCTTCAGCTTCTACACCGCGCACTACTGGGGCGCCTGGGTGTTCGTCGCCGGCTTCGTCGCCCACGTGGCGCTCAAGCTGCCGACCATGGTGACCGCGTTGAGAACGCGGCCGTTCCTGGAATTGATGCGCATTCGAGTCGCTGACACGGTGCCCGATGCCGACGACGAATCAGGGCTTGCTGCAACCGATCCCGCTCCGGCGACGATCAGCAGACGCGGAGCTCTCACACTCGTGGGCGGTAGCGCACTGTTCGTCGCTGTCCTCAGCGTTGGGCAGACGACGGGCGGACCACTGCGCTCAGCGGCGATACTGCTGCCTCGCGGACGCTCGTACGGCGACGGCCCCAACGACTTCCAGATCAACCGCACCGCGCAGTCCGCAGGCGTCACCGATGCGCAGACAGGCGATGCGTGGCGGCTGACCGTACTGGCCGGCGGTACCGAGGTAGTACTCACCCGAGCTCAACTCGAGCAGATGGATCTGCACACCGTCGAACTCCCGATTTCCTGCGTCGAGGGCTGGTCGACGGTTCAGACGTGGACCGGAGTTCCGCTGCGAGATCTGGCGGCACTCGTGGGTGTCGATGCCGTCGATACCGGTGAGGTGCGGTCGCTCGAACCCGTCGGGTCGTTCAACCGCGTCACCTTCGGAGGACACCAGATGATGCATCCGGATTCACTTCTCGCACTGAAAGTGAACGGGGCCGACCTGTCCCTCGATCACGGCTATCCCGCTCGCATCATGATGCCGGCGATACCCGGAGTGCACGCCACCAAGTGGATCGAGTCCGTCGAATTCTTCGAGGAGCGAGCATGACGACGTTTCGAGCCAGGTACGGCGCAGGACCGCTGCATCTCGCGGTCACGGCCTGCTGCCTCGCCCTGGCCGGCGCGGTCGTCCTGACGATCGGCTTCCCGGCCCTGTGGAACACCGAAACGTGGTGGCAGTCCATCGGACTCTGGTTCGTCGGGGCAGCGGTGGTGCACGATGCGATCCTGTTTCCGCTGTACGCCGTGCTGGACCGGACGCTGGTCGCCCGCCTGGGCAGGTTCGTCAACGCGGTCCGCATCCCCGCGCTCGGGGCGGGTTTGAGCCTGCTGCTGTTCGCACCGGGGATCTTCGCCCACGGGAGCGAAACGTACGAGGCCGCCACGGGTCAGACACAGGAGCCCTACGCAATGCGATGGCTGCTGTTGGTAGCGGGGATGTTCGCGGCCAGCGCCGCGTTCTACGGCGGCCGCGAAATCCTCAGGCAGAGGCGTCGACGCAATCTTGACGTGCACCGGGCACGGTTGCACGCAACGACCGCCGGTCGACGGGATTCCGCCGGTCGTCGCCGGTAGTGCGCAACCCGGCCCGCACCACGCAGCCCCGAACTACGCTCCACAACATGAGTGGCGAGTATCGGCAGGCCTTCGACGACAGTATCGACAACCGCGAGCAATTCTGGCTCGACGCCGCAGCGGGAGTCGACTGGGACACCCCTCCCACCAGCGCGTTCGACGGCACTCACTGGTTTCCCGGGGCCCGCCTGAACACGTGCTACAACGCGCTCGATCGGCACGTCGACGCCGGACACGGCGACCGGACCGCGTTGATCTACGACTCGGCGATGCTCGGACTCACCCGCAGCTACACCTACGCCGAACTTCTCGACCACGTCGCTCGATTCGCCGGTGTGCTGCGTGAGCAGGGCGTCGGACCGGGCGACCGCGTGGTGATCTACCTCCCGATGATCCCCGAGGCCGTCGTCGCGATGCTCGCGTGCGCTCGACTCGGCGCGGTGCATTCGGTGGTGTTCGGCGGCTTCGCAGCCAAGGAGCTGGCAGCGCGAATCGACGACGCCGAGCCGGTCCTGCTGATCACCGCCAGCGGTGGGTTCGAGCCGGGTCGCGTCATCGAATATCTGCCGCTGGTGCAACGCGCCCTGACGCTGACGACCGCGAAAGTCCCCGCGGTGATCGTCAAGACCCGCGAGGGAATCCCCGGCAGTCACGACTGGCTGGACTGGGACTCCCTCATCGCCGACGCCACCGCCGCACAACCGGTTTCGGTGTTGGCAACCGATCCGCTCTACATCCTCTACACCTCGGGCACGACCGGTAAGCCCAAGGGTGTGGTGCGCGACAACGGCGGTCATGCCGTCGCGCTGACGTGGTCGATGCGCAACATCTACGACGTGGGAGCCGGTCAGGTGATGTGGACCGCGTCCGACGTCGGCTGGGTGGTCGGGCACTCGTACATCGTCTATGCGCCGCTGTTCGCCGGTGCCACAACGGTTCTGTACGAGGGCAAACCCGTCGGGACTCCCGATGCCGGCGCGTTCTGGCGGGTGATCCAGGATCACGGTGTCCGTGCCCTGTTCACTGCGCCGACTGCACTGCGCGCCATCCGCAAGGTCGATCCCCATGCGGCCGAGCTCGAGAAGTACGACGTCTCGTCGCTCGAGACCCTGTTCGTCGCAGGTGAGCGTCTCGATCCCGATACGTACGAATGGATTTCGCGAACCCTGGACCGGCCCGTGGTCGACCACTGGTGGCAGACCGAAACCGGGTGGGCCATCTGCGCCAATCTTCGCGGTCTGGAACCACTTCCGATCAAATCGGGCTCGCCGACGGTGCCGGTGCCGGGGTTCCAGGTCGGTATCCTCGACGCCTCGGGCAATCCGGTGGACGCAGGCACCGAGGGCAACATCGTCGTGAAGCTGCCGCTGCCACCGGGCGCGTTGGTGGGGCTGTGGAACGACGAATCACGTTTCCAGCGTTCGTATCTGGATACGTTCCCCGGGTACTACCTCACCGGCGATTCGGGCTACATCGACGCCGACGGTTACGTCTACGTCCTCGGCCGTAGCGACGACGTCATCAACGTCGCCGGCCACCGTCTGTCGACCGGGTCGATGGAAGCCGTGCTCGCCGGTCACCCCGCCGTGGCCGAATGCGCGGTGATCGGCATCCACGACGACCTCAAAGGCCAACGCCCCAGCGGGTACGTGGTACTCAAGGCCGGCGAGCAGATCACCGAGGAACAACTGCGCACCGAACTGGTGGCCATGGTCCGCGATCAGATCGGTGCCCTCGCCACGTTCCGCGACGTGACGATCGTCGGAGCCCTGCCCAAGACCCGCTCGGGCAAGATCCTGCGGAAAACGATGCGGCAGATCGTCGCCGGTGAGGAATACGGCGTGCCGTCGACCATCGAGGATCCGGCAGTCCTCGACGCACTGGAGAAGCTGCTCGGCAGATAGGCGGCGGTAATACGAGCAACCATGGCCGAAACCCGCGCGCCACAGAAGGCTCCCGCGCGATAGCGTCGTCGACATGACAGATCTCGACACCCGTCCCGCGGTGGATTGGCTTGCTCTCGGAGCCGTCACCGTCACGGTGATCTCGTGGGCCTCGGCCTTCGTGGCGATTC
Source organism: Rhodococcus sp. IEGM 1341 (assembly GCF_030056895.1). NCBI lineage: Bacteria > Bacillati > Actinomycetota > Actinomycetes > Mycobacteriales > Nocardiaceae > Rhodococcus > Rhodococcus sp. IEGM 1341. The sequence goes on along the minus strand of NZ_JASHKV010000009.1, from coordinate 169,769 downwards.
GCGGCGTCGGCGAATCCTTCGGAGCCGGTCCGCTCGCATTGGGCCGGTTGCTCATCGGATCCGTCGCGCTCGGTGCGATCGTTATGGTCAGAAGGCAGTGGGTCAAGCCGAACCGCACACAGTGGCTGCAGATCATCAGCATCGGCGTCTTCTGGTTCGGTATCTACAACGTCGCCCTCAATGCCGCCGAGCAACGCGTCGACGCCGGCACGACGTCGATGATCATTCAGATCGGGCCGATTCTGGTCGCCCTGTTCGCGGGTCTGCTTCTGGGCGAGGGCTTTCCGAAGTGGTTGGTGATCGGAGCGGGCATCGCGTTCGCCGGAGCAGTGATGGTCGGTGTCGTCACAGCCGTCACCACCACGTCCACGACCAAGACAGACGCTGACTTCCTGGGCATCGCACTGTGTCTGGTGTCCGCGGTGACCTACGCCGTCGGAGTGCTCAGCCAGAAGCCGGTGCTGCGCACCATCCCCGGACTTCAGGTGACGTGGATGGCCTGCACCATCGGCGCAGTGTGCACACTGCCCTTTGCGCCTGCTCTGCTCGGCGACTTGTCCACTGCATCGGCGGGAGCCACCAGCGGATTGATCTACCTCGGCCTGGTACCGACGGCCCTGGCGTTCAGCACCTGGGCCTACGCGTTGACGCGAATGAACGCGGGGAAGCTCGGCATCACCACATATGCCGTTCCGCCGATCACCATCACACTGGCCTGGCTGCTACTGGGCGAGGTTCCACATTACCTCGCCGTGGTCGGCGGCATGATCTGTCTCGTGGGAGTCGGGTTGTCCCGCAGAAGATAGGGGTCACTCCGCAGGCTCCGCTAGAGCGCTGAACTCTTACAGCGCCTTGAAGCGCGCGATCGCCACTTCCCGTTCGTGTTTGTGGTCGACGATCGGCTCTGGATATTCCTTGGGCCGGCCGAACTTCAACGTGTGCACGGCTTTTCCTTCTTCGCCGCGCAGCTCCGGCACCCAGCGCCGCACGTAATCGCCGGTGGGGTCGAATTTCTCGCCCTGGGTGATGGGGTTGAACACGCGGAAGTACGGCGAGGCGTCGGTGCCCGTTCCGGCGGTCCACTGCCAGCCGTGCTGGTTGTTGGCCAGATCGCCGTCCACGAGATGCTGCATGAAGTAGCGCGCACCTCGCCACCACGGCAGGTGCAGATCCTTGACGAGGAACGATGCGACGATCATGCGGACCCGGTTGTGCATCCACTTCTCCGAGTTCAACTGCCGCATACCGGCATCGACGATCGGGAAGCCGGTCTCGCCTTTGCACCAGGCCTCGAACAACTCGTCGGCGTGCTTGCCCGAGTCGATCTCGATCTTGTCGAACTTCTTGACGTAGTTCTCTCGGGCGCTGTCGGGGCGCTGGAACAGGATGTCGGCGTAGAAGTCTCGCCAACAAATCTGCCTGCGATACGACGCTGCCCCTTCGCTGCGCAGCTTGCCGAGGTCGGCCAACATCGTTCGAGGATGAATGGTTCCGTACTTCAGATGCACCGACATCCGGCTCGTCGAATCGAGGTCGGGACGATTGCGCTCGTCGTCGTACGCCGAGACCTCCTCGAGGAATTCCTTCCACTGCTTCGACGCAGCCTTCTCACCCGCTGCCGCGTCGGACGCCTCTTTCTCGGTGGGAATCTTCGCCCGCCGAACGCCTTTCACCTTGTCCGGGTCGATCCATTCCACGGTCTTCGCGGACGTGTCGGCCGGTCCGCGCCACCCGTGCTCCAGCCATTGCCGGGAGTACGGCGTGAACACCTTGTACGGTTCGCCGTCACTCTTGGCGATCCGCCCGGGTGCGATCGCGTACGGGGATCCGGTCTCGACCAGAGTCACCTTCTCGCCGACGCGCTTGTCTCGGTCGCGTCCGTACGGGCCGTAATCGGCGCTGATGTGTACGTCCTCGGTGCCGATCGCCTGCGCGACCTTGGGGACCACGGTCTCGGGGTCGCCGTGCACCACCATCAACCGGCCGTCGAGCTGCTCGTTCAATGCTTCGAGCGAACGGAACAGGAAATCCTTGCGCGGCCCGCCCGAGGGCTTCAGTAGACGGTCGTCCAGTACGAACAGCCCGAGCACCGGATCTCCGGACTCGGCAGCGGCGGTGAGTGTGGGCAGATCCCCCAGACGGAGATCACGGCGAAACCATACGAGCGACATGGTTCCAGTCTTACCCACCGACGCGGTCGGCAATCACAGCCCGCTCTCGGCCGAACTCTCAGAGAACCGCCAACGATGGCTCACCATGGCCGCAACATGGGGCTCTACCTTGGGAAACACAGAAGAGAAAAGGAGAACACCATGACGAACACACGCCCCTTCCCCGGCGCTCTTTCCCTGGTGGACAGCACCTGCACCTTCGAGAAGTACTACGAGCAGCTCTACGCCAAGGCACCTGCACTCGCCTGGTCACTCGATGCCGACACCGGCCGCCGCAGTGCGCTCGAGGAGTTCTTCGCCAAGACGCCGGCCGAACGCCGAAGCACCGTCGACAGCTGGGTTGCATAGCATTGGAACGGTGACCGAATCGTCGAGTGCCCCCGCCACCGTCCTCGTCGTCGACGACGATGTCGACGTGCTGTCGTCGCTGCAACGCGGACTGCGCCTGTCCGGGTTCACCGTCATCACCGCATCCGACGGCGCGGAGGCGCTCGGCGTGGTGTCGCGATCGATGCCCGACGCCATCGTGCTCGACATCAACATGCCGGTACTCGACGGCGCGAGCGTGGTGACCGCGTTGCGCGCCATGGGAAACGACATCCCGATCTGCGTGCTCAGTGCCCGCAGCTCGGTGGACGATCGCATCGCCGGGCTCGAATCCGGTGCCGACGACTACCTCACCAAACCGTTCGTGCTGGCCGAGCTGGTCGCACGGATTCGCGCCATGCTGCGTCGTCGCGGCACCGGTCCGGTTGTGCCGGTTGCAGATTCGGGCGCGCCGAACTCGGCCGTCGCCATCGGAACCCTGGTGGTGGACATCCCGGGCTATCGCGTCCACCGCGGCGGAGCCGACATCGATCTGACCAAGCGCGAGTTCGAGTTGCTCGCGATTCTGGCGCGCAACAAGGGCGTCGTCCTCACGCGTGAACGACTGCTCGAGCTGGTGTGGGGCTACGACTTCGTCGCCGACACCAACGTCGTGGACGTGTTCGTCGGATATCTGCGACGCAAACTCGAGGCCGACGGGTCGCCGCGCATCCTCCACACGGTTCGCGGAGTCGGCTTCGTCGTCCGGGAGTCCGCATGAGCTTCTCTCTGCGCGCCCGCGTGGCCGCCGCCACGACCCTCGGTGCCACCCTCGTTGTCGCCGCACTCTCGGTGGTCACCTCGGTCGCTATTTCGCGCAACAACGTCAACCAGCTCGACGAGCGGCTGACGACGGCGTCTCAGGTGCTGATCCCGACCTCGACGACGCTGGAGGCGTTCCTCGATCAGCTCTCCGGCGCGTTCGCCGTCACCATTCGCAGTGGCGACATCGTCGTCGCGTCCACTCCGACACGGCTGCCCGCGCTCGAGACCGGGTCGCAGACCGTCGACGTCGACGGGCAACGCTTCCGGGTCTACACCGCTGTTTCGACCGCAGTGTCGTCCATCTCGATTTCCATCGGCGTGCCTGCCATCGAAGCGCAACAGGTCACCGACGAACAGCAGCGGCAGGTGATTCTGCTGGGACTCGCCGCGATCGCAGTGTCCACCGGCCTGGGCTGGCTCTTCGGTGGCAGAGCCGTCAAACCGTTGGTGACGTTGACCCGGCAGGTCAGCGCGCAACCACCGACCGCGCCCGAAACCCGCACCGGTGTCACCGAAGCCGATGCGCTCGCGGTCGCGATCGGCGGCATGCTGACCAGACTGAACGAAGCACAGGACCGCACCAATGCCGCGCTCGACACCGCACGCGACTTCGCGGCCGTCTCCGCTCACGAGCTGCGGACCCCACTGACTGCGATGCGCACCGACATCGAGGTGCTCAGAACTCTCGACCTCGAGCCGTCGCAGCAGCAGGAGATTCTGGGAGATCTCGAGCGGACTCAGGGTCGAGTGGAGACGACCCTGACCGCCCTGGAACGACTCGCGTCGGGCGAATTGTCCAGTGAGGGCGACAGAGTCGAGACCGACATCATCGACGTCTGCGACGTCGCAGCGCAGGATGCGCAACGACTGCATCCGGGACTCGACATACGCGTGGAGTACGCCGCCGACTCCGAGATCACGATGCGCGCACTGCCGACCGGTCTTCGGCTGGCCGTCGACAACGTGATCGGCAACGCCGTTCGACACGGCAACGCGACGTCGATCGTCATCACCGCCGAGCGCGAGGGCAAGACGGTACGTGTCCTGCTCGACGACAACGGATCCGGCGTTCCCGTCGAGGAACGCGAGACGGTGTTCGGCCGGTTCGAGCGCGGCACCCGTGCCGCCAAGGGTGGCTCCGGGCTCGGCCTGGCACTGGTGGCGCAGCAAGCCCAATTGCACGGTGGGCGGGCCTGGTTCACCGACAGCCCGCTCGGCGGTGCCCGATTGGTGCTGGAGCTGCAGGACAGCTGACGTTCGGCAGTCTTTACGCGGGAGAAACCTGCGGGCCCATCCGAGCCGTGGATCATGTACCCATGCACACGTTGTCGGATTTCTTCGTCCCCACCATCGACATCTCGCCGTACGTTCTGGGTGATGCCACCGCGGCAGGCGACGGGACTGCCCGACGCAGCGTCGCGGCGGACGTCGACTATGCCTGCAGCACAGTCGGTTTCATGCAGATTCTCGGGCACGGCATTCCCGAGGACACCGTGGCCGGACTCGCGTCGGCGATGGATTCGTTCTTCGGACTCGACCTGGCGAAGAAGCGAACCTACATCTGCCCACCCGAAGTGAATCGGGGATACACCGCTCCGAAGAGCGAATCGCTGAGCCTGAGCCTGGGAGTCGAATCGGCGTCGGGCATGAACGATTATTTCGAGGCCTTCAACGTCGGCACCGGAGAACCGAACACCTGGCCCGACTCCACGGAATTCCAGCGCGCCGTCGACGAGTATTTCGCCGAGGCAGCACGCGTGGCCCGGACGCTGACCACAGTGTTCGTCGATGCACTCGGTGTGTCACCGAATACGTTCTCCAACATCACCGGTCGATCGCTCGATACCCTGCGGATGAACAACTACGCGCTCGAACCCGGCATGCATGTGCCGGACGCCGAGCTCACCGGGATGAGCGAACACACCGACTACGGATTGGTGACGGTGCTGTGGGCCGATCGAGTGCCCGGCCTGCAGGTTCTCGGAACCGACCGACGGTGGCACGACGTGCAACCCGCCGACGGAGCCATGTTGGTGAACCTGGGAGATCTGACGGCCCGACTGACCAACGATCGCTGGATGTCGACGCTGCACCGGGTCCGTCCGCCGATCACCGACGGGACGATCCAGCGCAGGCGATCTGCCGCGTTCTTCCACGACGGCAACCTCGACGCGGTGATCGCGCCACTGCCGTCGTGCATCGAGCCCGGTGACGTGGCCCGGTACGAGCCGGTGACGGTAGCCGGGCACATTCACGCCAAGCTCGCGGGTTCCCGAGAGGGAACTGCCAATCTCGCGGCAACCCGCGAAGCCGAGCGGGTACGCAATGCCGTTGGCGGCCCTGCAGTTATTTGACGTCGAGCAGATCGATGACGAACACGAGGGTCTTGCCGGAAAGACGGTGTCCTGCACCGGCGGGACCGTAGGCGAGCTCCGGCGGAATGGTGAGCTGACGACGTCCGCCGACCTTCATTCCGGGAATGCCGTCCTGCCAGCCCTGGATCAGTCCGCGCAGCGGGAACTGGATGGACTCGCCGCGGTTCCAGGACGAGTCGAACTCTTCTCCCGAATCGAACTCGACACCGACGTAGTGCACCTCGACGGTGCCACCGGCCACTGCCTCTGCGCCGTCACCCTCGACGAGGTCGACCGTCACCAGGTCCAAGGGCGCCGGTCCGGCCTGAAATTCGATCACTGGCTTCGTCACTGAAGTCTCCTGCGGTTGATGCCGGCCCGCCGACGCCGGCTGTCTATCTCTGGGCATATACCGCTTCGACCATACGTCGTGACGCTCAGCCGATCGGAGCTGGCATCAATATCGTCTTGTATTCGCAGGTCAGAGTATTGCCGGTGGCGGGGTCGGTCATCTCGACCTTCCAGGCGTCGGAGAACTGATTCACCCCGTGGTGCATCGAGATGGTGCCCGAGATCAAAACCGTTCCACGCGAGAACAAGCCACGTTCGGTGAGCACATCGAGCCAGTACTGCGGCGCGAGAAGATCACCGAGCGTTCCGGTCTGGATGAGCGTGCCGTCGGCCCAGGCGGTCAACGTGATCTCGTCGAGTCGATCGGCTACCTCGGACAACCGCCACGCACCGGTGCCCAGCACGTCGGGAGCGGCGTTCTTGCTCCATGCGACGCTGTGAACTTCCAGGTCACGGTCGGTGTGATCGCACGCCACCGTGAGCAGCACGTCGTCGATCGAGTCGCCGAGGATCACCAGAGCCCACTCCGCCTCGCCCGAGGTGCGACCGTGTTGAACGGCGACGGAATCGGTCTGCTGCGCCAGATAAGGCGAGATGGGGTACAGCGCCGGGGTCACCGTCGGAGCCGGGACACCCAGTTCGGCCAGCTCCGCGATGTGCGACGCCACCTCGTCCTGGTTGCGTCCGGCATATCCCGCATTGAGCAGGGCGGTCACCTCGAGCGATTCGGTCGAGCCGTCGGGCAGCGTGAACGTGAGCATCAGTAAGGACCCTCTCCTCGTAAATTTTCTGTTTCCGATACGCCGAAAGCCTTGCGCATACGTTTTGTATACAGCAAGTATGGAGCACGTACAACGGATAGAGTGATCTCAGGCACACGAAGGAGTCGTCATGACCGAACCTGTTTCGGTGGATAGAAAAGGCCTGGCCAAGGCCTTCGCGGCCAGCCTGACCGGAACGGCATTGGAGTGGTACGACTTCGCCGTCTACTCGGCCGCCGCAGCGCTGGTGTTCCCCCTGGTCTTCTTCCCGGACAGCGATCCGCTGACCGGGACACTGCTGGCGTTCTCCACCTACGCCGTCGGGTACGTCGCCCGGCCGGTCGGTGGATTCGTCTTCGGGCGCCTCGGCGATGTCATCGGCCGCAAGCAACTACTCGTCATCACGCTGATGCTGATCGGCGTCACCACGTATGTCCCGCGTCGCACCCGACGTCATCTACGCACTGTTCACGGTCTTCTCGATCACCTACGGCACGCAGAAACTGGGCTTCGAGCGCAGCGAGGTACTCACCGCCATTCTGGTCGGCTCCGCCTGCCAGCTCGGCCTGATTCCGCTCGCCGGAGCCGTGTCCGATCGCATCAACCGACGCCTCGTCTACGGCGTCGCCGCTGTGGGCGGTGTGGCCTGGAGCGCCATCTTCTTCCTCGTCATCGGCGGCGGATCTCTGCCGCTGCTGATCCTGGGTGTCGTTGTGGGACTGGCGTTCCACTCGTTCATGTACGGACCGCAGGCTGCGTTCGTCACCGAACAGTTCAGCGTGCGACTGCGGTCCACCGGCAGCTCGTTGGCGTACACGATCGCCGGTGTGTTCGGTGGCGCAATGGCACCGCTGATCTTCGTCTACCTGCTGGACAGAACGGACAGCTGGGTGCCGATCGCGGGATACATCGTGATCGTCGGTGCCGTGACACTCGTCGGTCTCGCACTCGGTCGCAACCCCGACCCCACCGAGGACGAGCACTACGTGCTGCTGGGCCAGGAGCGCGAAAAGGCTACGCGCGCAGCAGAGTCTGAAGTGTGACCTCGAGGTGAGCGTCGATCTTCGCGTGCACCAGGTCCTCGTCGCCCGCACCGAGTGCGTCGATGATGGCCTGGTGCTCGGCGCACACCCGGTGCTGACGGTTCGCCGCGGTGAACAACGCGCTCAACCCGACCCGAAGCTGGCGAGCCCGCAGTCCGGCGTACGTGCGCGAGAGCAGATCGCTTCCCGCCGAATCGATCAAACTCTGATGGAACGTGCCGTCCCAGTCGATGAACTGCTTGGGTGCATCTGCGTCGTCGGAGTTCATCAGCAGTTCCTGCTGCGTCAACGCGTGCCGCATCTGCGTGATCGGCGCGTCACCGGCTCGCAGCGCACGGGTGGCCGCGTGCCGCTCGAGAACTCCGCGCAGATCCATCAGTTCGGCGATCTGGCGTCCGGACATCGCCGGCACGTGCGCGCCCCGCTTGGGCACCATCTCGACCAGACCCTCGGACTGCAACATCAGCAACGCTTCACGAACCGGGGTACGGGATACTCCGATCTGCGTCGCAAGTTCCTGCTCGTTCAGAAAAGTGCCGGTGGCGGCCGGTGAGGACAACACCTGATCGCGCACGTACCGGTACGCCTTCTCCCTCCCCGACAGCGGCTGCATACGATATGTATACCTGTCTTCCTCCGACGAAACCAGGAGTCACACCGTGAGCTCGTCCATCCGCATCAGCCTCGCCCAGATCACCAGCGGCCAACAGCCCGCCGAGAACCTCGAACTCATCGCCACCCACACCCGTGCCGCAGCGCATGCGGGATCGGATCTCGTCGTGTTTCCGGAGGCGACGATGCGATGCTTCGGCGGACCCATCCGAAAGTTCGCGCAGCCCCTGGACGGTGAATGGGCGAACGCGGTGCGCACCATAGCGTCCGACGTGGGCATCACCGTCGTCGCCGGAATGTTCACCCCCGCCGCCGACGAAAGGGTCACGAACACATTGCTCGTCACCGGGCCCGGTATCGACGCGAGCTACGACAAGATCCACCTGTTCGATGCGTTCGGATTCGCCGAATCCGACACAGTTGCACCGGGTTCGGACCCTCTCGTGGTGGACATCGCCGGCGTTCGGGTCGGCTTCGCCACCTGTTACGACATTCGATTCCCGGCACTGTTCCAGAAACTCGGTGATCTCGGCGCGGAAGTCGTCGTCGTCCCGGCGTCGTGGGGATCGGGCGACGGCAAAGTGGAGCAGTGGACCCTGCTCGCGCGGGCACGTGCCCTGGACTCGACGACGTTCGTCGCGGCCTGCGACCAAGCCGAACCCGCTGCCGCCGAGGGCAATGCACCGTTGGGCGTGGGACACAGCATCGTCTGCTCCCCCACCGGCGAGATCCTCGGGCAACTCGACGCGACGCCCGGCATGCTGACGATCGACATCCACACTGAACTCGTCGACGCCGTACGCAAAACTCTGCCGGTGTTGAAGAACCGCAAGTATTTCGACGCCTGACGGTTGCGCGAACTCGAAGTTATGGATGCCTTTCGGCCGAAATTCGTCCACAACTTCGAGTTCGCAGTTGTGCAGCCGAAAACGGCCATTTGACCTACGTAACTGCGAACTCGGCGCAGCCGGACACAACAACGCCGCCGGCTCCCCAAGGGAGTCGGCGGCGTTGTCGTGCAGCGAGATCTAGCGGGAACTGACGTCCTGGTAGGCGCGCTCGGTGTAGCCGGTGTAGATCTGGCGCGGACGGCCGATCTTGCCGGTCGTGTCCTCGTTCTGCTCGCGCCAGTGCGCGATCCAGCCCGGGAGACGGCCCATCGCGAACAGCACCGTGAACATGCGCGGCGGGAAGCCCATCGCGCGGTAGATCAAGCCGGTGTAGAAGTCCACGTTGGGGTACAGCTTGCGCTCGACGAAGTAATCGTCGGTCAGCGCGGTCTCCTCGAGCTTGAGGGCAATTTCGAGCAGTTCGTCGCCGTTGCCGAGCTTGCCGAGGATCGTGTGCGCGGTCTCCTTGACCAGCGTCGCGCGCGGGTCGAAGTTCTTGTACACACGGTGTCCGAAGCCCATGAGCTTGACGCCGTCTTCCTTGTTCTTGACGCGACGCAGGAAGTCCGTTGCGTCGCCGCCCTCGGCCTTGATCTTGTCCAGCATCTCGAGCACGGCTTGGTTGGCTCCGCCGTGCAGCGGGCCCCACAGCGCGTTGATGCCGCCGGAGATCGAGGTGAACAGGTTTGCCTGCGAGGATCCGACGAGACGCACCGTCGACGTCGAGCAGTTCTGCTCGTGATCGGCATGCAGGATGAGCAGCATGTCGAGAGCCTTGACGATCTCGGGATCGACCTCGTACGGCTCGGCCGGGAAGCCGAACGTCAGGCGCAGGAAGTTCTCGACCAGGCTCTTGGAGTTGTCCGGGTACAGGAACGGCTGACCGACGGACTTCTTGTAGGCGTACGCCGCGATGGTCGGCAGCTTGGCCAGCAAGCGGATGGTCGAGAGCTCGACCTGCTCCGGGTCGTTGGGGTCGAGCGAATCCTGGTAGTACGCCGACAGCGCGTTGACGGCACTCGACAGCACCGGCATCGGGTGCGCGTTACGCGGGAAGCCGTCGAAGAACCGCTTGAGGTCCTCGTGCAGCAGAGTGTGCCGACGGATCTTGTCGGTGAACTTCTCGAGCTGATCCTCGGACGGCAGCTCACCGTAGATCAGCAGGTAGCTGACCTCGATGAACGAAGACTTGCCCGCGAGCTGTTCGATCGGGTAACCGCGGTAGCGCAGGATGCCTGCGTCACCGTCGATGTAGGTGATGGCCGACTTGGTCGACGCGGTGTTGACGAACCCGCCGTCCAACGTCGTGTAGCCGGTGGTGGCCAGCAACTTCCCCAGCTCGATGCCGTTGTTGCCCTCGGAGGCCTCGGCAATCGACATGGAGTATTCGCCACCGGGATAGGTGAGGGTGGCTTTGGCATCATTCTCAGCGGGCACGAATGGTCCCTCTCGAACTCGTGTAACGGACACGTACTTGAAGCGGACAGTTCTAACGTCGATAGTGAAACTAGTCTCTCGACGCCTCGGACGCCCAGGGAGGGTCGGCACCGGGTCGAGAAACCGTGATCGCCGCTGCTTTCGCGGCGAACTCGAGCGCTTCTCGCCAATCTTCCTTGCTCATCTCTTTCACCGCGTTCGATGTGATAATGGTCTCCTTCTGCAGAAAGCTGAGCAGAGCTCCGTGCACGGTGTCACCAGCGCCGATCGTGTCCACGACGTCGACCGCGACACCGGGGACCGTGATTTCCTCGGATGCGGTGAAGACCGAGATGCCGTCGCCGCCGCGGGTCATGACCACCGCGGTGACCCCTGCCGCGAGCCAGTCGTCGACGGTGGTCCCCTGCGTTCCGAGGCCCAACCAGAACGAGTCGTCCTCGGACACCTTGAGAATGTCGATGCTGGGCAGCCACGAACGGAATCGGTCGCGAAACCCGTCGGCCGTGATGTCTCCGCTGGTGCTGTCGATCGCAGCGGGCCGAATGTTCGGGTCGAGCATCGTGAGCTTGCCCGCCGCCCGGGCCCGGTGCAGCAGGCCCGCGTACATCGACGCGCCGGGCTCGTACAGCAGCGACAGTGTGCCGAACGAGAGCACGCTGATCTCGTCGGGCAGATCGCCGGGATCGGCGACGAGGCGGTCGGCTGTGCCGTCGGCGTAGAACGAGTACTCGGCGCTGCCGTCCTCGGCGAGCGTGGTCATCGCCAACGTCGTCGGCTCGTCGCCGCGCTGCACCCACGTGGTGTCCACTCCCGCATCGCGCAGGCTCGCCAGGATCTGCTCACCGAACGGGTCGCGGGAGATCCGCGAGAGATACGCGACGGGCGAACCAAGTCGACCGATCGCGACGGCGACATTGAACGGTCCGCCGCCGAGTTTGGGCGAGAGCAGCGGGCCCTCGTGCACCGGAACCAGGTCGACCAACGCCTCGCCGCACACCAGAATGGTCACTTCTCGTACCTCATTCCCCAGGTGCCCGACCAGGATTGCCCCGGATCCAGCACGATCAGATCGATCTCGGAATTCAACGCATCGGGTGGGCAGGTCATCGGCTCGATCGCCAGCGCCCGCCCTCGATCGGGATAGGCCTGATCGTTGGCGGGATCGGCGGTGAACACCTGCACCCAACCGAAGCTGCTGTCGGTCCACAGCACCGTCGCGGTGCCGTCGGGACCGCGAAGAACATGGCTCGCTCGGCCGTCGGCCTCGGGTAGCGACGCGCTGAACGGGGTGTCGAGCTGCACGCCCTGCAGCGTCCGCGGCTGCCGGAAGTCGTACTCGGTATCGGCAGTCGGCACCGAATTGCCCACGGGCAGATTGCGCACCGAGTCGAGCGGCAGCCGCGTACCGGCCGAGAGCTCGAGCGTGCACTCGTCGAGCGGCACGTCTCCCACCCTGACGAACGTGTGAAAACCCATCCCGTACGGCGCGGGTGAATCACCGGTGTTCTTCGCCGACGCGGTGACGGTGAGACCGTCCGCCGACAGCTCGTGCGCCACGGTCACCGTCACCGAGAACGGCCAGCCCTGATGCGTCCCGACGTCCACGCTCTGTTCGACGCGAGAGTCGGTGTGCTCGTTCAGGGTCCACTCCACCCGCCGGACGAAACCGTGACTGGCGTTGTTGCGCGAAGGCTCGCTGATCTCCATCCGATGCTCGACGCCTTCGAACGTGAACGTTCCGTCGGCCGTCCGATTGGGCCACGGGGCCAACACCAGCCCCGCCGACAGCGGCGGCTTGGAGCCTGCCTCCCAGGTCTCGGTGAGCGGTGCGCCGTCGTACTCGAGAACCCGTAGGCCCGCCCCGTGGGCAGCGATGTCTGCCCGATACTTACCGCTCGTCAACGAGTAGGTCTGTGCGTCAGCCATGAGTGCCATTCTTTACCACCGCACCCACTCGGTATCGGATGAATGCCGGAAGAGCCAACGCGGCGATCGAGACACCGATGACGACCAGCACGCCGCCGCCCGCCGCGGCGGCCGCCGTCCCCACCGACGCCGCTGCGGCGCCGTGCAGGACGTCGCCGACGCGCGGGCCTCCGGCAACCACGACGATGAAGACACCCTGTAGCCGGCCACGCATCTCGTCGGTGGCGACCTGCTGCAGCATCGTGCTGCGGAAGGCCGCCGAGATCATGTCGGCTCCGCCGCCGAGGGCCAGGAACGCCAACGCGAACCACAGGGCGACGGTGGTGGCCCCGTCGGTGGCCGCGCCGACGGCGAGACCGAAGCCGATCATCGCCACGCCCCACACGACGATGCAGATCAGCACCGCCAGGCCTTGCCTGCGCACTCGAGGAAGCCAACCGGAGAACACTCCGCCGAGTACCGCGCCCGCGGACATCGCCGCGAACAGCATGCCCAGCACCGGCCCGCCCGACGCCGGATCGCCGAAGCTCTCGTGTGCGATCTGTGGGAACAGCGCGCGGGGCATGCCGAACACCATGGCAATGATGTCGACGACGAACGATGCCAGCAGCACCTTCTGCGTGGCGAGGTACGCGAAACCTTCGAATACCGAACGCAATCCGGCGCGCTGACCTGACGTGGCCGGCGGAATTCCCGGTAGCCGGATCACCGCCCACAGTGTCGCGAACAACGCGGTGGTGTCGATCAGATAGAGCGTCTCGAGCCCGATGTAATAGATCAGGATGCCGGCACTGAGCGGACCCGCGATGGCACCGAAGTTCATCACCGTCATGTTCAGCGAGTTCGCCGCGGGCAGCTGATCGCCGGGCAGAATTCTGGGCAGGATCGCGCTGCGCGTCGGTTGATTCACCGCGAAGAAGGCTTGCTGAACGGCCAACAGCACCAGGATGATCCACACGTTGTTCAGGTCGAGGAACGCCTGCAACCAGAACAGCGCGGAGGTACCGATCAGACCGCAGGTGGTGATCATCAACAGCGTGCGGCGGTCCATCACATCGGCCAGCGCTCCGCCCCACAGACCGAACACGATCAGCGGCACCAACGCGAAGACACCGGTCAGACCCACATAGGCCGAACTCAGCGTGATCTGGAAAACCTGTTGCGGCACAGCGACGATGGACAGCTGCGCCCCGATGACGGTGACGATGTTCGCCACCCACAGCCGCTTGTAAGCGGGGGTCCTCAGCGGAGTCGTATCGGCAAGAATGCCGCGCAATCCGCTCACGGCTGCAGACGCTCGATCACACCGCTTGCCACCGTCAGGCGAATTCGGTTGTGCATGCGGCTCGTTCGGCCCTGCCAGAATTCGACCGTCTCCGGTTCGACGCGAAAACCGCCCCAGTTCGGCGGAACCGGCACCTCGATGCCGTCGAACGTCGCGGTGACCTCGGCCAGTCGCGCAGCCAGATCCTCCCGCGAGCCGATGGGCCGCGACTGCTCGGACGCCCATGCCCCCAGCTGGGAGCCGCGGGGCCGAGTGCGCCAATAGGTTTCGGTCGTCTCGGCGTCGACCCTGACCACCGGGCCGCGAACGGTGAGCTGACGGGCAATTCCGATCCACGGGAACGTGATCGACGCATACGGCGTCGCGGTGAGCGCACGGCCCTTGTCGGAGTCGTAGTTGGTGTAGAACACCATTCCGTCCGCGTCGAAGTCCTTGCACAACACGGTGCGGGTGGCGGGTCTACCCGCACCGTCGACCGTCCCCAACACGATGGCGTTGGGCTCGGGCAGATTCGCGGCTATCGCGTCGGACAACCACTGCTGCGCCAGCGAACACCACCCGTCCGCCAGAGCATCGACGTCGAGGTCCTCGGGCTCTCCATAGTCCACCCGCATGTTCGCCAGGCGCTGTTCATCTGCAGACACAAGCCCAGACGCTACTCCCGCGTAGATCCCGGCTATGGTTCTGACGAAGTACGCCCGGATGCGGCGCAGAGCCGGGTGCAGTTGCGACGAGGGAGTCCACAGGCCATGGCTGTTCAACGAGTTCCCGAGGATTTCGTCTCCGGCCTCGAAGGTGTCGTCGCGTTCACCTCCGACATCGCCGAGCCCGACAAGGACGGTGGCGCACTGCGGTATCGCGGCGTCGACATCGAAGAACTCGTCGCTCAGAACGTCACCTTCGGTGATGCCTGGGCACTGCTCGTCGACGGCGAGTTCGGTCGAGGACTTCCACCGGCCGAACCGTTCCCTCTGCCGATCCACACCGGCGACGTGCGCGTCGACGTCCAAGCCGGACTGGCGATGCTGGCGCCCATCTGGGGCTATCAGCCGCTGCTCGACATCGACGACTCCACCGCCCGCGACAATCTCGCTCGCGCCTCGGTGATGGCTCTGTCCTACGTCGCTCAGTCCGCTCGCGGCATCTACCAGCCCGCTGTACCGCAGAGCCGCATCGATCAGGCCGCCACCGTGACCGAACGCTTCATGGTCCGCTGGAAGGGCGAACCGGATCCCGCCCACGTCGCCGCCATCGACGCATACTGGGTCTCGGCCGCCGAACACGGCATGAACGCCTCGACGTTCACTGCCCGCGTCATCGCCTCCACCGGAGCCGACGTCGCCGCCTGCCTCTCGGGTGCCATCGGTGCAATGTCCGGTCCCCTGCACGGCGGCGCGCCCGCTCGCGTCCTGCCGATGATCGAGGAGGTCGAGAGAACCGGTGACGCCCGCGCTCTCATCACCGGCATCCTGGACCGCAAAGAGAAGCTCATGGGCTTCGGGCACCGCGTCTACCGCGCCGAGGACCCCCGCGCCCGTGTTCTGCGCGCTACCGCCAAGAGACTGAACGCACCCCGCTACGAGGTTGCCGCCGCGCTCGAGCAGGCGGCGTTGACCGAACTGCGTGAGCGCCGCCCCGACCGCGCCATCGAGACCAACGTCGAGTTCTGGGCCGCGGTGATCCTCGACTTCGCCGAGGTGCCGGCGCACATGATGCCCGCGATGTTCACCTGTGGACGTACCGCGGGCTGGTGCGCGCACATCCTGGAGCAGAAGCGCCTGGGCAAGCTCGTCCGACCGGCTGCCCTCTACACCGGCCCTGAACCCCGCAGCCCCGAGTCCGTCGACGGCTGGGACCTGATCCGGTAGTCGACGGTGTCATGACACCCGACTAGCCTGTGGAGGCCATATTCCATCGACGCTAGGACGCGCTACTCCATGGCCGATTTGCCGATCATTCCCGCCGATCTCCTGCCCGCCGACGGACGCTTCGGTTGCGGCCCGTCCAAGGTTCGCCCCGAGCAGCTGCAGTCCCTGGTCGACGTCGGCGCTTCCGTGTTCGGCACCAGCCACCGTCAGAAGCCCGTCAAGGACGTCGTCGGACGCGTGCGCAGTGGCCTGAAGGATCTGTTCTCGCTGCCCGAGGGCTACGAGGTCGTCCTCGGCAACGGTGGCACCACCGCGTTCTGGGACGCTGCTGCCTTCGGCCTCATCCGCGAGAAGTCGCTGCACCTGACCAACGGCGAGTTCAGCTCGAAGTTCGCCTCGGTGGCCAAGAACAACCCGTTCATCGGTGATCCCATCGTCGTCAAGGCCGAGCCGGGCAGCGCGCCCGAGCCCACCTCCGACCCGTCCGTCGACCTCATCGGTTGGGCGCACAACGAGACGTCGACGGGCGTGGCCATCCCGGTCAGCCGTCCGGCCGGCTCCGAGAACGCCCTCATCGCGATCGACGCCACCTCCGGTGCGGGCGGTCTGCCGGTGAACGTCGCCGACTCGGACGTCTACTACTTCGCGCCGCAGAAGTGCTTCGCCGCCGACGGTGGCCTGTGGGTGGCGCTGATGAGCCCGGCCGCACTCGAGCGCGTCAGCGAGATCGCTGCCACGGATCGATGGGTCCCGGATTTCCTGTCGCTGCCGATCGCCGTCGACAACAGCAGCAAGAACCAGACGTACAACACCCCGGCCGTGGCGACACTGCTGATGTTCGCGGACCAGATCGAGTGGCTCAACGCGCAGGGCGGCCTCGATTGGGCCACCAAGCGCACCGCCGATTCGTCCTCACGTCTGTACGACTGGGCCGAGAAGAGCGAATTCGCAACGCCGTTCGTGACGAACCCGGATCACCGCAGCCAGGTCGTCGGCACCATCGACTTCGACGAGAAGGTCGACGCAGCCCAGGTTGCGAAGATCCTGCGCGCCAACGGCGTCGTCGACACCGAGCCGTACCGCAAGCTCGGCCGCAACCAGCTGCGCGTCGGCATGTTCCCGGCCATCGAGCCGGACGACATCACCGCACTGACCAAAAGCATCGACTGGGTCGTGTCGACTCTGAGCTGATCAGCAGGGCAGGAGTGGAGCCTGCGGAACGACCATTCCCAGCAAGCTCACAGCTACGGCGCTCCCTTCGCGGCCTACACTTGCTATCAAGTAAGCAAGCGTAACGACCTCGGAGGGAGCGCTCGTATGTACAGGCTCCTGACATTCGCTCTGCGCACTCGCGTGACCCTGCTGTACATCGCTCTTGCGGTGGCGGGCACCGTCGCACTGGGCCGGATCGGCCCGCACGATCGCTGGCACGTGCTGCACGCGGCGAGTACCAATCTGCACAATCTGGGCGACGGCCACCTCGCGACCCTCGTCACGAGCGTCTTTCTCACCGAAGGACGGGTGAACTGGTTGTGGTTGGCGGCGGTCGCACTGCTGTTCGCCGTCGCCGAATGGATCTCCGGTTGGCGACGCTTTCTCGTCACCTTCAGCGCGGGACACATCGGTGCGACGGCACTGGTGGCCGTCGGCCTGCTCATCGGCATTCACAACGACTGGCTCGCGGACTCACTGGCGATGGCCGTCGACGTCGGTGTCAGTTACGCAGCAGCAGCGGTAGCGGGGTCGATGATCAGATACCTGCCGATGCCGTGGTGTGCGGGCTGGGCCGCACTGTGGATCGGCGTCGTCACGATCAGTGGGGTATCGGACCCGACCTTCACTGCCGTCGGGCACGCGATTGCCCTGAGCATCGGCTTCGGCCTGGGCGCACTGTACCGTCGCTTCGATGCATCGACGTTGTCCCACAGGACAATTGACGCAACATCGACCGAATGGGTGCAGCCGAGCCCGCAGCTGTCTACCCTCTGATAGGGAAACGATCGTCGGCAGAAGCGATGCGTGTCGGACACCCGCCGAATACGGCAGGTGAACTAGGCTCGAATTCGACGGTATCGCGAGCCGGCGCGATGAGGAGGTCAAGGTGCGGGACTTACGTGTGGTGGGTCTCGAGGCCGACGGAAAGTTCGTCGTGTGCGCAGATCCCAAGACCGGCGACAGATTCCGGCTTCCAGCCGACGACAAGCTCCGCGCGGCCTCACGCGGCGACATCGCTCGACTAGGACAGATTGAGATCGAAATGGACAGCTTGCTTCGGCCCAAGGAAATTCAGGCCCGTATCCGCAGCGGAGCGACCATCGAACAGGTTGCCGCCGACTCCGGAATGGCCATCAGTCGCGTCGAGGTGTTCGCTCACCCGGTGTTGCTCGAACGCTCGCAGGCCGCGTCGATGGCTCAGGCCGGTCATCCGCTGCGCCACGACGGCCCGGCCGTGCAGACCCTGCTCGAGATCGTCACCCTCGCTTTCCGCGCTCGCGGCCACAATCTCGACGACGCGGCGTGGGACGCCTGGCGCGACGAGGACAACAAGTGGGTCGCGCAGCTCAAGTGGCAGGCGGGCCGCACCACCAACAAGGCGCACTGGCAGTTCCTGCCCGACGGCCACGGCGGCACCATCAGCCCGCTCGACGACACTGCTCACGAGCTGATCGATCCGGACTTCGGACGCCAACTGCGCGGTCTGGCACCGGTTCGCGCACTGACGTCCGCCGAGGACTCCGACGACGAGACCTCGCAGCAGAGCTTCGACGAGTACTACGGCACCACCGCCGACAGCGAGATCGACGCCGAGACCATCGAGGTCGAGGTGGACGATGCGCCCACTCCCGAGTCCGAACAGCCGCGCGAGACGGTGACCAGGGAGCCCAGGCCCGCACCCAAGCCTGCCGCCGGTCACACCAGCGGCAAGGACAAGCGCGGCAAGCCGGCCATGCCATCGTGGGAGGACGTCCTGCTCGGCGTTCGCAGCAGCGGTCACAACTGAGTTCTGCTGTGACCGATGTGCCGCGCGGTGCAGAACCGCCGACGCTCACACCGTAGGCTTCCCAGGAAGTAACGGAGAGAGAGGTGCCGGTAGTGGGGGCCAAAGCATCAACCATCTGGTACGTGGACGCACCGGATCCCATTTCTGTACTCCGAGAGGCCACCACCTCGGATTGGAGCGCTGCGACCGCACTCGTCGGACGTCTGTACCCCCACCTGACGGCAGTGCCCCTCGGACAGGGCCCGATATCGACCTCGGCAGGCGTGGACGACGATCACGTCTTCATCGGTTGCTACCCCGGCGTCACCGTGGTCTGCGGATCGAATCTCGCGGTGCCCACACCGTCGACGCTTCCCGAATCCTTCACTCGCCCGCTGGCGTCCGAGCACACCTACCTCGTCGCCTCGGATCCCCAACACGCCTGGGGTGCGTTCGCGTACTGGGAACGCGGCGAATTCCGCCGATCCTTCAGTGCCACTCCGGTGTACATCTACGAGGACGCAGGCCTGCCACTGGTGTGGGAGCGATCGTTCTGGGCCGGTGAGCATCCGCTGATCTATCCGCCCGGAGTGATGCCGGATCCGCAGTCGCTGCCGTTCCACCCTCAGGAATTCGCCGAGGCAGCCAACGCCGAGTGGCTCGGATTCCGCTACACCGGCGCACCACACGCGGACGAATTCGATCCGAACACGCTGCCGGTCTGCGGCTTCACGATGTACGTCCCGGGGCAGGAACCACCGCCACCGAACCAGCAGAACCGAAGCTCGAACGGCCGTGGCGCACAGGAACCGATGCCCGACGCCCCCGACGAGCAGGCACCGCGACCGAAGAAGCGTTGGTTCTCGCGCAAATAGTGGCTCGGGTGGGCACAGTTGCACGCAACCACCGCTGATCGACGGGATTCCGCCGAATGTCGCCGGTAGTGCGCAACTGTGCCCGCTGTCGGAGACCGACTGAGAAGACGACTGCTAGAACGCCAGCGCCGCCAGTGCCACGAAGCTCAGCATGGAACCGATACCGGCTCCGTACACGGCCCAGCGCCACACCGGTATCGCGAGCCATCGCATGACCGTCGGTGCCGCACCCGCGACGACGATGATGTTCAGACCGATCGCGAGCAGCGGGTGAATTCTGGCCAGTTCCAGACCGAAGGTCGTCAGTGCCACACCGACGAGCGCCGCCGAGATCACGGCGATCGGGATTCCGGTCCAGCGGACGTCCGGGTCGTGGTCGGTCACGTGAGGCGCACGCGTTCGTAGAACCCCATCGCGGCGGCGGTCGCAACATTGAGTGAGTCGGTGCCGGGAGCCATCGGAATGCGCGCGCGAATGTCCGTGGCGCGCATGGCATGTTCGGTCAGACCCGGCCCCTCCGCGCCGAGCAACAACGCCACCTTCTCCCCCGTCATCGCCGCCGCCAGCGACACCGCCGTGGGATTGGGCGTGAGCGAGATCAGCTGAAAGCCGTGTGCGCGAACGCGATCGAGGCCGCGCGGCCACTCGGGCACCTTGACGAACGGCACCCGCAGCACATGCCCCATCGATACCCGCACCGACCGTCGATAGAGCGGATCCGCGCACGCGGCCCCGAACAGCACGGCATCCACGCCCAAGCCGGCCGCGTTACGGAACATCGACCCGAGATTCTCGTGATCGTTGACGCCCTCGAGAATCGCCACCGTCTTCGCGTCGGCCAACACCTCGTCGAGATCGAGTGCAGGCGGCCTGTTCGCCGCCGCCAGCACACCACGATTGAGATGGAATCCGACGACCTCGGCCATCACCTCCGCGGACGTCCGATAGAACGGGACGTCGGAATCCGCCAGATCGTCGCGCAACGCGTCGAGCCGTCGATCCACGCCCAGCAGGCTGATCATCGGGAAGCGCGAGGTCAGCAGTCGCTGCGCAACCAACACACCCTCGGCGATCACCAATCCCTTGCCCTCGGGCAGGTCGGGCCGCCGATCCGACGAGTTGAGATCGCGAAAATCGTCCAGCCGGGGGTCGGAGGGGTCGTCGACATCGATTACATGAACCACCCGCTCATCTTGTCACCCGGCATTTCTCGCAGTCCGTCGGCGAAGGCTTCCCTCTGTATGGCAGTTTTTTCGGGTCGTTCCGCGGGCTCCACTCCTGTATGGAAAAGTAAAGAGCGATGACTACCGACGAATCGATCACCATCCGCACCGCCACCGACGACGACTGGGATGCCGTCGCGCTGCTCGACGCACACGCATTCGGCGAGCACCAGAACGCCGAGGACCTGGCCGAGACGCAGATCCTGACCCAGTCCGAGCACGTGTACCTGGCGTGGGACGGCGAGACCCCGGTGGGTGTGGCCATGCATTTCCCGATGTCGGTCACCGTTCCCGGTGGTGCGCAGGTCGAGGCGTCCGGAGTCTCCTGGGTGTCGGTTGCGCCGACGCATCGTCGACGCGGCATCCTGCGATCGATGTTCACCCAGCAGCACCGCGCTCTGAAGGACGCGGGCGCACCGCTGTCCCTGCTCACCGCCAGCGAGGCGACGATCTACGGACGCTTCGGCTACGGGCCGATAACCGAGGAGATCAGCGTCTCGATCGACCGTCGATTCGCGCAGTTCCGCAAGGATGCTCCCCCGGCGACCGGTGTGCGGCTGATCGAATCCGCCGAGGCCGCCGAACTGCTCCCCGACATCTACCACCGCTGGCAGCAGCAGACCGCAGGCGCGCAGCCCAAGCCGCCGATCCGCTGGGAGCGGTTCTTCGCCGACCGAGAGAACCGACGCGGCGGACTGACGGCTCTGTTCTTCATCGTCCATCCCGACGGTTACGTCGCCTACCGACGCGGACGCAACCCGAGCCGGGTGGTGGTACAGGAATTCATCGCGGTGACCGATGCCGCCTACGCCGCGCTGTGGCAGATCCTCGTCGGGGTCGACCTGGTCGACACCATCGAGGTGCAACAGTCACGAGACGAAGCCCTGCCGTTCCTGCTGACCAACAACCGACTGCCGAAGGTCACCGGACACCACGACGCACTGTGGGGCCGCATCATGCACGTCGAGGCAGCGCTCGAGGCACGCACCTACGCTCTCGACACCTCGTTGATCATCGCTGTGCGAGATCCCTTCCTCGATGCGGGCGGTACCTATTCGCTCACCGTGACCGACGGCCGAGCCACCTGCACCCGGGTGGAATCCGAACCGGACATCGAACTCGACATCGACGTGCTCGCGAGCATCTACTTCGGCACCCATCGCGCCCGCTTGTTCGCCGCGGCCAACCGCCTCACCGCACGCAACGACGCGTCACTGCACGCATTGGACCTGACGTTCGGAACCGCGCGCCCGGCCGTCATGGGTTGGGGTTTCTAGACCTACCTGTTCGGCGCATCGAGTGCGGTGGCCGAGCCGCCGTGCATCCAGAGCGCCGCGCCCAGGGTCACCGACAGCAGCACCGTCACGTAGGCGATGAACTCGACACTGCCGCCACCGCTGGTGGCGTGATAGATCAGCGGTGCCGTACCTCCGAAGAGGGAGTTCGCCACGGCGTAACCGAAGCCGACACCCAGCGCACGAATGTGCGCTGGGAACACTTCGGCCTTGGCGATGCCGTTCACCGACAGGTAGCACGTGAGGACGAAAAACGCGCACACCAGGATGACGAAGACCGCCGGCGGTGACGTCACTTTCGTGGTGGCCAGCACCAGCACTCCGGTCGCCGGTATCCCCAGTACCCCGAATACGACGAGGAGCGGCTTTCTTCCGATGCGGTCGCTCAGTGCGCCGCCGACCGGCTGCAGCACCATCAACACCACGAAAGCGGCGAACACGAGACCGGTCGCAACGAGCTCTCCTCTGGCACCGTCCGCAGCGAAGAACGTCTCGCGAACGACAGAGGGCACCGTGACGCTGTACGTGTAGAACGCGGCACTCCCGCCTGCGGTCAACAAGAACACCCAGACGAGCGGACGCCAGTGATCGCGGAACAGCGCCCTCATCGTGGCGTCTCGGTCCGCGCTCGGTGCTCCCGGTTCACGAGGCGCACGATCGAGTCCGCGAGCCCACCACAACGAGGCGAGGCCCGCCGCGCCTCCCGCGGCGAAGGCGAGGCGAAAGCCCCATTCGGAGATCGCCGCGCGGTCCGTGCTCGCGAGGAGTACGAGCAGACATGCCTGCGCGAGCACGAGGCCGCCGACGATGGTCGCGGCCTGGAAGGAGGCGAAGAACCCCCGATGCCCTCGCGTGCCCGATTCGGAAAGCAGCACCGTCGCCGCCGCGTACTCGCCGCCGGTTGCGATGCCCTGGACGATGCTCACGACGGCGAGGATCACCGCGGCCCAGGCCCCGATCGCGTGGACGGTGGGAGTCAGTGCCAGAGCGACCGATCCGGCCGACATCAGCGTGACCGCAGCGACGAGCGCGAACTGTCGGCCTCGCACGTCCGCGAGCCTGCCGAACAGCCACGACCCGAGCGGCCGCACGACGAAGGTCAACGCGAAGAGTCCGTAGACGTACACGAGTGAATTGGTCGAAGCCGGATCGAAGAACTCGGTCCGAAAGTACGGCGCGAACGTCGCGTAGAGGTACAGGTTGAACCACTGCACCAGGTTCGGTACCGAACCCGCCAGAATGACGCGTACCTGCGTACGACGGTCGGGGCTCACCGGCTCGGTGCGATTCACGTGCTGAAAATACCCGAACTCCCGGCATACCGGGCGCTGTCGAGAGCACATGACTTTTGTCATGGCCGGACCGTGACGGTGTCACTGCAGATGATGATGCGCTGCACTGTTTTCGGTGATCCCGGCCCAGCAGACTCGTAGTCATGAAGCAACCAGACGAAGGAAACCTGTTCACCGATCTGATGGAGCTCGGGCCGGCTCCGACGATGGCACGTGAGATCGTCGTCATCGTCATCAGCATCGCGATCGTCGCGGTGCTGTTCGCAATCGTCGGTACGTCGCTCCCGGCGTTCGTCGCTCTCGGCGTCATCGTCGCCTTCATGGGCGTGCGGTTCGTCATCGGACTCCGCCACTGGGAGAAGCAATCATGACCATCATCGAAGTCGATGGCATGACTCGCCGCTACGGTTCGGGCAAGAACGCTTTCGAGGCCGTGAAGGCGCTCGATCTGAAGGTCGCAGAGGGCGAACTGTTCGGCCTACTGGGTACCAACGGTGCCGGCAAGACGTCCACTCTCGAAGTGATTCAGGGACTTTCACGGCCGAGCGAGGGCACTGTGCGGATTCTGGGAATGGATCCGGTGTCCGACCGCCGTAAGGTCCGACCGTCTCTGGGCATCATGCTGCAGAAGGGCGGCCTGCCCCAGGATCTGACCACCGCGGAGAGCCTGCGCATGTGGGCGGGCACGTGCAGCAATCCGCTGCCGACGGACGAGGTGCTGGGGCGCGTCGACCTGGCCGACCGCGCCGATACCCGGGTCAAGTTTCTCTCCGGCGGCGAGCAGCGCAGGCTGGATCTGGCGTGCGCCATCATCAGCCGCCCACGAGTGCTGTTCCTGGACGAACCGACCACCGGACTCGATCCCGAAAGTCGCCGCAACACATGGCATCTGATCCAGGAGCTGAAGAACTCCGGCGTGACGATCATGCTGACGACGCACTACCTGGACGAGGCCGAGTCGCTGTGTGACCGGCTGGCGATCATGCACCGCGGCGCAGTCGTTCGCAGCGGAACGGTCGACGAGGTGGTCGCCGACCATCCGGCGAAGATCGAACTGAAGGCCCCGGGCACGGCGTTGCCGTCACTGCCGGGTACCGACATGGACGTCTCGGGAGACACCGTCTCGATCCGGACGTCCTCGGTACAGGACACGCTCACCGACTTGCTGGTGTGGGCCCGCACCAACGGGGTGACCCTGCACGGACTCGACGCCCGAGCGGCATCACTCGAGACCGTATTCCTCTCCATCGCAGACGAATTCGACAATCCAGACTTCACAGACAAGAAGGTGATGAGCGCATGAGCACGATGACCGCACTGTCACGAGCAGAGTTCACCCTGCTCGGACGCAACCGCGTACTGCTGTTCAACGCGATCGTCATGCCGTTGATCTTCCCCATCGCCCTGCTGATCGTGGGAAGCCGCAGCGACGACGGATTGACCGACGCAGGCGTCGGAGCCGCACTCGAGATCTTCGCGCTGTTCCTGCTGGTGTTCATGGTCTACTACAACATGCTCTCGGTCTACGCCACTCGCCGAGACGAGTTGGTACTCAAACGACTTCGCACCGGAGAGAGTTCGGATGTGCAGATCCTGCTCGGACCGGCCATCCCCTCGCTGATACTGACCGTCGTCCTCGGCCTGATCGTCGGAGCAGTGGTGCTGGCCTTCGGCGGACCCGTTCCCACCAACGCGCTACTGGTCGCGGCCGCCCTGTTCGGCGGTGCTGCGCTGTTCGCCGCACTGGCGTTGATCACGTCGGCGTTCACCCGCAATGCAGAGGCGGCGCAGATCACCAGCTTGCCGGTGATCCTGGTCGCCATGGTCGGCTCCTCACTGCTTCGTGATGCCCTCCCCGACTCGTTCGGCAGGGTGATAGAGCTGACCCCGATGGCCGCGGTCTCGGATCTGCTGAACCTGGGCTGGTTCGGCACCACCACGCCGGGCGACGCGTCCATCGGCTTCGCCGCCACGTTCACCGAAGCCGGCATGCCGCTGCTGGTGATGCTCGCCTGGATCGTCGGCAGCCTCCTGATCGCCCGCACGCACTTCCGCTGGGAACCGCGGTCCTAGATCGCATCTTTCGTCGACCGTCTGCAAGGCTGGAGATCATGAAGTTGCACCAGTACCTCAATCCACTGCACGGCTGGAACGACAGCAGCGCAGTGGACAAGGTGCGCGTCTACACCCGCCAGTCGTTCCTGACGCTCGCCGTCGCTGTCGCCGTCGCCGCGATGCTCACGTCTCTGCAAATTGACGACTATGTGTCGATGGCGGCGCAGGCAGTCTGCGCCGCAGCCACTTTCGTGATCGTGCAGCGCACTCCCGCCATCGGTGGTGTGTCGAAGGCAAGTCCGCGCGTGCCCCTGGTGATCATGGCCGTCTCCGCTGCCGTGGTTGCGTTCAGTGGAGAAGCGAACAACATGCTGTGGGCCGCCGCCCTGGCCACCACTGCCGTCGCAGCCTTGGTCCCGTTGCGGTGGTGCCTGGCGGCCGCCGTGGCGTCTGCTGCGCTCGCGGCGGCTCTGGGACGCTCGGCGATCGAGGCGCTGGTGCTCGGTCTCTTCATCGCCTTTCTTGCCTGCACCCTGCAACTGTCGGCGTGGCTGCTGCGCATTGTCACCGAACTCGATGCCACTCGCGACGCCGCTGCCGCACTCTCGGTTGCCGAGGAGCGTCTGCGATTCTCGCGAGATCTGCACGACGTCGTCGGACGCGCACTCTCCGCAATAGCGGTCAAGAGCGAACTCGCCGCAACGCTGGCTCGCCGGGGTGACGATCGAGCGGCGGGCCAGATGGACGAGGTTCGCATCCTGGCCCAGGAATCCATGGCCGACGCGCGAAAGCTGGTTCGCGGCTACCGATCGGTCGATGTGGCGTCGGAACTCGACGGGGCTCGATCCCTGCTGTCGGCCGCAGGTATTTCCACCGAACTGGTCGGTGAGACCTCGGTTCTGTCCGAGCGCGCGGCCGAGGCCGCTGCCTGGGTGGTCCGTGAGGGAGTGACGAACATTCTGCGCCACTCGTCCGCCACTTATTGTCGAATCGAGTTGACCGACAACAGCATCCACCTGGCCAATGACCACCCGAGTGTATCGTCCGGCCGCAACGACGGCACCGGCTTGAGCGGGTTGCGCGAACGATTGGTCGCCGTCGGAGGAGCGCTGAACACGGAGAAGACGAGCGAGGAATTCACCCTCACTGCGACGTTACCGACATCGCCCCAGAAGCCGAGGACCACACCATGATTCGAGTACTACTGGCCGACGACGAGAATCTGATCCGAACCGCTCTGGCGACCATGCTCGATCTGGAGGACGACATCGAAATCGTCGGGCAGGCCGACTCCGGCGAGAAGGCGTTGACCGTCGCAGCCTCTCTCGCCCCCGATGTGGCCGTGCTCGACCTGCAGATGGGCGGGATCGACGGTATCGAGACGGCCCAGAAGATCGCCGAGACGCTGCCCGCCTGTGCGTCGATCATCGTCACCAGCCACGGTCGGCCGGGCTACCTGAAGAAGGCGCTCGAAGCGGGCGTACGCGGGTTTCTCCCCAAGACCACCTCGGCTGCCACCCTGGCCGAGGTGGTGCGCACCGTGCACGGCGGCGGCCGCTACGTCGACCCGACGCTGGCCGCGGAAGCCATCGGAGCCGGAGACTCTCCGCTCACCCCGCGCGAGGCCGATGTGCTCGAGTTCGCCGCGGACGGCGCGTCGATCGCGGAGATCGCACGGCGGGCCCATCTTTCGCCCGGCACCACCCGCAACTACCTGTCAGCTGCCGCGGCGAAACTGGGGGCAGCGAACCGGCATGAGGCCTGCGCTCTCGCTCGACGCCACGGCTGGATCTGACTCACCCTCATACCTTCGTGCTCACGGCGACAGTATCGAGGGTGGGGAGCCGATGACCGTCTGCGGGTGGCACCACGGTGATCCGCAAATTGTTGTGCCGCAGTAGATACACGGCCGCGAAGAGGCCGGTCGCCAGAGAGATGGCCCCGCCGAACAGCAACGGTGCCCGCGGATCCAAGGCGTCGGCGAGCCAACCGAGAACCGGACTGCCCAGCGGAGTACCGCCGAGGAAACACAGCATGTAGATGCCCATCACGCGTCCGCGCATGTCGGATGGCACCGACATCTGCAGAATGTTCATCGCCGACGTCGTGAACGTCAAAGTCAGGGCACCGGTGGGTATCAGCAGAAGCGCGACGAGCAGGTAGTTGGGCATCAACCCGACGATCAACTCGAAGGCACCGAATGCGATGACGGCACCGATGAAGAGCCGCAGTCGCGGCGCGCTCGCCCGCCGGGCAGCCAGAGTCGCTCCGGCCAAGGTACCGACCGCCAACGTTGTCGAGAGCAGTCCGTAGGCGTCCGCTCCGCTACCGAACGTGTTGCGCGCCAACACCGACAGGCTCAGCGGAAAGTTGAGGCCGAACGTCGAGACCATGAAGACCGTGGCCAGCAGTACTCGTAGATCACCGCGCCCCCAGACGTACCGAAACCCCTCGCGCACCTGCCCTTTGGCGCGTGGGGTCGGTTCGACGCGGAAGAGCTGACCGACGTTCATCGCCACGAGGGCACCGAACACCGCCGCGAACGACACGGCATTGATGAGGAACACCCAGCCGGTGCCGACGAGGGTGATGAGCACTCCGGACACGGCAGGCCCGACGATGCGCGCCATGTTGAATGTCATCGAGTTCAACGCGATCGCATTGGCGAGGGTCTCTTTGCCGACCATCTCGATGGTGAACGACTGCCGCACCGGAGCGTCGATCGCGGACGAGCAGCCGAGGATGAACGCGATGACGTAGACGTGCCACAGCTCGACCATCCCCCCGACGTCGAGCACGCCGAGCACCAGACCGCATACCGCGGCGAAGACCTGGGTGATCATGAGCAGCTTGCGCTTGTCGTATCGGTCTGCCAGGACCCCACCCCAGACCGAGAGGAACAGTGTCGGCCCGAACTGCAGGGCCATGACGATACCGACGGCGAAGCCGTTGCCGCCGGACAGCGTCAGAACGAGCCAGTCCTGAGCAACCCGCTGCATCCACGTGCCGACCAGCGAGACGATCTGCCCCGACGCCCACAATCGGTAGTTGTGAGTCTTCAGGGCGGCGAACATCGTCGAGCCGGAGGTACGGGAAACAGGGGCCACCGTTCAGATAATAAACCTAGGTAACTACTCGGAGTCGCTCACGAGGGCCCCGATGATCGTCACCGCGTCACGGAGTGTGTCGAGCTGCTCGGGTCCGAGGCCTGCGAGCTGCGCGGTCATCCACGCTTCACGGGCGCTGGCCTCGTCGGCGATCAGTTCTCGACCGGCCGGTGACAGCGAGACGATCACCTGCCGCCCGTCGGTGGGATGTGGGGTGCGCGCCACCAGGCCGAGTTCGGCCAACGATGCGATCACCCGCGTCATCGACGGCGGTTGTACCTTCTCTCGCGCGGCCAAAGCACCCGGCGTCATGTCGCCCTCCCGACTCAGCGTGGCCAGAGCCGACAGCTGAGTGAGCGAGACTTGCGAGTCCACTCGCCTACCCCGAAGGTGGCGAGTCAGCCTCACCACCGCAAGCGACAGGTCGCTTGCCAATTCCCGATTGTCCTTCATTACATTTCCCGACGTCACAGCGCAGAGAATACGCCCTGGAACCGACCCTGCATCATGTAACCGCCTCGGTGATGGGTCCGACGGCGAAATATGCGACGAACAGCAACGCCACGATCCACAACAGGGGATGGACCGACTTCGCCCGACCGGAGCCGACGGCGAGTATCACCCAGGTGATGAAACCGACGCCGATCCCGTTGGCGATGGAGTAGGTGAAGGGCATCACCACGATGGTCAGGAAGGCAGGCAACGCGTAATCGAAGCGCCGGAAGTCGATGTCGAGAACCTGCCCGATCATCAGCGCACCCACCACGACCAGTGCCGGAGCGGCCGCTTCGATCGGAACGACGGCCGTGAGAGGGGTGAAGAACATGGCCAACAGGAAGAGCAATCCGGTGACGACGTTGGCCAGTCCGGTACGCGCACCCTCGGCGATTCCGGAAGCCGATTCGACGAACACGGTGTTCGACGACGCCGACGCACCACCACCCACGATGGCTCCGGCCCCTTCGACGACCAGGGCCTTGCCGATGTTCGGCAGTTTCCCGTCCTTGTCCAGTTTCGCTTCCTTGCCCAGACCGGTCATCGTGCCCATCGCGTCGAAGAAGTTCGCGAGCACGAGCGTGAACACCAGCAGGCTGGCGGCGAGCACGCCGATGCGCGTGAACGCTCCGAACAGATCGACGTTGCCCACCAACGACAGATCGGGAGACTGAATCAACTCGGTGGGCAGCTGCGGAACCGACAGGTTCCAGCCCTTGGGGTCGACGCCGCTCGACGGACCCACGTCGGTGACGGCCTCGACGATCGCCGCCAGCACCGTCGTCACCACGATGCCGATCAGCAGACCGCCGCGCACCTTGCGCACCACCAGCACACCCATCAGCAACAACCCGAACACGAAGATCACCGTCGGCCACGACGCGATGGACCCGTCGATGCCGAGCCCGACGGGAACCGTCGTGCCCGCGGCGTCCGGGATGCGGCGAACGAACCCGGAGTCGACCAGTCCGATGAAGGCGATGAACGCGCCGATGCCTGCGGCGATCGCAGCCTTGAGCTCGGCCGGGATCGCGTTGAACACCGCGGTGCGGAATCCGGTCACCGCCAGCAGCACGATGATGATGCCGTCGATCACGACCAGCCCCATCGCCTCGGGCCACGTCACCTGCGGTGCGATCGTCACGGCGAGCAGTGTGTTGATACCCAGGCCTGCTGCGATGCCGAAGGGATAGTTGGCGATGATGCCGAACGCGATGCTCATGAATCCGGCCACCAGCGCTGTCACGGCGGCGACCTGGGCGACCGGCAGGATGTTGCCGAGCACGTCGGTCTTGGCGGCCGCGTCGTCGGCGGAGAAGCTGCCCAGGATCAGCGGATTGAGGACGACGATGTAGGCCATGGCCACGAAGGTGACCACTCCTCCTCGGACCTCGGATCCGACCGTCGAGCCTCGTTCGGTGATCTTGAAGTAGTTGTCGAGTAGCCGCGACGACAATTGCATGAGCGAACGATAAAGCACGCCGAAGCACTTGGGTAACCGCAACGGCGCAGCCGAGACACGCGGCAGTGGCGTAACCTGAGTTTCGTGGCCGACCTCCCCCAGATTCCGCGCAGCCTCACCGATCCGGTGCCTGTGTTGGCGATCGGCATCCTCGGCTGGATCCTCGCGCTGGTGGTGTTCACCGCCACCGGAGGTGGGGGCGGCGACGCACTGGCCACGTGTTGGTGCGGCATCGCAGTCGGTGCCGTGGGGTTCGGAATCTTCCTGATGCAGAGAGCGGCGTCACGTCGCGGGAGCAAAACGGCCCAACGCGGCCTCGATTGAGATCAGAATCACGTTAGCCCGGTCACCACAGGCCTCTGACGTGGGCAAACTAACCCCTCAACCGGTTGAGTAACACAAAGTTAACGTGGACCATGGGTTATGTCAGATAAAACAACCTTTTGATCCACGAAAGCCAGGCCATGAAGCTCGTCTCTCAGTACCGCACTCGCCGCAACCACGTCCGCTCGCTCCGCGCCCTCTACGCACGCGCCAACGCTGTCTCCAGCCCGGCCATGCGCGACGAGCTGCTCGTCATCGCACAGCGCTCGGATTTCTCGCGCTGATCAGCCTGACGGCATAGATCCAACCCAGCCCCCACAGGGCACCGAACACCCAGCCGGCCAGCACGTCCGTGGTCCAGTGCGCACCCAGGTAGATCCGAGAGAATCCGATCAGCAGGGACGCGATCACAGGTAACACGAGCAGTACCGGCCGATGCAGCCACGGAGTGGACGATCGCAGCATCACCGCGATCGCCACCGTGGCAAGCACCATCGACATCGTCGCGTGGCCCGACGGAAACGAATGGCTCGCAATGTCCACCAGCCGCTCCGGAAGCGGTGGACGCTCCCGCGCGAACGCGAACTTCAGCGCATTCATCAGACCCCATCCGGTCAGCATCGCGCCCGCGATCACGACGGCATCCGATCTGCGTCCGACGCGAAGCAACGCAACGACGCCCACCGCGGACAGCAGAAACATCGACACCGTGTTGCCGAGCGTGGTGATGATCCAGAACATCGTCGTGACCCACCCGACTCGATGCTCGACCATCCAGTCCAGGATCACACCGTCAAACCCCACGAGGTCGCTCCCAACTCTCCGTGCAATGGACCGTTCCATCGGCGGTCACCCACCACGGAACTGCTCGATCTCCACTGACTGTTCGATCTCCGCTCACGTCACCGGACAGCCGCACCACGAGTTCGCGATGCACCACCACCCCGCCGGACGGCAGCGGTAATCCCATGACCGCACAGGCCGATACGGCTCCGGGTTCACGATCCCAGGAGCTGACCCGTCCCACTCCCAGCACTTCTCCGCTGATCGCCTCCGACGCAGACCTGATGTCGAGAACGTCGGCCAGGGCCGCAGCGGTAGCCATGTCCGAGAGCACGGCGACCTCCGGTGGTACAACGCTCGCCAGCCACGGGGCGTCGATCACCAGCGCATCCGATGCGTCCACGACTGCGCCGCCGAGCGTGCGGACACGATCCGGGGGATCGATGTCCGAGACCTCGATGCGCCGCTCCACCACAGCGGTGGCGATGAGCGTGTGGGTTCGCGCGATCACCGCAGGGGTCGGACTCCGCTGTGGATCCGACAGCGCTGCCAGCAGCACGCGAGCAGTATCGGCGCTGTCGCAGATCGACGCGCTGAGCACCGCCTGTAGTTCGTCGGCACGCGGATGATCCAGTGGATCGAGCAACCCGGCGAACGTCTCGTCCGACGGTGCCCGAAAGCTCATCGGACGCGAACCATGCACTCGCGCATGGCGTCCGATCCACCACGCGGTGTAGCCGTCCCGATCGGCCAGTGCCGCACGGGTGCTCGGGTCGTCCAACAGTACGGTCAGCGCATCGAACCAGCCGTCCGATCGAACGAGGTCGAGATCGCGAACCGCGAGGAGTGTTTCCGGCTCCTCGGACAGACTCGACCACCATGCGGACTCGTCGTCGAGATCGTGATCCGGCCCGGTCGGCAGTTCGTCACGCACCACCGAGAACCCCCACCCGACGCCCACTGCTCGCAGCGCCCGCTCACCGAACCTGGCCACCACCGCAGGCGCGAGCACACCGAACGGCGAATCCTGTATCAGCAGATCCGCCAACGGCGCTCCGGGAAGCAACAATTCGTCGGCGCTGCGCAATTCACCCTCGTCGTCTTCGAGGGGCAGACCGCCGAGCCAACCGGGTAGTTCGCCCGCCTCTGCCGCCAGCGCGAGCACGGCCGAGACCAGACCGTCGACCTCCTCGCTCTCGTCCCAGTCGAGATCGTCCAGCGCAGCCTCGAGCGCCGGGTCGGTGAGCAGCTCGGTCGCAGTCGCCTCGCGGGCACCCAGACGCGACAGCAGCGGACTCACCGACTCCGGGTGCACCAACCTGACCCAGGTGACCGCAGCCGAGGCGTCGGAGCCGATCGCCGTCGTCCGCGGACCGGTCACCGTGCGACCGTCCGCGAGTGGAACAGGCAGCGCAGCAAGCTCTTCCGCAGCCACACCGTCGACCACGAGTGGGGCCAACGCGTCGAACAGTCGCCGCCACCAACTCGGCTCGCGATCGAGCCCACCGACCATCTCCGCCAGCCTCGCCAACCCGATTCGGTGCACACCCACTGCCGCGAGCGCCGACGCATGTCGTGCACCCGACAGTGATGCGTCGACCAGATCGGGTACGACACCTGTCAGCACCTCGGTGAGTTCCTCGGTGGCGTCGGCGACGACGTTCGCCCGCTCGGGCACCAGATCGCGTCCGTCCACACCGGGAAGCCATGGTGCGCAGGACAATCGGCGCAACACGAGTTCGCGCAGTGCCCCGTCGACCTCGCTGCGAGCGAATCCGACCTCGGGCACGAACGACACCCTGGATGCGGCAGGCAGCGAGGCCACGAAGTCCACGTACCCGTGCGCTACCGCGTCGAACGAGACACCCGGCAGCACGCGTCGCCGATCGGGTTGCATCGGTACATCGGCAATGACCAACGCGGGCAACGACAGTAGCTCGTCCGAACGAGTCGGAGCGCGCAACACATCGGGCGGAGCGGGAACGGGCAGACCGTCGACAACCGGAGCGAGCCAGCGGGCGGCCGGGGTGGCGAACTGCCGCCAGATTCGCGCACCGATCGTGATCTCGGAGGAATGGTCGTCCAATTCGGTTCTGCTGCAGTCGATCACGACGCCGTCGATCTCGATGGAGTTCAACGCCTCCAGTTCGAGCAGCAGGTCGACGGCCTCGTCCACAAATCCTGCCGCAAAAGAATCCGCCGCCACATCGGCTCGCAATGTCAACACGATCTCGGTGTCGAAGCCGTCGGCGGGCGAATCTGCGACAGGCCATGCGAGCCGCAGCACCGGCACGCCGGTGTCAGGCAAGGGCAGGCCTCGCTCGCGCAGCGCCTCGAGCGTGCGCTGTTCGCTGAACGCCACGCCGCCGCCACGGGAACGCAGCTCGATCTCGTCGGACACCGAACGCACTGCGGTGAACCCGACCCCGAACTGCCCGACGCCAGGATCCGTCGAG
This sequence comes from Rhodococcus sp. IEGM 1341, assembly GCF_030056895.1. Classification (NCBI taxonomy): domain Bacteria; kingdom Bacillati; phylum Actinomycetota; class Actinomycetes; order Mycobacteriales; family Nocardiaceae; genus Rhodococcus; species Rhodococcus sp. IEGM 1341. The sequence continues at coordinate 135,593 of NZ_JASHKV010000009.1, read as the reverse complement.
CCCTTGGCCGAGGCCCGCAGCGCCGTGAGGGCGTGCACGCCCGAGACATCGAGCGCTGCACCGGTATTGGCGACATGCAGAGCACCGAACTCATCGGTCCACACAGCCAGCCGACCCGGGACGCCGGCGCGCTGCGCGGCGTCCGCCGCGTTCTGCGCCAGCTCGGTCAACAGACGATCGCGGTAACCCCCGCGCACCAGATCGGACTCGGACGCCGAATCCTCCCGAAGCCGGGTGGGAGAAGAGCCCCACGCCGCGAGAATCGACTCCCGCAGCGACGCGGTGTCGAACGGATCGATCAGCTCGGAGATGCCGAAGCTTCTTCCTGCGCAGCAAGATCGGTGGCACTCGACGCATCGTCGGCGACGGGTTCGGCCTCGTCGACCGCAACGACCTCGTCAGCCGACTCTTCGGAGGCAGCCTCTTGTGGAGGCACCGACGCCTCCGGGACAGCCTCGTCCGTGTCGGCCTTCTCGACGCCGTCGGTCGTCTCGGCAACAGCAGCCGGCTCGACCGGGGCGACCGGCGAGGCGATGACGTCGAGTGCCGCGTCGTCGTACGGCTCGAATTGCGGCGATCCGGCTCCGGTGGGGAGTTCGGTGTCCGAATGCGCTCCGCAGCCGTACTCGGCGTGCACCACGTGTCCGTCGGCCGCGAACTCGTTGCCGCACACCCCGAATGCGGCGGACATCGACCCGGCGATGGGGAGGTAGAAGCCACACAGCCCGCAGGTCGACGGCGCAGCCTTGGCCATCTCGGTATCGGGGCCGAAGTCGCCGTCGTGCCAACGCTGGGCGGCGTCGAGGCGTCCTTCGAGGCTGATGACCTTGCTTCGGCCGAGGCCGATCTCGCCCGCCACCTCGTCGATGGCGGGGTCACCGGATTCGACGTACCCGGGAACGAGCCGGGGATCGTCCTGGCGCGGAGACAGCAGATCGCCGGGGCCCAGGTCGCCGGGACGGATGCGCTCGTCCCAGGGCACCCAGGTCGGTGCCACGAGAGCGTCGGGGCCCGGCAGCAGAACCAGCTCACTGACCGTGGCGTGATCCGCGTCCTCCGGGGCGGCGACCACGACGGCCCACTGCCATCCGCGGTACCCCTCGAGATCGCTGGCGAACCGGTGCGTGGCCGCGCTGGCGTCTTCGGCGGTGACCCCGAGGTACTCGCCGATACCGCCCTCTCCCAGGTCGAGCAGAGCCTGCCGCGCGAGGTCCACGGCATCGGCCAAGACGGGGCGGATGGAATCGAGCTCTGGAGAAGATACGAAACTCACACATTCAGTTTGCCGCATCGACTCGGTGACGCCCAGTTCGGGCTGCCATCATGGGTGCAATGACCGTCCGTGCTCGCACCTACGCTGCCCTCGTGGCCTCGCTGCTGGCCGTGTCCGCCTGTTCGTCGACGACGCAGCCGACCCCGGTGACGTCCGACTCGGTTCCGACACTGACCACCGCGATCCTGCGCGAATACGACCGTGGCAACGACGCCTTCACTCAGGGCTTCGAGATCGACGGCGACGTGCTCTACGAGGGCACCGGATTGGAAGGCTCCTCGTTCGTCAGGCGGACGTCGCTCGAGACCATGACCGAACTCGATCGCGTGGATCTGCCGTCCGACCTGTTCGGCGAAGGCATCACCGTCGACGGCGACACGCTGTGGCAGATCACCTGGCAGGACGGTGTCGCGATCGCCCGAGACCGGGACACTCTGACAGAACGACGCCGAGTGAACTACGAGGGCGAAGGCTGGGGGCTGTGCACGCAGACGCCGGACAACCGCCTCGTCATGAGCGACGGCTCGTCCACCCTCACCTTCCGCGACCCCACGTCGTTCGAGGCCGAGGGCACCGTGAACGTCACACTCGACGGCAATCCGGTGGAGCGCCTCAACGAACTCGAATGCGCCGACGACGGATCGGTGTACGCCAACGTGTGGCAGACGTTCGACATCATGCGCATCGACCCCGAGACCGGCGCGGTGACGGCCGTCATCGACGGCACCCCACTGTGGGATTCGATGTCGGACTCCCAACGAGGGGGTGCCGACGTGTTCAACGGCATCGCACAGATCCCCGGCACCGACCGGTTTCTCGTGACCGGCAAATACTGGCCCACGATCTTCGAGGTGCAATTCACCGATACCGCGTCGGTAGGACAGAATTGACACCGTGACCGATCCACGTCTCCCCCACACCCCACCGGGTGCGGACGACCCACACCAGGATCACTCCGCGGGCTCCGCTCACGACCCCGAGCAGAACGATGCTCCTGACCGACCCGGTCACTCCGCAGGCTCCGCTCCTGACCCGCTCGAGCACCCCGCAGGCTCCGCTCCTGACCCACTCGAGCACCCCGGTCTGGCCAACTACCCGGCCGCAACTCCTGTGACCGCCCATGTTCCGAGCCGCCGCGAGCCGTTGCCGCCGTTGCACCCGCCGCGTACCGAGCAGATCACTGCGGCACGCGGCAAGGCCGGCGCACGCAAGCCGCCGCCGATGCCCAAGAAGCTGACCGTCACCCGCGTCGCCGCCATGCGTGGACGCGAGCTGACCGGCAAGGGAATCGCATCGTTTCAGCGAGCCGCGAAGGCCGACGGTGCCGACAAGTCCGGTTTGACGGCACTCACGTACGCGACCATGGCGAACTTCGCATCGGATGCCGCGCTGGCGATCGCATTGGCCAACACGCTCTTCTTCTCCGCCGCCACCGGTGAGGACAAGACCAAGGTCGCGCTGTATCTCGTCATCACCATCGCGCCGTTCGCATTGATCGCGCCGCTCATCGGTCCACTGCTGGACCGATTGCAGCAGGGCCGCCGCATCGCGCTCGCCACGTCCTTCGGGTTGCGCACCGTGTTGGCGGTGGTGCTGGTGTTCAACTTCGACAGCTGGGTGTTGTATCCGGCCGCGCTCGGCATGCTCGTCCTGAGCAAGTCTTTTGCGGTGCTCAAGAGCGCGGTGACTCCACGGGTACTGCCGCCGGAGATCGACCTGGTCCGCGTCAACTCACGTCTGACGGTGTTCGGTCTGCTCGGCGGCACCATCGCGGCCGGGGCGGTCGCCGGCGGCATCGCGTTCGCCGCGGGTTCGCCGGGAGCCCTGTGGTTCGTCGCCGCGATCACCGTGCTCGGTGCCTACCTGAGCATGCGCATTCCGTCCTGGGTGGAGATCACCGAGGGTGAAGTGCCCGCAACCTTGAGTTACCACGCCGATCAGCACGGTGATCGCGATTACGCGGGAAGCGGGGCTCCCACCGAGAACCTCCGCCGCACGCCCCCTTCGCCCCCGGCGTCGAGCAGCGCCAAGAACCGCAGACAGCCCCTGGGCCGGGCGGTCATCGTCGGGCTCTGGGGCAACGGCACCATCCGGATTCTCACCGGCTTCCTGACGCTCTACATCGCGTTCGTCGCCAAATCCCGTACCGAACACGAGCCGCTTCAGCAGGCCGCGATGCTCGGTCTCGTCGGAGCCGCCGCCGGTCTCGGCAACTTCTCCGGCAACGCGCTCGGAGCCAGGATCAAGCTCGGCCGGCCGTCCCTTGTGGTTCTTCGCTGCACCCTCGCAGTCACGGTCGTGGCCGTCGTCGCCGCGGTCACCGACAGCCTGCTCACCGCAGCGGTGGCAGCGCTCGTCGCGTCGAGCGCCAGTGCACTCGCCAAGGTCTCCCTCGACGCGTCCCTGCAGGCCGATCTGCCGCCGGAATCGATCGCGTCGGGATTCGGCCGATCGGAAACCGTCATGCAACTGTGCTGGGTCCTGGGCGGCACGCTCGGCGTGCTGCTCCCCACCGAGTACTGGCTCGGTTTCACCGTGGTCTCGGTGTTGCTTACGATCGGGCTCGTGCAGACATTCCTCACCTACCGCGGCAGATCACTTCTGCCCGGCTTCGGCGGCAACCGCCCCGACCACGTCGAACAAGAAGTGTCCGACGGTTCCTTCGGCGAAAACGTGACCAAGTGAATCTCGCTCCCCGCACCAAGAAGATCGCGGCCCTGATCGCCGCAGGTCTGCTCGTCGTCGCCGTTGCGTTCGTCGCGGTACTCGCGCTGCTGATCGGGAACGCGCCGGACAAGGAACCGACCGTCTCCGCCTACGCCAACGGCCGAGCCGTCGACGTGGAGCCGTACCTGTACTGCGCCGTCAGCGACCCGCTGTGCACCAACGTCGGAGAAACCACCGAGATCCAGGTCGGCAAGGCCCCGACGGTGCAGCTCTCGCTTCCCGAGGCCGTCTACTCGGCACCGTGGGTGCTCGCCCTGGTCTACGGCGACGACAGCGGAAACGTCGTGGAGGACAGCGCGTTCAACGAACCGGGAACCAGGCTCAGCGTCACGGTGCCCACCACGGACGACAGCGGCCGAACCCTGCTCGGGATCGAAGTGCGTCTGCCCACCGGCATCATCGACACCGACACCAATCAGGAGGGCTTCGTCAGCCACGCCATCTGGTCGATCGGCACGCTGCCGTAGGTCGTTCCCGAGATCAGCTGTCGAGCTCGCGGGCGACGGCCCGGACCACCTCGGAGATGCGCTGCGCGATCTTGCGGTCCGGGTACTTGCCCTTGCGGAGCTCGGGCTGCACCGTCGCTTCGAGCAGCGTGATCATGTCCTCGACCATGCCGTGCAGCTCGTCGGGAGTGTGCTTGCGCTCGACGGGTTCGCGGCGGGTGCTGCCGGAGTTCTGACGCACCGACGGCGCCGGCTCGAGCACCTTCAGGCTCAGGGCCTGCGGTCCGCGACGGCCTGCAGCCATCCCGAACTCGACTCGCTGACCGGCTTTGAGGCCCTCGACGCCCTCGGGCAGCGCCGAGGAACGCACGTAAACGTCCTCGCCTTCCTCCTGCGAGAGGAATCCGAATCCCTTGTCGACGTCGTACCACTTCACCTTGCCGGTCGGCACTGAGCTCACCCGTTCATCTGTTGCTGTGACAGTTGCGTTGTCCGTGGGACCGATGTTCGGCCCGCACAAGTTTCGCGCCCCACGAGGACGTAGGACGCGAATAAACCAGTCTAGCGCGGTGAGCCCGGATAGAGCATTCGAGTTGTTCACCGCACTGCGCTCTTCACAGCGTCGCGATTCGCACTACCGTGGTCGATGTGGACACAACGACCCGTAAGAGCAGCACCGCTCTGCTGCGCATCGCGCTGGCTTTGTTCGCGATCGGCCTCGTCGCCATCGTCGCGATCCTGATGTTTCCGATCTTCTCCGACGCGAAGCCCCCACTCGGGCTCTACCTGACGGCCATGTTCTCCGCGCCGACCGGCTTCGTGCTGGCGCTGGGGTACGCGCTGGCATCCGGACGACGGGCGCGTTGACCATGCGGTTGATACTGAACGTCATCTGGCTGGTCTTCGGCGGCCTGTGGTTGGCACTGGGCTACTTCCTCGCCGGGCTGCTGCTGTGCATCCTGATCGTGACCATTCCGTTCGGCATCGCGTCGTTCCGCATCGGCGTCTACGCGCTGTGGCCGTTCGGATCGACGATCGTCGACAAGCCGGGGTCCGGATCCGGTGCGCTCGTCGGAAACGTGCTGTGGCTGATTCTGGCCGGTTGGTGGCTGGCCCTGACCCACGTGGTCACCGCCGTCGCGATGGCGATCACCATCATCGGCATCCCGTTGGCGATCGCGAACCTGAAGATGATCCCCGTATCCCTGATGCCCCTCGGCAAGGACATCGTTGCCGTTCGGTGACCTCCGGAACCGGTTCCCGTCGATGTGACTTCCATCACATCACGCTCCGGTAACGGACAGGCAACGGACAGGGGTTCAATGCCCGGCACGTCCACTAGCTGGGCCGACTCGAGCGACCCGAAAGAGGTACAAAATGTGCTCTCGGCGACGCCCCGAAATCGACAGTTACCAAATAGTGACGTAAGGCGGGAATTTCAGTACGGTCAGCAGCGGCCGGAAAGTTCGGCCGAATTCCGGCCCGCAGCGCCAAACCTCGTCCCGCGGGAACCGGAACACCCTTGACGATCACCCAGGGGACGAGGACGGGGGACCCACGTCCTCCACGGACAACCGGGAAGTTGTAGCGACTCACGAAGCCGCACCGACTTCCCTTGGGGTGAAGCCCAATTGCCCACTCGCAGGAGTGTGTGAGACGGCCGGGCTACCTCTCAGCCCGAACCCGACAGCTGACCTCGCAGGCGCGTGTGGAGAGGATTTCAACTCGTATGAGCGGACGTCATCGCAAGCCGAGCACCACTGGCAAGACCGTCGCAAAGGTCGCAGTCACCGGAGCCATCATGGGCACCGCGAGCATCGCCTTCACCGGCACCGCGAACGCGGCACCGGATTCCGACTGGGACCGCCTGGCACAGTGTGAAGCCGGCGGCAACTGGGGCATCAACACCGGCAACGGCTACCAGGGTGGGTTGCAGTTCTCCCCCAGCACCTGGAACGCGCACGGCGGCCAGCAGTACGCGGCCACGGCCAACCAGGCCAGCCGTGAAGAGCAGATCGCAGTCGCAGAGAAGGTCCTCGACTCGCAGGGCTGGGGCGCATGGCCGTCCTGCTCCTCGAGCCTCGGCCTGAACAGCGCGCCCACCGAGCGCAGTGTTCCGGTCACCCCCAAGGCACCGGAAGTTCCCGCGTTGCCCGACCTGACGTCCATCCCGGCAGTCGACAACTCGGCCGAGGTCGTCGAGGGCATCGTCACCGCCGTCCAGAACCTCACCAACGATCCGCAGATCGCCTCGTTCGTGCAGAACGCGGCTCAGGGCATCCAGCTCGATCCTCAGATCGTGAACTTCTACCAGGCCAACAAGGCATTCCTGCCCCAGTAAGCGCCCGGAGACGGTTCAGCTCGTACGAAAGAAGCCCCCGACGGATTGTCGGGGGCTTCTTCGTGCTCGAGGGCCGCGGCTAGCGATTGACCACGGTCACCGGATGGGCGTAGGGAAGGTCTTCGACGGGCAGCGGGAACTCGGTGTCCTCGCCGAAGGGCGACAAGCCACCCGAGCGAGCGGACGAGAGTTCGGTCACCGCGTGGTCACCGCGAGCGGTTTCCGGCCAGCCTGGATCGACATAGGGCTTCTTCGACTTGTTCACCATGCGCCTATTTTGACACCTGCCCTGCGGCAAGCACCAGCCCAGGTCTCTAATCTGATAGACGATGACCGACACGACTGCGCACCGACACACCGATACGCCCCCGGATCTGCCTCGATGGATCGCAGCTCGCAGCGACGCCGAGCTGATCAGGGCCATGTCGCTGCGTCCGGATCTGACCGCGCCGCCGCCCGCATCCCTTGCCGTACTGGCCGGACGGGCCGAGCAGCGCCGATCGATCCTGCACACCGCGGACACCCTCGACACCCTCGCTCTGACGGTCCTCGAGATCCTCGCCATCGAAGAGGCATACGAGCGACCCGTCACCCGCGCCGCGCTGCTGGCCGTGGTCGCCAAACGCGCACCGGCCAAGAGCGTGGACAAGGCACTGTCCCAGCTGCGCGAACGCCTGCTGGTGTGGGGCGACGCAGCAGGCTTCCGCATCAGCGCCGCAGCGGCGGACGCGGTGCCGTGGCGCATCGGTCGCGCACTCGACCCGGTGGACAACCTCACCGAGGCCCACATCACCGCGGCGCTGGCAGAACTCGGCGACGGCGAACGCGGCCTTCTCGACACCCTCGCCAGATCGTCCCCCACCGGCCGCACCCGCGACGCCGCACCGGGCACGCCGCCGGACCGACCCGTCCAGAAGCTGCTCGCCGCCGGTCTGCTGATCTGGTTGGACGAACAAACCGTCGAGCTGCCCGTCCAAGTGGGCCAGATCCTGCGCGGCGAACCGATGTCGGACCCGCGCTCGCTCGCCGAACCCAAACTCGATACCAACACGTATTCGCTCGCCGACGTCGACGCCGCTGCCGCAGGAGAGGCGCTGGAGCTGGGTCGGCACTGCGTCGCGGTGATCGAGGCACTGTCCGCTTCGCCTGCACCCGCTCTGAAGGCCGGCGGACTGGGAGTACGCGAGCTCCGCAAGATCACCAAGGCCACCGGCCTCGACGACGATCGAGTGAGCGTTCTCGTCGAGTTGCTGGCCGCCGCTCACCTCATCTCGAGCGGAACACCGGACCCGGTTCCTGCGTCCGACAACGGCGACGACTACTGGGCCCCGACACCGGCGGTCGAGGCCTGGCTCACCGCCGCCCCGGCAGCGCGCTGGCACACCCTGGCCTCGGCCTGGCTCGAAGTGCCGCGGGCACCCTGGGTCATCGGAATGCGTGACCCCAACGACAAACCCATCGCCGCCCTGTCCGAGGAAGTCCGCTCTCCGGCCGCACCGCGGGATCGACGCATGATCCTGGAGTTGCTCGCAGAACTCGGCAGCGGACACGCAGCGCAGCCCGCCGACCTCGCCCGCACCCTGGCCTGGCGTCGACCCCGGTGGTCCGGACGCTTCGGCGTCACACCCGTCGGACATGTTCTCGCCGAAGCCACCGCTCTCGGCATCGTCGCCCGCGGGGCGATCTCGACCCCGGGCCGCTCCCTGCTGCACGACGGCAATGCCGAGGCAGACATGCGCGCTGCCCTGCCCGAGCCCATCGACTACGTCCTGGTGCAAGCCGACCTCACGTTGGTGGCACCCGGCCCGCTCGAGCCGGAACTGCAGGATCGAATCGAACTGGTCGCCGACGTGGAATCCGCGGGCGCGGCCACGATGTACCGGATCAGCGACACCAGCCTGCGCCGCGCTCTCGATGTGGGACTGACCGCCTCCGAGCTGCACACGTTGTTCGCCACCCACTCGAGAACGCCGGTTCCGCAGGCCCTGACCTACCTGATCGACGACGTGGCTCGACGGCACGGCCGCCTACGCGCAGGCGTCGCGGCGTCGTTCGTCAGGTGCGAGGACCCGGCACTGCTGGCCGAGGTGATGGCGTCCCCGGCAGCCGAATCGCTGGCCCTGCGAGCGCTGGCTCCGACCGTCGCGATCTCACAGGCCCCGCTCGCCGAAGTACTGACGGTGCTGAGCGGAGCAGGATTCGCGCCTGCGGGCGAGGACTCGTCCGGCACCATCGTCGATCTGCGTGCCCGCGGGTCGAGGGTGTCGGCGCGGCGGCCACGCCAGGCGTTCCGCACTCCGGCCGTCCCCACCGAGGAACAGCTGGGTTCGTTGGTACGCGGGATGCGCGCTGCCGACAGAGCGGCAGGCAACGGCGGCGCCGTGGTGCGCGCCGACGGGTCTCGGGCCAGCAGCACCGCGACGATGACGCTGCTGCAGACCGCGGCGAAGGTCAAACGGAGCGTGAGCATCGGCTACGTCGACGCCCAGGGCGTGGCAACCCATCGCATCGTCGATCCGATCAGCATCGGCGGTGGCCAACTCGACGCGTTCGACCCCGCCACCGGTGGGGTTCGGCGCTTCACCCTGCATCGGATCACCTCGGTCGCATTGGTCGAGTAGACCGGGCTCACGTGCACGCACGCCCCTACCTGTGGACAATGGAGAAGTTGCGCTCTTTCGGGCGCAGCAGATGTCTCTAGGAGGAACCGTGACCGACGGCCCGCTGATCGTCCAGTCCGACAAAACGCTGTTGCTCGAGGTCGATCACGAACTCGCGGGTGCAGCGCGGGCGGCCATCGCACCGTTCGCGGAGCTCGAACGTGCCCCCGAGCACGTGCACACCTATCGCATCACCCCGCTGGCACTGTGGAACGCCCGTGCCGCGGGCCACGACGCCGAACAGGTGGTCGACGCGCTGGTGAATTTCTCGCGTTACGCGGTGCCGCAGCCGTTGCTGGTCGACATCGTCGACACGATGGCGCGCTACGGCCGGTTGCAGTTGGTCAAGAGCCCGGTGCACGGCCTGGTGCTGATCAGCCTGGACCGCGCGGTGCTCACAGAGGTGATGCGCCACAAGAAGATTGCGCCCATGCTGGGCGCGATGGTCGACGAGGACACGGTGATCGTGCATCCGAGCGAGCGCGGCCACGTGAAGCAGATGTTGCTCAAGATCGGCTGGCCTGCCGAGGACCTCGCCGGCTACGTCGACGGCGAAGCTCACCCCATCGAGCTCGACACCGAGGGCGGCAACTGGACACTGCGCGACTACCAGGAGATGGCGGCCGATTCGTTCTGGGCCGGCGGCTCGGGAGTCGTCGTACTGCCCTGTGGCGCAGGCAAGACGATGGTAGGCGCGGCCGCTATGGCCAGAGCCAAGGCCACCACGCTGATTCTGGTCACCAACACCGTCGCCGGTCGCCAGTGGAAGCGCGAACTCATTGCACGCACCTCGCTCACCGAGGAGGAGATCGGCGAGTATTCGGGCGAGCGCAAAGAGATTCGCCCTGTGACAATCGCCACGTACCAGGTGATCACGCGTCGTACCAAGGGTGAGTACAAGCACCTCGAGCTCTTCGATTCCCGCGACTGGGGATTGGTGATCTACGACGAGGTGCATCTGCTCCCCGCGCCGGTGTTCCGCATGACAGCCGATCTGCAGTCGCGTCGACGCCTCGGCCTCACCGCGACGCTCGTCCGCGAGGACGGCCGCGAGGGCGACGTCTTCTCGCTGATCGGGCCCAAGCGCTACGACGCACCGTGGAAGGACATCGAGGCACAGGGCTGGATCGCGCCGGCCGAGTGCATCGAGGTTCGCGTCACCCTCACCGATGCCGAGCGCATGTCGTACGCCGTGGCCGAGCCCGAGGAGCGCTACAAGCTGTGCTCGACGGCGCACACGAAGATCGCCGTCGTGAAATCGATCCTCGCCAAACACCAGGATGCTCCGACGCTGGTCATCGGTGCCTACCTCGACCAGTTGAACGAGCTCGGTGAAGCGCTGAACGCGCCGGTCATTCAGGGCTCGACCAAGAACAAGGAACGTGAAGTGCTGTTCGACGCGTTCCGCAAGGGCGAGATCCAGACGCTCGTGGTGAGCAAGGTGGCGAACTTCTCGATCGACCTTCCGGAAGCCTCTGTGGCAGTCCAGGTTTCGGGAACGTTCGGCTCCAGGCAGGAAGAGGCTCAGCGCCTGGGCCGACTGCTCCGGCCGAAGCACGACGGTGGTCAGGCCCACTTCTACTCGGTGGTCTCCCGCGACACCCTCGACGCCGAGTACGCAGCCCACCGTCAGCGCTTCCTCGCCGAACAGGGCTACGCGTACCGCATCACCGACGCGGACGATCTGCTCGGTCCGGCGATCTGAGACTTCGGGTCGGCTCGGTGCCGTGCTAGGAATACCTGTGTGCGCAAGTTCGAGTTCCCTGTAGACGTAGCCCACGCGAAGTCGGTCAACGAGACGTTCACCGAGCTTCGCCGGTTGCGGGCCTCCGCAGCGCTCACCGCCGTGTTCCTCATCGCACTGGGAGCGTGGTTCATCTGGATCGCCGCCCCGTGGTCGTACATCCTCGGCGCGGTGTTCCTGATCGGCGCGGCCACCTCGGTCTGGGTGATGCTGTGGGCACCCCGAAAGATGGGTTCCATCGAATCGCAATATGCAGCAGGCGATCTGGTGCCGGCGGTGGTGGCCGAGAAGTTACCGGGTGGAGCGATACTGCTGGCCCTGGTCGACATCGCGAAACCGGAGGTGGACGAGCCGCACTACGTGCTGATCACCCGCGTCGTCCGGGCCCTGCCCGGACACGCCGTCGAGCGGGGCGCACAAGTTCCTGCCGTGTCGGTTCTCGCGGACCGTGGCCGAAACACCGGAGGTCGAGCGTGGCAGTTGGCCTCGGTGATGCCCATCGCCTGGGGAACCACCGATCCGGCGGTCATCGCACGCGCCGCCCGGGAGATCACCGAGGGCGAGTGGGCGTTGCTGCACGCCAACATCGGCCTGTCGGAGAAGGTCCGCACGGCCAAGAACCAGCAGTTGCTCATCGACCCGACGGATCTTCCCGACGACCTGCGCTAGAGCCTGCAGCGACCCACTAGGCCAGTGCAGCGATCACTTCCCGCTCGAAGAGTTCGATACCGGAGCGTTCGTAGGCCGCTTCGGGGAAGTAGAAGATGCCGTACGTCATCCCTTGTTCCTGCAGCGCCGTCAGGTTCTCCACGATCTGCTCAGGGGTTCCCACTGCGGGCATGCCGCGGTACGCGTCGAGTGCGCTGTGGGCCTTGTCCGCACCCACGTACTCGGTCAGACGAGCCTCGAGGGCGCGCAGCTTGTCTTCCACCTCGGCCTCGGTCTCCGCGACGACGACGTTGTAGTTCGCCGAGCGGACGATGGCATCGAAGTCGGTACCCACCGCTGCGCAATGCTCGCGCAGCAGAGCGGATTTGGCGGCGAAACCAGTGGGGGTTCCGTCGAAGTTGGTGTAGTTCGCGTACTTCGCGGCGATCTTCAGAGTCACCTTCTCCCCGCCGCCCGCGATCCACAGCGGGATGCCTCCCTCCTGCAACGGCAGGGGCCGCACCACGGCACCGTCGATCTCGTAGTACTTACCGTCCAGGAATACTTCTCCGGCCGTCCATGCTTGTCTGAAGATCTGCACACCCTCGTCGAGCCTGCCCAATCGCTCTCCGGCAGAGGGGAACCCATAGCCGTAGGCGCGGAACTCGTGCTCGTGCCAGCCGCCTCCGATGCCCATCTCGACGCGACCTCCGGAGATGATGTCGACTGTGGCAGCAACTTTGGCGAGGTATGCCGGGTTGCGGTACGACATCGCGGTGCACATCTGGCCGAGCCGGATTCGAGAGGTGGTCGCGGCCAGAGCGGACATCAGCGACCAGGCCTCGTGCGTCGCCTCGTCGGTCGCGGTGGGAACGGTGTGGAAGTGGTCGTAGACCCACAGGGATTCCCACGGACCGGCCTCGGCAGCGAGCGCGTGATCGCGCATCGCACTCCAGTGCTGGGCAGGGTCGATGCCGACGAGATCGAGACGCCACCCCTGTGGCACGAACAATCCGAATCGCATGACAGGCACAGTACAGACGCAGGGCGAAAGACCGGTTCCCGTCTGTGAACTACGCTGCAGGAATGTCCGAGTTGTTCCCCTCGCGCACAGTGGCACGGTTGCGCCCGTTCGCGTCGACGATCTTCGCCGAGATGACCGCACTCGCCGTCGAGAAGAAGGCCGTCAACCTCGGGCAGGGCTTCCCCGACACCGACGGCCCACCAGCCATGCTCGAGACCGCGCGTGAGGCCATCGCGAGCGGCCTCAACCAGTACTCCCCCGGCCCTGGCATGCCGGTGCTGCGGGCGGCCATCGCCGACGACAGGGCGGCCCGATTCGGTCTGCGCTACGACCCCGATTCGCAGATACTCGTCACCGTCGGTGCCACCGAGGCGATCTCGGCGACACTTCTCGGCCTGATCGAGTCAGGTGACGACGTCCTGCTGATCGAACCGTTCTACGACTCCTACGCGGCCGCCATCGCACTCGCCGGTGCTACTCGAACCGCCGTGCCACTGGTGTCCGACGGCAACGGATGGACCGTCGACACCGACGCCCTCGAACGCGCCATCGGGCCCCGCACGCGCATGCTGATCGTCAATTCCCCGCACAACCCCACCGGCACGGTCTTCGACCGGGACACCATGATCCGCATCGCCGACATCGCGGTCACCCACGATCTGCTGGTCCTCACCGACGAGGTCTACGAGCACCTCACCTTCGACGGCACGGTGCACACACCGATCGCGACACTGCCCGGGATGTTCGAGCGCACCGTCACGGTGTCGAGTGCCGCCAAAACCTTCAACGCCACCGGATGGAAGACCGGCTGGGCGCTGGGGCCTGCCGAATTGATCGACGCCGTCCGCGCGGCCAAACAGTTCATGACCTTCGTCGGCGGCACTCCCTTCCAACCGGCCGTCGCCTACGCGCTCGAGCACGAACAGGCGTGGATAGCGCAGATGCGCGACGGCCTGCAACGCAAACGAGACACGCTCTCGGCCGCTCTCGCAGCGACAGGTGCCGATGTGAAGTACAGCGCGGGAACGTATTTCGTCTGTGCCGACATCGCACCGATCGGACGCGGTGACGCCTACGAGTTCTGCCGTTCCCTGCCGGATCTGGTGGGCGTCGCGGCGGTTCCGGTCACGGCGTTCGTCGACGAGCCGGCTCCATGGAAGTCGTTGGTGCGCTTCGCTTTCTGCAAGCAGGACGAGGTTCTCGCCGACGCGGCCGAAAGGCTACGGAAGTTGTGACTGCGCAACCGACGATCCCGGCCTACTTCGTCAGGCAGGCCGTCGACCTCGCGACGAGGAGCGGGGTCGACATGACCTACCCGCTGTCGATGGCCGGTATCGGATCCACCATCCTCGACAATCCTGCCGAGCGTCTGACCACCCGGCAGGTCACCGCATTCACCCAGGCGGTCTGGACGATGACCGGCGACGAACTGTTCGGTCTCGCTGCAGTACCGGTGCGGCGCGGGAGCTTTCGCGTGGTGTGCCAGACCCTCATACACACCGAGAACCTGCAGGCTGCACTGATTCGGATGTCCGAGACCATGCGGGTACTGATACCGGTACGCCCCATGACGATCGATCGAACCGAAGAATCCACGGTCCTGACGGTGCACGTCACTCCCACCACCCACCTGAGCCCGGAAGGCAACGAACTCGCCGAGCGACTGCTGACCGACTTCCTGCTGATTCTGCTGCACCGATTCGCGGCGTGGCTCATCGGCAACCGGGTCAAGCTTCTGTCGGTGCAACTGCCCTACGCGCTACCGGGCCCCGAGGCGGGAAAGATGTACGACGCCATCTTCGGAACCCACGTGGAGTTCGGAACCGAGCTCGCCACACTGGAATTCGACAGCGCGGTGATGCGGGCACCGATCGTGCAGACCGAGGCGACTTTGGCGGAGTACCTCGCGGAGTCGCCCAATCTGCTGTTCTCGTCCCGAGATTACGACAGCACTGCGTCGAGCCAGGTTCGCCGCGCCCTGGAAACCGGATTCAAAGGTGGCGCACCGGGAACCGACGAAATCGCGGCGATGTTGAACATCAGCCCGCCACACCTGCGACGAATCCTTCGGCAGGAGGGCACCTCCATCAACCAACTGCGAGAAGAAGTGCTGCGCGATGCAGCGATTTCCGGTTTGAGCCGCGGAGACAGCGTCGACGACATCTCGACCAGGTTGGGGTTCTCCGAGCCCAGCGCCTTCCGCCGAGCCTTCAAGCGATGGACCGGCCAGACCCCCGGCTCGTACCGTCTCAGCTGACGCAGAACTCGTTGCCCTCGGGATCGATCATGGTGATCCAGACACTGGGTCCCTGATGCCCTCGATGCAGTACCGACGCGCACTGGAAATGGGAACACACGTTCGATACAGTGACGGTCATGTCGCTCGCCATGCAGGGCTCGTTGTTCGGTGACGCCGACGGTGGCGTCGGGTCGCTCGAGTCCGTCACCCGTCGCGAACTCACACGCGGGGCGTGGGTGGACGTTCGGCCGGGTTGGTTGTCCGATACACACCTGTTCGATTCACTGGTGGACTCCGTCGATTGGCGGGCCGAGCGCAGGCAGATGTACGACCGCGTGGTCGATGTCCCGCGCCTGGTTCGGTTCTACGCCGAGCGCGAGCGGTGGCCCGACGCCGCACTCTACGACGCACGCGATGCCCTCGACGAGCACTACCGCGCCGAACTCGGAGAATCGTTCGCCACCGCCGGACTGTGCTATTACCGCGACGGATCCGACAGCGTCGCCTGGCACGGTGACAACATCGGCCGCAGCGCCACCGAGGACACCATGGTTGCGATCGTATCCCTCGGTGCCTCACGGCAACTCATGCTCCGACCGCGCGGCGGTGGAACGTCGTTGAAGTTCACGCTCGGTCACGGCGACCTGGTGGTGATGGGTGGCTCGTGTCAACGAACCTGGGAACATGCCGTACCCAAGTCCACCCGCGCGACCGGCCCACGCATCAGCGTGCAGTTCCGACCGCGCGGGGTCCGCTAGCGCGAGGCCCGGCGCTTCTCCACCGCGGCCGCAAGTGTGTCCAGTTGCGTTGCCGTGGTGGCCCAGTCGAGGCAGGCGTCGGTGATCGACTGCCCGTACACCAGATCGTCACGGTGGCCCAGCTCGAGATCCTGACGCCCCGCGACCAGGAAGCTCTCGAGCATCAGACCTACGATGCCGTGTTCGCCTGCCGCGACCCGCGCTGCCACGTCGGTGACCACGTCGACCTGCTTGTTGTGGTCCTTGCGGCTGTTGCCGTGGCTGGCGTCGATGACGACTCGCTCCGGTAGACCCGACTTGCGCAGGCGTGCAACGGTATCGGCGACCGATTCGGCATCGTAATTCGGCCCGTCGTCGCCGCCGCGGAGAATGACGTGACAGTCCGGGTTTCCGACGGTGCGGATCAGAGCCGCCTGGCCGTCGAGGTCGGTGCCGGGGAAGACGTGGCTCGCGGCGGCAGCACGGGTGCCGTCGACCGCGACCTGGATGTCGCCCTCGGTGGAGTTCTTGATCCCCACCGGCATCGACAACGCACTGCACAGCTGGCGATGCACCTGACTGGCCGCAGTCCGCGCACCGATTGCGCCGTAGCTGACCAGGTCTGCGATGTACTGAGGGGTGATCGGGTCGAGGAACTCGCACCCGACCGGCAGACCGAGCGCGGAAATGTCGAGCAGCAGTTGACGTCCCACGCGCAGGCCGGCATTGATGTCGAAGCTGCCGTCGAGGTGCGGATCGTTGATCAATCCCTTCCACCCGAGCGTCGTCCTCGGCTTCTCGAAGTAGACCCGCATGACGATGTGCAGGCGATCGCCCAGTTCGGCCGCCTTGGCCGCGAGGCGTCGTGCGTAGTCGAGGGCAGCATCGGTGTCGTGCACCGAGCACGGGCCGACGACGACGATCAGTCGATCGTCACGGCCGTCCAGCACGTCGACCACGCCGGCGCGGCCGCTTCTGACGGTGGCAGAGATGGCGTCGTCCACTGCATGGTCGCGGCGCAGCACCGACGGAGCAACCAGCGGACTGATGCTGATGGTCCGCTGATCATCGAGAGGTGGGGTGTCGAGAGAGAGAGTCATGACGGGTCGTTCCTGTTCCCAGGCCGGCTCCTCATGCTCCACACGCACTTCGAGCCGGTCTGTATCCGGCTCGTGGGGTGGAGGGTCAGCGCATGGCGTCGCTGGCTGACCCACCCGGGGCCGGCCTGCTAAACCAGAAATACGTGCGCTGCATGAAAAGCACCGTAGCAGATTCGCCGTCGATGCATCTATGCTCGTCCCTGCAGTCGGTTCGCCAGGTGTCCATGAGGAGCCCCGAAGTTCACCACGGCGTCGAAGCGATGCGCGGCAGTTCCCGCGCATCGTGAGAGGGAACCCGGTGAGAATCCGGGACTGTCCCGCAGCGGTATGCAGGAACGACCGCCGTCACCACAAGCACTGAAGAAGCCTCTTCGGGAAGCGACGGCCAGTAGGAGTGGGCTTCTCGTCCACGCGCCCGCGAGTCCGAATACCTGCCGTCTGTGCTGCGCACGCCGTGCGCAGCGGTTCACCGCCTCGTGGAATGGGCGCGTAACCCTGGTTCGGCTGCTCGTGGGGCTCTCCGGGATGTGCGCGTCCGAGAAGGCGGTGCACCGTCGATGCAGCAGTCACCTGGAGACCAACCGTGAGTATCGAATTCACTGCCACCGTGCTCGGCTCGGCCCGTATCGGACCGAACCGAGAACTGAAGAAAGCCGTCGAAAACTACTGGGCCGGAGGGCTCGACGCCGTCGGACTCGAAGCCGTCGCGCGGACATTGCGCGAGAACACCTGGCGAGAACTCGCTGCCGCCGGGGTCGATTCCGTTCCGGTGAACACCTTTTCGTACTACGACCACATGCTCGACACAGCCGTGCTTCTCGGAGCGCTGCCACCGCGAGTGATGGGACTGGGCACCGACCTGGACCGGTACTTCGCGGCAGCCCGCGGCACCGACACCGTCGCACCGCTCGAGATGACCAAGTGGTTCGACACCAACTACCACTATCTCGTCCCGGAGATCTCCCCCGACACCACCTTCTCCCTGCACTCGGAGAAGGTGGTGGACGATCTGAAGGGGGCTGTGGCACTCGGCATTTCGGCCCGACCGGTGATCATCGGACCGATCACGTTCCTGCTCCTGTCCAAGGCAGTCGGCGGCAGCGCCCCTCTGCTGGACCGCCTCGACGAGATCCTGCCGCTGTATGCGGAGCTGCTGACGACACTCGCCGATGCCGGAGCGGAGTGGGTCCAGATCGACGAACCTGCGCTCGTGGCCGATCGCACCCAGAGCGAGATCGAATCCGCGAAGAAGGCCTACGACTTTCTGAGCGCAGTATCGACCAGGCCGGCCATAGTGCTGGCGTCGTACTTCGGCGACCTCGGCGCTGCGCTGCCCGTGCTCGCATCGACCGGAGTCGAGGGATTCTCGATCGATCTGACGGTGCCGGGCACCGTCGAGCAGATTGCCGTGGTACCTGCGCTGGCGGGCAAGCACATAGTCGCGGGCATCGTCGACGGTCGCAACATCTGGCGGACGGATCTCGACAAGGCACTGGCAACGTTGGCGAGCCTGTTGGGCAGTGCCGGCACGCTTGCGGTGTCGAGTTCGTGCTCGCTGCTGCATGTTCCGTACACCCTCGACGCAGAGACCGACATCGTCGATCCGCTCCGATCCTGGTTGGCGTTCGGTGCCGAGAAAGTCGCCGAGGTGACACTCCTCGCCCGAGCGCTGCGAGACGGGACCGAATCGGTGTCGTCCGAGCTCGAGCAGGCCCGCAATGCGCTCCAGACCCGTCGCACCGACCCGCGCCTGCACGACTCGGCAATCCGAGCACGCATGGAGGCGGGTGTCTCCGTCGACCGCACTCCGGCCGAGGAACGTCGTCGAGCACAGGCCGAGCGGCTGGACCTGCCGTCGTTGCCGACGACCACCATCGGCTCGTATCCGCAGACGACGCAGATACGACGTGCTCGGGCAGAGCTGCGAACGGGCGCGATCGACGATGCCGAATACGCATCCCGGATGCGGTCCGAGATCGCCGATGTCGTTGCACTGCAGGAGAAGATCGGACTCGACGTGCTGGTGCACGGCGAGCCCGAGCGAAACGACATGGTGCAGTATTTCGCCGAACGACTCAGCGGCTTCGCAGCGACGTCGAACGGCTGGGTCCAGTCGTACGGAACTCGATGCGTTCGGCCGCCGATTCTGTACGGCGACGTCTCGCGTCCCGAGCCCATGACCGTGCAGTGGTCGGAGTATGCCCAGTCCCTCACCGACAAGCCGGTCAAAGGCATGCTGACCGGCCCGGTGACGATTCTGGCGTGGTCGTTCGTCCGAGACGACCGACCGTTGGAAGAGTCCGCAGCCCAGATCGCACTGGCGATTCGGGACGAGACGATCGATCTGGAGGCAGCGGGCATACGCATCGTCCAGGTGGACGAACCTGCCCTTCGCGAACTGCTACCGCTGCGTGCGAAAGATACAGCGGCGTACCTGGAATGGGCAGTGCGGTCGTTCAAGATCTCGACCTCCGGTGTCGCCGACGACACACAGATTCACACACATCTGTGCTACTCGGAGTTCGGTGAGATCATCGACGCGATCGTCGCCCTGGACGCGGACGTGACGTCGATCGAGGCGGCCCGCTCACACATGGAGGTACTCGACGATCTGAACTCCGTCGGCTTCGACCTCGGCGTCGGCCCCGGCGTGTACGACATCCACTCACCGCGGGTGCCGAGTGTCGACGAGATCACCGAGTCACTGCAGGCGGCACTGAAAGCGGTTCCAGCCGAACGACTCTGGGTCAATCCCGACTGCGGGCTCAAGACCCGCGGGCCGGCCGAGGTGGAACGGTCACTGACGAACATGGTGCAGGCGGCGGTGGCGCTGCGCTGACACCGGGTGAGCGGAACCTCGACCCCTGCTACGAAGTTCCGCTCACCTGCGTCGCCGGATACAGGCTAGGCTTACCTGCCTACGTCCGACTGTGAAAGAGAACGAAGTGAAACGTCTACTCCTGGCCACCACGATCGTCGCGGTCACCGCACTGACCACCGTTGCCTGCGGCGGCACCGCCGAGCAGACGGCCACTCCCTCCACCAGCGCTGCGTCCGGAACCGACAACGCCACCTCGGACGCTCCCGGCCCCACCGGCATCCCCGACGGCATGGGTTCGGGTGCCGCGGACGGAGTGTTCCCCCGCACGGTCGGCCACTTCGGCGGCTCCACCGAGATCCCCGCCGAACCGAAGAAGATCGTCGTCATCGCCACCGGTCAGCTCGACGCGGCCCTCACTCTGGGCGTCGTACCCACCGGAGTCGCCTACGGAGACGGTGCCGCTCTGGTCCCGGACTACATCAGCTTCTCGTTCCCGCAGTACGCGGACCGGATGGACCGGTTCGTCGACGTCGGCAACCGGCAGGAGGTCGACATCGAGGCCATCGCCGCCATCGAACCGGATCTCATCCTGGCGAACGAGGCCGGCTCCGAGGACATCTACTCGACGCTGTCGACCATCGCGCCGACCGTACTCACCGAGGGCACCGGAGTGAACTGGAAACAGGACTTCCTGCTTCTCGCCGACGCGTTGGGCCGTACCGAGCAGGCACAGAGCTTCGTCGACACCTTCACCTCCGATGCTGCGGCACTGGGAGATTCGTTCGCGAGCGGTGGCGCGCCCACGGTCTCGTTCGTCCGCTTCACCGCCGACCGGGCACGCGTGTTCGGCATCCCGTCGTTCGCGGGCTACATCGCCTGGGACGCCGGACTGGCCCGACCGGAAAGCCAGCAGTTCGACAAGACCTCGCAGGACTTCAGCGAGGAAGAAATCCAACTGGCGAACGCGGACTGGGTGTTCGTCTCCAGCCAGGACGCCGAAGCCGATTCGAGCGCCGCGTCGTACACCACCAACCCGCTGTGGACCGGAATGAGCGCGGCAACCGAGAACCACATCGTCCGAGTCGACGACGACCCGTGGTACCTCAACGCAGGTCCGACGGCGGCAACCATCGTGCTCGACGGTCTGAAGAACGCTCTGCAGAGCTGACCCCGACGTGCGCGGAACCTCGTAGCAGGCTACGAGGTTCCGATCACATCGGACAGGTAGGTTGCGCACAACTCAACCGTGCACTACTGTTCTTGGAGTGACCAACGAACTCGCACTCGACCGTCAGGTGTGCTTCGCGTTGTATTCCGCTTCGCGGGCTACCACCGCGGTGTACCGCCCGATGCTCGACGAACTCGGAGTCACGTACCCGCAGTACCTCGTACTGCTGGTGCTGTGGGAGAAGGACGGGCGCGGCGTCAAGGACATCTGCGCCGAACTCGATCTCGACACCGGCACTCTGTCGCCGATGCTCAAGCGGCTCGAAGGTCTCGGATTCATCGAGCGCCGACGCCTGAGCACCGACGAACGTCGCGTCGAGATCCACCTGACCGAGACCGGAAGTGCCATGCGCACGAAGGCACTCGACATTCCACGCAAGCTCGCCGAGAAGACCGGCATGAACGTCGACGATCTCGTCAAACTCAAGGAGTCGCTCGACGCATTGACGAGCGCTCTGCATCACACCGATTCCGGCAAGACAGAAGGAGCATCATGAAGACGATCTACACCGCCGAGGCACTGGCCACCGGTGAAGGCCGAAACGGCCACGCCCGCACGTCCGACGGACGGCTCGATCTCGATCTCGCCATCCCCGAGGCCATGGGCGGCAGCGGCAACGGCACCAACCCCGAGCAGCTCTTCGCCGCCGGCTACGCCGCATGCTTCCACTCCGCACTGCAGATGGTGGCACGTCAGGACAAGGCCGACGTCACCGATTCGGCCGTCGGCGCTCGTGTCGACATCGGCCCCAACGACGCAGGCGGCTTCCAGCTCGCCGTCACCCTCGAAGTGACGCTGCCGAACCTGAGCCGCGAGAACGCACAGGCATTGGCCGACAAGGCCCACCAGGTGTGCCCGTACTCCAACGCCACCCGCGGCAACATCGACGTCACCGTCACGGTCACCGAAGACGAGTAGGGAGACACCATGAAAGCACACGAAATTCACCTCGCGTCCCGCCCACAAGGCTGGCCGACGGAGGACAACTTTCGCGCGGAGGCCGTAGACCTTCCCGAACTCGCCGACGGGCAGATCCTCGTCCGCAACATCGTGATGTCGGTCGATCCGTACATGCGCGGCCGGATGAACGACGTCAAGTCCTACGTCCCGCCGTTCCAGCTCGACGCTCCGCTCGACGGCGGCGCTGTCGGCGAGGTCGTCGAGTCCAAGGCCGAGGGCTTCGCTGTCGGCGACGCCGTTCTGCACGGCAAGGGCTGGCGCGATCTCGCCGTCGTCCCGGCGAAGGGCGCAAGCAAGGTCGACCTCGGCGCCGCGAAGGCCTCGGCATACCTCAGCGCACTCGGAATGACCGGCACGACGGCGTACGCAGGCCTGACCGAGGTCGCGTCGTTCAAGGAAGGCGACGTCGTGTTCGTGTCCGGCGCAGCCGGTGCCGTCGGATCGCTCGTCGGCCAGATCGCCAAGGCGCTCGGCGCATCTCGGGTCATCGGCAGTGCGGGCTCCCCCGCCAAGGTGGCTCGCTTGCTCGAGCTCGGTTTCGACGCGGCATTCGACTACCACGACGGCCCGGTCGCCGAGCAGCTCCGCAAGGCGGCACCGGACGGCATCGATGTGTACTTCGACAACGTCGGCGGCGAGCATCTCGAAGCTGCCATCGGTTCGATGAACAAGTACGGCCGAATTGCCATGTGCGGAGCCATCGCTCAGTACAACTCCACCGAGCCGACGCCCGCGCCGCGCAATCTCGCGCTGGCCATCGGCAAGGAACTGACGCTCAAGGGTTTCATCGTCGGCTCCTACGCGCACCTCACGGAGGAATTCCGCACGAAGATGACCCAGTGGTTGGACAGTGGCGCAATCGAATTCGACGAGACAGTCGTCGACGGTCTGGAGAACGCTCCCTCTGCGTTCATCGGACTGATGAAGGGTGAGAACACCGGCAAGATGGTCGTCACCATCTGAGTCGGACCCGAAAGGTTCTACCGCAGTCCACACCCCGGTCGGAATTTCCGACCGGGGTGTTTCCATGCTCGAGCGGTTAGAGTCGATGCATGCCCGCCGCTCCCCTGCCGTTGCGCGACGGTCTCGACCCCACCCGGGTGCGAATGCCGGACAGTGCAACCGGGGTGACCGTGCTCGAGCATCTGCGCGCCCGGTTCCCCCAGGACGCAGCGAGGCTGACCGAGAAGGTCGCCGGCGGCGAGATCGTCGACGCGGCAGGCGTACCCATCGACTCGACGACGGTCGCGAGACCGCGATCGGACATCTATCTCTACCGCGATCCACCCGTGGAGCCGACGGTGCCGTTCTCCCTCGACGTTGTCCATCAGGACGAGAACCTGCTCGTCGTCGACAAGCCGCACTTCCTGGCCACCACCCCACGCGGCGCCTACGTCGCGCGATCTGCCCTCGTCCTGCTCCGACGCCGATTCGACCTGCCCGAACTGAGTCCGGCGCATCGCCTGGACCGACTCACCGCCGGTGTTCTGGTGTTCACCGTCAGGCAGCAGGCTCGGCGGCCGTACCAGGAGTTGTTCGCTCAACGCGCGATCACCAAGCAGTACGACGCCATCGCCCCACTCGCCCAGGACCTGGACTTTCCGCTGACCGTACGCAGCCGAATCATCAAGGAACGCGGCGTCCTTCAGGCTCGTGAGGTACCCGGCGAGCCCAACGCGGACACTTTCGTGGAACTCGTCGACACGCGCGGAACCCACGGCCTGTACCGATTGCATCCGCGAACCGGAAAGACCCACCAACTTCGAGTTCACATGTGCTCGTTGGGAATTCCGATCGTCGGCGACAATTTCTACCCGGCGTTCCGCGATGTCGCCGACGACGATTACTCCGACCCCCTCCGCCTGTTGGCCCGTTCGATCGAGTTCGTCGATCCGCTCAGCGGCCTGGTTCGACGATTCGAGAGCGATCGGAGTCTCGAACCACCTGCGATGCAGCAGATTCGGCCGTGACGTCGGCGATCTCGGCGGTACGGACCGTGATGCGATGCGAAATGACTGCAAGCGCGAACAATCCGATCGCAACGTTGAACAGCGCGGCAAATCCTTCCTGAGCGAAGTCCACGAGGGCGTTGAGAAGAGTGAATATCAACGCGGACACGCGGAGGATGCGCAGAGGCCAGAGCGGGCCTTCCGGGCGTAACCGCAGCATCGCCGGCAGCGCCGTGGCGAAGGTGAGACAGGCACTGACGAACAGGATCCCGCTGGCAATTCCCATGCCGTCGATGTCGATCGTCAGGTCGCGCCGATCGATGTCCAGGTCGCCGATCACGAGTTCGACGATTCCGAACACCACTCCGGCCCCGGAGAGCAGAACCAGTCCCCAGCCGACGACGGGAATCCACCGGGGGCTGGTGAAGAAGGCGGGGATCAGCCGAGGAACGAAGTTCCACAGCGAGTGGGTCCGCGACGTCGACGAACGACAGCGACCGAGCAACAGTCTGATCCCGGCCACGGTGTCCGCGTCGGCCCCCTCGGCCTCGGCGCGCGCGAGCATTCGTAGCGCCCAGTCGCGCCGATGCTTGGGCAGTCCGTGCGCGACGCCGTCGGCGGCGATCGCAGCCGCATTGGCCAGCGATTCGTCGACCGAGGGCCGGCGGAACTCCCGGACGATCCTGCTGAACACCAACAGCAGGACCACCAGGACGTACATGATCTCCGACGAGGGTCCGTAGAAATAGTCGTTGTCCTTGGTGACGAATTTGCCGACTTCGTCGAGGAACAACCCGAATCCGATCCCACCGAGCAGCACGGTGAACACCCGAACGCCGAACCCGATGAACATCCACCCGATCAGCAGCGCGAGCATCATCGCCGCTCCGCCGTACAGGGCATGAGCGATGTGCAGCGACTTTCCGCCTACCTGGGGATAGTGGGTCAACTCCAGGTATGCCCTGGTGATCAGAATGGTCGCGATGGCCACGACCATGAATGCCTCGGATGCGGGGCTGCCGTAAGCATCGCGAATCATGCCACTGCGGTATGTGGTCCCCGAACGACCCGTCATCGATCGATTATGTGCCGCCCGCCGCGCCCACGGGCGGTTTTCGGTCGCCTCTGTTTCCCGGGTTGACAAACTGGGTTGCCGAAACTGCAATGGAGTCATGGACGACACGAACAAGGGTCTGGACGAGGTCATCGCAGGCCTCGGCCCCCGCCTCAAGCGCATCAGGATGGAGAAGAACACCACCCTGGCGTCGCTGTCGGACACCACGGGAATTTCGATCAGCACACTGTCACGGCTCGAGTCCGGTGACCGCAAGCCCAGCCTCGAGTTGCTGTGGCCCATCGCTCGGGCCCATCAGATGAAACTCGACGATCTGGTGACTGCACCTCCCGTGGCGGACCCTCGGGTGCGCACCACGGCCACCGTTCGCGAACATGTGACGATCCTTCCTCTGACGCTGCGTCCCGGCGGCCTGCAGGCGTACAAGCTTCTGATCCGCCCGGAGAGCTCGGAGCCGCGTCCCCGAACCCACGAGGGGTACGAGTGGTTCTACGTCCTCGACGGCACCCTGCGTCTGATTCTCGGCGAGCACGATCTGACGATGAAGGCCGGTGAGGCAGCCGAATTCGACACTCGTGTGCCGCACTGGTTCGGTGCCGTCGGAGACCGGCCGGTCGAGCTTCTGAGCTTGTTCGGACCCCAGGGCGAGCGGATGCACGTGCGGGCGAAACCGACGGTATGAAATGTCATGTCCGTGTGAGACAGTGAAGCCCGTTCGACCCCAGGAACCGCTTCGGTCATCCGCACCGACCACACCATCTCGAGGAAAAAGATGACCGACAGACTGCCCGAATCGCCTGCATCTCGTACTCACGTGGACATCGCAACCGGCGTGCTCATCGGGATCCACGGCGGCTCCGTCGCCGACGCCATCGACGAGCTGTTCACGACCGCGAGAAATCACCGGGTCAGTCTGTTCGAGCTCTCTCGCACACTCATCACCGTCGCGGAGGGCCGCGACATCGAGCGATCCTCCGCAACCGATGCGGTGTACGAGGTGTGGGGCTCGGCACTCGGCCGTCGAGGCGCGGAGACGACCTTCGGTATGGTCACCGATTCCGCAGCTGTCTGATCGAACCCGGGAGTCAGCCGCGAACGGATGGATCGCTGCGCAGCTCGGGAAAGCGCGCCGTCATCGCATCGATGTGTCGGTACATTTCGTACAGCTCGGTCCTGAGCGCCGACGCCTCGGACTCGAATGCTCGGGCCTTGGATTCGGCGCGATCCGCGCGAGCTCGAAATGCCTTGGACTGCGCCAGTTCGATGGAGGCCGAACACGTCTCGATGTGTTCGGCCAGTCCTCTCGCGAACACCTTTGCCTGCTCGAGGTTGACGGCATAGTTGTCGTCTCGCGGAGCCGGTGACGCCGCGCCGTTCGCTGTGCCCATGGAACTCGTCACCCTCGATCGTCGGCCGGAAATTCTTTCGCGACTCTACGCTCGGCGTCGAACGCTTCGTTCGTGAACCGGTGTCAGCCGAAGACGAGTGCCAGGACCACGGACGCCGAGGTGGCGGCGATAGCGATCACGATGGTCGCCGCTATGGCTCGCTGTCGCACCGTGCGGTAGCTCGCCCCCGCACGAGCACCGGCGAAGTCGTCATCGTCGGCATCGAGATCGGAGTCGTAGAAGTCGTCCGAGTTCAGCCCGTCCTCGTCGAAATAGACGACGTCTCGCGGCGGCACCCACTGTTGTCCGTTGGCTTCGATCGCGGCCCCGAGCCGTTCGAGCCGAATCCGAGCACGGGTGGGGTACCAATCGGACGGCGCGTGGATGGGCAGGGCCCGCGCCATCATCAGAGGCGATCTGTACTGCTTCTCCAGTGCGGCGAACGCAGCGGACGCCGTCGGATCGTCGTCGGACTTGTCGGTGAGAAACCATGCCGCTCCGGCCGCCGCACGATCGCCGAGTACCAGATACGTGTACGCGAGCAATTCGAGAATGCCGGGCGATGTCGGGTTTCGGACCAATGCGCCGACCAGTCGATCCCTGGCAGCGATGCTGTCTCCGCGCGCCAGATCCTCCTGCGCTCGATCGATCACGTCCACGCGTCGACAATAACTCGTGGACGCGAAAAAGCCCCTGCCGGAGTACCGGAAGGGGCATTCATCGTGCTTGTCGATACATGTGCTCGTCGATCCACACCGTGGTGGCCAGGGCCGGGATCGAACCGGCGACCTTCCGCTTTTCAGGCGGACGCTCGTACCAACTGAGCTACCTGGCCGGGCGGCACCGGTACTAGAATGCCATCGCAATGCCGATACTCTCGTATCGATGTTGCGACCCTGACGGGACTCGAACCCGCGACCTCCGCCGTGACAGGGCGGCGCGCTAACCAACTGCGCCACAGGGCCTTGCTGTTGTTGCCGCGCTATTTCTAGCGTAGAAACTCTCCGAACTGCAAATCCGCACCTCGCGGAGAGCGAGACGAAGAATGCTGTACTGCCGACCGGGTTGTCAAACCGATCTCTTCCTACGTACCCCCTACGGGATTCGAACCCGCGCTACCGCCTTGAAAGGGCGGCGTCCTAGGCCGCTAGACGAAGGGGGCCCGCCGAACTGCTTCGACGTTACCCTCAACGGCGTTCCGTTGGGAGCTGGGATAGCTTAGGACACTTTCGCTGTAAATCTCAAACCGGCAGGTCAGAGGCGGTTTTTGCGCAGTTTTCACTGTAGTGATCCCACCCGTGCAGTTTGAACTCGGCGAGCCAACGCTCCGACGCCATCGCTAGCAGCACGACCTCGACGGATTCTTCGAACCGCTCGCGCAGATCTGCGTTGTCGGCCACCAGATCCGACATGTAGCGCTGACCCGCCATCGACGCTGCGAGCACTCGCACGAACTTGGTCGCGTCGAACTCCGGCTTCAGGTCACCCATCGCCAGAGCACGCTCGGCCTGCGCGAGCCCCTGAGCGCCCCAGACTCGACCGCCGCCCGAATGGACCTCCGCGTAGAACTCCGGCTCGACTATCAGCCGGAACTCCGCGCGCACGATCACGTCGTTCTGGAAGTTCTGTGCGATGTCGTCCACGATCCCGCGGATGACGTAGAACGGATGCGCAGTGGTGTCGGCCCACTTCTCCGTGATGGCGACGTACCGATCCAGTCCGGCAGCGAGCACAGCCCGGGCCAGATCTTCCTTGGACTGGAAATGGAAATACATCGCGCCCTTGGTGGCATTGGAGCCCTCCAAAATGGTGTTGACGGATGCAGCTGCGTATCCGCGTTTGGCGAATTCCGCCGCCGCCGCCTCCACGATGGCCGCCCGGGTCCGCCGTGCGCGCTCTTGTTGTGCCATGTATTCCGTGCCTCCGAGCCCCAAGCGCCCTGCGTATCCGCAGGTAGTACAGATAGAGAGTACTTCACCCGAACGACATGCGAGTCGACTCACCTACGGTTCGCTTCGACACATACACCCGACAGAAAAATCGGTTAGGCAACCGAAACAAGCCGAATGGAATGATCTGCGCGGCTCGAGTGCGCTGCAGGGGGTGCGCACTCGAGCCGCACTTCTGCGCCCCTCCCCGCGCCGAACCACACGCCGACCCAGTCGCTTTCGGCGGTGCCCGAGACACCGTCCGTTCCCCACGAACCGAACGGTCGACGCGTCGCCCACGCCGCTCCGGGAGCACGGACAACTTTCGGTTAAAAACCGAATTACATTTCACGGTAACGGATCTCGAGCGCCAACTGCTTCGCCTTGCTCGTTAGCATTTCAAATCTACTGCCCAACAAACGAATACGTCGTAGGTGCCGAGCACATTCGGTCAAATCGATTGCACGGTAATCGATATGAGAAAGACCGCTCGGTAACGTTTCCGACACGTTCACGGTCTTCGACCGAGCTGGCGCCTGCGCTGACTTACTGTGAAATACACCACAGGGGGAGATCGGCCGATTCGAGACGAGTGAATGCCATGAAGGTATCGATCTGCGCATTTCGTTCCATCACGACGGTGATCGCGGTGGCCGTGCTCACGCTCTCGACGACCGGAACGGCGACCGCCGACCCTCTGGGCAACTTCGTGGCACCCGTCGCCGATCCAGCTCTCTACCTACCCACACCACTCGGCGAGCCCTGGTTCGATCCGCCCGCAGGCTACGAACAACGACCTCCCGGGTCGGTGCTGGCAACCCGACAGGTGACCGTCGGGCCGCTGTTCACGCCGGTCACGTCGACTCAGATCCTGTTTCGTACCAACGACTCCAAGGACCGGCCCGTTGCTGCGGCCACCACCGTGATCGTGCCGACCGCACCGTGGACAGGGTCCGGAAGCCGGCCCGTCGTGGCGTACAACATGGCCATCAACTCACTCGGCAACACGTGCGCACCGTCCTGGCTGCTCCCGCGCGGGTTGGCCCGGGAGATCCCGGCAGTGCAGGCCTTCCTGGCCAAGAACTACGCCGTCGTCGTCACCGATCACGAGGGGCCACGGCAGGCGTACGCCGCCGGACGCATGGCCGCGCACGCGGTACTCGATGCCCTCCGAGCGATGGTCCGGCTACCCGAGCTCGGCTTGCCCGCGTCGTCTCCGATCGCTGTCACGGGGTATTCGGGTGGGGCGATCGCCACAGGTTGGGCGGCGCAAGTGGCCCCCTCGTACGCTCCCGACGTCAACCTGGTCGGCGCGGCGTTCGGTGGTCCGCCGACCGATTACCGGATTCTGCTGACGTCGATGAACGGAACTGCGGCATCGACGCTCTTCCTGTCCGCAGCGCTCGGAGTGGCCCGCGAGTACCCCGAACTGTTCTCGCTGATGAACGCCAACGGACTGCGACTGGCCACCGTCGCCAAGGACATGTGCGTCAGCCTGCTCGCCCCCGGTGGACTGGTGGCCCCGATCCCCGCGCAGGCGCTCTCGGACATCCCCGACGTCGACCGCACCGAGATCGCCGAAAGCGTCATCGCCGCGACCCGCCTCGGCGGCGACCTCGCCCCCACCATCCCCACGATGATCTACCAGGGACAACAGGAGTTCTGGATTCCACGACAGGGAGCCGAGACCCTCTACGACGAATGGTGCGCGCAGGGTGCGAACGTCAGACTCGAGGAGTATCTCGGCGAGCACCTGATCGTCGCGTTCAGCGGCATCCCGGGCGCGTACGCCTGGATCGACGACCGACTGGCCGGCATTCCGGTGCCGAGCGGATGCAGCAGCTTCGGACGCTGACCCCGGTCGACACCACTGCCGGGGGTACTGCCCGTCGGCACCGCGCGGCCCATTACACTTTCGAGCCGCGCCCCTATAGCTCAGTTGGTAGAGCTACGGACTTTTAATCCGCAGGTCGTAGGTTCGAGTCCTACTGGGGGCACCATCTTGACCAGGTAATTCCTGGTCAGACGCAGTATCGGGAGCCTCAGAATCACCCGAAGTGGTCACCGAATGGTCATGAAGACCCTGACGTAACCCCTGGTCACGGCCCGCGCGAGGCACCAACCCAGCGGCCGCTTCCGCGACGAATCCCCTACCGGGCACTCCTGCGGTAGGGATTCATCGTTTTCAGAGGCTGTCGAGGTAGGCGTCGACGTCGGTCCGTCGCCACTTCAGCGGCAAGTTTGCGGGGCCGAGCTTGATCGCCTTGGAATACAGCGGGTGCGTATGCCGGTTATTGTGAATAGTCCCCACCGCAACACCCAGCTCAGCGGCAAGTTCGTGAACGTTCATCAGACGCGGATTCGCGCTCATTTTGAGAGCAGATCAGCCCCGATGTTCGTGAGCAAGCTGTAACGCAACTCGGTACCCAGACCATATAAAAGTTTGTATAGTGACAGGGTGAGCAAGCGACGGGATACGTGAAAGAGGTCGACTTCATCGGCAAGGCCCTCGATGACCTGAGGGACTTCCCGGACGAAGCACGCCAGCAAGCGGGCTATCAAATCGATCTACTGCAACGAGGCGGTAGACCCGTCGGGGCCAAGCCCATGGGCACAGTAGGTCAAGGTTGCCAAGAGTTGGTCATCGACGCCAACGATGGTTGGTTCCGAGTGTTCTATGTCACCAAGGTTGGCGACACAATCGTTGTTCTTCATGCGTTTCAGAAGAAGACGAACCAGACATCCCAGAAGGACATCAAGATCGGTCAGGCGCGATACAAGATCGCGCTGGAGACCTTGGGTTCGGGACAGTGATGAGGAGAGTACAAACGATGTCGGAATCACAGAGGTTCGCAAGTGTGTGGGACGCGTTGTCCGATACGCCGGCCGAAGCCGAGAACCTCAAGGTGCGCTCCGCTCTGATGATCAAGATCAAAGAGCGCATCGACGAGTTCGGCTGGTCGCAGACGGTCGCAGCAAGAAACCTGGGAGTAACCCAGCCCCGGATATCAGATCTGAAGACAGGCAAAATCGATCGATTCTCGGTCGACAACCTGATCAACATGGCGGGAACGGTCGGCCTGACGGTCTCGGTGAATATCGACGCTGTACAGGCCTCGACAGACGCCACCTCGACAGAGGGTGTGTCGAAAACGGACTGCCAACTCGTCTGACGCACCCTTCAATTGCATGCCCCCCTCCCACCAGTGGAGGGGGGCATTTTCGTGCCATCGTTCGGTGGCTTCGAAGTGGTCACAGAGGAACCGTGTGACCACGCAACCAGCCGTCACCAACCGATGGCACGGAGGTCCGTCGAACAGGACTGACTGTCACTCACTGGGTTTCACCGTCATCAGGTGTCACGGACTCGTTCTGACTTTTAATCCGCAGGTCGTAGGTTCGAGTCCTACTGGGGACACCACACACCGTCCTGGTAACAGTGATCACACCTGTCCGGAACGTACACTCGGACGTAACGATCGGCCGAGGCCGAGCGACGTGCAGGGGGAACTGCAGCGGTCGTGAACTCGCGGAAGCCGGTCGGAGGATCGACGCTCCGGGGGCACATCGCGTCGATCGACACCGAACATCACGACCGCCGGAACAGCAAGTGAACAGGCTCGACACGGTTCACACCGAACCTACGGTGCCGTAAGCTGGACCGGTCGTACGCAATCTATGGAGGCGATCTAATGGCGAGGGATCTGACACAGCTCGAGCTTCTGCAAGAGCTGGTGCCCACTGCCGAGGACAATGTGAACCGTCACATCTCGATGGCGCGGGAGTGGCACCCTCACGACTACGTCCCGTGGGACGAAGGTCGCAACTTCGCCGCACTCGGCGGCCAGGACTACGACCCGGAGCAGTCCAAACTCTCCGACGTCGCACAGGCCGCGATGATCACCAACCTGCTCACCGAGGACAACCTGCCGTCCTACCACCGTGAGATCGCCGAGAACTTCTCCCAGGACGGTGCCTGGGGAACCTGGGTCGGCCGCTGGACCGCCGAGGAGAACCGCCACGGCATCGTCATGCGCGACTACCTCGTCGTCACCCGCGGCGTCGATCCCGTCGCCCTCGAAGAAGCCCGCATGATCCACATGACCAACGGGTTCGCCTCACCGGCAGGATCACAGACGGGTCTGCTGCACTCGGTCGCCTACGTGACCTTCCAGGAACTCGCCACCCGCGTCTCACACCGCAACACCGGCAAGGTCTGCGACGATCCGATCGCCGACCGGATGCTCCAGCGCATCGCCGCCGACGAGAACCTGCACATGATCTTCTACCGAAACATCACCGGCGCAGCGATGGACATCGCTCCCGACCAGACCCTCGACGCGATCTCCGACATCGTGACGAACTTCGTCATGCCCGGTGCCGGGATGCCGAACTTCCGCCGCAACGGTGTGCTGATGGCCAAGCACGGCATCTACGACCTGCGTCAGCACCTCGAGGACGTCGTCTGGCCGGTCCTGCGCAAGTGGAGCGTCTTCGAGCGCAACGACTTCACCGCACGCGGGGAGAACAAGCGCGAAGAACTCGCCGCGTTCCTCGAAGACCTCGAGCGGCAGGCCACCAAGTTCGAGGAAATGCGCGATCGCTCCCTCGCCCGCGAACGCGCGAAGGCCGAAGCACGCGCGTCGTAAGCTCAGATCGGCTGGTGTGCCCGGTACCGACTTCGGTGCCGGGCACCACTGTTTTCCGGCTTCTGTCTTCCGACCGCTGTCCCCGGCCCACCGATGTCACCATGATCACGTTCCCTCCGTTCCAAAGGCTTCCCTCATGACACTGCAGATCGGCTCGCTGGAGTTGCGCAGCCCCGTTGTCCTCGCACCGATGGCCGGCGTCACCAACGTGGCGTTCCGCACCCTGTGCCGGGAGCAGGAGTTGAAGCGGGCCGGTAGCACCTCGGGTCTGTACGTCTGCGAGATGGTCACAGCGCGAGCGCTCGTCGAACGGCAGCCGGCCACGATGCACATGACGACGTTCGGCCCCACCGAAACTCCACGGTCGCTGCAGCTCTACACCGTCGATCCGGACACCACGTACGCCGCCGCGAAGATGATCGTCGACGACGATCTGGCCGACCACATAGACATGAACTTCGGCTGCCCGGTTCCGAAGGTCACCCGAAAAGGCGGTGGTGCCGCACTGCCCTACAAGCGAAACCTGTTCGGCCGCATAGTCGCTGCTGCCGTCAAGGCAACCGAGGGCACCCACATTCCCGTCACCGTCAAGTTCCGCGTCGGCATCGACGAGAACCACCACACTCATCTCGATGCAGGACGGATCGCCGCAGGCGAGGGCGCAGCGGCGGTGGCTCTGCACGCCCGAACCGCCTCGCAGCGTTACTCCGGAACCGCCGACTGGAACGAGATCGCTCGACTCAAGGAACATGTCTCCGGCATCCCGGTCCTGGGCAACGGCGACATCTTCTCCGCGTCCGACGCGGTCCGCATGATGGCGGAGACCGGGTGCGACGGCGTCGTCGTCGGGCGGGGTTGCCTCGGTCGGCCCTGGCTGTTCGCCGAACTCAGCGCCCGCCTCAACGGTCGGCCCGAACCCACTCCACCCACCCTCGGCGAGGTGGCCACCATCATCGCTCGGCATGCCGAGTTGCTTGCCCAGCATCACGGCGAGAAGAAGGGCCTGCGAGAACTACGCAAGCACGTCTCCTGGTACCTGCGCGGATTCCCGGCCGGATCCGACCTCCGGGTCTCGATGGCATTGGTCTCGACCCTGACCGAGCTGGACGACCTTCTGGCGCAACTCGATCCGACCGTTCCGTTTCCCAAGGACGCCGAAGGCCCCCGTGGTCGACAGGGCTCACCGGGCGCGGTGTCGCTGCCCGACGGTTGGCTCGACGATCCCGAGGACGTCTGCGTCCCCGCCGGTGCCGACCTGATGCATTCCGGCGGCTGATTCGCACCTGACCAGCCGCCCACCTCGCTCGAGTGGACCCTGCCGCTCGAGTCAGTACTATGGCTGGGATTGCCGAGCAGGCGGCGCGTGCGTGTGATGGAAGGCCAGGTTCGAATTCGTGGGAGACGATCGAGAGTCGGGCCCGTCGGTGCCCGAGGGTCGCGCCCCATGGGAGCGCCCGCTGTCCTCAATCAGACAAACCGGCGCAATCGGACGGTCGGGGCAGCGCCCACCTCACTCCGAAGGCCCCGCAACACCGGACGAGGAGCAACCGCCTCAGCCCGAGGACAGCGGCAGACTCGGCAAACGATCGCCGCGTAACGCCGACACCGTCTCGGTCGCCGAGTTGGTGGACAAGATGTCGCGCTCGGGATCGACTCGGCGGGCGCCGGACGACCGTCCCGAGGTCGAAGAGCCGACCGAGGTCATCGCCCCCATCACCGATTCCACTCCCCCACCTGCCCGAGCAGTGCCGCCGACTCCGCCGCCGCACGCGGCACCGGAACCGGTGGGTGCGCCCGCAACGGATCGCCCGGCCCTGACACGGTTGGCCATGAGCCGGGTGCGCCGACGCCGTCGAGTCCGGATGATCGGCCGAAGCCTGGTCTCCCTCGTCGCGATTCTGGCGGTGGCCTTGACCGGAGTGGTGTGGGGATACCTCCGCAACACCGATCAGGGATTTCTCCAGGTCGCCGCCCTCGATCCCGATTCGACCGACGTCGTCGACGCCGAAGGCCAATACGGCGACGAGACGTATCTGATCGTGGGCACCGACACCCGCACCGGGGCCAGCGGCGAGGTGGGTGCCGGCACCGTCGCCGACGCCGAGGGAGCCCGTTCGGACACGGTCATGCTCGTCAACATCCCGGCCGACCGCAGCCGCGTCGTCGCCGTCTCGTTTCCCCGTGATCTCGATGTGACGCGGCCGGAATGCGAGGCGTTCGACAACGACACCAATACCTACACCGGAGAGATGTTCCCCGAGGCATACGGCGACAAGCTCAACGCCACGTATGCTCTCGGCGGCCCCAAATGTCTGGTCAAGACCATCCAGAAGATCTCGGGCCTGCGTATCGGACACTTCGTCGGGATGGACTTCGCCGGATTCGAGTCCATGGTCGACGAGGTCGGTGGTGTCGAGGTCTGCACCGCGCAGCCGCTGATCGATTACGAATTGGGTGACGTCCTCCCCAACGTCGGAACACAGCGCATCGACGGCCGCACCGCACTGAACTACGTTCGAGCGCGCAACGTCGAGTCCGAGGGCAACGGCGACTACGGCCGCATCAAGCGACAGCAGCGTTTCCTGTCGTCGCTTCTGAGGTCCGCGCTCTCGAACAACGTGCTGCTCGATCCCGGCAAGCTCAACGGATTCGTCAACGCGTTCACCTCGGACACCTTCGTGGAGAACGTCAAGACTCAGGACCTGGTGACGCTGGGGCGCTCGCTGCAGAACGTGGACGCCGGTGCGGTGACCTTCCTGACCATTCCCACCACCGGCACCAACGACTACGGCAACGAGATCCCCAACGACGACGCGATCGGTGCGATCTTCCAGGCCATCATCGACGACGCTCCGTTGCCCGGTGAGGAACGCGCGGAGCCGGTGACACCCGAAGAGCCCGCACCTGCCGCCGTACCCGACGCGCCGCTGTTGGCCGTCGATCCAGCAACTGTCTCCCTGCAGGTGTCCAACGCATCCGACATCGCCGGGATGGCTCAGACGGCATCCGACGAACTCGCGGTCTACGGCTTCCAGATCCTGACGGTCGGCAACTTCTCGGGCACCGCGGCCCAGACCGTGGTGCGCTACTCCCAGGATCAGGAGGCTGCTGCGGCGACCGTCGCGTCGGCGATACCCGGCGCGGCCATCGAGCTTGCACCGAGCCTGAACAACGTCGTCGAGGTGGTGCTCGGCTCGAACTATCCCGGATACACCCAGTTTCCGACGGCATTCGGCACCCAAATCGATCCCACTCAGGTCGAGGGCACCACCCAGAGTGCGCCCCTTCCGGAGGATCTCTCGTACACCAACGCCGCCGACGACACGTGCGCCTGAGTTCATTCATGCTCCGTTAACCCTCGGGACAGGGAACTGGTCGGTGTGACCCACTAAACTTCGCTCATGCGCGTCGCCTACAACGAACAGATGAACGAGCTTGCCGATCTCCTCGGAGAGATGGCGAGCCTGGCTGGTGCGGCCATGGAAAAAGCCACGCAGTCCCTCCTTCAAGCAGACCTGGTACTCGCCGAGCAGGTCATTTCCGAACACGACAGGATCACCGAGCTCAGTGCGGTGTGCGAGGAGAAGGCCTTCACCCTTCTCGCCCTGCAGGCTCCGGTCGCAGGCGACCTCCGCTCGGTGGTGGCCGGCATCCAGATCGTCGCCGACATCGATCGCATGGGCGCACTCGCACTGCACGTCGCCAAGATCACTCGTCGCAGGCACCCGAACCATGCTCTCCCCGAGGTCGTCAACGGGTACTTCGCCGAGATGGGTCGCCTCGCCGTTCAGATCGGGGCTTCGGCCCGTGAGGTCCTCGAGACCCGCGATCCCGAGCGCGCTGCGAAGCTGCAGGAGGAGGACGAGGCGATGGACGATCTGCACCGTCACCTCTTCACGGTGCTGATGGACCGCGAGTGGAGCCACGGCGTCGCTGCTGCGGTGGACGTGACTCTGCTCGGCCGCTTCTACGAGCGCTTCGCCGATCACGCTGTCGAGGTCGGCCGTCGAGTGATCTTCCTGGTGACCGGTGAGCTACCCGTCGACCTGAGCCACAACAACATCCCCACTTCGTAGTACCCACCCTCGCCGATACCGAGTGGCGCTGCGCTGCAGCGCTACTCGGCTTTCGTTGAGGAGTCACCAGCCGCATCGAATCACCGAGCGCAGACACGAACGAAAGAACCCCGCCGAGCTTTCGCTCGACGGGGGTTCTCGCGTTCGTGTGTGGTTATCCGAAGCGGCCGGAGATGTAGTCCTCGGTGGCCTTCTGCGTCGGATTGGAGAAGATCTTCTCGGTGTCGTCGATCTCGATGAGCTTGCCGGGCTTGCCGGTCGCCTCGAGGTTGAAGAAGCCGGTCTGATCGCTGACCCGTGCGGCCTGCTGCATGTTGTGCGTGACGATCACGATCGTGAAGTCCTGCTTGAGTTCCTGGATCAGGTCCTCGATGGCGAGAGTGGAGATGGGGTCGAGAGCCGAGCACGGCTCGTCCATCAGCAGAACGTCGGGCGAGACTGCGATAGCACGAGCGATGCACAGACGCTGCTGCTGTCCGCCGGAGAGGCCGCCACCGGGCTTGTCGAGGCGGTCCTTGACCTCGTTCCAGAGGTTGGCACCCTTGAGCGAGCGCTCGGCGATCTCGTCGAGTTCCTTCTTGCCGCGGCCGCCCTGCAACTTCAGGCCGGCGACGACGTTGTCGCGGATCGACATCGTCGGGAAGGGGTTGGGGCGCTGGAAGACCATGCCGATGGTGCGGCGCACACCCACCGGGTCGACGCCACTGCCGTAGATGTCCTCGCCGTCGAGCAGCACCGAGCCTTCGACGCGGGCGCCGGGGGTCACCTCGTGCATGCGGTTGAGCGAACGCAGGACGGTCGACTTACCGCAGCCGGACGGTCCGATGAACGCGGTGACGCTGCGCGGCGGTACGGCCAGAGTGACGTCGGAGACGGCATGGAACTTGCCGTAGTAGATGTTGACGTCCTTGAGATCGAGACGCTTTGCCATGTTCTTCGTTCCTTAGGATTCGCTGGAGTCGGGTGGGTCAGAAGTTCTTGGGCGAGAAGAACTTCGAGACCAACTTCGCGCCGATGTTGAGTATTGCGACGATCAGGATCAGCGTCAGGGCTGCTCCCCACATGCGCTCAGCGGTGAGCACGCCGGTTCCTGCTTTCTGCAGGTCGACCATCATGAGCGGCAGAGACGTCTGCGGCCCCTCGAAAATGTTGAAGTTGATGGCGGTGGCAGATCCCACCAGGATCAGCACGGGTGCCGTCTCACCCATCACGCGGGCCAGGGCGAGCATGATGCCGGTGACGATGCCGGACAGCGCCGTGGGGATGACGATCTTGGCGATGGTCTTCCACTTCGGCACGCCGAGCGCGTAGGACGCCTCGCGCAGATCCTGAGGGACGATGCGCAGCATTTCCTCGGCCGAGCGCACGATCACAGGGATCATCAGCAGCACGAGGGCGAAGGCCACGGCCAGGCCGGAGCGCTGGAACCCGAAGGTGGCGATCCACAGCGCGTAGATGAACAGGGCCGCGACGATGGACGGCACACCGGTGAGGATGTCGACCATGAAGGTGGTGACTCGGGCCAGTCGCGTGCCCACGCCGTATTCGACGAGGTAGATGGCGACGAAGATGCCGATCGGGATGGAGATGGCGGCGCAGAACAGTCCTTGCAGGAGCGTTCCGACGATGGCGTGGTACGCACCGCCACCTGCGATGAACTGGGTGACGCCGGCCTGCGAGTTCTGCCACCACGTGGGTGAGACCACCGCGGACAGTCCACGAGAGATCACCGTGTAGAGCACCCAGATCAGTGGGACGAGTGCCACCAGCACCGAGAGGCTGACGAGGATCGTCGCCGAGAGGTTGGACGCCTTCCGGCGAGCGCTGACGCCCTGGAACGTGGGTTCCTTGACGGGCTTGTCCATGGTTGCGGTCATGGGTCAGTCCTTCTTTCCGGCGATGGCGGCGCGAGCACCGGCGTTGACGACGAACGTCAGGATGAAGAGCACCAGACCTGCGGCGATGTAGGCACCGGCTTGGAGCGGGTTGTTGAACTCGCCCGCGGCCAGCGCGATCTTGGTCGCGAATGTGGAACCGCCGTCGAACAAGGTTCCGCCGAACGTCGACTGGGTGCTGCGAATGATGATGTAGAGCGCGATGGTCTCACCGAGTGCGCGACCGAGGCCGAGCATGGAGCCGCTGACGTAACCGGATTTTCCGAACGGAATGACCGTGGTTCGCACGACCTCCCAGCGGGTGGCCCCGAGTGCGAGAGCGGCTTCGATCTGACCCTTCGGCGTCTGCATGAACACCTCGCGGGTCACGGCAGCGATGATCGGCAGGATCATGACGGCGAGCACGATGCCGCCGGTGAAGATGGTGCCGCCGCCAGCAATGGAGACCGACCCGGTACCGAAGAGTGGGAACCAACCCAGGTTGGTGTTGAGCCACTCGGCGAACGGGCTGATCACCGGCGCGAGGACGTACAGGCCCCACAGTCCGAAGACGATCGACGGGACTGCGGCCAGCAGGTCGATGACGTAACCGAGCGGTCCCGCCACTCGCTTGGGCGCGTAGTTCGTCAGATAGATGGCGATGCCGAGGGCGACAGGCATCGCGAGGACCAGCGCGAACAGGGACACCGTGACGGTGACCAGGAACAGATCGAGAACACCGAACACCATGGCCGAGGTGTTCGACGTGTCCCAGGCACCGTTGTAGGTCAGAAAGTTGACCGTGTTGTTCGACAGTGAGGGGATCGCACGCCAGACCAGGAAGATACCCACGGCGGCGATCAGCGCGATGATGAAGATGCCCGAGCCCGTGGCGAGGCCGGAGAAGATCCTGTCACCGGGACGTGTGACGGTCCCCGATTTTTTCTTGTCTGACAATTGTGGTTCTTCCGGTTTGTGCGCGGCACCCGCGGAGGGCACAGAAGCCGCGGAGGGGACGCCGGTCATCGAGTGGGTGTCGCTCATACCGCTCACTGTCTCGTGTGGAGGTCGAGGACGGTCCTGCTTCGGCTCGCGATGCCGCGAGCCGAAGCAGGACTACGTCTCATTTAATCAGGCGATTGCTTCGATAGCGGTGATCAGACGCTCCTTGAAGCGGTCCGGCAGCGGCACGTAGCCGGCTTCCTCGAGGCCCTGCTGGCCCTCGTTCGCGGCGCTGAGCAGGAACGACTTGACTGCTGCCGAGGTGTCGGCGTCGTAGCCCGCCGAGCAGACGATCTCGTAGGTGGCGAGCACCAACGGGTAGGTGTCGGCCTCGTTGCTGGCGTACAGCGTGTCGAGGTCGAGCACCAGGTCGTTGCCCTCACCGGAGAAGGTCACGGCGTCGATGGCAGCGGCAGCACTCTCGGTGCTCAGCTCGACCGGGCCACTGCCGAAGTCGATGTTCGCGGCGCTGAGGCCTTCCTGCTCGACGAAGCCGAACTCGACGTACGTGATCGAGCCGGGAGTCCCGGACACGGCCTGGGCGACGCCCGAGGAGCCGTTGGCACCTTCGCCGACGCCGCCGGCCCAGTCGGAGCTGTGATCGAGGGTCCAGGCCTCCGGAGCAGCGTCGGACAGGAAGCGCTGGAAGTTGTCGCTGGTGCCCGAGGAATCGGAGCGGTAGACCGGGGTGACCGGGGTGGACGGCAGGTCGACGCCTTCGTTGAGGGCGGCGATCGCGGGATCGTTCCAGGTGGTGATCTGGCCGGTGAACATCCGTGCGGTGACATCGGGCGTGAGCACCAGGCTGTCGACGCCGTCGAGGTTGTAGGCCACTGCGACGGGCCCGAAGACCAGCGGCAGGTTCCATGCCGGGTTGCTGTCGCAGCGGGTGGCCGCCTCGGCTGCCTGCTCGTCCTTGATCGCGGAGTCGGAGCCGGCGAAGTCGACCAGACCGGCGACGAACTGCGTACGACCGTTGCCCGAGCCACTGGTGGTGTACTCGACGGACTTGCCGGAGCAGACGCTCGAGTAGACCGAGGTGAAGTTGGACATCGCGTTCTGCTGAGCAGACGATCCTTCGCCCGTGAGCGGAGACTTGCCCTCGCACGAGGCGGAAGAATCGCCCGCGCCGACGGTCTCGACGTTCGCGTCGCTACCGCATGCGGTCAGCAACATGGCACTGATGGCCACTGCGCTCATGAGAGCACCGTTGCGCTTGAGGTTCACCTGTTTCCTCCGAGGAATCTTGGGCCGTGTCCACCGCTCGGACCTGATCGGCCGCGCTGTGACTGTGTGGGTGCCGGCTCCAGAAGAGAACCTCGCACCAGGCGGCGTAGGTTGCCACCCATGGAGAAAGGTAAGGGCAGGTGGTAGACGTTTACCCCCGCGTGGGTGAACGGAAGATGAACACCGCAGCCTGAAATGTCCGTTCAGACGCTGCGAGCGTATGCGGCATCCACGTGGTAGTTCTCGAAGCCCAGCTTGCTGTAGGTGTGCACGGCAGCGGTGTTGTCGGCCTCGACGTACAGCATGATCTGGCCGAGTTCTCTGCTATGCAGATAGTGCAGGCCGGCCAGCGTGAGCACCCGGCCGAGGCCGCGCCCCTGCGACTGGGGGTCGATTCCGACGACGTACACCTCGCCGATGGCGGGTTCCGAGCCTTCGGCCGGATGAACCTTGGTCCAGTGGAAGCCGAGGAGGCGGTCGCTGCCCTCCTCGAAAGCCAGGAACAGTCCGGCCGGGTCGAACCACGATTCGTCTCGTCGTGCGGCGATGTCGCGATCGGTCCAGCCACCCTGTTCGGGGTGCCAGGAGAAGGCCGCATTGTTGACCCGCAGCAGCTCGGCATCGTCCTGATGCCCACGATACGTTCGAAGCGAAATACCTTCCGGCACAACCACATCTGGAAGATCAGGGTGTGCGGACGCGCGACGCATCTGCAGCAGCTCGCGAACCACCTGCAACCCGAGCCGCGCCGCGACCGACTGCGCCGCCGGCAGGTTGCCGTGCGCCCAGATACGGGTACCGGAGCCGAATTCGAGTGCGCGAGAAACCAATTCGCGTCCCACTCCGTGACCGCGGAACGGAGGATCGACGACGGCCTCGGCCATCCCGTCGGCGATTCCGACGTAGCCGACGACACGATCACCCTCGGTGGAGACCAGACGAACGACGTCGTCACCTCGGTCGACAGCCTTCACAGCCTGCTCCGACAAGGGCGCAGTGCCATCGACTTCCGTTGCACGGGAGAGGATCTGATGAATCTCGTAGGAAACGCGCGAAGACGGTGCGTCGCCGTCGATGGGGTGGACGTCGAACGCAGGATCCGAATTCATCTACGAGAGAGTACTCTCTTGCTCGAACTCGAAATCCGCATCGTCGGAATCTCCGCCGGCAGCGTCCGAGACCACCGGTCCGCCCTTGGCATTGCGTGCGGGTCGAACGGCCTTGTATCCCACGTTGCGTACCGTTCCGATGAGCGACTCGTACTCGGTGCCCAGCTTGGCGCGCAGGCGTCGAACATGGACGTCGACGGTGCGCGTGCCACCGAAGAAGTCGTAGCCCCACACCTCCTGCAGGAGCTGGGCGCGAGTGAAGACCCGCCCCGCGTGCTGAGCCAGGTACTTCAGCAGCTCGAATTCCTTGTACGTGAGGTCGAGCGGACGACCTCGCAGCCGAGCGGTGTAGGTACCTTCGTCGATGACCAGTTCGCCGAGCGTGATCTTGCCGGAGGTCTCCGGGCTGGCAACTCCTCCACTACGGCCGACCAGCAACCGCAGCCGGGCGTCGAGCTCTGCGGGGCCGGTACCGGGGAGCAGGATGTCGTCGAGACCCCAGTCGGAATTCACCGCGACGAGCCCACCCTCGGTGAGCACCGCGACGACGGGGATGGCCGATCCGGTACTTCCCAACAGGCGACACAGACCACGAGCGGCGGCCAGGTCCGTACGAGCGTCGACCAGCGCGATGTCCGCCGAGCCGGCTTCGAGAAGCGAGGACACCTCGGTGGGTACCGGGCGTACGTGATGCGCCAGGAGAGCGAGGGACGGCAGAACGCCCTCCGGATTGGGATCGGAGGTCAGTAGTAGGAGCTCCACTGCGTCTCCATTCTTACTGCTGGCCGGTCCAGTCCAGGCTGGACTTGAGTGATCGTCAAGGACACAGACTAGCTTGTCCGTACAACCGGCCGAAGAGGGCAGTGCGCGATTCGTCGGTCACAATGGACCCGTGCGCACACTTCTCATCGGACTCGCCAGCCTGCTGGCCCTCACCCTCGTGGTGGATTTCGGCGCTGCGGCCTACTCGGAGTATCGAGTCTCCCGCGCGATCCGCGCCGGCGGTGAGCTCACCTCGGACCCTCAGGTGATCGTGCACGGTTTCCCGTTCCTCACCCAGGCCGCGGACGGGCGCTACCAGAACATCGAGATCCGCGCGCAGGACGTGCCGACCGAGTACGTCGGCTCGACGACGATCGAGGCCAATCTCCGCGGCGTGCACATCGAG
Source organism: Rhodococcus sp. IEGM 1341 (assembly GCF_030056895.1). Lineage (NCBI taxonomy): Bacteria > Bacillati > Actinomycetota > Actinomycetes > Mycobacteriales > Nocardiaceae > Rhodococcus > Rhodococcus sp. IEGM 1341. The sequence goes on along the minus strand of NZ_JASHKV010000009.1, from coordinate 92,200 downwards.
TTGTCCGACTTGATCGACAACAACGTGCGGGCGATTCCCGTGGACGAGCTCGACGGCCGCGTACGGATCGAGGCCACGGACCTCGGCCGGTTCCTCGGCATCGTCGACCTGCAGGTTTCCGCGCCGCCGGCCGACAAGTCGGACGGCACCGGCGGCTCCGGCGGGTCGGGCATGACCACTACCGGGGGCGTCGTGCTGACCGGAACGGTTCCGGTCGGCCCGCTCGAGACAACGGTGAGCGTGCAGGCCGACCTGTTGCTCGAAGGTGACGGCGTCGCCATCGTGGCGTCGGACTTCTATTTCGGCCCAGAGGGTCAGGCGGACTTCTCGATCCCCGATTTCGCCAAGCCCACGATTCTCGGACTGTTCACCAAGACCATCGAGCGTCAGAGCCTGCCCTTCGGGCTGGTCCCGACCGACGTCTATGCGGAGGGCTCGCAGATCGTCGTCGAAGGATCCGGCGAGAACGTGACCATCGACCTCAACGAAATCGAAAAGCCGTGACAGGGATCACAGTTCTCGTCGTCGTGGCGATCCTTGCCGTCGCTACCGGATTGTTCCTCCGGAGCCGATCGGGCACCGTCCGGGCGGTGCGTGAGCCAGACACCGAGACCGACGACCTGTACCCGCTCCTGCTCGACGCGGGTGCCACGACCGACTCTGCGACCGTCCTGCACTTCTCGGCCGACTGGTGCGGACCGTGCGCAGCCGTGCGACGTGTCGTCCAGCAGGTGCTGGACGGCCGGAGCGATGCCCGAGAACTCGAACTCGACATCGACGCCCATCCGATCCTCGCTCGCGAACTGGGCGTGCTGTCACTGCCCACCACTTTCGTACTCGACACCCGATTGCAACGGCGCTCCAGAATCGCGGGCGTGCCGTCCGCCGCGGCGCTGCGGTCGGCACTCGACGCTCTCTGACCTCGCTTCTTCGGACCAGCGGTAGGACGCGCCGCTGGTAGCGGGTACGATGCTCTTCGTGTTCTCCTGCCGCGAGCTGATGCTCACCAGTCGTCGCACAGTCGATCTGTGCCGACTGGGCGGTTGTTGCTGTCGCTGCTGCTGATTTCCTTCTGCCGCCACGCCCATGCGTGATGACGGCCCGATGATCGAAATCCATGTCCGAGCACTGCCGATGCGGCGTGCCCCGACCTCGCACAGGAGTACCTCTCGATGTCGACACCCGACACCCGGACCACCACCCCCACTGCCACGATCGACCAGGTGGACGTTCGTGGTCCACGCTTCGCGGCGTGGATCACCACCGCCGTTCTGGTCGTCGTTCTCCTCCTGACCACGTTCTCGGTCCCCGCGGCGGCAATCCTGCTCGGGCTACAGGCGATCGTGTTCGGAATCGGAGCCGTCCGCGGACCCAAGCGCAGTCCGTACGGCACGATCTACGCGACATTCGTCGCACCGCGGCTCTCCCCCACCAGCGAACGAGAGCCGGTGGCACCGTTGAAGTTCGCTCAACTGGTGGGCTTCGTGTTCGCCGCCGTCGGAGTCCTCGGCTTCGCGGTCGGCGCTCCCGTCGTCGGAACCGTGGCGGCAGGCTTCGCGTTGTTCGCGGCTTTCCTCAACGCCGCGTTCGCGGTCTGCCTCGGCTGCATGATCTACCCCCTCGCCTCGCGGCTGCGCAGCACCTCGCACACCGCATCCTGAACAGGGTCGCTTGAGCAGGCTGCAGTCCTGTCTCGACCTTCACCGATCCATAGAGAAAGACCGAAAGGAACACCATGGCTCGCTCCGACGTCCTGGTCTCTGCCGACTGGGCCGAGCAGAACCTGAACGCACCGAAGACCGTCTTCGTCGAGGTCGACGAAGACGCAAGCGCCTACGACGGCGGACACATCGAAGGTGCGGTCAAGCTCGACTGGCGCAAGGACCTGCAGGACCCGGTTCGCCGCGACTTCCTCAATCAGGAACAGTTCTCGGACCTGCTGTCGGCCAAGGGCATCAGCAACGACGACACCATCGTGCTGTACGGCGGAAACAACAACTGGTTCGCCGCCTACGCCTACTGGTACTTCAAGCTGTACGGGCACAAGGACGTCAAGCTCATCGACGGTGGACGCAAGAAGTGGGAACTCGACGGCCGCGCGCTGTCCAAGGACGTCGTCAGCCGTGAGACCACGCAGTACCGCGCCGAGGCACCCGACCTGTCGATCCGCGCGTTCCGCGACGAGGTCATCGACGCCATCGGCAACAAGAACCTGATCGACGTGCGTTCGCCCGACGAGTTCTCGGGAAAGATCCTCGCCCCGGCTCATCTTCCGCAGGAGCAGGCGCAGCAGCGTGGCCACGTCCCGTCCGCGATCAACATCCCGTGGAGCACCACCGCCAACGAGGACGGCACGTTCAAGTCCGACGAAGCGCTCGAAGAGCTGTACAAGACCAAGGGCTACGACGACAGCAAGGCCACCATCGCCTACTGCCGCATCGGTGAGCGTTCGAGCCACACCTGGTTCGTCCTCAAGGAGCTCCTCGGCAAGGAAGACGTCAAGAACTACGACGGCAGCTGGGTCGAGTACGGCTCTCTCGTCGGAGCACCCATCGAGCTGGAGGTTCACTGATATGTGTGGAGCACCCGTACAAGGCCAGACCATCCCCGCAGGTGTCGACGTCGAGAAGGAAACGGTCATCACCGGCCGCGTCCTCGCCGGCGACGGTGAGCCCGTCGCAGGCGCATTCGTGCGGCTGCTCGACGGCAGCGGCGAATTCACCGCAGAGGTCGTCGCGTCGGGCACCGGAGACTTCCGGTTCTTCGCCGCTCCCGGACAGTGGACGCTGCGCGCCCTGTCGGCATCGGGCAACGGCGACACCGTGATCGCTCCCGAAGGCGCAGGCGTGCACTCGGCGAACGTCACCGTCGGAGTCTGAACCGACCGGCTCGCCCAGAACGAAAAAGAACCCCGCACCTGCTCGCAGGTGCGGGGTTCTTTCGGCTCGGTGGAGGCTTCTAGTTCGGGACGGGCACCGAAGCGGCGGGATCGGGAACCGTCGAATACTGCGGCGGGAACATCCCTTCCGGTACCGGAATGCCCTGCGATTCGAGGAACGCTCCGAGATCGCTCACCTGCGTGACCGTTCCGGGCTCCGGCAGCAGGCGGGGTTCGGGTGCGATCTCCGGGGCGGGGGCTTCAGGTGCCGCCGACTGCGGTGCGTTCTTCTTCTCGCGTTCGGTGCGCGCAAGGTCGGTGATCCACGCGACCATCTTCTCGCTCTCCCACTCGTACCCGTCGTTGGGGTCGTTGTACCAGTACGACAGGTGCTGCAGGAAGCCGAGCGCCAGGTAGGGCCCGAGCACGACGTCGGCGATGCCCTTGTTGTTCTCCTCGAACCCGGTGGCCTCGGCGCGGAGCTTGGCTTCCACGGTCTCGGCACCGGGCCCCATCGCCCAGTTGAGATCGGCGAGGAGCTGCTCCGGTGTCAGTGCGTCCACCGCCTGCTGATCGGCGACGGTGTAATCCACATCCGCCACCCTCACCAAGACCTGCAGCAGAGTCTCGTCGGAGGTGAACCATGATTTGTCGGTGGCGATATCAACGATCGCGCGCGAAGCAATGGTCGTCACTGCGCGCGCGAAGTCGGACACGGTCTGTACCGGGTTGAGGACGGTCAGCCGCATCTGCGAGATGACCTCGAGGGCGAGCTGCAGAAGTTCGATGTCGTCCGGAGCGTCGCACGCCAGATCCCACGGTCGGCACGACCAGGTGACCTTGTCGGTCAGCGTTCCGTAATCCCGCGGCGACTGGTCCATGAAGCCACCGAGCGATTCACCCGGCTCGTCACCGAAATTCGGCACACCGGCCGGGCGGTAGGGCGAACCGACCATGATCACGCCTGCGATGTCGTCGCCGTTGACCAGGGCACTCGAGTCACGCGCGCCGATCTCGGTGGACAAACGATCGAGTACCTCGCCGCCGACGCTGTATCCGAGGAGTACGAACTTGGTTCGGTCTCCACACTTGACCTTGTACTCGTCCATCAGACGATTGGTCGTTGCGACACCTTCCACGATCGACTCGTGGTAGGTCGGCACGTCGTCCAGAACGTCGAAGCCGTACGTCGAGGCGTACGGCACGTAGAGCCAGCCGACGGTACCCGGGCTGTCGGCATTCGCCTCACCGACCGGGACCGTCACATTCCCGACCCAGTTCGACGCGACAGTGGACGCCTGCTCGGCCAGAGGATTGCGGTCCGACGCCGAGTCGGTGGCACCGGACACCGCCAGCACCAGCACATCGGGGCAGTCCTGCGCGTAGTTGTTGGGGTCGATGTTCGGCCCCTGCGACGATCCGAAGTCGGAGGAACCCGCGTCGGCGGAACCGGAGTCCGATGATCCCGACTCTGCCGATCCCGATTCTGCCGATCCCGAGTCCGGAGCGGCGAATGCGGCTGCGGGAGCGGCCAGCGCCAACGCCAGGGTCACCACCGCCGACCTCATCAACAACGGACCGAACGACGATGTCAGAGCCCGTTTACGACGCAGCATTGTTGCGGAGACCTCCCCAGCCTTCGTGACAGAACACAGTGAACAACATCGGAAACTCACCCACGAGCGCCCGACGCCCCCCGAAGAAGGTACCTGCTCGACAGGATTTCTCCACCGCTATGAGTGATCCAGCGCACTCGAGGCCCCGAATTCGGTTAGATGTCACCAAGGACACAGGCGGTATTCGGGCCGCTGTCCTCGACGACGATCGCTGCGGGTTAAACTCGCACTCGTGGTCATCTTCTTCGAGCTACTTCTCGTTCTTGCGGCAGTAGCCATCATCGCGTTCTCGCTCTACGTCGTCTACCGACTGGTCAACGACGAGTCGTGACAGAACCGGTTGCGGGGCAACCCGGCAGAGCAGACGGGGGGCTCGATACCCCCGTCACCAGTGGCGACGAAGCAATAGCGGCTGCCGAACAGAAGTTCGCCGACGCGTCGACGCGGAACGTTCCGGTCCTGCCGGACATCCCGCACCCCGACGACACGGCCAATCTACGCCTCGGCCCCGATCTGCACCCGTCGATGCTCGCTCTGCTGCCGCTCGTCGGCGTGTGGCGTGGCGAGGGCGAGGGCCACGACCCCGAGTCGGGTACCGACTATCCCTTCGGTCAGCAGATCGTCGTCACGCACGACGGGGGTAGCTACCTGAGCTGGGAATCACGTTCGTGGCGACTCGACTCCGACGGCAACTTCGCACATCCCGACCTCCGCGAAACCGGATTCTGGCGGATGAGCGGAGGCCACGGGCTCAAGGGTTCCGACGACGAAGAGCTCGTCGAACTGCTGCTGACCCACAGCACCGGAGTCGTCGAACTGTATTACGGCCACGCCCTGACCAAGTCGTCCTGGGAACTGGCCACCGATGTCGTCATCCGTAGCACCTCGGGTGCGTTGGTCGGCGGGGCCAAGCGGCTCTACGGCATCGTCGAAGGCGGGGACCTCGCATACGTCGAGGAACGCGTCGTCGCCGACGGCCCACTGGCACCGCGGTTGTCCGCGCGCCTGTCTCGCTACATCGGCTGAGACACAACCACTTCGGTATCCACAGCGAACGGCCCCCGAGCCATACCTGATTTCAGGTCCCGACCGGACAGGTCGGGGGCTCGGGGGCCGGGTAGCTGCCTGGGATTCGCTAGCCGCTCGCGCGGTCTTCGCAGTGAATCCGTCAGCGATTGCGGCTAGCTGACAGCCACCTCACGCGTCCTAGAGTTCATCAACTTCAGACCACCTCCTCTCTCGTGTACTTCACAACGTACGCCCGAGTTTCCGAGTCGGCAAAGAGTTTTTTCCCACGATTCGAGCCGAGGTCGATCACCTGGTCGGCGTCGGTGTTCTCCGGCAGTTGATGAGTGACGACCACCACGATTCGATCGGCTCCGAACAGACCGTCGTCGGTGGTGAGCAACTCTCGCAGTAGCTGTTCGCCGGAGATTCGGTCGAGATGCTCGGTCGGCTCGTCCAGCAGCACGATCGGGGCCGTACTGAGCACAGCGCGCGCCAACAGCAGTCTGCGCCGTTCTCCGCCCGACACGGCCTGCGCACCGCCGACCAGGGTGGTGTGAACCCCGAGGGGCTGCGCGTCGAGCCATGGGCCCAGGCCCACGCGTCGCAGCGCATCCGATGCCTGTGCTTCGTCGACATCGCCGCGCACCACACGCAGGTTCTCCAGAATCGAGGTGTCGAACAGATGCGCGTCCTCGGCGAACAGCGCTGCGTCCGAACCGCATTCCTCGGCGAACTCCCGCAGCATCGTGGTCTTGCCCGATCCGCTGGGCCCGATCAGTGCGCTCCGCGCAGTGGTGCGGTTGAGTACCCCAGAGGGCACATAACCACGCCACTGCGGCGGAGCCGCATCCAGCATCGCCATGACTCGAGTGGCCGCGATTCGTCCACGCATCAGGGCGATTGCCGCCCCGGGGAGTGCCGCGGTCGCCTCGAAGGCAGCGAGCGGAACCAGCACGATGATCGCCAGAGCCATCGGAGTCATGCCGCCTGCAGTGCCTCCGGTCGGTCCGTACAGCCCGATGCCGACGAGAAAGGACCCGATCACCGATGCACCGATCGACAACGGAACGGCGGCATCCGCCAGCGCCGACGGTCGCGCCGCCCGGTCGCGGGCAGTGACCGAATCCTGCGCTGCACCGCGGGCTTCGGCGAGGGTCGCGTCGAGGCGCCCGGCGACCCGCAGTTCCGCGGCGTGGTCGAGTGCTCGGACGGCGGTCTCGGCGAACCGCGCGTCGGCGTCGGCTCCGGCCTCCTCGGCGATCCGTGCCGACCGCGCCGCCAGAATCGGTGCACCCATCCCGGCGATCAGCAACGACACCGCCAGGATCGACGCGGCAGCAGGCGCGATACCGGCGAGCAGTCCGACGGCTGCGAGCATCATCACGACGCTCACGCAGATGGGGACGATCGCGCGTATGACAACGTCGCCGAGCACATCGACGTCCGCCCCGGTACGGGCCAGTACGTCACCGCGACGCAGAGCGAGCGCGCCGTGTCCGTTCGCCAGCTGCTCGTAGATCCTCGTGCGCGCTGCCGTCGTACCGCGTAGTGCCGCGTCGTGCGTGGTCAATCGTTCGAGATAGCGGAACACACCGCGCGAGATGCCCAGCGCCCGAACGGCTACCACTGCGACGGTCAGGTCCATCACCGGAGGCATCTGCCACGCTCGGGTGATCAACCATGCCGACAGTGCGGCGAGAGCCAGTGCGCTGCCGAGTGTTGCCACGCCGGCCGCCACCGCCAGTGCCACCCTGCGCGGGGAGAGCTCGAACAGGGCCAGTGCGCGTCGTAGGTCAGACATGATCGAACTCCCGTGCCACCGTCGAGCTGCTTCGCACCTCGACGACGCGATCTGCGGCGTGCAGCACCGCGCGTCGATGACCGACCATCACCACGGTGACGCCTCGGTCGGCTGCATCTCGAATGGCGTGCAGCACAGTCTGTTCACTCGCCGCGTCCAGGTGCGCCGTCGGCTCGTCCAGTACCATCACCGTCGCGTCGGAGACGAAGGTTCGGGTCAGGGCCAGGCGTTGCAGTTCGCCGAGGGACAGACCCACTCCGCCCTGCCCGACGCGAGTGTTCCAGCCGTTCGGGTGATCTCGTAGTACGGCGTCGAATCCCGAAGCGCGGCAGGCTGCGTCCAGTGCATCGGCATCGGGCACACCGTGGAGGGTGACGTTCTCGTACAGCGTGCCGGGAAGCAGCACCGGCCGCTGCGGGAGCCAGGAGACCTGAGCCCACCACCGGTCGAGGTCGAGATCGCTCACGGGCACCCCATCGACGAGTACCGCACCGCTCGTGGGCGACGTGAGCCCCAGAACGGCTTGCAGCGCAGTCGATTTACCCGAGCCGTTGGGGCCGGTCAGTACCGTGATGGTGCCCGTTCGGCACAGCGCACTCAGTCCGGCCGGAGCGTTACCGTCCCGGCTCGCGACGGTGAGTCCGACGAGTTCGATGTCCGCGGTCGTCGCGTTCACGGTCCGGCCACAGGTCGGCTGTGTCGTACGCCGGTCCAGGACCCGGAAGGCTCGCTCCGCGGCCTCGACGCCGTCCTCTGCTGCGTGGAACTGGGTCCCCACGGCGCGCAGCGGGAAGTACACCTCGGGGGCGAGGATCAACGCGATGATGCCCGCTTCGAGCGTCATCTCCCCGAAGACCAAGCGCAAGCCGATGCCGACGGCCACCAGTGCGACACACAGGGTCGCGAGCAACTCGAGCACCATCGACGAGAGGAAGGCAACCTTCAACGCGCGCATCGTGGTTCGTCGATGGGCGTCGCCCAGTGCACGGATGCGAGCGGCCGGGCCGTGTTCGCGGCGCAGCGCGCGCAAGGTCGGCAGACCGGCCAGTAGATCGAGCAACTGCGCAGACAACCGGGTCATCGTCGTGAGCGTCGCCGCGGCTCGGCCCTTGGTCAGCAACCCGATCAGAATCATGAAGATCGGGATGAGCGGCAGGGTCACCGCGATGACCACAGCCGAGGTCACGTCCTGAGTGACGATGACGACCAGAACGAGCGGAGTGACGATGACCGCGGACACCAGCGCCGGCAGGTACCCGGTCAGGTACGCGCGCAGACCCCCGATGGCTCGGGTGACGACGACGGTCAACTCTTCTCGTTCGCGGTCGAGCTCGCGCGGTTCGAAATGTGTTGCGGCCGTGAGCACCTCGACTTCGAGCTCGGCCACCACGCGTGACGCCGACCGGTGCGCATAGCGAGACTGGGCTCCGGTGGCGAGCACACGGACGGCCATTGCGCCCGCCAGCACGGCGAGTTCCGTCGTCCAGGCGGACAACGACCGTGCCGTCGGGTCGGTGATGACGCCGGCCAGTACGCGGCCGATCGCAAGCGCGCCGACGATGATGCAGACGGTGACGACGGTCGACAGAGCGACAGTGACGATCAGGTAGCCCCGCGCCGATCGGGAGTACTTCCACAGTCGCGGATCGACGGGTCCCTTCGCCCGTCCCCGCGGCACAGCGGGCGCGGTCACGATTTCACCGTCAGTCCGATCGAGTCCGGGATCTGGGCACTCGAAATGCGCTGGCGGAAGACCCAGTACGTCCAGGCCTGGTATCCGAGGACGACCGGGGCGGCGAAAGCTGCGGCCCACGTCATGACCTTCAACGTGTACGGGCTCGACGACGCGTTCGCGATGGTGAGATCGAACGCGGCATCCGTACTGGACGGCATGACATTGGGGAACAGCGAGGCGAACAACAGCACCACGACGGCAACGATGGCAACGCTGGTGAAGACGAATGCCCAGCCTTCGCGCACTTTCGCCGTCAGCGCGACGACGAGAAGCAGTGCGACAGCGGCCACCGCGACGAGTAGCCACGTCCACGTCTTGCCGTGCGCGAGTTGGGTCCACATGGCGAAGGTGCCGCCGACGAGAACTGCCGGAACCGACAGGCGCGCCGCAATTTTCACGGAATCCTCGTGCACGTCCCCGGAAGTCTTGAGCGCGATGAACACCGCGCCGTGCAGGGCGAACACCAAAGCCATGGTGGCACCGCCGAGCAGAGCGTACGGGTTGAGCAGATCGAAGAAGCCTGCGGTGACCTTCTTGTTCTCGTCGATCGCGACGCCGCGCACGATGTTGGCGAACGCGACGCCCCACAGCACCGCCGGAACCCACGAGCCGATGCCGATGCCGATGTCGCAGCGCCGACGCCACACCGGGTCGTCGATCTTGCCGCGCCATTCGATGGCGCAGATACGCAGGATCAGCGCCACCAGGATGAGCAGCAGCGGCAGGTAGAAGCCCGAGAACAACGTGGCGTACCACTCCGGGAAGGCCGCGAACAGTGCGCCACCTGCGGTGATGAGCCACACCTCGTTGCCGTCCCAGACCGGGCCGATCGTGTTCAGAACCGCACGCCTGCGCTTCTCCCCCGTGGCGGCGTCGGGATGCCTGCCCAGGATCGGCATGAGCATGCCGACGCCGAAGTCGAAACCTTCGAGCACGAAGTAGCCGACGAAGAAGAAGGCGATGACGAAGAACCAGAATTCGGGTAGTGACATGGTTTTCCCCTAGTACGCGAACGAGAGCTGTTTGGGCTCTTCGTCTTCCGATTCCGGTGGATCGACGTGCGGATGCGCGTCGTGGTCGAGAGGCCCTTCGATGACATAGCGACGAAGAAGGAAGAACCAGACACCACCGAGGGCGGCGTACAGCAGTGTGAACGTCACCAGCGAGGCGAGAACGAGGCCGACGGGATGGTCGGACACGCCCTGGTCCACGGTCAGCCGTATCTGATCGACTCCCGAGAGGTTCGGCGCGACAACCCATGGCTGACGGCCCATTTCGGTGAAGATCCAGCCCGCACTGTTGGCGAGGAACGGCGTCGGAATCGCCAGCAGCGACAACCACGAGAACCACTTCTGGTCGGGAATCCGGCCACCCCGGGTGACCCACAGACCCGCGATGGCGAGCAGGGCCGAGCCGGCGGCTAGTCCGATCATCATTCGGAACGCCCAGTATGTGACGAACAGGTTCGGCTTGTAGTTTCCGGGGCCGAACTGCTGCTCGTACTGCTCCTGCAGTTGGTTGACGCCCTGCACGGTGGCACCGAAGTCGTTCTCCGCCAGGAACGAGGTGAGTCCGGGAATCGCGATGAGGTGAATCACGGATTCGCAGTTGTTGTGGGTGCCCACGGTCAGGAGCGAGAAGCTGGCCCCGGTCTCGGTGTCGCACAACGATTCTGCGGAGGCCATCTTCATGGGCTGCTGCTCGAACATGAGCTTGCCCTGAATGTCTCCGGTGATGGCGAGCGCACCGCCGGCAACGATCATGACGATGAAGGACATTCGTGCTGCGGATCTGAACATCGAACGCGAGTCCGTGGCCGGGAGCGGAGCCTGCAGAGTAGCGACCCCAGTGGCCGGGAGTGGAGCCTGTGGCGTGAGTCCGTTTTCGGACAGCGGAGCGAGCTCAGCCTGCTTCCTGCGAGCCTCACGCACCATCCACCAGCCGGAGATGCCGGCGACGAAGGTCGCGGCGGTGAGGAATGCTCCTGCGACGGCGTGCGGAAAGGCCGCCAGCGCAGTGTTGTTGGTGAGCAGTGCCCAGATGTCCGTGAGTTCGGCGCGGCCGGTCTCTTCGTTGTAGATCGCGCCGACGGGATGCTGCATCCAGGAGTTGGCTGCGATGATGAAGAAGGCGGAGGCGTTGACGCCGATGGCGACGAGCCAAATGGTCGCCAGGTGAACGAGTTTCGGGAGTCGGCTCCAGCCGAATATCCACAGGCCGAGGAACGTGGACTCGAGGAAGAAGGCGACCAATCCCTCGAGCGCGAGGGGTGCACCGAACACGTCACCGACGAACCGTGAGTATTCGCTCCAGTTCATGCCGAATTGGAATTCCTGGACGATTCCGGTCGCGACGCCGAGGGCGAAGTTGATGAGGAACAGTTTGCCGAAGAACTTGGTCAGCCGATACCAGGAGTCCTTCCCGGTGATCACCCACATGGTCTGCATGGCGGCCACCATCGGCGCGAGGCCGATCGTGAGAGGTACGAGAATGAAGTGGTAAACGGTGGTGATACCGAACTGCCACCGCGAGACATCCAACGCGTCCATCGATACTCCGAACTCTCACACCCGAGCTGTGACGGGCAACACCGCAGGTCAGGGCGTTGGCCCGCGACAAACTCGAATGTACTACTACGGTTAGTAGTAGGGAAGAGTCTTTCGGCAGGGTCGTTGGACTCCTATCGAGTTTCGACCGTCTCCACGGCCGTATCGACCATCGTCGAAACGTCACCGGCAAGCCTCCGAGTGCCCAGGGGAACGCCGTTCATCGCCGTGACCCGAGCCGCGAGAGTGACGCTCGAGACAAGCCAAACGCCATCTGCGGCAATGAGATCCGCGGGATAGAGGTGCCCGTGTTCGCATGTCCAACCAGCGGACTCGGCCACGGCGAACAACCCGGCGACCGTGGTCCCGGCCAGGATGCCCTGTTCGACGGACGGTGTGACGAGAGTCTTACCGCGCGCGAGCACCACCGTCGAGCGCGGACCTTCGAGCACCCGCCCCTCGCTGCTGAGGTAGATCACGTCGTCGACACCCTGCGTTGCGGCATGTCGCAGCGCGGCCATGTTGGTCGCATACGACAACGTCTTGGCCCCCGCGAGCTGCCACGGCGCTCCCGACGAGAAATCCACCGAGTAGCCGCGATCGAGCGTGATCACCGACACCCCGTCGGTGCGCGCTGCCTGCACTCGCTCGGGCAGCGGCCCCACCGTCACGTACGCGGTGGGGTCACCACCGCCCTCGCGTCCCCGGCTGAGGACCACGCGAAGAACAGCCTCGTCCTCCGACTCCTGCGCCCACAGACCCACGGACTGTTCGACGACGGCGCGCCACTGTTCGAGATCGGGAACGGGTAGGTCCAGCGCCTTCGCCGACGCCACCAGCCGGGCCAGATGCAACTCGACCGCACAGGCCGCGCCGCCGCGAACGAGCAGCGTCTCGAAGACCCCGTCGCCGCGTACCGCGGCCAGGTCGTCGGCGAACAGCAACGGCCGATTCGCGTCGTGCACTCGGCCGTCCAACGTCACCACTACCGACTCCGACATGCCCGCCACCCTAGAGGGGAGCGGACGCGTTCGATCAATCCGCTCGGTCGGCCGTTGCCAACGCGTCGGCGTACTCGTCGAGGTCGAGATCCTCGGCGACGACGACCTTGGTGCCGTTGTAGACCTCGCGGTCGATCTCGTCGTCGGCGTTGGCGACGAGCATCGCGACGAACGTGTCTCCGTTCACGTTGAGGAAGGTACGGAAGATCCCGGCGAACCAGTCCACGGCGATCAGCAGGCCGACGGCCTCGAAGGGAAGGTCGAGCGAGGTCGCGAGGAACATAGCGACGACGGGGAATCCGCCGGGCACAGTGATGGTGCCCATGTTCAGCAGAACCGCCAGGCCCATGCCCAGCACGATCTGCCCGAGGCTCAGGTCGATGTTGCCTGCCTGCGCGAGGAACATCACCACGATCATGTAATTGAGAACGGCACCGTAGGAGCCCATCGTCAACCCGATCGACAGCGTGAAGTTGGCGACCTTCTGACTGACGCCGACCTTCTCGACAGTGTTGCGCAGCACCGTCGGGAACGTGACGGCCGAACTCGTCGTCGTCACCGCGACGGCCGTCTGTTCAGTGAGCTTGCTGGGCAGCTTCCACGGGTTCAATCGGGTCCGCATCGTCACGACCACGACAAAGAGTGCGAACAGAATCAACACCCCGAGCAGCGTCGTACCGAGGTAACTCAGCGCGGTGGACACCACGGAGAACCCGACGTCGCCGGCGAGCGCGGCGAGCAGGCAGAACACACCGACCGGGGCGATGACCATGACGAGCCGGATCATCGTCAGGACGATCTGCTGGATCTGGTCCATGAACGAGAGCACCTGGGTGTTGCCGGTCTTGGTGATGTGACTGCGCAGCGCGATACCGAAGAGCAGCGAGAAAACGATGATCGGCACCATCGTCGCCGTCGACATGGCGTCGAACACGTTGGTGCTGACGAAGTTCAGCAGCGTGTCCTGCCAGCCGAGCGCCTCGCTCGCCGACTCCTCGAGCGCCGGATCGAGCTGCTGGGTGAACACCATGCCCGCGCCCGGCCGAATGATGGTGCTCAGCACCCAGGCCAGCACAGCGGCGACGACCGAGAACCCGATCATCCACTTGAAGGTGCGAAACGCGATCTTGCCGGTGCCCGCCCCCGCCATCGACCCGGTGGCCACGATGACCGAAGCCATCACCAGCGGGACGATCGACATCTGGATCAGTCGGATGAACAGATCACCGATGAACTTCAGGTTCGCGGCCCACTCGCCGACCACCAACCCGAACACGATGCCGCCGATCGCGGCGAGGCCGATCTGCGCGGCCGGATGCGCCAGTTTCTTCATGGATCGACACGCTAGGTCCGTGTCGTCGCGGTGCCGTGTCGTCGCCGTTTCGAGGGTGTAAAGGGACCGGTCACCGAGTTGCTGCGCCGACGGGCTCCTACTATGGAGATGTGTCCGACACAGTCACGATCAGCCCGAGTCCACTTCTGACACTCCCCGGCGCAGTGCCCTCCCCCGACGACAGCGTCGATGCCGGGGTGGCCTGGCACTACGGCAATCCGTTCGGCGAACAACGCGACGCGGTCAGCGGCGCTGCCGTCATCGACCGTTCCCATCGTTTCGTTCTGGCCATCAGCGGAGACGAACGTCTGAGTTGGTTGAACACGATCTCGAGCCAACTCGTCTCCAACCTGCCCGACGGCAGCTCGGCCGAGAATCTGAGCCTGGACGTCAACGGCCGCATCGAGCATCACTTCGTCCAGACCGACCTGGCCGGCGTCACGTACATCGACACCGAGCGCTCGGCCGGACCGGATCTGCTGTCGTTCCTGAAGAAGATGGTGTTCTGGGCCAAGGCCGAACCCCGTGAGGCCGACGAACTCGCCGTTCTGACCGTCCTCGGATCCGACGCGGCATCGGTGCTCGAGAAGGCCGGCCTGCCGGCTCCGAGCGAGATCTACGGTGCGTCGCCGATCGACGGCGGCGGTTTCGTGCGGCGGATGCCCTGGCCGGCCGAGAATTCCTACGACGTGGTGATCCCCCGCGCGAGCCTGAGCGAGTGGTTCCTCCGACTGCGCGACGCCGGGGCCGCTCCGGCCGGAACCTGGGCGTTCGACGCGTTGCGGGTGGAATCGTTGCGTCCGCGCGTGGGCGTGGACACCGACGAGAAGACCATTCCGCACGAGGTTCGCTGGATCGGCAGCGCAGCCGAGTTCGGCGCGGTGCATCTGGAGAAGGGCTGCTACCGCGGGCAGGAGACGGTCTCGCGCGTGCACAATCTCGGTCGACCGCCCCGGCACCTGGTGCTATTGCATCTCGACGGTTCCGCGGACGGCCGGCCCGGCACGGGCGATCCGGTGACCGCAGGTGGACGCTCGGTGGGCCGTCTGGGCACCGTCATCGACCACTTCGAGCTGGGGCCGATCGCGTTGGCTCTTCTAAAACGGACGATTCCGGTCGACACTGCCCTCGAGGCGGGGCCGTGTGCCGCGTCGATCGATCCGGATTCGATCCCGTCGTACGACGACGTCCAGGCCGGCCGCGCTGCGGTCGACCGCCTGCGCGGCCGGTGACCGGGAGGGTCCTGGCGGTCTGCGTCGTGCACGCCGATGTTCCGTTCGGACGCCGAGCGGTGGTCGACAGTGGTATCGACAAGCGGCCCGTCGACGGGCAGGTGGACGTGCACGAGCTCGGTATCGGCGGTGATCACTGTCGGGACACGAAATTCCACGGTGGACTCGATCAGGCCGTGTACGCCTACGACGAGGTCGAGGCGCAGCACTGGGCCGACGAGCTGGGGGTGCCGGTTCCACCGGGTCGATTCGGGGAGAACCTCCGCACCGAGGGTGTACCGGTGACCGACGCGGTGATCGGGTCGCGGTTTCGCATCGGCACGGTGGCCTTGGAGGTGACGATCGCCCGCAAGCCCTGCGCGACGTTCGCACGGTGGATGGACCAGCCGAGATGGATCCGTCGCTTCGCGGACCGAGGTGATGTGGGTGCGTACTTTCGAGTTCTCGAACCAGGGGTCTTCGGCGGTGGTGACGCGGTGACCGTGGAGTCGGTACCGCAACACGGGGTGACGGTTCGCGACCTGTTCCGAGGAACAGACGCGACCGCGATGTCCACTTTGCTCGATCAGCCCGATTTGGCACCGAAGGTCTACCGCGATGCGGCAGCGGCACTGAAATCGTTGCGGAACTGACCCCTGAGTGCGTCGCTCCCCATGACGCGCAGCACGTAGTTCTCGTGTCGCGAAACGGAGATAGTTTGCCTGTGCACGGATTTCTGCAGGTACAGGCGGCGTCGACCCTTTTCCCGGGCGTGTCGCGCCCGTTCGCCCGGCACCGACACGTGGTGCCGTCTGCGCATCGCGGCGATTCGCGCGCTAGAGTGTGTCCCAGGAAGAAATACCAACTCTAACGGGGCCGCCAAATTTCCCCAGGCCGCCCCGAAAGTCCGCGAGGGGGCACCGCCATGGGCCGAGGCAGGGCTAAGGCAAAGCAGACAAAGGTCGCTCGTGAGCTCAAGTACAGCTCGCCTATTACGGACTTGGAGAGACTGCAGCAAGAGCTCTCCGGTGGTTCGTCGAACTCGCATCGTGGCGGCGTCGACTCGGACGCGCCTTCCCGAGTCGAAGAAGACGAGTACGAGGACTGGCGACGCTAGTACTGAGCACTGAACGACTGAGGGGGAGCCGCGATGCGGCTCCCCCTCACTTGTTTGCCCGTCCTCGGGCGATCAGAACCTCGGGTGGTTACCCAGCAGCAGCGCACGCTCGTCGGCGACGTCCTTACCGGCCGCCTTCTTCACCGTGCCCAACGTCCAGCAGTCGATGTGGCGTGCGGTCAGCACGGCGAGTGCTCGATCGACGTCCTCGGGTGCCACGATGGCGACCATGCCGACTCCCATGTTGAACGTCTGCTCCATCTCCGCCCGCTCGACGCGTCCGCGCTGAGCGATCAGCGAGAAGATCGGGGCAGGGCTCCACGTGGTGCGGTCGAGTTCGGCGACCAGGCCCTCGGGCATCACCCGTGAGAGGTTGTTCGCCAATCCGCCGCCGGTGACGTGGCAGAACGTGCGCACGTCGGTTTCCGCCGCGAGCGCGAGGCAGTCCTTGGCGTAGATCTTGGTCGGTTCGAGCAGCTCCTCGCCGAGGGTGCGGCCGAACTCCTCGACGTGTCCGCCGAGATCCATGTGGTTGATCTCCAGCAGCACCTTGCGCGCGAGGGAGTAGCCGTTGGAGTGCAGACCCGACGATCCCATGCCGATGACGACGTCACCGGGACGCACCCGCTCGGGTCCGAGGATCGAATCCGCCTCGACGACGCCGATGCCGGTGGCCGAGAGGTCGTAATCGCCGTCGGCCATCAGTCCCGGGTGCTCGGCCGTCTCGCCGCCGAGCAGTGCGCAACCGGCGATGATGCAGCCCTCTGCGATGCCCTTGACCAGTTCGGCGACCTGCTCGGGAACCACTCGGCCCACGGCGATGTAGTCCTGCAGGAACAGTGGCTCGGCACCGCAGACGACGAGGTCGTCGACGACCATTGCGACCAGGTCGAGGCCGAGGGTGTCGTGCTTGCCGAGCGCCTGCGCCACGGCCACCTTGGTGCCGACGCCGTCGGTCGAGGCGGCCAGGACGGGCTCGCGGTAGTCGCCCTTGAGCGCGAAGAGGCCGGCGAAACCGCCGAGACCGCCCATGAC
This sequence comes from Rhodococcus sp. IEGM 1341, assembly GCF_030056895.1. Classification (NCBI taxonomy): domain Bacteria; kingdom Bacillati; phylum Actinomycetota; class Actinomycetes; order Mycobacteriales; family Nocardiaceae; genus Rhodococcus; species Rhodococcus sp. IEGM 1341. The sequence goes on along the minus strand of NZ_JASHKV010000009.1, from coordinate 74,919 downwards.
CTCGGGCCTGCTGGCCTTCTTGGCGAGCGGCGCGAACAGTTGCACTGCTCGATCTCCTGCGGCGATGTCGACCCCGGCCGCCGCGTAGGAGGCACCGCCCGAGTGAGTTGCGCTCGTGGGTTGGGATTCCTCGGTCATTCGGCTCCAGCCTGTGTACTCGATCATGTCAGCGCCCGTGACGGCACAGATAGCGCCCTAACGGTACCGGAGTGCCCGGTGGCGAGAAGAATTCACGTGTGCAGGCGCTTACCCGGGATCGCCGCCAACAGCTTCTTGGTGTACTCCGCCTCCGGGGATCGCAGGATCTTCCACGGTGTCCCCTCCTCCACGATTGCCCCGTTGCGCAGTACCACCACGCGGTGCGCAACGCGGTCGACCACCGCGAGGTCGTGACTGATGAACAGGCAGGCGAAGCCGAATTCCTGCTGCAGTGCCTCGAACAGATCGAGCACGGCTGCCTGCACCGACACGTCCAGAGCGCTGGTCGGCTCGTCCGCGACCACCAGATCAGGTCCCAGCACCAGTGCCCGCGCCAGGCTGACGCGTTGCCGCTGCCCACCGGAGAGCTCGTGGGGGTAGCGCTTGTCGGTGCCCGACGGCAGTTGCACGGCGTCGAGCAGCTCGGTCGTCCTCGCCGCGATCGCGTCCTTGGAGCCGTACTTATGCACGATCATCGGTTCGGCGATGCATTGCCCGACGGTCAGTCGGGGGTTCAGTGATGCGGACGGGTCCTGGAAGACGAACCCGAATCGCTTGCGTAGCGGCTTCAGCTTGCGTTCGCTCACGCCTGCGATGTTCTGCCCCATCACCGTCACGCTGCCGCTGGTCGGCTTCTGCAGTGCTGCAACACATCTGCCGATCGTGGACTTGCCCGAGCCGGATTCGCCCACCAGCCCGAGTGTTTCGCCGCGGTGGATGGTGAGCGAGACGTCGTCGACCGCCCGGAACGCAGGTGAGCCGACGCCGCCGGAAAACTGCACCACCAAACGCGAGACGTCGAGTACCGGCTCGCCGGAGGTGTCGACCGTCTTGTCGGACTCCACGGCGGCGAGGGTCGGCACCGCGGCCAGCAGCTTCTTGGTGTAGTCGTCGGCGGGTGCGTCGAACAGTTGCGCCACCGGAGCTTCCTCGACGACGCGGCCGTTCTGCATGACGACGACGCGGTCGGCCAGGTCGGACACGACGCCCATGCTGTGGGTGATGAGCACGATGGCGCAGCCGAGCCGGTCCTTGAGATCACGGAGCAGCTCCAGGATTTCGGCCTGCACCGTGACGTCGAGGGCGGTGGTCGGCTCGTCGGCGATGATGACCTTCGCCTCGCACGAGATGGCGATCGCGATCATGACGCGTTGTTTCTGCCCACCCGAGAGCTCGTGCGGATAGTACGAGAACCGCTGCTCGGGGTTGGGCAGACCCACCATCGTCAACAGCTCGACGGCCCGAATCTTGGCGTCCTTCGCCGACATTCGCTTGCCGTCGTCGCGCGTGTGCGCCCGCAGCGCCTCCACTATTTGATAGCCGATGGTGAACAGCGGATCGAGGGCGCTGCCCGGTTCCTGGAACACCATCGAAATCTTGTTGCCGCGCAACTGCGCCCACGCCTTGTTGCTCAGCGTAGTCACGTCCTGGCCACCGAGTACCACGTGTCCCTCGACGCGTGCGGTGTCGGGGAGCAGGCCGATGGCGGATCGGACGCTGACGGACTTGCCCGATCCGGACTCCCCCACCACGGCCAGTACTTCGCCGGGGAACACCTCGAACGAGACTTCGGTGACGGCATCGACCTCGCCGGCATCGGTGAGGAACGTGACGGACAACGACTTCACCGACAATGCGGACTCGCGTGGAGTTGCAACACTCGATGTCATACCTTCACCGCCTTCTTGAACTTCTTGCGGGTGCGCAGCAGCGGATTGAGTGTCTCGCTTGCGCTTTCGCCCACCATGGTCAGGCCGAGCACCACCAACACGATGCCCAGGCCAGGGAACACCGACGTCCACCAGATGCCGTTGGAGATATCGGGCAGCGCCTTGTTGATGTCGTATCCCCACTCCGAGGCGGAGGTGGGTTCGATGCCGAATCCGAGGAATCCGAGTCCGGCGAGGGTCAGGATGGCCTCGGCACCGTTGAGGGTGATGATGACCGGCAGCGTCTGCACCACGTTGGCGAGGATGTGGCGGAACAGGATTCGCGGAGTACCGGCACCGGTGACCCGAGCGGCATCGACGTACGGTTCGGTCTTGACCGCCACCGTGGCGTTGCGCACGACGCGGAAGTACTGCGGCACGAAGATCGCCGTGATGGCGATGGCTGCGGATGCGATGCCACCGAAGCTCGACGACTGCCCGCCTGCGACGACGATCGAGATAACCACCGCGAGAAGCAGAGACGGGAACGCGTACATCGCGTCCATGAACAGCACGAGCACGCGGTCGAACCAACGGCCGATGTAGCCCGAGGCCAGGCCGAGCGGAACACCGATGATCAGCGAGAGAATCAACGACGACGCGATCACCATCAATGCCGTTCGGGCACCGTAGATCACGCGCGAGAACACGTCCTCACCGCGAACCGAGGTGCCGAACCAGTGCTGGGCAGACGGAGCCGCTTGGCGAGCAAAATCCTGCCCGGCATCACTGGTCTGCGAGAACCCGTACGGCGCGAGAAGCGGGGCGAACACTGCGGCGATCACGAACCCCACCATCAGTGCCAACCCGACGATCAAGGTGACGCGTTGCAACCCCGACGTGGACTTGACGAATGCGACGCCGGGAAATCCTCGACGATGCGGACGGGTGGGAGGGACGTCGGACAGCACGACTTCGGTGCTCATCAGAACCTCACTCTCGGGTCGATGAGTGCGACGATCGCGTCGGTGACGAAGCTGACGACGGCGACCACGACGGCCAGGAACGTCACGATGCCCTGCACCGCAACGAAATCGCGTTGCTGGAGGTATCGGGCGAGTTCGTAGCCCAGGCCCTGCCACTCGAAGGTCGTCTCGGTCAGTACCGCACCGCCCAGGAGCACGGCGATCTGCAGGCCGATGACGGTGACGATGGGAATCATGGCGTTGCGGAACGCATGTCGTCGCGTCACCGTGCCCTCGCTCAAACCGCGAGCGCGCGCAGCGTCGACGAACGGTGCCTGCAACGTCTGAATCAGGTTGACGCGCACCAGCCTCAGGAACACTCCGGCCGTCAACAGACCCAGGGCGAGTGCGGGTAGTACGGCATGCTCGAGCACGTTCACGATGTAGCTCGGCTCGCCGTACAGGAACGAGTCGACGATCAGAATGTTGGTCTTGGGCGAGACGTTCTGCAGTGCCAGTTCCACATTGGTGCTGGCACGACCGGCGACGGGCAGCCAGCCGAGCTTGACTGCGAACAGCAGCTTGAGCAACATGCCGACGAAGAACACCGGAGCCGCGTACGCCAGGATCGCGAAGATCCGCAGCGAGGCGTCACCGAAGCGGTCCCGATGGGTGGCGGCGAAGAACCCGAGCGGGATGCCGACCGCGAAGGCGACCAGCAGTGCCCAGAACGCCAATTCCAGTGTGGCAGCGCCGTTGACGAGCAGGACGTCGCTGATCGCGCGGTTGTCGGTGGCGGAGCGGCCGAAATCGCCGCGCAACAGTCCGGTCAGGTACTCCCAGTACTGCGTCAGAATGGGTCGGTCGTAGCCGGCCTCGGCCTTGCGCTGGGCGATCTGTTCGGCAGGTAGGCGACCACCGAGGGCCGCGGTGATCGGATCACCGATCACCCGCATCAGAAAGAACACGACGGTGACGAGAATCCAGGCAGTCGGAATGATCAGCAGAAATCTGACCCCGAGATAACGGGCGAGCGCGCCGTACCGTGACGGCGCGCTCACCTGCTGTGCTTGCTTCTCGCCCTCTACCGTCGTGCTGTCGGTAGTGGGCACGCCGGTCAGCCCCTGGCGAGAGTGACGAATCGGAACTTGAACGAGGCGTCGAGAGTCTCGTCCACGCCGCTGATCTCGTCGGTGGCGACGGCGATCTGCTTGCCCTCCAACAACGGAAGCGTCGGCAGGTAGTTCGTCGCGAGCTCGGTCTGAATCTGACCGATGATCTGCATCCGCGCATTCTCGTCGGCGGTCGTGCGCTCGAGATCGAGCAGTGACGTGATGGCCGGGCTCTCGAAGTGCGACTGCAGGAAGTTGTCCGGCCCGAAGAACGGCGTCAGGTAGTTGTCCGCATCGGGGTAGTCCGGGAACCAGCCCAGCTGGTACACGGGGTAGGCGTCGGCGACGCGTTCCTTGGTGTACGTGCTCCACTCGGTGGACTGCAGGTTCACGTTGAACAGGCCCGTCGCGTCGAGCTGGCTCTTGATCGCGGCGTATTCCTCGCTCGAGCTCGAACCGTAGTGGTCCGGGTTGTACTGCAGGTTCAGCTGCACCGGGGTGGCAACGCCTGCGGCAGAGAGGAATCCGGCTGCTTCGTCGCGGTTCGGGGTGGTGCCGTAGACGTCGCCGTACGCGGTGTTCGCACCGGCCAGACCGGTGGGGACCACCGAGTACAGCGGGGTGTAGGTGCCCTTGTAGACGCCGTCGGACAGCGCCTGGCGATCCACCGAGGCCGCAATTGCCTTGCGCACGGCCAGCTTCTGATCAGGGTTGTCACCGGGCATCGTGTTCATGTTGAAGACCATGTAGCGCGATTCGCCGCCGGGTCCCTCGTGCACCGTCAGACCGTCGACGCTGCCGAGAGATTCGACGTCCGTCGGGGTCAGCGATCGCCACGCGACGTCGATGGCCTTGTTCTGCACGTCGAGCTTGAGGTTGTCGGAGCTGGTGTAGTACTTCGCGTTGATCGACGAAGTCTTCGGAGTTCCGAGGATGCCCTTGTAGTCGCCGTTCGCGGTGAAGCTGACGAGGGAGTTCTTGGCGTAGCTCGAGATGGAGTACGGGCCTGCGAACGGGGTGCCCGCCACGATGGCGTCGTCGTCGAGAATCGAATCTGCCGGGAACACGGTCTGGTCGACGATCGGGCCCGCCGGTGTCGCCAGAATCTGCGGGAACGTCTGATCGTTCGCGGCCTTCAGCGTGAACTCGACGGTCTTCTCGTCCGGAGTCGCGACGCTGTCGAGGTTCGTCAGCAGCGACGCGGGTCCGTTGGGATCGTTGATGGCGACGATGCGATCGAAGGAGAACTTCACGCTCTCGCTCGTCAGCGGGTTGCCGTTCGCGAACGTCAGATCGTCCTTCAGCGTGCACGTGTACACGGTCGGCTCGGTGAAATCGCAGCTCTCGGCGACATCGGGCTCGAGCTCGGAGCTACCGGGCGCAAAATTCATCAGGAAGGGATACGTCTGGTTCATGACCATGAACGAGCCGTTGTCGTACGAGCCGGCCGGGTCGAGTGACGTCACCTGGTCGGTGGTGCCGACGGTGATGGTGTCACCACTGCCCTCGCCGGAGCCACCGGCTTCGTCGGTGCGGCCCGAGCCGCAGGCTGCCGCAGTCAATGCGAGTACCGACAGTGCTGCCACTGCAGCAACTTTCTTGCCGTGCTTGCGTCCCGCTGAGCTGGGTGCAGCGGTCTTCGATGCCGCGCTGTAGCGCTGCATGCGTCCGTCGTCGGGCGACAGGGTCATCTGAAAGCCTCTATCCAATCGGTGTGTCCTATGTAACTGAAAGGACAGTACCGACGGACTGTTTCCAATATGTGGCATTGAGAAAACCCTGCTGTTCCCTCGCAGGAACGCCCTGCTCAGGGACGACTCAGAGCACTCACGTTCGCGTCGTTGTCCACCGGCTGCCCGGCGGCCGAGGCCAGCAGACCCTCGAGAACGTGCTTGCCGAGTGCGTTGTCGGCCGGCAGATCGATCGGATACTTGCCGGTGAAACATGCTGCACACAACCGGGATTCAGGCTGCTCGGAGGCCGCGATCATGCCGTCGATGGAGATGTACCCCAACGAATCGGCACCGATCGCCTGCCGCACACCCTCGAGAATTCCGTCCTCGGAATCGACACCGTTGGCGATCAGCTCTGCGGGAGAAGCGAAGTCGATGCCGTAGAAGCAGGGCCAGCGCACCGGCGGCGACGCGATACGCACGTGAATCTCCAGCGCACCGGCCTCGCGGAGCATCCTGATCAGGGCGCGCTGGGTGTTGCCGCGAACGATCGAATCGTCCACCACCACCAGCCTTTTGCCCCGTATGACCTCTTTGAGAGGATTCAGCTTGAGCCGGATACCGAGTTGACGAATGGTCTGCGACGGCTGAATGAACGTGCGGCCCACGTAGGCGTTCTTCATCAAACCCTGGCCGTACGGGATGCCGGAGCCCTGCGCGAAACCGACCGCAGCAGGAGTTCCGCTCTCGGGCACGGGAATCACCAGGTCCCCCTCGGCCGGATGTTCCTTCGCGAGACGACGTCCGATCTCGACTCGCGTCGAGTGCACCGAACGACCACCGATGACGCTGTCGGGACGAGCGAGATACACGTACTCGAACACGCAACCCTTGGGCTCGGGAGCTGCGAAGCGCGAGGACCGAACACCGTCGGCGTCGATCGCGAGCAGTTCACCGGGCTCGATGTCGCGGACGAATGCGGCACCGACGATGTCGAGAGCCGCCGTCTCGCTGGCAACCACCCAGCCGCGATCGAGGCGCCCGAGGCACAACGGTCGAACGCCGTGCGGGTCACGCGCGGCGTAGAGGGTGTGCTCGTCCATGAACGTCAGACAGAAGGCACCCTTGAGCAATGGCAGCAATTCCATCGCCGCCTGCTCGATGGTGCAGTCGGCCGCCTTGTGCGCCAGCAGCGCGGTCACCACGTCGGAATCCGACGTGCCGTTGCCCTGCAGCCGGTCGTTGATCAGGCCTGCGTCGCGCGCCTTGGTGGCGAGCTCGGCGAAGTTCACCAGATTCCCGTTGTGGCCGAGCGCAATCCCCGTCCCGGCGGTGGTGGTACGGAAGATCGGCTGCGCGTTCTCCCACGTGACCGAACCACTGGTGGAGTAGCGGCAGTGACCGATGGCGACGTGCCCGGGCATAGCGCCGAGCGTCTGCTCGTCGAACACCTGGCTGACGAGACCGAGATCCTTGAACACCAACACCTGGGAACCGTCGGACACTGCGATGCCGGCAGCCTCCTGGCCACGGTGCTGCAGTGCATAGAGGCCGTAATACGAGAGCTTGGCCACATCCTCGCCCGGTGCCCACACTCCGAACACTCCGCACTCCTCGCGCGGCTCGTTCTCCGGTTCGTCGAGGGGTTTGCTTACCAGAAGATTCGGACTGTCGACCGACAAATCGGCGTTGGTCACGGGCATTGCTCCCTTGGGGGACGGGGCGGGGGGCCGTGCCTGAGTCTACGGGCACACGGCCGGAGTCAACGCATCGTGTGGACGGGAGATTCCCAGTAGGTGAACGTGTGTCCGATTCACACCGATCACCTGATGGACAACAGCGGCAGCCAGCGACCCACTTCCGCCGCTCTACTGCCCGACGCATCGATCGAACCGTCGGCGAGAGCCTCGGCGAAATCGCGGATTCCGGTGACCACCTGCAGCCACGTCAGCGCGTCGGTTTCGACGACGTTCGGCGGTGTCCCCCGGGTGTGACGCGGCCCCTCGATGCACTGCACCGCGACGAACGGCGGTACCCGCACCTCCACCGAGGATCCCGGCGCATTCTGGCCGAGAGTTCTGGCAGTGGTGCGTACCGCTGCGGCTATCTGCGCCCGCGCAGGCTTGTCCGCCTCACCCTTGATCCATTGCTCGACGGCCAGCACGGCCTCGCGTACCTCGGCGGGGCCGACTTCCTTGTGCGGTGGCACTGCGCCTAACTCCTGTCGTCCGCTGCGAGATGCGCCAGCACAGCGCCACTGGCGTTGAGAAAGTAGTGCAGCAGCGCCGGGGCGAGCACACTGCCGCTGCGGGCTCGAAGCCACGAGAACACCACACCGGCCGCTGCCGTTGCCACCACCGTTCCGACCACGGTGTCACCCGCCGCGCGGGCCGGGTGAATGTGCCAGAGCCCGAAGAAGATCGGCGACAGAGCAGGCGACGCGGCGTCGAGCACACCGCGGAAGAGCAGTTCCTCGGTCAGTACCGTTCCCACCGGGATGCGAAACAGAACCCACTCGGCCAGTTCGTCCTCGGACGGCCGGACGCGGCGACGCAACGCAGGAATCGCAGCGACGACGGCAGATCCGAGAACGGGAATGGCCGACGCCGCAGCGCCCCACTTCAGCCCGGCGGCGACGTTGCGCAGGCCGAGCTCTGCTGCGCTCGTTCGAGACAGTGCAGCCACACCGACGGCGAACGACGCGTTGGCCACTGCCCGTCCACGGGCATCGAGACCGAGCGCGGGAAGGAGGTAGGTACTCCACGCCGTCGTCGCGAGTCCGGTGAGAATGGGTCGTCCCGCAGGCTCCACTCCGGCCAGAATGGGTCGTTCCGCAGGCTCCACTCCGGCCGTCACTGCGGTTCTCACTTCTCCGGACCGTCCCGGCCGGCGAACTGCTCCATGACCCCGCGGACTCGTTCGGTGTCGCGGTCGGTCCACCCCTCGGGCGCGGCAACGGCCACCCAGCCGTCGAGCACGAGGGTTCCGTAATTGTGGCCGTGTCCGTCGGGAACGCCTGCGGCGTTCGTCAGATCGGCGGCCACCTGCCAGAAGGTCACGACCGGGAACCATCGCATGCTCGGCAGCCGGTCCGGCCCCGGTGGCTCGGACAGCCAGTCGGGACGCTCGAACAACAGGTCGGGTGACCACCAGACCACCGGATCCGACGCGTGCTGAACGTAGAGGATCCGCGGCTCGTACCAGGGCTGATCCTCCGGCGGGATGCCCGACGAGTTGTCGGCGAACCGGACCGTCAGGCCCTCGGAGTAGACCGGCCGCACCTCCGGGCTTCCCGGGTCGCGTCGGCTGACGAACTGACTCCAGATGCGGTTGTTGTTCGGCGGTCCCACCCACAGGACGCCGTCGGTGGTGGCCCGGATGTCGGCCAGACCGTCGAACGCGCCTTCACCCGCCTGGGTACCGAGGCTCTCGCCGTAGACGTAGAACTTGGGGCGCGTGGCCTCCGGTTCCTGCAGCCAGCGGTCGTGCACCTTGTCGATCAGAGCTCTGCCTGCCTGCGCGGCCTTGTCTCCCTCCGCGACGAAGGAGATCCAACTCGGCAGGTACGAGTACTGGGATGCGACGGTGGCGACATCGCCGTCGAACATGAGCTCTTCGGCTTCGATGGCGGTGGGATTGACCCATCCGGTTCCGGTGGTCGGGACGACGACGAGAGCCGCGCGCTGGAATGCCCCGGTGCGTTCGAGTTCGGCGACCACGATGTTCAGTCGCTCGTCCTGGGTCTCTGCGGTTTCCAGCCCTGCATATGCCCGGATCGGTTCGAGGCTGGGGCGGCCCGTGGCTCGCTCCATCTCGTCGGCGCGAAGTCCGCTGGAGACGAAGTCGCGACCCTCGAAGCCGAGGGTGTCCCACGGCGCCAACGAGTTCGGGCTGCCGGAGCGTTCGTCGGCGACGGGTTGTTCTGCGCCGTCCCGGGTTTCGTCGTTCTGCAGACTGAACACGGAATTGGTGACCTCGGAGACCGCGCGCAGCAGGACACCCTGAACCAGGGCGACGGACAGCACGACGAGGACGACGACCCCGAGCGCATTGGCCACTTCGCGCGGCATCTTCACGATGCGGTTGATCTGACGGGCGAGCAGACGAACGAAGTCACGCAACACCCGCCACACCGAGATCAGCAGCGCTGCCATGGCGATACTGAGCGCGCCGGTGCGGAAATACCCCGTCGTGGTGGTTCCCTCCGCGTCCATCAGAGCGGCCAGCTCACGCTGCCATTCCGCCGAGATCGCCAGCATGACCATCGATGCCGCGATCGCGAGGACGGGAACGGCGACCTTGACGGCCAGCTCGACCTTGCGCGGCAACGGCCACCACGATCGCGACGAGAGCCACCAACGGGTCACGGCCCAACCCACCGCGACGCCGAAGGCGTAGCCGATGGCCGCGTTGATACCGCCGATGATGCCCTGGAACAGCCATCCACGAGGGAGCAGAGACGGAGTCAACGACCAGCAGAAGAACAACGCGCTGAACGCAATTCCGGTGAAGTCCAGGCGCAGCAGGCCCCAGGCCCACATGACGAACGGATGCTTGGCGGGTGAGGGGACGGCGAACTCGACCGAGGGCAGGTGGTACCGATGATGCTGGTCCTTCTCGAGTGTCGCGTCGACCTCGTCGTGGCGCTGCTCCGATGTGCGTCCCCCCACCTCGGTCAGCCGAAGAGTCTGGGGAGAGTGCGCTCGAACGTCTCGCGCAGCTCCGTCATCGGGACGGAGAACTGCCCTTGCACCTCGATCGAATCCGAACCCTCGTCGACGACGCCGATGCGCGCCCACGGCAGACCGCGGGCGGTGCACATGCCGGTGAAGCGAGTTTCTTCCGTGCGCGGTACCGCGACCAGTACGCGGCCCGAGGACTCGGAGAACAGCGTCACGAACGGATCGGCACCCTCGGGAAGGATGATGCGGCAACCGGTTTCACCGGCCAGAGCGGCTTCGACGACGGCCTGAGCGAGGCCGCCCTCGGACAGATCGTGTGCCGCCGAGACCAATCCGTCGCGCGAGGACGAGAGCAGAATGTCTGCCAGCAGTTGCTCGCGGGCGAGATCGACCTTGGGTGGCACGCCGCCGAGGTGATCGTGCTCGACCTGAGCCCAGATGGACCCGTCGAACTCGTCGTGGGTCTCGCCGAGCAGGATCAGCGTCTCGCCGGGCTCGAGACCGAGGCCGGTGGGGATGCGGCGATGCACGTCGTCGATGACGCCGAGTACACCGACGACGGGCGTCGGCAGGATCGGCTCGGCACCGGTCTGGTTGTAGAAACTGACGTTGCCGCCGGTCACGGGAATGCCAAGGGTGACGCAGCCGTCCGCCAATCCGCGCACGGCCTGCTGGAACTGCCACATGACGCCCGGGTCCTCGGGTGAGCCGAAGTTCAGGCAGTTGGTGACGGCCTTGGGCGTCGCGCCGGTGACGGCGACGTTGCGGAACGCCTCGGCCAACGCCAGCTGCGCACCCTGATACGGATCGAGTGCGGTGTAGCGACCCGACGCGTCGGTGGCCAAAGCGATTCCGCGACCGGTCTTCTCGTCGATGCGGATGACGCCTGCGTCGGCGTGCTCGGCGAGGACGGTGTTGCCGCGCACGTAGCGGTCGTACTGCTCGGTGATGAAGCGTCGGCTGCACAGCTGCGGAGAGCCGATCATCTTCAGCAACGTCGCCTTCAGCTCGTCCCCGGTTTCCGGACGCTGCAGCGACGCCGTGGTGTTCGCGACCAGATCGTCCTGGGTGGCGGGACGCTGCACGGGACGGTTGTACACCGGTCCCTCGTGCGCGACGGTCTTCGGCGGTACGTCGACGACCGTCTCGCCGTGCCAGGTGATCTGCAGATGCTCACCGTCGGTGACCTCACCGATCACCGTGGCCAGAACGTCCCACTTCTTGCAGACGGCCATGAACGCGTCGACGTTGTCGGGAGTCACCACGGCGCACATGCGCTCCTGGGATTCGCTCGACAGCACCTCGGCGGGCGTCATGCCGGTGGCGCGCATCGGCACCTTCTCCAGCTCGATGTGCATACCGCCACTTCCCGCTGACGCGAGTTCCGAAGTAGCGCAGGACAACCCGGCACCACCGAGGTCCTGGATACCGACGACGAGCTTGTTGGAGTACAGCTCGAGGCAGGCCTCGATGAGCACCTTCTCGGTGAACGGGTCGCCGACCTGCACTGCCGGAAGCTTCTTGCGGCCACCGCCGGTTTCGTCGCCGTCGAAAGTCTCCGACGCGAGCACGGACACGCCGCCGATGCCGTCGAGACCGGTGCGTGCACCGAACAGAATGATCTTGTTGCCCAGGCCCGACGCGAACGCAAGATGCATGTCCTCGACGCGCATGACACCGGCACACAGAGCGTTCAGCAGAGGGTTACCGGCGTAGGAGGCGTCGAACACCGTCTCGCCGCCGATGTTCGGCAGGCCGAGGGAGTTTCCGTAGCCACCGACGCCTGCGACGATGCCGCTCAGGACGCGGCGCGTATCGGGTGCATCGGCGGCACCGAATCGCAGCTGGTCCATGACGGCGATCGGGCGCGCGCCCATGGCCATGATGTCGCGGACGATGCCGCCGACGCCCGTCGCCGCACCCTGGTAGGGCTCGACGTACGACGGGTGATTGTGGCTCTCGACCTTGAACGTGACGGCCCAGCCGTCGCCGACGTCGACGACGCCCGCGTTCTCACCGATACCGGCGAGCATGGGCTTGCGCATCTCGTCGGTGGTGGTCTCACCGAAGTACTTCAGGTGCACCTTCGAGGACTTGTACGAGCAGTGCTCGCTCCACATGACGGAATACATCGCCAACTCGGCGTCGGTCGGCCGGCGGCCGAGGATTTCCTTGATGCGGACGTATTCGTCGTCCTTGAGTCCGAGTTCCTTGTACGGCTGCGCTACGTCGGGGGTTGCGACGGCGTTGGAGACAGTGTCTGTGGGTACAGAGCTAGCGGACACGAGGAATAGGTCCCTTCGATGGAGCGAAATGCCAGGGAGAGTCTATCGGGACCGTGCGACATGTACGGCATCGGTCGTGCGGGGTCTGTAATCGGTCGTGCGAACATCAACTGATGGACATCGCGCTGACCGAGAACGATCTGGACGAAACGGGCGTCATCGACCCGTCGATGGTGGCCAAGGGAGTCGACGTACCGCCGAAAGCCGTCGTCTGTTTCTTCTCCGAGGTGATCGAGAGCATCTGCGCGAAAGGCGACGCCAGAGTCGTCTCGATCATGCGCTCCGAGCACGGCGAACATCCCGTCTACGAGATCGAACGGAACGGGGAGAAGCTTGCCGTCTTCCACCCCGGCGTCGGAGCGCCACTGGCCGCACTGTTCCTCGAAGAGGCCATCGCGATGGGATGCACCCAGTTCGTGGCCGTCGGCGGCGCGGGGGCACTGTCCGACGACCTGGGCATGGGACACGTCATGGTCGTCGACAGCGCCGTCCGCGACGAGGGCACCTCGTTCCACTACCTACCGCCGGGACGAGTGGTCGACGCCGATCCGGCAGGAGTGGCTGTGCTGCAATCCGTGCTGACCGACGCCGGAGTCGATTTCGTGACCGGCCGCTCCTGGACCACGGACGCGCTGTATCGCGAGACCCGAGCCCGCGTTTCGCGCCGCGTCGACGAAGGCTGCCGCACCGTCGACATGGAGGCCTCGGCCTTCTGCGCCGTCGCCCGATTCCGCGGAGTGCGATTCGCGCAACTGCTGTACGCGGGTGACTCCCTCGCCGCCGACTGGGACCACCGCGGCTGGACCAAGGCCACGACAGTGCGCGAACAATTGTTCTGGCTGGCGGCCGATGCTTGCCTGCAACTGAGCCCGATCTAGCCGAGACGCGGGTTCACTGGGTTGCTGGTTCGGGTTCACCGGGTCTCTGACTCGCCTCCGCCCCGTCCCCGGTCCCCGGTCCCCCGCAAATGCGCGCGCGTTTGCCATACGCGCGCGAATTCGCCCCAGCTCAGGTCACGAATCCGCGAGCACCTGACGAATGCGCGCGCGTTTGCGACCGCCGAACGGGGAACGGGGAACGGGAAACGGTGTTGCGCCGCGGCATTCAGACTCCGCCCACACCCTCCGCCCCCGGTCCCCCCGCAAATGCGCGCGCGTTTGCCACACGCACGCGAAATCGCCCCAGCACAGGTCACGAATCCGCGAGCACCTGACGAATGCGCGCGCGTTTGCGACCCCCGTTCGGGCTCAGGCCGGGGCCAGGAATGCCGCCAACGCGTCGGCGTAGGACTTCACGTCACTGGCTCCCATCAACTCTCGCGACGAGTGCATGGCCAGCTGCGCTGCGCCGACGTCCACCGTGGACAGGCCGGTGCGTGACGCAGTGATGGGTCCGATGGTCGAGCCGCAGGGCAGATCGGCTCGATGTACGTAGCGCTGCAAGGGAACTCCAGCCTGATCGCAGGCGAGCGCGAAGGCACCGGCACCCGCGGAATCCGTTGCGTAGCGCAGGTTCTGGTTGACCTTGAGCACCGGTCCCCCACCGAGTGCGATGCGATGCGCGGGCTCGTGCCGATCCGGGTAGTTGGGATGCGTCGCGTGCGCCATATCGCCCGAGGCACAGATGGATCCGGCCATCGTGCGCAGGAATTCCTCACGGCCGCCGCCGCGTCCGAGCACGATGCGCTCGAGCACGGTGTTCAGCAGATCCGAGAACGCACCGCGGTCGGACATACTGCCGACTTCCTCGTGGTCGAACAGGGCCAGCACCGGCGTGACAGCGGTCGGATTGTCCACTGCGGCAAGCAAAGCCTGGGTCCCGGCGTAGCAGGTGCCCTGATTGTCCAGACGCGGCGCGCTGACCAGTTCGGACTCGACACCCACGACGGAACTGGGCGCCAGATCGTGCGTCATCAACTCCCAACCCAGTACCGAATGCGGGTCGACGCCTTCTCGCTCGGCGACGTATGCAATGAATGATTGTGGCGAATTGCCCACGCCCCAAATGGCATTGACGTGTCGCTGCGGATCGAGGGTGACGCCCTTGCGATCCTCGGAGAGGTGGATCGCGAGCTGCGGGACTCGCAGAATGGGCTCGTCGACCTTCACCAGAACCTCGCGCACCGCGTTTCCGTCGCGCACACTCAGCCGGCCGGAAATGCCAAGATCGCGATCGAGCCACGAGTTGAGCCACGCACCGCCGTACGGTTCGAGGCCCACCATCTGCCAGCCCGCGGATTGAAGATCGGGATGTTGCTTCACGCGAAGGTTGGGACTGTCGGTGTGTCCGCCGACGATACGGAACGGACCATCACTCTCGGTACTCCAAGCAACCAGCGATCCGCCGCGGATCAGGTAGTAGCGGCCTGCTTCCGTAGGCCAGGTATCGGTCTCGTCGACCCGTACGAATCCTGCGTCGTCGAGTTGGACGGAGACTGTCCGGCACACGTGGAACGGTGACGGAGAGACGTCGACGAAGTTGCAGAGACCGGTTGCGGAGGCGTGAGTCGACATGGGAACCATTGTGGCAGCCGCCGCGTCGAACACCTCGAGAGCACACACCGACCGGGGGGACGACTTCATGAAATTTCATTCTCTGCCTGATTACGGCGCAGTTCATGCGACCACATTCGCCATCGTGCGGATGAAGACGATCGAAGCATTTCGCAAGCGTGGGGTGGTGGTTCACCGCGAGGATGCGACGACGTTGGCGGTGGGCTCGGGCGTTCGCATGTCACTGAACAATGTGTTCGCCCGGTGCTCCGGGGTGAGTCGATCGGCGTGGGACGGCATCATCGCCGGCTATGTCGACCTCATGATCGAGATGATGCGCGAGGCGGATCCCACGTTCTTCACCGGATTGTCGGACGACGAGTTCTACTCGAGGCTGCGCGAGCGCGTCATCGCTCCGTCCGCCCTGGCGGCTATGGGTGAGTGCGAGTACGAGTATTCCGTCCCGCTACTCGACGTGCCGGGCGCACCGCGACGGGTGCTGAACCTGTCTTCTCCGAATCGCGCTGTGACACTGGCAGATCGGCATCTCGTCGGCCGAGACCTCAGCGCCGCCTGGGCCGCCGGCCGAAGGAACACCGCAGCGCTGAAATTCGAGGACGGCCGAGTTCTCAGCAGAAACAGCGTCGACATCGAGGTCCTCAGCGGTGATTCGATCTACCTCGCGTCGAAGATTGCCGATATGACCACGCTGATCTCCGCGCACCTCGGCGAATGTCTGTACGGCGTATTGTTCGTCGTTCCCAATGCCTACGAGTTCATTTTTCACCGGCCGCGCAACGCCGACGTGGCGCTCGCGGCAGCAGCCGAGCTCGCCGATCTGGCAGACATGTTCAGTCGTGACACGCCGAGCCCACTGTCACGCTCGGTGTTCTTCTGGCGGGACGGCGAGTACTGCGACGTATCGGGCGGGCCCACGGGAGTTTTCGCCTCTACCTTGGCTGAGCTGCCGGCGGCCGCGGCCTGACCGCCGTCACGTGCCGGTAGACCCGCTGTTCTGGCGGCGGGGTGGTGGGCCGTCCCGCAGCAGCGACGCAAAGACGTCCCAGCCGACCACGAGCATCACCCACGCTTGGACGGGCATCCGCTACTCAGTGCGAACCGGACACGCAGAACGAGTTGCCGTCGGGATCGATCAGTGTCACCCAGCGAAAGTCGCCCATCGTGTGCTGCGCAATTTCGCGTGCACCCGCCTCGACGAGCCGCGTGACCTCAGCGTCGAGGTCACCGGTGGTCATGTCGAGGTGGACGCGATTCTTGCCGGGCGTCGGGTCGTCGATCTTCTGGAAGGCCATTCGATACGGTGCCGACGCGAGTTCGACGACGTAGAACCACCCGTCGTTCTCTTCCACGATCGTTCCGTCCGCCTGCGCGGCCCACCAGCGGGCGAGCGGTCCCGGGTCGGTCGTGTCGAACGTGATCATCGCCAAGTTCAGTGTCATGGCGGCACAGTAACCGCGACCACCGACACGTTCGAGTCAGGCGTTGACGATCGTGTCCAGTGCCGAATAGAAGATGCCGAGGCCGTCGTCGCTCGGTCCGGTGAGCGGCTCGGTGGCGTGTTCGGGGTGCGGCATCAAACCGACGACTCGACCGTTGGCCGAGGAGATCCCGGCGATCCCACGCTGCGATCCGTTCGGGTTGCTGCCGCTGTAACGGAAGACCACCCGGCCCTCGCCCTCGAGCTCGTCGAGCACGTTCTGCGGTGCCTGGAATCGACCCTCGGCATTCTTGACCGGGATCAGAATCTCGGCACCGGGCTCGTATCGCGAAGACCACGCGGTGTCGGTGTTCTCCACTGCCAGCCACTGATCGCGGCAGACGAAGTGCAGCCCTTCGTTGCGGGTCAGAGCGCCGGGCAGCAGGCCTACTTCGCAGAGCACCTGAAAGCCGTTGCAGATACCGAGGATCGGCATACCGCCCTCGGCGGCCTTGACGACGGACTCCATCACGGGGGCGAAGCGAGCGATCGCTCCGGCGCGGAGGTAGTCGCCGTACGAGAATCCGCCGGGGACCACGATGGCGTCGACGTTCTTCAGATCGGCGTCGGCATGCCAGAGGCTGACGGCTTCGCCGCCGGCGAGGGTGACCGCGCGAGAGGCGTCGACGTCGTCGAGAGTCCCGGGGAAAGTGATGACTCCTACGCGGGCGCTCATGCGGCGGGCTCTACCGATACGCGGGTGACCGTCCAGTCCTCGATGACGGTGTTGGCCAGCAGCGATTCCGCGATCTTCTCGAGCTCGGCGTCGTCGACCGTGTCGTCGACCTCGAGTTCGAAACGCTTGCCCTGGCGGACGTCGGACACACCGGAGATGCCAAGACGGCCCAGTGCACCGGCGATCGCCTGACCCTGCGGATCGAGAATCTCGGCCTTGGGCATGACATCGACAACGACTCGGGCCACGAAAGCGCTCCTTGAAATACGTACGGCTGGTTACCGGCAGGTGGGAGTCTACGCAGCCCTGGCGGGAGGCGCGAAACCGCGCTTACTGTGGGGACCATGCGGCTGACACACTTCGGACATTCCTGCGTTCTCGTCGAACTCAACGGCACCACCGTGCTGTTCGATCCCGGCACGTTCTCTCACGGTTTCGAGGGCATCACCGGACTCGACGCGATCCTCGTCACCCATCAGCACCCGGATCACGTCGATCTGCAGCGACTTCCCGCTCTGGTGGAGGCGAATCCGCGTGCGGCACTGCACGCCGATCCGATGACCGCGGGCCAACTCGGCGGCCAGTGGACTCCGGCTCCCGCGGGTCAGGCCTTCACGGTCGGCGGGATCACGGTCACCGGCGTCGGCGGCACCCATGCCGTCATCCATCCCGAACTGCCCGAGATCGACAACACCGGTTACCTGCTCGGCACTCCGGAGAATCCGGGCCAGCTGTTCCACCCGGGTGACTCGCTGTTCGTCCCCGAGCAACAGGTCGAGATTCTCGCGCTCCCCGCTGCCGCACCGTGGTCGAAGCTCTCCGAGACCGTCGAATTCCTGCGAGCAGTGAACCCCAGGATGGCATTCCCCATCCACCAGGCCATCGTCGCGGAGCAGGCCAGGGGCGTCTACTACGGCCGCTTCAAGGAGATGTCCGACGCCGAAATCCGCGAGCTTCCCGAGGAATCGTCCGTCTCGATCTAGCCGGTGACCTCGGGCGGGAGGGTGCCGATCATGGTGACCTGTGTCCCGTCCCAGCGGTAGTCGATCGTCACCGGGCCGCCGGTGGGATTGGCATTGGCATCGTTCGCGAGCGGCCAGCGGTAGTTCACTGTGATCGTGTCGGCGGACTGGGCCGCCACCGACGTGAACCCGTACGGCTCCGACGTCGCAGTGCCGAGGTACTCAGCGTCGTGGAAGAACAGCAGATGTGTCGGTGAGCTGACCGTCGCGCCGTACGGCAGAGCTTCGACCCAGGTGAACGACGCACAGGGATCGCCCATGTCGGTAGCGACCCACGGTGAATCTGCGAACACGAGCGGCAGCGAGTCCACGGCCTGCGGTACCTGCCCCCACGTCAGATCCAGGCACTGCGACTCGGTCACCGGTGTGCCCATCGGAACCAGGTCGCTGGCCTCCTCGGGTGGCGTCCGCTGCGGCTGCGCTCCCTCGGTCACGGTGGCCGGGTCGGGTGTCACCGGTGCCGGGCTTGCCTGAGTGGTTGCCGGAACGGCCGGGGACGGTGCTGCCGCGGGGGTTCCTTGCTCCGCTCCGCCGCAGGCGACGAGGGCTGTTGCACTGACTACGAGGAGTAGAAGTCGTTTCATGAAGACCACCTGGTTCGATTTGCCCGACGCCAGGTATGTCCACTCGCAAACATGTTCCGTTACATCACGTTTCGGTCAAGAGGGCGTTACCTTCGCAGCGATCTGCCTTTTTCGCACCACTACGCGCACGTTTCGCGACATTCCCACGGATATTGCTGCACAGTGGAGCACCAGTTGCACACTGGATCGCGTGTCATTCAGGCCAGCCGATGTCGAGCCGAACCAATTCACGAATTGCCGACTCGTCGACCGTGTCGAGCCCGTCGAGGAATGCGACGGCGAAGGATCCCGGCCGCGAAGTCGACCGGGCCGCGATCTCCGACGCCACCGCAACATGCGCATGCGCGGCGACGGCACCGATCAGCGCAGTCGGAGCAAGCGAGCAGTACGCCGCCGTCAGCGCACCGAGCGCACACCCGGTAGCCGTAACCCGTTGCAGCAGAGCGCTTCCGCCGCCGACCTTCACCATGCCGTCGGGGCCGAGAATGTGATCGGTCTCCCCCGATGCAGCCACCACCTCGGCTCGGTCCAGCAAAGAACTCGCCGCATCGACCGAATCCGCCACCTGCGCAGACGAATCCACTCCGCGCGATCCGCCGTCCGCACCTGCCAGCCCCATGATCTCCGACGCATTGGCGCGAATGACGCTGGGCCGGTTGACAAGTAGCTCGACGGCCACCTGGGTGCGCCACGGCAGACCACCTGCTCCCACCGGATCGAGAACCCACGGCTTCCCCGCTGCCCTCGCTGCGGCCGACGCCAGGTGAGCGCTTTCGACCTGCGCGGCTGTCGGAGTCCCGAGATTGACCAGGACCGCGTCGGCGATCTCGGCGAAGCCGGCCGCTTCCTCGGGGTTGTCCACCATCGCCGGAGCGGCCCCCGCGGCCAACAGCGCGTTCGCGACGAATTGCACCGACACGGTGTTGGTCAGGCACTGCACCAGCGGATTGCGCTCGCGCAGGTGTCGATGTGCGGCAACGATGTCGTCCAGGGTCACAGTCGAATTACTCATCGCGGACGAGTCTACGACCGCTCCCACCCCACCCCACCCCGTTCGCGTCAATGGACCACCCCACCCCCCCTTCGGATCAATGCGCCTTTCTTGCAATCTGAGTGACTGAAATCCACATTGATCCCAATTGGAGGTACAGAGCAAGGCGGGGTGGTAGTCAGTCAGCGAGGAGCTACGCCACGCGAGAGTTGGTGCGCGGGATCCATTCGTACACGCCGGCGTCGGCTCCGTGGTGCAGGGAGAGGTCGATGGCGTCGAGGATGGCCTGTCGCGGTCCGGAGCGTCCGAGTTGCTTGGCACTGATGGCCAGGCGTACCACTCCGTCGCGTCGGGCGGTGCGGCCCGCCCCGAGTACCAGGGCCTTGAACCACCAGGGTTCGGCTTTGAATCCTTCGCCGATTCCCCATACTCGGGCGCGGACAACACCGTCCCGATCGAGGTCGTGAATACCGTTCAAAGAAGCCAACATTCGGAACCCGGCGTCGGGCAGGGCCTCGACGGCTCCGGGTGAGGCGATCCAGCGCGGAGCGGCGAACACTCGGGTGCGCAGGCCGGTTTGTTCCATCACGCGGTCGGCGGCCATCAGTCGCAGTCGGGCTTCGTGACGCGGCAGTGCGGAGAACTCGGAGCGTCGACGCTTCGTCGCGGCCTGGTCGTAGCCGTGCAGAACGATCGCGTCGCCGCCGTCGCGTCGCGCCCGCAGCCAGTCCTGGGTGGGCACGTCGGCTGCGAGTCGGTACTTGTCCTTCAACCGAGGTGCGACGAACAGCGACAGCGGAACGCCGCGACCGTCGAGAATCCGCGCGAACTCGGCGGCGTGCTCGTAGGTGTCGTTCTTGATTCCGCTCACCGACACGATCAGGCGTCCAGACATGACTCGAGCCTCGCACACCAGCGTGAACGAGGCTCGACGTCGAAAAAGACAGAAGCTAAACGGCCATCGTGTCCTTCGGCAGGATCTTGTCGATCGCTGCGAGCACCTCGGGTGCGTCCGGCTCGGTGCGCGGACGGAAACGATCGGTCACGACGCCGTCGGGCGAGATCAGGAACTTCTCGAAATTCCACTGGACGTCTCCGGCCTTGCCGTCGGCGTCTTCGGTCTTGGTCAGTTCGGCGTACAACGGGTGCTGGTTGTCACCGTTGACGTCGACCTTCTCGGTCATCGCGAACGTGATGCCGTACGTGGTGGAGCAAAAGGTCTCGATCTCTTCTGCGGTGCCGGGTTCCTGGCCACCGAACTGATTGCAGGGCACTCCGACGACAGACAGGCCTCGCGCCGAGTATTCGTTGGCGAGCTTCTCGAGCTTTTCGTACTGCGGGGTCAGTCCGCACTTGGAGGCGACATTGACCACGAGGACGGCTCTTCCGGCGTACTCGTCGAGCGAGGTGGGCGCACCACCCAGCGTGTTGATGCCGATGTTCTGAACTTCAGTCATCATCCGAACTTACCTGTGAGTACCGACAGAATGGAACCGACGTACGAAAAACAAGAACGACCCCGCTGGTGGCGGGGTCGTTCTTGGTTCTTCCGAACCGGGCGACGGGGGGATGCGCGGCGCCCGGCAGGTATCACGCCTTGGCGGCGTGCTTTTCGATGATGACCTGCTTGTCGGCAGGTCGCTCGTCCTCGGGGAGGTGGTCGTCGACCATGGTTTCCTCGTCGAACGGCAGGCCGCCGTCGAGAACGGTGTTGACCCGATCCTTGTCGATCGTCTTGGTCCAGGTGCCGACCAGCAGGGTGGCGACGGCGTTACCCGAGAAGTTCGTCACCGCGCGGGCCTCGGACATGAACCGGTCGATGCCGATGATGAGGCCGACTCCGTCGAGTAGTTCGGGGCGGTGGCTCTGCAGGCCACCGGCGAGGGTTGCCAGGCCGGCTCCGGAGACTCCGGCCGCACCCTTGGAGGCGATGATCATGAACAGCAGCAGCGAGAACTGCTCTCCGAGGGAGAGCGGCATGTTCATGGCGTCGGCGATGAAGATCGAGGCCATCGTCAGGTAGATCGCGGTGCCGTCGAGGTTGAACGAGTAGCCGGTGGGGACGACGATTCCGACGGTGGTGCGCTGCACTCCGACGTGCTCCATCTTGGCGATCAGACGCGGCAGGGCCGACTCGGACGAGCTGGTGGCGACGATGAGCAGGTACTCACGGGCCAGGTACTTGACCAGCTTGAAGATCGAGAAGCCGGTGACGAACTTGAGAATCAGGCCGAGGAAGAAGAAGACGAAGATGAAGCAGGTGATGTAGAACGCGAGCATCAGAGTGCCGAGTTGGACCACTGCGTTCCATCCCGTCGCTCCGACGACACCGGCGATGGCACCGAACGCACCGATCGGGGCGACCCACAAAATCATGGTCAGGACGCGGAAGACAAGCTTCTGTACCGCGCCGATGCCCTTGAGGATGCCTTCGCCGCTCTTGCCCATGGCCTGAAGTGCGAAGCCTACGAGAACAGCGACGAACAGCGTCTGCAACACACTTCCAGCAGTCAGCGCGGAAACCAGCGTCTCCGGGATGATGCCGGCGATGAAGTCCATGGTGCCGCCGGCACCCTCAGCTTGATCGACGTACTTGTCGACCGCGCCGGAGCTGGGGATGTTCAGGCCCGTTCCCGGCTGGATGAGGTTGCCGACGACCATGCCGATGCCGAGCGCGATCGTCGACATGGCGATGAAGTAGCCGAGGGCCATGCCGCCGACCCGACCGACACTGGCTGCGGCGCGCACGGCACCGATACCGAGGACGATGGTGCAGAAGATGACCGGGCTGATCATCATCTTGATCAGACTGATGAACAGCGTGCCGAGCACCGCGAGTTCCGTGCCGACACCCGGAGCGGTCAATCCGACGATCACACCTGCGATCACGGCAATGATCACGGCAATGTAGAGCCAGTGAGTCTTGTCGCGCTTCTTCTTGGGCTCGGCTGGCGGATTGTCGAACCGCTCGGCATCGATGGTTGTCATGAGTTTTCCTTCTGGTTCAAATGAAGCGCGAGTCGAACTGCGGACTTCGTGACTACGGGGAGTGGAGTGAGGTGCATCACCCCTGCTGAGAGATGATGTTGCTGCACGAGGTGACAGGAGTCACCTATACGTTCATTTCGTTCACACCGACTGTTCTTGCGCGAAAGGAATCCGTTGTCCTCCAAACGTCCGCTGAGCGTCGCCGGCCAGGTGTTGGTGTTGCAGCTCGTCGTCATCGGGGTCGTCGTCTTCGCCGGCGGCATCCTGACGGTGCTCAACGAACGGTCCAACAGCGACGACGCGACCCGACGCGAAGTCACGGCGATCGCGGTCAGCATCGCCAACGAACCGTCGACGCCCATTGCGATCGAATCCGACGACCCGACGTCACGTCTGCAGCCGGAAACGGAGAAGATCCGTCAGGTCACCGGGGTCGACTTCATCGTCGTGATGGCCCCGGATCGCACGCGGTTCACGCACACCACCGTCGACCTGATCGGTAAACCTTTCAGCGGCAACATCGATCGCGCGCTACAAGGTGAGACGTTCACCGAGACCTACGTCGGTTCTCTCGGGCCGTCGATCCGTTCGGTCACCCCGGTCACAGATACAGAAGGCGACATCGTCGGCCTCGTTTCCGCCGGCGTCACTCGCCAGAAGATCAGTGATCAGTTCTTCCAGGGCCTCCCGCTGATCATCGGGGTCGTGCTCGCTGCGTTCGTCGTCGCCGCAGCGGGATCGACGCTGCTCAGCCGCCGGCTCCGGCGTCAGACACTGGGAATGGCACCGGCGGAACTGCGCACGATGTACGAGCATCACGATGCCGTCCTGCACTCGATCGGTGAAGGCTTGTTGGTGTTCGGCCGCAGCGACGAGGCGGAGTTGGTCAACGACGAGGCCCGACGCCTGCTCGATCTGCCGGAGGGCCCGGTCTCGCTCGCGTCGTTGCCGGAGTCCATGCAGCAGATGGACACCGGCATCGTGCGCGGTGAGTTGCATCTGACGAAGGATCGGGTGCTCGTCGTCAATCAGGATCCGGTGATGTGGGAGGGCCGACGCCTGGGCAATGTGCTGACCATCCGCGATCAGACCGAATTGCGTTCGTTGATGGGTGAATTGGACTCGGTGCGCAGTTTTGCGGAGTCGCTGCGTTCGCAGGCGCACGAGTCGGCGAACAGGCTGCACACCGTCATCACCATGGTCGAGCTCGGCCGGCCGCAGGAGGCCGTCGAGTTCGCCACCGCCGATCTCGAACTCTCGCAGACGCTGATCGACCGCCTGATGAACTCCGTCGGCGAGCCTGCACTCGCGGCGCTGCTGCTGGGCAAGGTCAGTCAAGCTGCCGAGCAGGGTGTGGAGCTCACCATCACCGACGACACGGCGATGGAGGACGAGGGGGTGCTGACGGCCCGCGAATTGGTCACGCTGGTAGGCAATCTGATAGACAATGCCATCGATGCCTCGAAAGAATCCGATCAGCCGTGGGTCGAAGTGACCGTCCGTGACGCCGACGCCGAACTCGTCGTACGCGTTGCCGACAGTGGTCCCGGAATGCCGCCCGAGACGCTGAAAGCTGCTCTGCGGCGCGGCTACTCGACCAAGTCCGGTTCACGCGGTCTGGGGCTGGCGCTGGTGGCCCAGGTGATCAACCGCCATCGGGGCACTCTGACGTCGGAAGTGACGTACGGATCTGTCATGGTTGCCACCATCCCGGGCTCGACGTCGTGATCCGGGTACTGATCGTCGACGACGAACCCTTGATCGCCGAGGCCCACAAGACGTACGTCGAGCGCACCCCAGGCTTCGAGGTGGCCGGGGTGGTGCACACCGGCGCTTCGGCCATGCGCTTCGCCAGTACCGAGGCCGTCGATCTGGTGTTGCTCGACATCGGCCTGCCCGATGCGAGCGGCATCGACGTAGCGGCCGCACTCGGTGGTCTGCGGCCGAGTCCCGACGTCATCGCCATCACCTCCGAGCGGGATCTGTCGGTGGTGCGTTCGGCGGTGGCACACGGCATCGTGCTGTATCTGCTCAAACCGTTCACGTTCGCCGCGTTCCGCGACAAGCTCGAGCGCTACCGCGAATTCCATGCTGCGCTGCCGGCCGGAGAGAATGCGTCGAGCCAACGCGACATCGACCGCGCCATGGCACATCTACGAACAGCCGACGAACGCGTCTCGACACCCAAAGGCATTGCCCCACAGACCATGGACGGCATCACCGCCAGCGTCAGAGAAGCCGCTGACGGACTCAACGCATCCGAGGCCGCCAAGGTCGTCGGAGTCTCCCGCGTGACCGCGTGGCGGTACCTCGAGCGCCTCGCCGACGACGGCCTGGTCACCCGGCACACCGAATACGGCAGAGCCGGGCGACCGCAGGTCCGCTACGTGTGGCGCTGATATTCATATTTTAAGGTGCACCGATTCAACTTCGTGCAGCTTCCGATGGAGAACGAACGACAGCGCGTTGATCGATTAGGCTTGAATGGTCGATAGCCCGGCCACCGCCCTACTGCGACGTCCTATCCGCGAGGCGCGCTAACTCAGCGCCCGACTCGCCACAGACCCTTGAACGCAGGAAATTTCACTCCAACCACCTCTCCATGGCAAAATCTTTTCGCCGTATCTTTTGACGTTATTCAACGTCAGGCAACCGGGCCCAAGTTATTTCCCCTTCCGTGACCGACCTCCGCTCCAGGAGCAGAAAGTTGCTGACGCTTGAAAACCCCGAGCCCAACCATTTGCTTAAACTAAGAGACCGCATAACCTTCGAGTAAGCGTTCCGTAAAGAAACTATTGCTTAGCCCACTGCCACATCAACTAACTACCCACCGTCGCCCCTTCAGCATTAGGATCAAGTTCGCTCGGACGGTGGACAGGAAAGCCATTTATGCGGTAGCTTAAGCCCAACTAGCCTAGATCACAGGCATACAGTGCATCCATGCAAGCGAAGGTGTGAGATGACCAGCAACGATAAAGTGGCCGCATTGAGTGCACTATATGAGGCGGAGCGATCCGACCTGGCAACAATTTCAGGTAACGCGCTTCACTTGTCCAACCTATCGCTCGCTTACATGGCCGGAGCGGCCGCCGTCTGGGCTACCCGCGGTGATGATATCCCGTGGGAGATCGCACCGTGGCTACCAATTCCCGTTTGGGCATTCCTAGGATTTCATGTTTTGATAATTGCAAAAGTTTGGGTGCACAACATCTCCATTGAAGCACTCGAAATAGAGCTAATCGAAGAGGCTGATCTGCCCGGAGGAAACAGAAAAGCGGTCGGACGCAACGCCAGTCGAACAGTCGTCGATCTGCCGGACCTTTGGAACCGTGAACGCTGGCCATTCGCCGCAGCAACTTTACTCTCCTATGGGGGTGGAGCGGTAATTGCAATCTCTTTTGCGGTAATTAGCATTTCACAAGCCTGGCTCAACGGCGCATGGCCATACGCAGTGCTGTCAACTTCCATCAACCTAGTGTGCATGTTGACAATAACCATCGCGTGGATCTACGTTTTCAAGATCAAGAAGGCTCGAATTGTAACCTGGAATTATCACACTAGGTAGCAGGTCGAATAGACAAATCAGTACCGCTGCGTAGATACTTAGCTCTTCACCGAGCAATCTCGACTAGAATGCATGAACCACTGATAAGCAAAGATGCTTAGAACCGATTGCCGACCTCAGCCTCAAGACGAGCAGGGCTCGGCATCGTCATCGCGCGGTGTTAGAGCGAGTGTCGCGCGTCATGGTCACAAGAAGCTCTCAACAGGAACATTTTTTAACGTCTGTTCCACCTCCGAGTCAATCCATTTGACCAATTCGACAAGGTGGTCGCCGACGTCTGCACCTAAATTTACCGCCGAGGCAAGTGAGCCCTTGATCGATTCGAGATGCTGCCTGTCGATTCCTAGCACTCCCGTTTGGACATTCGACTCTAGCTGCGCCGGATCCGCTGTTTCGGTAATCAGCACTGTCGGCAAGTACCGTTCTATTCCAACGAACTTCTTGCCCAGCTCAGGGTTACATAATGAACTCGGGCAGACAATTGCCCTGGAGTACGGATGCGTCTGCAACGTCGAGTCGAGTCTGGCTACTTTCCCGCCGTCTTCCCAGTCTTTTAGAGCCAAAATGAATGCAGAATCAGGCCGCGCACTCAGCGCCTTCTGGTTCATCTGGAAATATTTCTGCAACGCATCACCCGATGATCCAATTTCAAAGTCCTCATCAGGCGAAATTAGACGCCACCTTGGACGCAAATTTGCCTTCCGAATTGCTGCGGATAGGTAAATTTTGTCAGACTTACCCTCTACCACCACCAAGGGGTCGTCCGTGTAAGTCACCAGAGGATGTCGATACGACGTAATTCGTGCTTTTGCCGAGTGCGCGATCGCGTCACGGCTAGTGGTCCGATCAGCCTTCGATCCCGTGGGCGATCCCGACACAATCAAAGTCTCCGAGGCAGATCTAATAAAGTCGTCGTCGTGAGTTGTGATCAGCGCCTGCCGCCGGTCCGATTCAGTGTAAATCCTCAAATCGTCGGCAAATCGCGTGCGCAAGCCTGCATGCAAAAAGGACTCCGGCTCCTCAAGCCCCCAAATACTTGCCTGCACCCATCCAAACCTCCTCTGGCGGGCGATCTTGTCCTGCAGCTGGAGAAAGTGCAGCAAGGTAAAGGCTTGGGCTCCCGAACCCTCCTGCGTGAGGTCGTGAATTATGTCTGCGCCCGCGATCGCGTTCATACCCAAATCGAACGCAAGATCGCCAAGGTCTTTAGGCACAGCCGCGCTAATCGTTAAACCATCGATGCCCTTTGACACAGACCGCGAAACTGGACCGAACATTTGGTTAGCTGCAGCTGTGAGATGGCCGAGAAAGTCTCCCGATTGTTTGTAATTATTTTTCCAACTCTTCATTATCTCCGGTCGCATGATTTCCAGAATTTCGGCGACTTTATCGGCTGGGCGAATATGATTCGACACATAGTGGTACTTTACCGAACGGACGATTGCCGTCACCGCCGCCACATCACCGTCCGAAAATGCTGGCTTCTGATTGTCGATATCTGGACCGAATGTGGTATTGCACTGCAGAGACCCACTTGGCGCAACCGACCATTCCTTGTAGATCGAAATGGATTCATTCAAGTCATTGGCCCTGAAAAATGCCTGGTTTCCCTTAAGACCGAAGCTCGAAGGATACTCGAGCTGAACGCCCACGCCGATCTTTTTCTTGGTCTTGCTTGGGAGATGAGCACTTAGGTCTTTCGTGAAATCCAAAGATTGTCCATCGATCGAATCATTGAAGAATAGGTCCAGCGCACGTAAGACGTTAGACTTTCCTGCCGAGTTCAAACCAATTATTGGTACAGTGTCGCCGCTTGTCTCGAACCATGACTTGCGAAAGGATCGAAAATTCTCGATGTAAATACTAGAAATAATCGTCCCCATACTCAAGATCTCCCTGATCTTTCGGCGTTAGCACGAATCGCTGTACGCGCAGACTAATCAAACAACGCAGGGGCTCTCGTGCCCGCCAAGAACGCTCCCCGATTTCCGCATGCCCCCTTGCAAACGCAACATTCTACTTCCAGAGTTTAACTTGAAACAGGCAGTTCGCGTGCAAATTCACCAATTCAAAGCCTCAGTTCCTCAATCTACGAGTTTCTATGCACGTGCGCCGGAGGTGCTCACGATCCACGCGTACTCGAAGGCCGCTTCTTTCCACTTCTCGTAGCGTCCGCTGACTCCGCCGTGGCCGGCGCTCATTTCCGTCTTGAGCAGCAGGTCCGAGTCACCCGTCTTCGTTGCTCGCAGTGCAGCAACCCATTTCGCGGGCTCGACGTACAGAACGCGGGTGTCGTTGATGGACGTGATCGCCAGGATCGACGGGTAGTCCTTGGCCTCGACGTTCTCGTAGGGGCTGTACGACTTCATGTAGTCGTACACCTCCTTGCTGGCCAACGGGTTTCCCCATTCGTCCCATTCGATGACCGTCAGCGGCAACGACGGATCCAGGATGGAGGTGAGCGGATCGACGAACGGAACGTTGGCGAGAATGCCGTTGAACAGCTCCGGCGCGAGGTTGGCCACCGCACCCATCAGCAATCCGCCCGCGCTGCCGCCGTCGGCGACGAGATGCTTCGGCGAGGTGCGGCCGGTGTCGATGAGATGCTCTGCGGCAGCGATGAAGTCGGTGAAGGTGTTCTTCTTCTTCAGCGTCTTGCCGTTGTCGTACCAGTGCCTGCCCATCTCGCCGCCGCCGCGTACGTGGGCGACGACGAAGACGATGCCGCGGTCGAGCAGCGAGAGCCGCGCCACCGAGAACGACGGGTCCATCGAGGCCTCGTACGATCCGTAGCCGTAGAGCAGCGTCGGTGCGGGGCCTTCGGGCACGTCCTTGCGTGCGATGACCGACAGCGGAATCTGCGTGCCGTCCGGCGCGGTGGCCCACTCGCGGTGCTGAACGTAGTCACCGGCGTCGAACTTGCCCAGAACCGGCTGCGATTTGCGGAGCAGCAGTTCACCACTGGCGATGTCGAGGTCGTAGACCTGGCCGGGGGTGATGAACGAGGTGTAGACCATCCGCAGCAGCGGCTGATCCCATTCCGGGTTGGAGCCGGCTCCGACGGAGTAGAGCTCCTCGTCGAATTCGAGCTCGCGGTACTCGCCGTATCCCTGATCGGTCAGCGGCCAGATCGCCATGCGGGTCAGGGCTTCTCGACGGTACGTGAAGATCAGGTGGCCGGCGAAGGCGTCGATGTCCTCGACGCGGACGTCGTCTCGATGCGGAACCAGAATGCGCTGATCGAGTGGGTCCGAGACCGGAGCTTCGGCGAGCAGGAAGTTCTCGGCCTTCTCCCCCTCGGTGCCCCAACCGTTGACCGAGCCGTTGTGGGTGATGAGGAATCGATCCTCACCGGCCACGACGGCATGTTCGATGCTGTATTCGACGCCGTCCGTGCGGGGCAGTACGACGCGGAACTCGCCCTCGGGATCGGCGGACTCCAGCACGAGGCATTCGGAGGTGATCTTCGAGCCGACCCAGATCATCAGGTACTTCTCGCTGCGGGTGGAACCGAAGCCCACCCAGTAGCTTTCGTCGGGTTCGTGGAAGACCTTGACGTCCCCGGACTTGCCGAGGGTGTGTCGCCAGACGGTGTCGGGACGCCAGGATTCGTCGACCGTCAGGTAGAACACGTGCGTGGCGTCGGCAGTCCAGGTGGCCCCGGGCGCGACGTTCTCGATGGTGTCGGCGAGCAGCTCGCCGGTCTCCAGGTTCTTGAAGCGCAGCGTGTAGCGCTCGTCGCCCTCGGTATCGGTCGAGTACGCCAGCAGCGTGCCGTCGAGGCTGATCGAGAACGCGCCGAGGGAGAAGAAGTCGTGACCCTCCGCTTCGACATTCGCGTCGAGCAGGACCTGCTCACCGGGAACGTCCACGTCGGACGACAGCGTGGGCGGTGTCCAGTCGTCGGGAGAGTCGACGGGGCAACGGCATTGGAGACCGTACGACTTCCCCTCGACAGTGCGTGAGTAGTACCACCACTGCCCCATACGCGTCGGCACGGACAGGTCGGTTTCCTGGGTCCGCGACTTGATCTCGTCGAAGATCTTGCCCCGCAACGATTCCAGGCCGGCGGTCTGCTGCTCGGTGTAGGCGTTCTCGGCTTCGAGGTAGGCGATCACCTCGGGATCTTCCTTGGCGCGCAACCATTCGTAGTTGTCGATGAAGGTGTCGCCGTGATGGGTGCGCTCGAGTGGCACCTTCTTGGCAATGGGTGGGGTGATCGTCATGGCGTGACCCAATCGTCGAAGTTCAGGCCCGAGATGCGCTCGTAGGCCTCGATGTAGCGGCTGCGGGTTGCGGCGACGATGTCGTCCGGCAACGGTGGCGGTGGAGTGTCGGAGTTGCGATCCCAACCGGACTCGCCGGTCAACCAGTCTCGAACGAACTGCTTGTCGAAACTGGGCTGAACGCGACCTTCCTCGTACGAATCGGCCGGCCAGTAGCGCGAGGAATCGGGCGTGAGTACCTCGTCGGCGAGGACGAGGTTGCCGTCGGCGTCGGTACCGAACTCGAACTTCGTGTCCGCAAGGATGATTCCGCGTTCCAGAGCGAAGTTGGCTGCCCGCGTGTAGATCTCGATGGTGTCTTCACGCAACTTGAACGCAAGTTCGGCACCGACCTGCTCGACGGCCTGGTCGAAGGTGATGTTCTCGTCGTGGTCGCCCAGTTCCGCTTTGGACGCGGGGGTGAAGATCGCCTCGCTGAGCTTGCTGGATTCCAGGAGCCCCGGCGGAAGTTCGACGCCGCACACCTTTCCCGTCGCGTTGTAATCCGCCAGCCCGGAACCGGTGAGGTACCCGCGCGCGACGCATTCGATCGGAACCATGTTCAGCTTCTTCACCACCAGGGCGCGGCCGACCAATTCGGCGGGGATGCGTTCGTCGAGCGGATCGCCCGCCAGATGATTGACGCCGCCGAGCTCCTCGAAGAAGAACACGCTCATCGCCGTCAACACGCGTCCCTTGTCCGGGATCGGGGTGTCGAGGATGTGGTCGTAGGCCGAGATTCGGTCGCTCGCGACGAGCAACAGATGCGCGTCGTCGATCGTGTACAGATCGCGGACCTTGCCGCCGGCCAGATGCTCGTAGCTACTCAGTGATGGTCGCACGGTGTTCAACACTATCTGGGCCGGTGGCGGCGGGGGTGTCGGCAGGCATCAGACTGGTAGCCGTGGCAACGAACAACACGACATCGGAAGTCGGATTCCGCTCCGAACGCGGGCCGATACTGATTGCGTTGATGCTCAGCACGTCGCTGGTAGCCCTGGACGCGACCATCATCGCCACGGCGGTGCTGTCCATCGTCGACGACCTGGGCGGCTTCACGCAGTTTCCGTGGCTGTTCTCCATCTATCTTCTGGCACAGGCAGTATCGGTGCCGCTGTACGGAAAACTGGCCGACCTGTTCGGCCGCAAGAAGATCATGCTGTTCGGCATCGCGGTGTTTCTGCTCGGCTCGATACTCTGCGGCCTGGCCTGGAG
The DNA here is from genome assembly GCF_030056895.1 of Rhodococcus sp. IEGM 1341. Classification (NCBI taxonomy): domain Bacteria; kingdom Bacillati; phylum Actinomycetota; class Actinomycetes; order Mycobacteriales; family Nocardiaceae; genus Rhodococcus; species Rhodococcus sp. IEGM 1341. The sequence continues at coordinate 43,059 of NZ_JASHKV010000009.1, read as the reverse complement.
CATGCCCGCCCTGATCGCCTTCCGAGCAGTTCAGGGTCTCGGCGCGGGCGCCGTGCAGCCCATGGGCATCACCATCGCCGGCGATATCTACACGCTGGCCGAGCGCGCCAAGGTGCAGGGCTACCTGGCCAGCGTATGGGCCATGTCCTCGGTGCTCGGGCCCGCGCTCGGCGGAATTTTCTCCGAATATCTGTCGTGGCGCTGGATCTTCTTCGTCAACATTCCGTTGTGCGCGCTGGCCGCGGGAATGCTGTGGCGCAAGTTCGACGAGGGAGCCGTGGAACGCACCAAGCCCAAGATCGACTACCTCGGTGCCGTGCTGCTGACGGTGGGCGCAGCCCTGGTGCTACTGGGACTGCTCGAGGGCGGCCAGTCCTGGGCATGGAACTCCCCCGTCAGCATCGCCATCTTCGCCGCCGGAGTCTCCTTGCTCGCCGCTTTCGCAGTGGTTCAGACCAGAGTCGAGGAGCCGATCCTGCCGCTGTGGGTGTTCACCCGTCGAGTCCTGGTGGTCAGCAGTTTCATCTCGCTGCTCGTCGGTGCGTTGATCCTCGGCCTGACGTCCTACGTTCCGACGTTCGTGCAGGGCGTGCTCGGCACCGGCGCGATCGTCGCCGGCTTCGCGCTGTCGACCCTCACACTCGGCTGGCCCATCGCGGCATCACTCTCCGGGCGGGTGTACCTCCGGTTCGGTTTCCGCACCACGGCACTGATCGGTGCCTCCATCGCGGTCGTCGGAGCGGCATTCGCCACCGGCCTCGGTGCCGGTTCCCAGGTGTGGCAGGTGGGTGCGGTGTGCTTCGTGATCGGCCTCGGTATGGGCCTGATCGCCAGCCCCACCCTCATCGCCGCCCAGTCGAGCGTCGAATGGTCCGAGCGCGGCGTCGCCACCTCGACCAACATGTTCGCCCGCTCCATCGGCAGTGCAGTCGGGGTCGCAATCTTCGGTGCCATCGTCAACTCACGCATCTCCGACGACCCGAGCCCCGAACAACTGTCCGACGCCATCCATCCGGTCTTTCTGGGCGTCCTGGCGGCGGCAGCGGTGATGGCCGTCGCGGCACTGTTCATGCCCAAACGTGCGAAGGAACCGACGCGATAACCCTCAACTCACCTGACGCGGAAACCAGTGCACCGGAGACGTCACGGAAACCTCGACGGCGGTACCGGGAGCGAATCGGTCGGCGGTTCGGGCGATGGCCCGAAGCCGCAGCCCGGTGTCGTAGTGCCGCAGAGTGACCGAGGATTCGGGGCCGGTGAAGAACTCGTGTTCGACGACGAATGCGCCGTCCTTGCGTTCCGAGACCACCAATTGCTCGGGCCTGAGCAACGCCTGCCCGTTTCCCGTTCCTCGGGTGGTGGACTCGAGACGGCCGAGGACGGTGTCGACGTGGCCACCCCTTGCTACGGCGTCGACGAAGTAGGCGTCGCCCACGAACCGCGCGACGGCGGGTGTAGCGGGCCGCTCGTACACCTCCCGCGGTGTGTCGATCTGGGCGCAGCGACCACCCAGCAGCACGGCCACCCGATCGGCTGTTCCGAGTGCCTCGGCCCGGTCGTGGGTGACGAGGATCGACGCGGTCTTGCTGGACTGCAACAACTCTCGTACGTCCTGTCGAATGGAGGTACGCAGCCCAGCGTCGAGCGCGGCGAACGGCTCGTCCATCAACACCACCGACGGAGCCGGTGCCAGCGCACGCGCCAATGCGATGCGCTGCTGCTGACCGCCCGAGAGTTCGCTGGGCTTCACCCCACCGGAATCGGGTAGTCCGACGAGCTCGAGCATCTCGTCGACGCGTCGTGCGCGCTCGTCGCGACCGGACAGGTAGGGTCGCAGAAAGCCTGCACGCAAACCGAATTCGATGTTCCTTCGTACCGTCAGGTGTGGAAACAGTCCACCTTCCTGTGGCATCAGGCCTATGCCCCGCTTCTCCGGTGGCACCTGAATCTGCCCCGCCACCGAGATGTCCCGTCCGTCGGAGGTGATCCGGCCCGCGTCGATGGGGTGCAGTCCCGCGATCGATCGCAACAGGGTCGTCTTGCCGCAGCCGGAAGGGCCGAGGACGGCAAGCATTTCGCCGTCGCCGAGGTCGAGATCGATACCGTGCAGCACCTCCGTACTGCCGTACGAGGCGACGAGACCGGAAATCACCATGCTCATGGCAGTGCTACTCGCTTCCGCGTCGTGCGTCCCAACGCTCGTGTCAGAACGATCGTCGGGACCACCGAGATCAGGATCAGGGCAAGGGCGTAGGGAGCCGCTTCGCCGTATCGGAACGCCTCGGTGGTGGACCACAGCGTGGTCGCGAGCGTGTCGACTCCCCGAGGGCGCAGCATCAACGTCGCAGGCAGTTCCTTGGCGACGGTCAGAAAGACCAGAGCGGCCCCGGCGGCGATGCCGGGCAAGGCGATCGGAATCGTCACGCGAAGATCGGTACGCAGTCGGCCCGCGCCGAGGGTTCGTGAAACATCTTCGAGGACAACGGGAGTGGCGTCGACGACTGCTCTTGTGCTGCCGACGGCCAACGGCAGGAACAGCACCACGTACGCCAGTACCAGCAGAACCGCCGTCTGGTAGAACGACGGCAGGAACCGGATTCCGAGAAAGACCGTGGCGAGTCCGACGGTGATTCCCGGTAGTCCGTGCGCGATGTAGGTGGACAACTCGGCACCGCGAGCGGCCCTCGAGGTGGATCGGGCCGCGAACAGCGCGACCGGCAACGCGAGCACGGCCACCACCACCGCGGCGGTCGCGGAGTACTGAACGGTCTTGGCCGTCACGGCCAGCACGTCCACCCAGTCGACGGTGAAGCGCAGCGATCGACTCAGCCACCGCGCCAGGGCCAGAATCGGTACCAGCACCGAAACACCGAGGGCAGCAACGACAACGGCCAGAGCGGGCACGCGCCACCGGCCCAGGACGACAGGCTCGGCCATCCGGTCGGTTCCCGATCCCACCCTCGCCGTGGCACCGCGTCGGGCACGCCGTTCGAGGAGGGTGAGCACCAACGCGCCCACCACGAGCACCAGCCCGAGAACAGCGGCCGCGGTGCGATCGAGTCCCCCGCGGTAGGCACTGTAGATGCCGAGCGTGAAGGCGTCGTATCGCATCAGAGCCACCGCCCCGAAGTCACTGATGGTGTACAGCGCAACCAGCAGTGCGCCCGCTGCCGCGGCCGGAACGACGCGACGGCACTCGACGGTCAGCGCCGTGCGCACTGCGCCTCGACCGAGGGTTCGCGAGACCTCGGCCAACGAGGGGTCCGCGGTGGCGAACGCCGCGGACACCGGCAGCATCACCAGCGGGAAGCAGGACAACGTGAGCACGAGAGCTGCACCGGAAAAGCCTGCCAACGAGGGGAATTCGGCGATCCACAGGTACCCCGAGACGTAGGACGGGATGGCGAGTGGAGCTGCGAGGACCATGGCGAAGAAGCGTCGCCCCGGTAGATCGGTACGGACGGTCAGCCACGCCAGCAGCGTCCCGACCACGACCGACGCGAGGAGCACGGTGATCGTCAGTGTTGCCGTACGGATGGCGAGGTCGAGTGTGCGCTGCCGCAGGAGCAGTCGCAGCACCTTCTCGGTTCCGCCGTCGAACGCTCGAACGAACAGGTACACCAGGGGTGTCAGCGTCAGCGCTCCCACGCACAACGCGGTCGTCCCGAGAACGGGACGACCGCCGAAGTGGCGCCGCCGAAGCGGCTGAAGTGCAGACGCGAGCACCCGACTAGATGATTCCGACGTCGGTGAGGAGGGTCTGCGTGGCCTCGAGCGACGAGAGCTGACCGAGGTCGAGATCGGTCGAGCCCAGCTCGGACAGCGGCGGCAGGTCGTAGTCGGAGGTGACTCCGTCGATGACGGGGTATTCGGCGGTCTCGTTCGCGAAGTACGTCTGCGATTCGGCCGAGAGCAACTCGCGCACGAAATCGAATGCCGCTTCCTGGTTGTCCGAGGCAGCCAGCACACCGGCACCGGCGACGTTGATCAGCGCACCGGGGTCACCGGGCTCGAAGTAGTGCAGCTCGACCGGGGCGTCGTCGCCGTTCTCTTCCTTGAAGGGGTACCAGTAGTAGTGGTTGAGCAGGCCGGTGGCCACCTGTCCGTCGTTGACGGCGGTCAGCAGCGGGCCGTTGCCCTCGAAGGCGACGGGCTCGTTGGCGACGAAGCCTTCGAGCCAGGTGCGAGCACCGTCCTCGCCGCGCTGCACGCGCAGGGCGGTGACGAAGGCCTGGAACGACGCGTTGGTCGGTGCGTAGCCGATCTGTCCGCGCCAGCGCGGGTCGAGCAGTCCGTCGATACCGGTGGGCAGGTCTGCGGCCTGCACCGAATCGGAGTTGTAGGCCAGCACGCGGGCTCGCGCCGAGGTGGCGACCCAGGTGCCGTCGGCACCGCGGTACTGCTCGGGAACGAGGGAGAGGATGTCCTCGGGCAGCGGCGCGAGAGCACCGGCCTCGTCGAGGGCACCGAGTGCGCCTGCGTCCTGACCGTAGAAGACGTCGGCCGGGGTGGCGTCGCCTTCCTCGAGGATCTTGGCGGCCTGGGCGTTGGTGTTGCCCGAGTAGTCGACCTCGATACCGCCACCGATGCGCTCGATCAGTGGGTCGACGAGCTCTTCGCCGCGGCCGGAGTACACCACGAGTGAGGACTCTGCGGTGGCGGACTCGGAGGTGGACGTGCCTTCGTCGGAGGAGCCTTCCGAGCTGCATGCGACGAGACCGAGGGCGAGGGTTGCGCTGAACGAGAGCAGCGCCAGACGGCGAACGGTGAACACGGTTCTCCTGACGAAAACGGGTCATTCGGACAATTCGATGAAAGTACACCACAAAGGTGAGGCTCAGCTACTTTCCCTCCGGGATTGAACGGTCACAAGCCCGGGCACTCCCACTCCATGACCTCTCGCGTACTCGTCACCGGTGCCAGCATCGCCGGCCCCACCGTGGCGTTCTGGCTGGACCGAGCCGGCTTCGAGGTCACCGTCCTCGAACGCTCACCGCACCTGCGACTGGGTGGCCAGAACATCGACGTCCGCGGCTCCGGCCGCGAGGTGCTGCGGCGCATGGGTCTGGACGCGACCCTCCTCGCGAACGGCACCACCGAGAAGGGCACCCGATTCGTCGACGACGCCGACGCCACCATCGCGGCATTCCCGGCCGGCGACGGATCCCACGACGGCCCGACGGCGGAGTTGGAAATTCTGCGCGGCGAGTTCGCGCGGATTCTGGTCGAATCCGCCGGCCCACGGACCGAGTATCGCTACGGCGATCGCGTCGTCGGGGTGACTCAGGATGCCGCCGGCGTCGATGTCACCTTCGCGACGGGCACAGCGGAGAGGTTCGACCTCGTTCTCTTCGCCGATGGAATACGTTCCAGCAGCAGAGAACTGGTGTTCGCCGGCGAGGCCGAGACCACCCCGGTCGGCCTGTACACCGCCTACGGCGTACTGCCGAAGGGACCGAGCGACGACGGCTGGTGGCGCTGGTACAACGCTCCCGGATCCCGAGTGGTCAATCTACGACCGGACAACCTCGGCACGACACGATCAGCCTGTCCTGGGTGTCCGAAGACAGCGGCTACGAGGGCGCGTCCACCGAACGCGTGATCACCGCTCTGCGTTCGACGTTCGCCGACGCCGGTTGGGAAGTGCCCCGAATCCTGGACTCGCTGGGACCGGACTCGGAGCTGTACGTCGACTATCTGGCGCAGGTGAAGGCCCCGCGCTGGTCCGAAGGCAGAATCGGCATGCTCGGCGATGCCGCTTGGTGCGCAACGCCGTTGAGCGGCATGGGCACCACGTTGTCGGTCACCGGCGCGTACGTTCTCGCCGGCGAGCTCGCGCGGGCGAGTGATCATCGCGCCGGGTTCGAGGCCTTCGAGACGCGTATGCGTCCGTTCGTCGATCAGGCGCAGAAGCTACCGCCCGGCGTGCCTCGCGTCGCTCATCCGAAGACGTCGGTGGGGGTCGCCGCATTCCGCACCGCACTGCGGCTGGCCGGATCGAAGCCGGTACAGGCCGTGAGCAGCAAGTTCCTCGGCCCCGACGCGGCGACACTCGAGCTGCCGGACTACGAGTTCGACAACGCAGGTTAGAGCCCCACCCGCTCGAGCAGCGCATCGAATGCCTCGCTGGCTTCCTGCTCGGAGCGGCCGGACTCGATGACGCCGTTGTACACCGCGAGCGCCTCCTCCTGGTATTGCTTGTATTTCTCGAGCCACTTCTCGGAGTCGGCTCGCCAGTACCCGATGATGTCGAAGTACGCGATGTCGTAGCCCAATTCCTTGCGGAAGTACTTGCGCACCCGACGCGAGGACGACGCCTCGCCGGCGAACCACACGTAGCCGCGTCCCTCGGGCAGCGGGTACGCCAACGCCGCGTCGTCGAGAACGCTTGCGCTGTCGCCGTTTCCGGATCCGATGCGCCAGTCGAACGTGACATCGGCCTGGGTTTCGAAGGATTGGATGTCGCCGCGTTCGAGAACCTCGACGATCGCATGCGCCCGCATTCCGGCGGGCAACTGCTCGACGAGTCGGCCGAGTGCGGGCAGCCCGGTCATGTCCGCGACCAGCAGCAGCCATTCGACGTCGGCAGGCGGTGAATACCAGGATCGCGGCCGGGTGAACAGCACCGTCTGCCCCGGGACGGCCTGCTGCGCCCAGGTGGATGCGACACCACCCTCGTGGGCGAAGAAGTCGATGGTCAGCTCACCGCGCTCCGGATCGAGACGGCGGATGGTGTAGTTGCGCCCTTCGGGAGCGTCGTCGAGACCGTGGAACCACCAGAACCCGTCGACCTCGGTCATCGGCGGCGGGATCGCCTCGCCTGCCCTGGGGAAATAGACTCCGACGCATTCGTCGGGCACACCGAGCGTGCGGTAGCCGGCGACGTGCTCGCCGCCGAACGTCACGCGCACCATGTGCACCGTGAGACGTTCCACTGCAACGACGTCGGCGTAGTAGTAACCACGCGGTTGTTCGTTCATCTTCGCCCTCGATACATATCTCGACGTGGCTCTCGAGAGAACCCGCAGGCCGACTCGGCAGCCATTCCTCCTCGATTCTAAACTAAGCCTTGCCTAGCCTGCGACCACCCGCCTTGGGAATCACCAACGGTGTGTGCGATTCCGGATCGTCGATGATGCGGCACGGCAGCCCGAAGACCGCCTCCACCAGCTCGGCGGTGACGACGTCGGCGGGCGCACCCTCGGTGACCACTGCGCCGTCCTTCATCGCGATGATGTGGTCGGCGTACCGGCAGGCGTGATTGAGGTCGTGCAGCACTGCGACCAGAGTGCGACCGTTCTCGCGGTTCAAAGTGGCCAACAAGTCGAGAAGCTCGATCTGGTGGGCGATGTCGAGGAAGGTCGTCGGCTCGTCCAACAACAGCAGCGGCGTCTGCTGCGCGAGAACCATTGCCACCCAGACGCGTTGCTGCTGACCGCCGGAAAGTTCGTCCACCGGACGAGCGGACAGTGACGTCACTCCGGTCGAGTTCATGGCCTCGATCACCGCGGCCTCGTCTGCGGTCGACCACTGCCGGATCAGCTTCTGATGCGGATAGCGACCCCGCGCAACCAGATCGGCCACCGAAATACCGTCGGGTGCGACGGAGGTCTGCGGCAGCAGGCCGAGGCGTCGGGCAACTTCTTTCGCCGGATACGTCGAAATCGCCTTCCCGTCCAGCAGAACGGTTCCACGAGAGGGCTTCAGCAGCCGCGAGAGTGCCCGCAGCAGAGTCGATTTGCCGCAGGCGTTCGGTCCGACGATGACGGTGAACTTGCCGTCGGGAATCTCGACGGTCAGGTTCTCGCTGACCACGCTCTTGTCGTATCCGACCGTGATGTCGTCGGTGTGCAACCGAGGCTTCGTCACTGCTTCCTGCCTTCCCGCGCCAGCAACCACACGAAGTATGCGCCGCCGACCGATACGGTCACCACACCCACCGGGAGCTGCGTGGGAGCGAAGACGCGCTGTGCAACAACGTCGCTGACGACCAGCAGCAGCGCTCCCATGCACGCGGCAGGCACCATCGCCACTGACGAGGTGCCGGTGAGGCGGCGCGCCAACTGCGGAGCGGCGAGCGCGATGAACGAGATGGGCCCCGCGGCCGCGGTGACCATCGCGATCAGCGCAACTCCGAGGAACACCAGCATCAGACGGGTCGGCTCGGCGCGCACACCGAGCGCCCTCGCCGCATCGTCCCCCATCTCCAACATCGGCAGCCGACGCGAGAGCACCGCCAGGCACGACGCGATGACGATCGACACTGCCAGTACGGGTCCCACCTGAGACCACCCCAGCCCGTTGAGGGTGCCCGCACCCCAGACTGCGGCCGCGATCGCGTCGTCGAGGTCGGCCCTGATCACGAGCCAGGTGTTGACCGAGGCCAGGACGGCACTGACGGCGATCCCGACGATGATCAGCCGAAAGCCCTGCACCCCGCGCCGGTACGCGAGCAGGTAGACCACCGCCGCCGTCGCGAGTCCGCCGACGAGCGCGCCCGCTCCGGTCCGGTAGTAGCCACCACCGAGAGCGAGGATGACGACGAGCGCGCCGGTGTAGGAACCGGTGGCGAATCCGATGATGTCCGGGCTGCCCAACGGATTTCGCGTCAAGGATTGAAAGACCGCGCCCGATACGCCGAGGGCGGCTCCGAACAGGAAAGCCAGCGCCACTCGGGGAAACCGCCACTCCATCACCACGATCTCGGTGAGGCGTGGCGCGTCGCCGAACACCGCGGCGAGCACCTCGTTCGGCGGAATGTAGAAGTCGCCGGTACCGACCGCGACGACGGAGACCACCACCGTCACGAGCAGCAAGGCCGCGCAGACGCCGACCGTTCGAATGTCGATGCGGCCGTCCACTCGATCCCGCACTCGCACGACCCACAGCGTTCGGCCGAAATCGATGTCTCCGCCGCGTTGTTCACGGGTCACAGTCCGCTCGCCTTCTTCCGGCGAACCAGCAGGATCAGCACCGGTGCGCCGACGAACGCGGTCACGATGCCGACCTGCAGTTCCCCCGGCCTGAGCACGACGCGTCCGACCACATCCGAGAGCAACAGCAAACCCGGTGCCGCGACCACCGTGTAGACCAGAATCCATCGTTGGTCCGGTCCGACGAACCACCGCACCATGTGCGGAATCATCAGTCCGACGAATCCGATGGGCCCGGCCGCGGCCGTCGCGGCGCCGGCGAGCAGGGTGACTGCGACGACGCCGATGATTCGCGTACGAATCACGTTCGCCCCCAACGACTGGGCCAGATCGTCGCCGAGCGCGATCGCATTGAGAGGACGAGCGATCAGGGCGGACAGGAAAACTCCGAGCGCGATGAACGGGGCGATTTCGGACGCGATGTCCATACCTCGACCGGCCAACGACCCGGCTCCCCAGAACCTCATCCTGTCGAACGCATCCGGATCGAGCAGCAGCATGCCCGAGGTGATGCCGCCCAGTACAGCTCCGAGCGCAATTCCGGACAGCGTCAACCGAATCGGAGTGGCTCCCGCTCGCCCCATCGCCCCCAGCGCGTACACCGCAATCGTGGCGACCACCGCGCCGGCGAACGCGAACCAGATGTAGGACCCGATGCCGGTGACACCGAGCACGCCGACGGCGATCGCAACGAAGAACGCCGCCCCGGCGTTGACGCCGAGGATTCCCGGGTCGGCCAGCGGATTTCGCGTCATCGCCTGAATCAGCGCACCGGCCACCCCGAGAGCGATTCCCACGAGCAACCCCAGAACGGTACGCGGAAGCCGCAGTTCACGAACGATCACCGATTCGGTGGATCCGTCGCCGAAGAACAGACCGTGCCACACCTCGCCGATCGGGATGTACTCGGTTCCCACCGAGATGCTCATCAGGCACAGCGCCGCCAGCACACCGGTGACGAAGAACAACCCCGCGGCCCGACGGGCATCGGTGCGAGCGAGACCACCGACTTCGGCCGGAACGCTTCGCTGTTCCGGCTCGTCGCCCACGCTCGTCCTCACCCGATTCACACCACCGATCGCACCCTCGCGCCCACAGCGGACTTCACGATCTCACCGCTGCGGACAGCGATGTTGGACAGCAACGACGAGGTCAGGCCATGCGTGTGCTCGGTGCCGCCCTGCAGGTAGATCGAACCCGCACTCGGTTCACGCGTCACGAGTCGGTAGTCACGCGTCACGCGAGGCCCGCGGGAGTCGTATTCGACGTCGTCGAACAGCGGACCGAGGATCTCGGGTAGATCGAGGGACGTGAAGCCGGTGGCATAGACGACAGCGTCGCACAGTATGTCCTCGGCCAGCCCCGTCGGGCCGTGCTCGACCGAGACACGAACGCCCGACGGCTCCTCGGTGGCTCCGATCAACCGGGACGCTCCGTGCACGAACAACCGGCGCTTCCCGCTGACTCGCTCGGAGTACTCGCGTGCGTACAACTCCTCGATCAACGGCAGGTCGACAGCGGAGTAGTTGGTGCCGCGGTGATAGTGCAGCAGTTGCTCGCGCAGTGTGTGCGACGACGAATAGAAGTCGTCGACGGCCGTCGGATCGAAGATGCGATTGGCGTAGGGGCTGTCGTCGGCCGGGCTGTATCCGTACTTGCGCAACACTGCGTGCACCGACGCGTCGCTGTACGTCGAGTGCAGGTAGTCCACCACCTCGGCGGCACTCTGCCCGGCACCGACCACGACGAAGGTGCGCTGCGTCCGCGACGGCAACCGATCGAGCTCGCCGAGAAGATCGTGGTTGTGGAACTGTCGCGCCGACGCCGTGACCCCGTCGGGCAGGGTGGCGGTCAGCCCTCCGGCGAGCACGATGTTGCGTCCTCGCACGGTCCCGGTGCGCCGCCCCTCGGTGCGGACGCCGTAGCCGTCGCCGGTGTCGACGACGTCCAGCGCCCGGGTGCCGTAGTGCACGGTCGCGTCGACTTTGCCTGCGGCCCAAGCCAGGTAGTCGTGGAACTCGAGCCGGCTCGGGAAGAACGTCTGCAGATTGATGAAGTGATTGAGCCGACCCTGTTCCGACAGATACGCCACGAAGCTGTACTCACTGCTGGCATTGCGTTGGGTCGCCAGGTCTTTGAGGAACGAGATCTGCATGGACGTCCCCGGCAACAGCATGCCGGGGTGCCAGGCGAACTCGTCCTTGGATTCGACGAAGCAGGCCGTCAATCGCTCTGCCGGCGAGCACATTCGATTGTGCTCCTCGATCGCGATGGCCAGGCCCAGATTCGAGGGCCCGAAGCCGACCCCGACGATGTCGTAGGTGCCGTCGGAAAGATCGTTGTGCGAGGTCATCGACGGCCCGCCCCCGACATCCGATCCAGTGTTCCCCGAACCGGCTCGACCGCCTCCGTGTCTTCGACAAGGTTCATCGTGTGCGCTCCTGAGGGTGATTCGGTCCGTGACCGGGTATCGCGCGCAATGTCGTGCCACAGGCATCGACTCGCGCCTTGCGGAAGGCAACGCTAACCTAACTAGGCTGGGTACACAACGGCTCCGAAAACACCACACACGGGCAGCAATTCGAGCAGGGCGAGAGCTCAGTTCAGCAACGCCGCGATCTCCGCGGCCTGTCGGTCGAGTTCGGACCGCGGCGGCGACGACGGCCGAGCCCGCAAACCGAATCCGTCCCCGATCATGCGTGGGATGACGTGGAGATGCACGTGGAAGATCTCCTGGCCGGCCACCGTGCCGTCGGCGAGGAACAGGTTGACGCCCGCGACACGCGGGTTGCCCGCACGCAGAGCGGCAGCCACCTTCTGCCCCACCACGAACAGATGCGCGCCGATCTCCGGCGGCAACTCCGCCAGCGTCCGATACTGCTCCTTGGGCACCACCAACACATGTCCGCTGGTGAGCGGCCTGATATCCATGAACGCAACCGCAGTCTCGTCCTCGTGGACGCGAGAAGCCTCGGCCGTCCCGGCAATGATCTCGGCGAAAATCGTATAAGGGTTCACAGTCACGAACTCTAAGGTCCGCCGCAGTTCACCCCACCGTCACCACGATGGTCATCGCGACGGCGAAGACGACCGTCGGCACAGCCATGCCCGCAAGAAACCCAAGACCGAAGCGACGCCCACCTGAAGTGAAGGCCAGCACACTCTTGACCAATAGGTTCGTTCCGAGCGCAGCGGCGATTGCCTGCAGCGCGCTGTCGACCGTGATCGTGCCTTTCGCAGCAAGGCTCGCAGCACCGAGAGCACCGGCGTGAGCATCGGCGAGACCCGCCGCAGCTGCGGCGAGCACCGCTCCTCGCGAACCGAGAACGTCAGCACCCCATCGGCCGACAAACAGGGCGAAGACGAGAACAGCGGCCAAGACGAGTGCCGGCCGCAACGAAAACGGCCGCGCCGAGGTGTGCGGCTCGACGCCTGCGCTCGTCACCTCGGCGTCTCGTGGAGCCACTGCGGCACCGCGGTAGACGACGGCAGCGACTACAACGAGCACCATAGCTCCCACCACCACCGGGGGCCACAGTCGTCGAAGCACCTCCGGCTCGACGAACCCGATGACGACGAGCAACTGTATGAAAGTGGCAAGGCTGGCAACGAGCGCCCCGGCGAGCGGTGCCCGTATCTCATCGGCTGTCCGGCTCAGCCGGCCCATCGACGCAGTTGTCGCACTTGCGGATACGAATCCGCCGGCCAGACCCGTGACGAGCAGACCACGCTGGGGCCCAAGCGTACGGACGCCGATGTATCCGATCCATCCGATACCGGTGAGCAGAACGACGAGGAGCCACACCTTGGCCGGGTTGAGCACGCCGTAGGGTCCGATTCCGCGATCGGGTAACAACGGCAGGATGACAAACGCCGCCACGAGGAACTTGATGGCGTCTTCGAGTTCGATCTCGCTGACCATCTGACGGGCGAAGCGGTGAATGCGAGACTTCGACGCCAGCAGTCCGGCCACGATCACGGAAAGGGCTACGGCCACCGACGGGTCGGTATAGGCGAGCGCGCCGAGCAGATAGGCCACCAGCGCGGCAATCTCGGTAGTGGTCCCCGGGTCCTGCTCGCTGGTGCGGAGATAGGCAAGCGTCATGAGCAGCCCGACGACGACGATGCCGGCCGAGACTGCCCAGTTGTCGAAGCTGGCGGCGACGGCTCCGGCAAGAGACAGCAGTGCGAATGAACGCGACCCGGCCGGGAGCGTGCGGATTTGGCTACGTTCACGCTCGAACCCGAGCAGCAGCCCGATGGCGAGCGCCACCAGGAAGGGCTCGACGTCCGTCCAGCTCACGACTGTTTCTCCGATCGCGCACTACTGGAACGCATTTGCCGCAACGAGCGACTACTACCGGTCGAGTCGACGACGGATCCCGAAGTCGGATCGGATTCGAATCCACGGCCGGTCCAGTTTCGGACCAGTTCGCCTCGAGCGGCGAACATAGCCGAGCCCCATCCGTCTCTGCTGCGGTCCGACGTCTCCGTCACGACGTCAGCTCTCAGCGTCGCAGTAGGTCACAATCCAATTGTCGTGACTACACGGTCGAAGAAACAGGGCAGAAGGTCCCTCACGTCATCGCAATAGGTGCGGTCCGTCGATGTTCCGACATCACCGAACGAGCCCTACCTGTACCGGGCGCTGCCGACGCTACGTGGGCAACATGGCTGAGGCTGCAGGCGTTCGGTAACGCGACTACTGTTTGCCGATGAGCATCGGCGGGGTTCTCTTCGACATCGACGGCGTTCTCGTCACGTCGTGGCAGGCGGTGCCAGGGGCAGCAGAGACTCTGAAGTACCTGGACAGCAAGGACATTGCTCGCGCCTTCCTGACGAATACGACGTCCAAAACCCGTGGACAGATCGCTACGGCGCTGCGCGACGTGGGACTCGACGTGCATTCGGACGAGATCGTCACGGCCGCGTCGCTCACCGCGGATCATCTGCGTGAGAACTATCCGGACGCGCGGGTGGTCCTGATCAACAACGGTGAGATCGCAGGCGACATGCCGGGAATCGAATTCGTCGACGAGACGTCCGAGGATCCCGATGTCGTCGTCGTCGGCGGGGCAGGCCCGGAGTTCACCCACGAGCGGCTCAGCCGCGTCTACGACTGGCTGTGCCGGGGCATTCCCGTCGTCGCGATGCACCGTTCGTTGATGTGGAGCACCGGAGCCGGACTGCGCATCGACACCGGCATGTACCTCGGCGGTATGGAACAGGCGTCAGGACATACCGCGAAGGCCATCGGTAAGCCCGCTCCGCTGGGATTCCGCACGGCGTCCGAGCGGATGGGCGTGGACCCGGACGACGTCGTCATGGTCGGCGACGACCTCGACAACGACGTCCTCGCCGCCCAGGTCGTCGGGATGACCGGCGTGCTCGTTCGCACCGGGAAGTTCCGTCAGGACGTGCTCGACCGACGCATCACCGACGAATTCGCGATGGAACCCGACCACGTGATCGACTCCGTGGCCGACCTCCCCGGTGTCCTCTCCTGACTACAGAATCGGCGACGGGGTGTACGACGCCCCGGCGGGGAACTTCGCGATCAGACGCTCCACTGCCGAGACGACCGCACTGACCTGAGCGTCGGCGGCACCGACGAATGCCGTCTTGTCGGCCAGTGCAGCGTCGAGGGCAGCGCGGTCGAGTGGCAGCCGATCGTCGGCGGCCAGACGGTCGAGCAGGTCCGGTTCCAGTCCCTGCTCACGCATCGCCAGCGCAACCGCGACGGCGTGCTCCTTGATCGCCTCGTGCGCCGTCTCGCGTCCGACGCCTGCGCGCACGGCGGCCATGAGCACCTTGGTCGTCGCGAGGAACGGCAGGTAGCGGTCGAGTTCCTTGGCGATGACGGCCGGGTACGCACCGAACTCGTCGAGCACCGTCAGGAAGGTCTCGATGAGACCGTCGATGGCGAAGAAGGCGTCGGGCAGCGCGACGCGGCGCACCACGGAACAGAAGACGTCGCCCTCGTTCCACTGAGCTCCGGCGAGCTCGGCGGCCATCGAGCCGTAGCCGCGCAGCACCACCTGCAGTCCGTTGACCCGCTCGCACGAGCGGGTGTTCATCTTGTGCGGCATTGCCGACGAGCCCACCTGGCCCGCCTGGAAGCCTTCGGTGACGAGTTCGTGGCCTGCCATCAGGCGAACGGTGTGGGCGAACGAGGACGGTCCGGCACCGATCTGGACCAGCGCGGAGACGACCTCGTGGTCGAGCGAACGGGGATAGACCTGGCCGACGCTCGTCATCGTGTGCCGGAAACCGAGGTGATCGGCGACGATGCGCTCGAGCGCGACGAGCTTGGCGGAGTCGCCGCCGAACAGGTCGAGCATGTCCTGCGAGGTACCCATCGGGCCCTTGATGCCGCGCAGCGGGTAGCGCGCGATCAGCTCCTGCACCCGGGACAGGGCCAACAGCAGCTCGTCGGCGGCCGACGCGAAACGCTTGCCCAGAGTGGTCGCCTGAGCTGCGACATTGTGACTGCGACCGGCCATCACCAGCGAGGAGTACTCGGCAGCACGCTCGGCCAGCCTCTTCGCTACGGCGACGCCGTGCGCGTGGACGTGCTCGAGCGAGCGCAGAATCTGCAGCTGCTCGACGTTCTCGGTGAGGTCGCGGCTGGTGAGTCCCTTGTGAATGTGCTCGTGGCCGGCGAGGGCGTTGAACTCTTCGATGCGGGCCTTGACGTCGTGCCGGGTGACGCGCTCACGCTCGGCGATCGACGCGAGATCCACCTGGTCGACGACGGCTTCGTAGTCCGCGATGGCCGCGTTGGGGACGTCGACTCCGAGGGAGGACTGCGCGCGCAACACAGCGATCCACAGTTGGCGTTCGAGGGCGATCTTGTGCTCCGGCGACCACAGCTCCACCAGTTCGGGACTCGCGTAACGGGTGGCCAGGACATTCGGGATGCTCACGAGCGTCCAGCTTACGTGGCGCAGTTGTCGGTCTCGGAAGACGACTGCACTGTTTCGGAAAAGGACTGCAGTACCGGCATCCCGGGATCGCGTACGCCGCCCTTTTCCTGGTGCCGGCGGCTGCGCGCCGCGTGGAATAACCGACGCGCGCTCCGATGTTGGAGCCGTCGTGAGCCGAACAGTGAAGGTCGACATCTGGTCCGACATCGCATGCCCCTGGTGCTTCGTTGGCAAGCGCCGTTTCGAGGCAGGCGCTGCGGAGTTCACCGCCGGGGGCGGAACGCTAGAGGTGGAGTTCCACTCGTTCGAGCTGGCACCCGACACACCGATCGACTTCGATGGCAGCGAGGTCGACTTTCTCGTCTCGCACAAAGGTATGCCGGCCGCCCAGGTCACGCAGATGTTGGCGCAGATGACCGAGCTGGCCGCAGGCGAGGGGCTCGCGTACGACTTCGATGCCTTGCAGCACACCAACACCGTCAAGGCGCACGAGCTCCTGCACTTCGCCAAGTCGAAGGGCAAGCAGGTCGAGATGAAGGAACGGCTCCTGGCGGCCTACTTCGAGGAGGGCCGCCACGTCGGCCGCACCGATGACCTCGCCGACCTGGCCGCGGAGATCGGCCTCGACCGTGACGAGGCGGCCCGGGCGCTCGAGTCCGAGGAGTTCCTGCCGGCAGTGCACGCGGACAAGGAGCAGGCCATCGCCTACGGGATCAGCGGTGTGCCGTTCTTCGTGATCGACGGACGGCTCGGTGTGTCCGGCGCGCAGGAGTCGTCGGTGTTCGCCGACGTTCTGCAGAAGGCCGCTGCCGGCTCATGAGGGGTCCATTGGAGATGGTCGGCGACGACGGCCCCATCTGCGAGGACGGCGTGTGCGAGGTGCCGCCGATCCACGACACAGACTCCGGCGAGACCGACCAGTAGTCAATCGGCCGACACCGGTTCCGCCGGTGCCACGATGTCGATGACGGCCAGCAGCATGCTCCGGGCCATGTGACGGGGGTCGGGGTCCACTTCGCTGAGCGCTCCGACGACGGCTCCGTCCACCACTGCCACGAGTCGTCGTAGCTGCTCTTCCTGCACGGTTCGGCCCGATCTGCGCAGTACGTCGGTGAGCAGGTCGTCGATCTGGGCGCGCAGCCGCAGCTGCACTTGCCGTAGTTCGGGATGCCGGGCCGAGGCGATGAAGCGCTCGTATCGCGCGATCAGCTGCTCGTGGCCGTCCTGTGGCCCGATGAGCAGGTCGACGATGAGGTCGACCGTCGATTCCATCTCGTTCGAGCACTTGCCCTCGTCCTCGATGCGACCGCGCATGACGTCGATCTCGCGCGTCCCGACGACGTCGACCGCCGCGGCCACCAGGTCTCCGAGAGACTCGAAATAGTAGGTGGTCGACGCAAGAGGAAGCCCGGCTCGCGCGGCCACCGATCGGTGCCGCACCGCGTCGAAGCCGCCCTCGACGAGAAGGTCCGCGGCCGCAGACGCCAGTGCCTGCCGGCGGCGCACTCCCTTCGGAGTCGCACCCGACACCTTGTGCTGCGACTCGGTCGGACCTGCGGACATTCAAGTCATCGTGCCAGCTCGAGGCCGTTCGTCGGACTGCTTTCGCGCTATGGAATTGTCGTTGCTCGTGGCACATCGAACGATCGACCTTCGCTCCGACACCATCACCCGACCCGATTCGGTCATGCGAAAAGCCATGGCCGACGCCGAAGTGGGCGACGACGTCCTCGATCACGATCCGACGATGGCAGAGCTGGAAGAAGCGGTGGCAGGTCTGCTCGGGTTCGAGTCGGCGCTGTGGGTTCCGTCGGGGTCGATGGGGAACATCATCGCGCTGATGCTGCATCTGCAGCGCGGCGATCGCTTCCTGGCCCCCGAACATGCGCACGTCCTGGGGTCCGAGCTCGGTACCGCCGCATGGCTGGCAGGCGGGATGCCCGACGCCCTCCCCCACGACGGCGGTCCCGGCCGCCCTCTGGCGTCGACGGTGCGTGCGAAAGCGGGCGGTGCAGGACCGTACTTCTCGCTACGGACGACGCTGCTGTCGCTCGAGAACACCCACAATTTCGCCGGCGGTACTGTGTTCGGTCCGGACGAATGGGCGGAACTCGTTGCCACCGGCCGTGATTGCGGACTGAAGGTCCATCTGGACGGCGCGCGCCTGTGGAATGCCGCTGTCGCCCTCGATGTTCCGATCGCGTCGCTCGCTGCCGGTGCCGACACGGTGCAGGTGTGCCTGAGCAAGGGCCTCGGCGCACCCGTCGGCTCGATGCTCGTCTCGGATTCCGCACGTATCCACGAGGCACGACGCGTCCGAAAGATGTTGGGCGGCGGCGTCCGTCAGGGTGGCGTGCTGGCCGCTGCCGGTCTCGTCGCATTGGGCCGCATCGGTGATCTCGCCGAGGACCACGCCAACGCGTCCACCCTCGCTTCCGGGCTGCGCGAGCGAGGCTGGGAGGTGGCGGAGCCGGAGACGAACATCGTCCTCGCCACTGTTCCCGACCCGGCGACGACGGTCCTCGAGCTGGCCGAGTTGGGGATCGCCGCGGTGACCGTCGCGGGCAAGGTGCGCTTCGTGACCCACCGCGACGTCGACGCCGCCGATATCGCCGAGGTACTGGAGCGGCTGCGCCGCACGTGAACGAAACTTCGTAGCCTGCTACGAGGAAACGCTCACATGCGACGAAGTCGCTCCAACGCCTCGGCGACGTCGGACGTGGTGCCTGCGAACGAGAATCGCACCGTGTGATTGCCGCGCACGGTGTCGAAGTCGACACCCGGTGCCAGTGCGACGCCGGTCTCGGACAGCACTCGCGCGCACCAACTCCGCGAATTCTCGGTCAGATGCGCGATGTCGGCGTACACGTAGAAGGCACCGTCGGCCGGTGCGAGATCGGTGATGCCCATGGCCGGCAGACCGTCGAGCAGAATTCGGCGGTTGACGGCGTAGCGCTCGACGTGTGAATCCAACTCGATGCGGGACTCCTCGGTGAACGCCGCGATCGCGGCAACCTGAGAGATCGCGGGTGGGCACACCGTCATGTTCGACGCCAATCGTTCGACGGCCCTGCGTAATCGGGTCGGCAGCAGCATCCAACCGAGTCGCCACCCGGTCATCGAGAAGTACTTCGACACCGATCCGATCGCGACGGATTCTTTCGATGTCTCCCATGCGCTCGACGTGCGCGCGTCCCCGTAGGCGATGCCGTGGTAGATCTCGTCCGAGATCAGCAGAGTTCCGTGCTCGTCGCACCAGCGCGCGATTGCCGCGAGCTCGTCGGCGTCGATGATCGTGCCGGTGGGGTTGGCGGGGCTCGCGATGATCAGACCCGCGGGCGGCTCGGGCAGTTCCTCGAGCATCGCGACGGTCGGTTGAAACCGTGTCTCTTCCACACAGTCGAGCTCGACGACGCGGCAGCCCAACGCCGCCAACGTGTTTCGATACGCCGGATAGCCTGGCCTCGCCATCACGACGGTATCTCCCGCGTCGAACGCTGCGAGGAACAGCAACGTGAACGCGCCCGACGAGCCGGTGGTGATCACCACGTCCGCGGCGTCGACGGTGATGCCGTACCGCGCGCTGTGGTGCTCGGCGATAGCGCGACGCAGCGGCAGAATCCCCAGCGTCTCGGTGTACCCCAGCAGATGCGAGTCCAGAGCCTCGCGGGTAGCGCGCAACACCGGCTCGGGCGCTCGGGTGGAGGGTTGACCTGCAGCAAGAGAGAGCACGTCGCCATGAGTACGGGCCCGCTCGGCCGCGGCGGCGAACACATCCATCACATGGAACGGCTCGACCTTCGATCGCTGCGATTCACTGTGCATTCGATCGACACTACTGATCCCGGTTCGCTCGGTACCTCTGACCTTTGCAAACGCGCGCGCGTTCGCCAAGTGCGCGCAAGATCGACTGGCAACGTCCGGCAATTCCGCGCGCGTCTCACGAACGCGCGCGCGTTTGCTGGAACACGCCGGCCGACGCCCGCCCACTCACCGCACCTACAGCGAGATGCGACCCTCCACGGCAGCCAGGCCGATGTCCGTACGGAAGTGGCTGCCCGGCAATCGGATTCCCGCAATGCGTGAGTAGGCGTCGTCTCGGGCGGCGGTGAGGTCGAATCCGGTGCCGACCACACTGAGCACGCGTCCACCCGCGGAGACGACTGCGCCGTCCTTCACCGCGGTGCCGGCATGCAGCACGCCTTCGCCCTCGGAGCCGAGGATTTCGTCACCGGTGCGTGGTCGACCGGGGTAGTTCTCGGCGGCGATGACGACGGTGACGGCCGCGCCGTCCTTCCAGCGCAGCGGAGGAAGTGACGCAAGTGTGCCGGTTGCCGTCGCGTTCAACACCTCGCAGAGAGGTGAGTCGAGCAGCGCCAGCACCGCCTGGGTCTCGGGATCGCCGAAGCGGCAGTTGAATTCGACGACCGCCGGGCCGTCGGCACCCATGGCAAGACCCGCGTACAGCAGACCGGAGAATGGCACACCGCGCTCGACCATCTCGGCGGCAACGGGTTTCACCACATCACGGACGATCTCCTCGACGGCACCCTCGGGCAGCCACGGCAGCGGGGTGTACGCACCCATGCCGCCGGTGTTGGGTCCGGTGTCTCCGTCGCCGACGCGTTTGTGGTCCTGCGCGGGCAGCAGTGGCACCACGGTCTCGCCGTCGACGAGGCAGAAGAGGGAGACCTCGGGTCCGTCGAGGAACGATTCGAGCAGTACCGGGTGACCGTTCTCGAGGAGCTCCGCTGCGTGATCGCGAGCGATGAGGCGATCGGTGGTGACGACGACACCCTTGCCTGCGGCCAAGCCGTCGTCCTTGACCACCCAGTGGGGGCCGAAACGGTCGAGGGCTGCGTCGAGCAGGGCGGGCGAGTCGACGATTTCGCTGTGCGCGGTCCGCACACCGGCCGCTGCCATCACGTCCTTGGCGAACGCCTTGGACCCTTCGATGCGCGCAGCCTCCGCGGAGGGGCCGAACGCAGCGATGCCGGCCTGACGGAGGGCGTCGGCCACGCCGAGGACCAGTGGAACCTCCGGTCCGATGACGACGAGATCGGCCTCGACCTTCTTCGCCAGCGCGGTCACCGCCTCACCGGAGGCAACGTCGACCGCGTGTTGCTCGGCAAGCTTCGCGGTGCCTGCGTTGCCGGGAGCCACGAAGAGCTGCTCGACCGACGGATCGGCCTTCAACGCAAGGAGGAGGGCGTGCTCACGAGCACCGGAACCTATGACTAGTACGCGCACAGTGCATCAGACTATCTGCTCGACGCGAAAGCGCCCCGCACCTGTCACGGCGCGGGGCTCTTTCGTGGTGGTTCGGTGTTACTGCGTGAGGTCGTAGAACGTCACGTTGTCGACCGTGGTCGCGGTGAAGTTCTCGGTGACCCAGGCGGAGATTTCTGCCGAGGTCCCCGACTCCATGCCCGGCATGCCGCCGCCTCCGATGAAGTAGTGGATCTCTCCGTCGGCGACGTACTGCTGGAATTGGGCGAGGGTCGGCGAGGGGTCGGTGCCGTTGAAACCGCCGACCGGCATGACGGGATCCTCGGTGGCCAGTTGGTAACCCGCAGCGGTGTTGGCTCCGATGGCCGCTGCCACCCAGGTGTACGAGTCGGCGTCCTGCTCGAGCATCTCGGTGATGGCCGCAGTCGGTGCACTGCCTTCGAGCAGACCACCCATACCGCCGCCCATACCCCGACCCGTCCCGCCCATCTCGGCCCCGCCGGCAGCCCCGGCCTGACCCGGGAAACCCGCAGGCGGTTGCATTCCGGCAGGTATCTGAACCCCGGCCGGCAACTGCATCCCGCCCGGGCCGCCTCGGCCTTCGCCCATACCGCCGAATCCGCGCATGCCGGTGCTGGGACCGGCCGAGACGATGGCTCCGGTATGCGGGGTGCCGATGGTGTCGACCGCATAGGCGGTCGGTCCGGCGAGTCCGGCGAACATCACCGCCAGGATCGATGCCGCAGCCAGCCTGCCGCGAGTCAGTGCCGGGATCAGCAGCGCGACGACCGCCACGATTCCGACGACGAGAATCGCCCACTTCAGCCACGGCACGAAACTCTCACTGCGACCGAGCAACACCCACGCCATCACGACGGTCGACGCCACCGCGACGCCCATCGCGATCCGTACCCAGTAGGTGTCACGTCGACGCCACAGCACCACACTGCCGATGCCGACGAGAGCGGCGACGGCGGGCGAGAGCGCAACGGTGTAGTACGAGTGGAAGATTCCGGCCATGAAGCTGAAGGTCAGACCGGTGACCAGCAACCATGATCCCCAGACGATGAGCGAGGCTCGTTGCACGTCTGTCCGAGAGGCTTTGCCGCGCAACACGAGTCCGACGACGAACAGGATCAACGCAGCCGGGATCAGCCAGGCGATCTGGCCACCCTGGGAGGAGTCGAACATGCGAAGGATGCCTGTCTCGCCCCAGATACCACCGGGCATCCCACCGGGCATCCCACCCGCCATGCCCCCGGCCGCGTCGCCGCCCATACCGCCGCGGCCGGGGGTTACACTTCCGGTCTCGTCGCCACTGAGGCGACCGAATCCGTTGTACCCGAGCGTGAGTTCGAGAATCGAGTTGTTCTGCGAGCCACCGACCCACGGTCGTGACGACGCCGGCCAGAATTCCACGATCAGAATCCACCATCCGGCCGAGACGATCATCGCGCCCAGCGCGCCGAACAGCTGCCACAGCCGGGTGAGGAACCTAGGCGGCCCGGCGATCAGATAGGTCAGAGCCAGCGGCGGTACGACGAGCATGACCTGGAGTTGCTTGGTGAGGAAGCCGAATCCGACGAACATTCCGGTGATCAACAGCCACTTGGTCTTTCCGGTCTCGACGCCTCGCAGCAACGCCCACACCGAGGCGATCATCAGCAGCACCAGCAACGCGTCGGGATTGTTGAATCGGAACATCAGTGCGGCAACCGGAGTCACGGCAAGTACCAGGCCGGCGAGCAGACCGGCCGCGCCACCGAATCGGCGCTTGACGGTGGCGCGCAGCAGTGCCACGGAGGCGACGCCGAGAAGAGCCTGGGGTACGAGCATCGCCCAGGTGTTGAGTCCGAAGATGCGTACCGACAACGACATCAGCCACAGCGACATCGGGGGCTTGTCGACGGTGATCGAGTTGGCGGCGTCGGAGGATCCGAAGAAGAAGGCCTTCCACGACACCGAACCTGCCTGTATCGCAGCGGAATAGAAGGAGTTGGCCCAGCCCGACGCGCCGAGTCCCCAGATGTAGGCAATGCCGGTTCCGAAGAGCAGAGCCACCAGCCCGATCAATTCCCAGCGCGGGGAGGTCACCGGTGCAGAATCGGCAGCCGCAGAGGGCCGCTCCATGGTCGTCGTCACAGGCTCTTCTCCGAACTCGCGGACTCCGAGCCTGCGTCCAGTGTGCTACGGAAGACCCACCGCAGGGCGACGAATCGACACACGGTGGCAACGAGATTGGCGACGATGAGGACGGCGAGTTCGACGTGCCGGGACACATCGGGAACCCAGGCGTGCAGCACGGCGAGCGATCCACTGGTGACGAGAAGAGCGAAGCCGAAGATCGCCAGCCCCTGCAGTTGGTGTTTGCCCGCACCGTCGGGCCCCCGGACGCCGAAGGTGAAGGCACGGTTCGCCGCGGTGTTGAGCACAGCGGTGATCAGCAGCCCGAAGAAGTTCGCGGCCTGCGCGCCGATCAGGGAATGGAGCATCAGGTACAGCAGTGCGTAGGCGATGGTGCTGGCGATGCCGATGATGCCGAATCGCACCATCTGGCTGATCATTCCGTGCGGTACTCCGGGCACGAGCGGCTCCCGTCCCAGGCTTCGGCGAAGTTCGGCGACCGGCAGTACACCGGTGGCGAGGGCACGCCCGACGCGCCAGCAGCCCTGCAGGTCCTTGACGGCGGTGTCGACGATGTTGACGCTGCTGTTCGGGTCGTCGACCCAGTCCACGGGCACCTCGTGGATGCGCAGGCCGACTTTCTCTGCGATGACGAGCAATTCGGTGTCGAAGAACCACCCGGTGTCTTCGACGAGCGGCAACAGCTGTCGGGCGACGTCGGTACGCATGGCCTTGAAACCGCACTGCGCATCGGAGAAGCGGGCGCGCAGCGAAGTACGCAGAATGAGATTGTAACTGCGCGAAATGAATTCACGTTTTGCACCGCGAACCACTCGGGACGATCGGTTGAGCCGCGAGCCGATGGCGAGGTCCGAATGACCGGACATCAACGGTGCGATCAGCGGCATCAGCGCATTGAGATCGGTGGACAGATCGACGTCCATGTAGGCCACCACATCGGCGTCCGACGCCAGCCACACTGCTTTGAGTGCCCGGCCCCGCCCTTTCTCGTCCAGATGATGAACCTGGACTCCGTCGATCTCGTCGGCGAGTCGACGTGCGACAGCGAGTGTTCCGTCGGTACTGGCATTGTCGGCGATCGTGATCGAGGACCGGAACGGGATTCGGTCCTCCAGATGCTCGTGGAGACGACGAATGCACTGTTCGAGATCGGCCTCTTCGTTGTATACCGGAATGACCACCTCGAGAGTGGCCGTGGCGTTCGAGCCGGGCCGCTGGCCTGCTGCTCGTGCGAGGGAATTCGTTGTCATGACGACAACGATCGGGCCCGGACCTTGAATCGCCCTGCGACCGACCTGGCAATTACCTGGGAGCCACGACCACTGGTACGGCCCCGGTCGAGTCGGGTAGGGCATCCTGTTCCCATGGCTTCCATTTTCAGCAAGATCATCGCCGGTGAGATTCCGGGGCGTTTCGTGTGGCAGGACGACGACGTGGTTGCGTTTCTGACGATCGCGCCGCTCACCCCGGGCCACACGTTGGTGGTTCCGCGTGAGGAGATCGACCAGTGGCAGGACGTCGACGGTGCCGCGTTCGCAAAGATCACTGCCGTCGCGCAGATCATCGGTCAGGCCGTCAAGACCGCGTTCGATGCTCCCCGCGCCGGTCTGCTGATCGCCGGACTCGAGGTCCCGCACCTGCACCTGCACGTGTTTCCGGCGTACGACATGGGCAACTTCGACATCTCCGGTGCCGATCCGAATCCGTCGGCGGAGTCGCAGGACGAGGCCGCAGCCAAGCTCCGAGCAGCGCTACGCCGGCTCGGCCACGAGGCTCACGTCCCGAACTGACGCATCTCGCTCAACGCAGCGGCGTCAACAGCCGACGACGCGTCCGAAGCTGCATCGAGACCTCGTCCGATCGGGTGTCGGGGTCGTAGCCGGGGCCGATGTCGGTGTCGATGTCGTGCGGCCCCGGCGCAACGCCGCATTCGGGGCACAACCCCAGTGGCCCGAGGTCGGTTCCGCAGTCCGCGTGGATGAATCGTCGACGCTTCCCTGCGGGTTTCGCGGTCTGTTCCTCACCCCAGTAGCTCAGGGCGAACACCGCAGGCCACAGCCCTTCGAGGGCGGCGGTCGGAACGTAGTGCTCGCGTCCACCCGCCGATGAGCGAGCGTGTCGTTCGAGCAGCCCGGCGTCGACCAGCGCGCCGAGTCGTTGTGCGAGGACTGCTTTGGAGATGTCGAGGTGGACCTGGAAATCACCGAAGCGTCGGACGCCGAAGAAGCAGTCGCGCACGATGAGCAAGGTCCATCGCTCACCGACGAGTTCGAGGGCACGGGCCAGGGAGCAGTCCTGGCGGGCGTAGTCGATTCCGAGTGCCATGGGGCGATAGTACAGTCTGTTGACCGAACCAAGTCGGGCGTTTACAGTTCGATCACCAGACCACAAGGACGACGATGACCGATACTGCACCCTCGCCCACCGGCACCGCGAACAGCGCCCGCGCGCTCGCCATCGCAGCGCTCGGCACCCTGCTGACCCTGATGGCGTTCACCGCACCGCTCGCGACCATCAACAGCACCGCAGCCGATCTGATGTCCGACGCCGCAGGACGCACCTGGATTCTCAGCTCCATGAGCATCGGCCTCGCCGCGGCGTTGCTCACCACCGGTACGGTCGCCGACGACTTCGGACGTCGCCGCACGTTCGCTCTCGGCGCGGTGGTCCTGGCCGTCGGCGCAATCGTCTGCGCGCTCGCCCCCAACACGCTGATCTTCGTTCTCGCCCGCATCCTGCAGGGCCTCGGCGGCGCGGCCGTCGTCGCCTCGAGCCTGGGCATCATCGCCCACACCCACCCGGCCGGTCCGGTGCGCGCGAAGGCCAGCGGGGTCTGGGGTGCGAGCGTGGGTGCAGGCATCGCTCTCGGCCCTCTGCTCGCCGCCATACTGGATCGCTCGGCGAGTTGGCGTACGGCCTACGTGGTGCTGGCGATCGCCACGCTCGCACTGGCCGTCGCCGCGCATGTGCTCGTCGAAGAATCCAGGTCCGACGCCCCCCGCGGCCTCGATCCGGTCGGCGCGTTGCTGTTGGCGACGGGCATCGCCGCGTTGTTGGCCGCCTTGGTCGAGGGCAGGCAGGGCTGGACAGCCATGGCCCCGATCATCTTGTTCGTACTGGCGGCCCTGTTGCTGTGTGCGTTCGTGGTCCTCGAATTGCGCAGTGCCGCTGCGATGCTCGATCTCACCCTCTTCCGACACCCGCCGTTTCTGGCCGCCACCGTCGCCGCGCTGGCCACCGGCGGCGGCATCATCGCCCTGATGTCGTACATGCCCGGATTCCTCGGAACCGTACTGGGAATCGATGCGCTCGGTGCCGCCCTGCTGCTGTTCGGTTGGTCGGCCACGTCCGTGGTCACCGCCTTGCTGGCCCGCAGGCTGCCCGCGTCGCTGAGCGGTCGAACGCAACTCGCCGTCGGGCTGGTGGGCGTCGCGATCGGCATGCTGATGCTGACGGGGTTGTCCGAGAACGCCTCCTGGCCGCGGTTGCTTCCCGGCCTGCTCGTGGCCGGCGTCGCCAGCGGCGTACTCAACGCTGCGCTCGGCCGCGAGGCGGTGGCCAGCGTTCCCGCCGGACGCGGCGGCATGGGCAGTGGTGCCAACAACACTGCGCGCTACGTCGGGTCCGCTATCGGGGTCACCGTCGTTGCGGTGGTTGCCGTTCCGGCCGGGAGTGGAGCCGGCGGACTGGTGCAGGGCTGGAACACCGCAGCTTTGGTCACCGCTGCGATCTCGGTTCTCGGGGCCGTGGTGGTGTCGTTCTCACGCGCCGGGCGCTAGCGAGTATTCCTGCTCCGGCCTCCCTGTCGATCCGTACCGCAGCTGCATGCGCAACCGGCCCTTGGACACCAGGGTCGCCAGATAGCGTTGCGCTGTCGCGCGTGAAATGCCGATGGCTGCAGCAACTTCGCCCGCGGACATCGGGTCGGCCGTCGTGCGCACCGCGTCGAGCACCAGGTCACGGGTCACGGACTGCGAGGACGGCAGCGGCGCGGCCGCGCGCGGGCGCAGCGCGTCGAGTCCGCCGTCGATGTCGGCCTGGGTCAGCTCCTCCGAACGGTCCAGTGCAGTCCGGTACGTCAGATACCCGGTGAGGCGGTCGATCAACGCCGATCGCGGAAACGGCTTGATCAGATACGTCCAGGCACCCGCGGTCATGGCCGCGCGCACCGTCTGTTGATCGGCTGCTGCCGAGAGCACCACTGCGTCGCAGGCGAGTTCGCGCACCAGGTCGATTCCCGATCCGTCGGGCAGATAGACGTCCACCAGCGCCAGATCGAACGACTGCGACGACGCCAACTCCCGAGCCTGAGCGACACTCGTCGCGACTGCGGCGACCTCGTAGTTGTCGAGTGAATTCACCAGTGCCGCATGCAGATCCGCAACCCGGAAATCGTCGTCCACGACCAGCACTCTCATTGCGAGACCTCATCTGCCTGTAGCGCGTCCGGTATCGACGCGATGAACACCGCGCCTCCTCGTTCGTTCTCCTCGGTGATCTGCCCACCGGCATCGGCCAGCGTCACGTCGCCACCGCGGGTGCGCGCGATCTGCCGACTCAGCGCCAGGCCCACTCCCCGACCGCCCGGCGATTCTTCGGTCGACTTGGTCGAGACTCCCTCGACGAACACCTGCTCGGGTGCCAGGTCCACCCCGTCTCCGGAATCGAGAACCACGATGTGCAACGTCGAACCATCCTGCACCAGTTCCACTTCCACCTCGGCCGGCCGCCTGACTCCCAGCCTGGCAGCATCGATCGCATTGTCGACGAGATTGCCCAGCACCGTGGTCACGTCGACGGGGACGGCCACTTCGCCGCCGACCCAGGTGTTCTCGCCCAACACCAACCGCACTCCGCTCTCCCTCGCATGCGCGGCCTTCGCCGTCAGAAACGACCGCAGATAGGCGTCGGACACGGCGTCGATGCCCTCGATGGATTCCGATCTCGGTCCGACACCGAGGATCTCGTCGATGTACTGCGACGCCCGATCCGGGTGACCCTCGTGCAGCAGTCCACTGACCAGATGCATCCGATTCGCGAACTCGTGACGCTGCGCGCGCAGCACAGCGGACATCGACTGCACCGCGTCGAGCTGACGCGTCAGCGTCTCCACGTCGGTTCGGTCGCGCACGGTCAGCACCGTACCCAGATCACGATTGTCTCGCAGTACTTTTCGGGCGGCCGCAATGACCACGACCTCGTTCACGGCCGCGAGAACCGGCTCGGACGTCGGCGATTCGATGACCTCGAGCAGCCTCGGGGTCAGACCGATGTCCTCGATGCGCATCCCCGGCTTACCGTCGATCGAGAGCAGGGTGCGCGCCTCGTCGTTGACGACCGTGACGACTCCATCGGGGTCGATGGCGACGACACCCTCACCGATTCCGTGCAACACCGCCTCTTGTTCCCGGACCAGTTCGGCGAGCTCCTCCGGCTCGAGCCCCAGAGTCAGCCGTTTCCATCTGCGCGCCAACAGAGTCGAGCCGATCAGCCCGAGCAGCAGTACGGCACCGGTCACCAACGCGCCGTTGATCAGATCTTTCACCAACTCGGTGCGCACGGCCGTCGTGGAGATTCCCACGCTCACTTCACCGATCACCACGTCGGTCGAACCGAGAGCCAGCACAGGCACTTTCGCGCGCACGGAGTCGCCGAGGGTGCCGCGCTCCTGCTCGACCACCTCGTTGCCCGCCAGCGCCCCCGACGGATCCGTACTCACCCGCTGACCCAGAACTGTCGGATCGGGATGCGCCAACCGCAGACCCCGATCGTCGGTGATGACGACGAACAGTGCGTCGGTGCGCATTCGGGCACCCTCGGCTGCACGCTGCAGTGCTCCGCCTGCCAACACTCCCGCAGGCGCGGCGTCGGTGCCTGCGGTGTCCACGGCAGAGAACTGCTCGACGAGCGAACGCACCTCCGGGTCCGACGCCACCGTCCGCGCAACGGCCAGTGCACGTTCGCCGTATTCCTCGCTCGCCTGGCTGCCACTGCTGATGGCGAAGACCCCGAACGCCACCGCCAGAGCCACCGCCACCAGCGCTGCCTGCAACAACAGCACCTGAGTCCTCAATCGCACCCAACCAGGCTATGCGCCGAGCGGGCTCGAGCACAATGCGCAAAAGGCTCTTTTCGTTGCTTGCGCGGGTAGTGCGCACAACAGCGAACATGTGATGCCGGTTACGTAACTTCAGTCACAACACGTAGTCCAACCGGACCCACCTCACACATTTCGAGAAGGAGTGCACGATGTTGGTGATACTCGGCTTCCTCATGGTAGCCGCCTTCATGTTCTTGATCCTGACCAAGAGAGCCACGCCCGTCGTCGCACTCACCCTCGTACCCGTCATCTTCGGTCTGCTGGCCGGCGCCGGACTCGGCATCGGTGACATGATCACCGACGGCATCAAGTCCCTGGCCCCCACTGCAGCCCTGCTGTTCTTCGCGATCATCTTCTTCGGAATCATGATCGACGTCGGACTGTTCGACCCGCTGGTGCGCGGCATCCTGCGCCTCGTGCGAAACGACCCGATGAAACTCGTTGTCGGAACAGCCATTCTGGCCATGGTCGTCTCGCTCGACGGTGACGGCTCCACCACGTTCATCATCGTCACGTCCGCGCTGCTGCCGCTGTACCTCAAACTCGGTGTCAGCCCGGTCATTCTGACCGTCGTCGCCGGTCTCGCCAACGGCACGATGAACATCATCCCGTGGGGCGGCCCGACGGTGCGCGCCGCATCCGCTCTCGGCATCTCCCCGTCCGATGTCTTCGTTCCGATGGTTCCCTCGATGATCGTCGGCCTGATCATCGTGCTGCTGTTCGCCGTGCACCTGGGCATCATGGAGCGTCGTCGCATCGGCAAGTTGATCTACGAACCCGAACTGGTGGCCTCCGGTGGCGGCGGCAGTATCCGCAAGGGCGGCAAGGGAACCGGCGGATCAGGCACCGGCGGATCGGACGACTCCGGCGAATCGGGTCAGTTCTTCGACGGCCTGGACCCCAATCGCGACACGCTGCGCCCGAAGTTGCTGTGGTTCAACGCTGCTCTGACGGTCATCCTGCTCGTCATCCTCGTCATGGACATCCTGCCCATCCCTGTGCTGTTCATGATCGCTGCCTCGATCGCTCTGACCGTCAACTTCCCCAAGGTCAAGGAACAGGGCGACGCGATCGCACGGCACTCGTCCTCCATCGTCTCCGTGGTCGCCATGGTGCTCGCCGCAGCAATTCTCACCGGCGTCTTCCAGGGCACCGGCATGGTCGAGGCCATGGCCGAGTGGCTGCTCAACGTCATCCCGGCGGGCATGGGCCCGTACCTGGCCGTCATCACCGGCATCCTGAGCATCCCGCTGACGTTCTTCATGACCAACGACGCCTTCTACTTCGGCATCCTCCCGGTGTTGACCGAGACCGCGAGCAAGTACGGCATCGACCCCGTCGAGATGGCCCGTGCGTCGATCACCGGTCAGCCCGTCCACCTGCAGAGTCCGCTGGTTCCGGCCATCCTGCTGCTGGTCACCCTCGCCGGAGTGTCGCTGGCCGATCACCACAAGAAGGTGCTGTGGCGAGCTGTGGTCGTCTCCCTCGCGATGCTGGCCGTCGGCATCCTCCTCGGCCAGATCCCGTTCGGCTGATCCCCCACCCCACTCGTCGTAGGAGAAACTGTCATGACCGTTGGCGTACTGCACAACAATTCACCCGAGGGCCGCGCAGCGTTGGCGGCCGCAGTGCGAGAAGCCCGCATTCGAGAGACGGACCTCGTCGTCCTGCACGCACTCTCCGGATCGGCCGAGCCCTCCGCCGAGGCGGCCGAGACGCAGGCGGTATCCACGTCGGTGGAGACCGCTCTGGCCGATATCGATCACGCCGACGCCGTCTCCTGGACCGTGGCGGTGGGCCGGCCCGATCCCGATGCCGTCAACACCCTGCTGACCTTGGTCGAAGAGCAGAAGTCCGAGATCCTGGTGGTCGGCTCCCGACACCGCTCGGCGGTCGGAAAGTTCCTGATGGGACAGACCATTCAGCGCCTGCTCCTCGAGATTCCGGTCCCGGTTCTTCTGGTCAAGTCCGGAGCGTGAGTGCTCCGAAACGGATGAGACGAGTACTGGGGAACAGCCTCCGATGGATCGGCCTCGCGGCCGTATCCGTCGGGGGCTGGGCCCTTTTCGCGGCCCTGGGCCTGACGGCACCGTCGTTGTTCGCGGCCCTCGTCGTCGCTGTGGTGTTCGCTCTGACCGGCCTCGGCCCGGGTGCGGTACCGCGCCCGGCGTCGATGGCAGCGCAGGGCACGCTGGCCGTCACCATCGGTCTGATGCTCGACACCGACACTCTCGGCGCGTTGGGCGAGAACTGGATTCCCGCCGTTCTCGTGGGTGCGGGCACGCTGATCGTCAGCGCCGGTTGCGGCGCACTGCTCGCCCTGCATCGCGATGTCGACCCCGTCACCGGAGCACTGTCCCTGATCGCCGGTGGCGCAACGGGTCTGGTGTCCATCGCCCGAGAACTCGGCGGGGACGAGCGGATCGTGGCCGTGGTGCAATACCTGCGCGTCGCGCTCGTGGTGGTCACGATGCCGCTGATCGTCACGTTCGCGTTCCACACCGACACCGGCGGCGGAGCAGGCGCGGACTATACGGCGACGACGCCCTGGTACATCGGCACGGCCTTTCTGATCGCCGCCGTCATCGCCGGAATCGTTCTGGCGCGGCTCATCCGACTGCCCGCGCCGGCGACGCTCGGACCGCTGATCGTCGCCGGCGCCTGCGAACTGCTCGGATGGCCCGTGGACATCTCGGTACCCACGGTGCTGCTGCCGGTGGCGTTCATCGTCATCGGATGGCAAGCGGGGCTCGCCTTCACCGTGTCGAGCCTGCGGGCCATCGGTCGCATCTTCCCGTGGGCCGCACTGCTGGTGCTCTCGATCGGGTTGGTGTGCGCGCTGTTCGGCTGGGCGCTGTCTGCGATCACCGGGGTCAGCATGCTCACCGGGTACCTCGCGACCACACCCGGCGGCCTGGCGGCTGTGCTCGCCGTGTCGGCGACCACGGGGTCGGATGTCACCTTCGTCGCATGTGTGCAGGTGATCCGACTGGTGTCGATGCTCGTGGCCGCGCCACTCGCCGCAGCCGCGTACACGAAACTGGCCGAGCGCAAGAAAGCCAGGACGGCAAGCGAATCAACCGTCGGCGCGGGGTAATTCGACCCGGAAGGTCGCACCCTGACCGGGGGTACTCTGCACCCGAACGGTGCCGTTGTGCGCCGCCACCAAGGCCGCGACGATCGAGAGCCCGAGCCCGCTGCCGCCGCTCTCGCGCGTCCGGGAGGAGTCGGCTCGATAGAAGCGCTCGAACACGTGCGCCGCCTCTTCCTCGCCCAGACCGGGGCCGGTGTCCTGGACTTCGAGCAGCACCGAGGACTGGGAGGTCCCGACGCAGACGGTGATCGACGCCGATTCGGGTGTGTGCCGCACCGCGTTTCCGACGAGGTTCGCCAGTACCTGCCGCAGGCGAGCGTCGTCGCCGCTGACCTCGGGTATTCCCGGCCCGGCCAACACTTTCAGCGAGATGTCCCGCGCGGGTGAGACCGCCTTGGCGTCGTGCACGGCATCGGCGGCGATGGTCAGTAGGTCGACGCGACGCATGTCGAGCGGGCGTTGCGCGTCGAGTCGCGCGAGCATCAGCAGGTCTTCGACGAGCAGGCCCATCCGCGCCGATTCGCCCTCGATACGCGTCATCAGCAACGAGATGTCGCTCATCGCGCCCTGCCGATACAACTCGGCGAACCCGCGGATCGTCGTCAGCGGGGTACGTAGTTCGTGGCTGGCGTCGGCGACGAAGCGGCGCATCCGATCCTCGGACGCACGAGCCGCCTCCTCCGAGGCCGCAGTTGCCGCGAATGCCCGCTGAATCTGCGAGAGCATTCCGTTGAGGGCTAGTGACAATCGGCCCACCTCGGTCTTCTCACTCCACTCGGGAACCCGGCGATGCAGGTCTCCGGCAGCGATGGCCGCGGCCGTCGTCTCCACTTCACGCAACGGTCGCAGACTGCGTCGCACCACGAAGTAGGCGATCACGGCCAGGGCCAGCAACACGGCGGCACCGATGTAGAACTGCAGCACCACGAGCCGGCTGACGGTCTGTTGGTTGGCGCTGAGCGACATGCCGACGGTGGTGGACCCCTCGCTGTTGGTCACCGTGATGACCCGCCACTCCTTCGACGGGTCGCCCTCGGAACCGACGGTCTTCGGAGTTGCCGACGGCGCACCGGAGAGGTCCGGAACACTCTCGGCCACGTCGTTGATCGGGCCCCGGACGGTACCGTCGTTGGCCACGGACCGAACGAAGAAGTTCGTCGGCGGCCGGTTCGGGTTGGGCTCGTCGATCGGAAAGGGCGGGCGTTCGCCACCCGGTTTCGCCCATCCCTGGGACGCTTCGACCAGTTGACTGTCCAGGCGACGCATCAGGGAGGACTCGAGCGACGACGTCACCGCCACACCGGACGCCAGCAGACCCAACCCGACCAGGAGCAGCAACGCCGCGACCAAGGTGAAACGCAGCGGCAGGCTCCGAATCCGACCTCGAACGGCCGTCACCGTGGCTGGCGCATGACGTAGCCGACGCCTCGCAGCGTGTGAATCAAGCGAGTGTCTCCGGTATCGACCTTGCGACGTAGGTACGACACATACGACTCCACCACTCCCACTTCACCACCGAAGTCGTAGTGCCACACGTGATCGAGGATTCGTGGCTTGCTCAACACGGTTCCCGCGTTCACCATGAAGTACCGCAGCAGCGTGAACTCGGTGGGCGAGAGCGAGATCGGCTCGCCTGCCTTCCACACCTCGTGGGTGTCGTCGTCGAGTTCGATGTCCGCGAACGCAACTCGCGACGGCTGCGCGTCCTCGCTCTTGCCCGACCGGCGCAGGATCACGCGGAGTCGGGCCACCACTTCCTCGAGCGAGAACGGCTTGGTGACGTAGTCGTCCGCACCGAGGGTCAGCCCGGTCACCTTGTCTTCCACCGAGTCACGCGCGGTCAGGAACAGGGCAGGCGCATCGATTCCGTCGGCCCGCAGTCGACGCAGCAGACCGAACCCGTCCATGCCGGGCATCATCACGTCGAGAATGAGAGCCTCGGGCCTGAAGTTGCGCGCCTTGTCGAGAGCCTCGGGACCGGACGACGCCGTCGCCACCTCGAATCCCTGATACCTCAGGCTGACCGACAGCAGTTCGACGATGGTCGGTTCGTCGTCGACGATCAGGACTCTGGCCTCGGGTGTCTCGCTCACGGTGTCCATCTTCGCGCGAGATGCTGCTCGTTCGCTGGACTCTCCCTGTGAGGTTGCTGTGAGCCACCGACAACGAGTGCACTGTGAGCCACCGACAACGAGGTTGCCGCGAGCCACCGACAACACAGCCCGGCCACAGGGGGCATGATGGCAGCGATGCTCGACGCGAAGACCGACGGCCGAATCAGGACTCGGCCTCCCGTGTCATCCATGCACGTATTCGCAACTCTGCTCGTATTGGGCATCGTCTTCGGTGCCGATATCGCGCGATGGGTCGACTCGTCCCCCGCGCTGAAGACCGGCGCGACGGTGTTCACCGGGATCTTCGTGCAGGCGACGCCGTTCCTGGTGCTCGGAGTACTCGTCAGCGGAAGTATCGCCGCGTTCGTCTCGCCGACGGTGCTTCGACGAGTGGTCCCGAAGAACGAAACGGCTGCCGTCGGAGTGACGGGACTGGCCGGAATGGCGCTGCCCGGTTGTGAGTGCGGCGCCGTCCCCGTCTCCCGTCGGCTCATGGATCAGGGTGTTCCGGCATCGGCCGCCCTCGCATTCCTGCTGTCGGCACCGGCGATCAACCCGGTCGTCCTGGTCTCGACCGCGGTGGCTTTTCCCGGCGAACCCGGCATGGTTCTCGCGCGGTTCCTCGGCTCGCTCGCCACTGCACTGGTGATGGGTTGGCTGTGGACCCGGTTCGGTAAGGCGGAGTGGATCACCGCGCGGCTGGCCGCTCGCGGACACGATCACGACCGCTCGAAGTGGGAGACGTTCCGCGAGTCGGCGCGTGCTGACCTGCTTCAGGCCGGGGCATTTCTCGTGTTCGGTGCTGCGGCCGCCGCGCTGCTGCATCTGGTGATTCCGGACTGGGTGTTCGCCCATCTCGCCGGGCAGTTGCTGCTGTCGATCCTGGTGATGGCCGTACTTGCGGTGATTCTGGCTCTGTGTTCGGAGGCCGATGCGTTCGTCGCCGCCAGCATGTCGATGCTGCCGCTGCTGCCGCGGTTGGTCTTCCTGGTGGTCGGACCTGCCGTCGACGTGAAGCTGATGGCGATGCAGGCGGGCAGTTTCGGACGCGGGTTCGTCGCACGTTTCGCCCCGCTGACGTTCGTCGTCGCGGTCGTGTGCGCCTCGGTGTGCGGCTACCTCGTTCTGGGAGCGCGATGAAGCGCGAGGTGCAGAACCTTCTGCTGTTTCTCCTCGGCGGAGCCATGGTCAAGATTTCGTTGGACGGCAGCTTTGTGCGATACGTCAAACCGTCGCTGCATCCGTATCTGCTGACTGCCGGCGTGTTGATCGTGCTCCTGGCGGCCGCGTCGATCGTGGCCGACATCCGCCGCGGGGGGCCGGCCGACGACGGGCACGGTCACGATTCGCGTCCGTACTGGCTGCTGTTGGTCCCGCTCGCGGTCATCCTGTTCGTCGCACCGCCCGCGCTGGGTGTCTCCGCGGTCGGCGATCGATCCGTCACCTCGGCGGCCGATCGTCAGCGGACAGCGTTTCCACCTCTCCCGGACGAGCGGGCGCCCGAGGTTCCGTTGCTCGATGTCGTACAACGCGCGGTCAGAGACACCGAAGGCAGCCTCGACGGACGGGAGATTCGCGTCACCGGATTCGCCGTCGCCACCGCGAACGGAGGCTCACCGCGCGCCGACGGCACGACTGACGGCATCGATCTCGCTCGCATTCTCATCATTTGCTGCGCGGCCGACGCCAGGTCCGTTCGCATCCACCTCGACGCAGGTAGCGCGTCTCTCGACGACATTTCGGACGGCACCTGGCTGCAGATATCGGGGACCGTCGACGCGGCCACAGCGACGGAGGACACCGCGTTCACACCCACGATGACCGTCTCCACGGTCGAGCGAATCGACGCGCCCGCGAACACGTACGCGTACTGACAACCCGAAACACATGGCCACTACCGACCCGAATTGGTACGATCGTACAAGTCACTTCCGACAATCGGACGAGCGCACCGTACCCGAACAGCGACAAGACGGTGCAAGGAGTGATTTTCGTGGCTTGGCTCATTCTCGTCGTCTCCGGCGTTCTCGAAGCGATCTGGGCGACCGCGCTCGGTAAGTCCGAGGGCTTCACCAAACTCGGACCGTCCGTCGTCTTCGGGGTCGCAGTGGTGCTCAGCATGATCGGTCTCGCGGTCGCGATGCGGTCGTTGCCCACCGGTACCGCCTACGCCGTCTGGGTGGGAATCGGTGCCACCCTCACCGTCGCGTACGCCATGATCACCGGCGAAGAAGCTGCGTCACTGCTCAAGGTGGCGCTTCTGGTCGGCATCGTCGGATGCGTCGTGGGACTGAAGGTTCTTCACTGATTTTCCGAGCTACGAGCAGTTACAGTAAAACGATGAACTGGGTGTCAGCGATCACACTGCCCGCGCGCGCCGGAATTGCCATCGCCGAGCAGGCGATCGGCGTCGCGGAGGTCGCGTTGGCCACCACCAGGATGGCCTTGGCCACCGGTGCATCCGGCACCGCAGGTGTCGCCTCGCTCGCCAATCCACGCGGCGGCACCATGCAACTGCTCGCCCAGCTCGGCCAACTCACCTCCGACGACCGCGCCCTGGGCAACGCACTCAAGGAAGGCGGACCCTTGGACCGCCTTCTCGCCCAGGGCGGCGTCGTCGACCGCCTCACTTCCGAGGACGGCACCCTCGAGCGGTTGCTCTCCCCGGGCGGCCCGGTCGAGCGAATTCTGGCTCCGGGCGGACCCTTGGACCGGCTGCTCGCCGAGGACGGACCGCTCGAACGACTGCTCGCCGAAGGCGGTCTGCTCGACCGCATCACCGCCACCAACGGACCGCTCGAACGACTGACGGCCAAGGACGGCCCGCTCGAGGTGCTCACGCGTCAGGACGGCCTGATCGAGCGTGCCATCGCCGATGAGGGCATCCTCGAAACGCTGCTCGCCGAGGACGGTGCCATCGAGCGACTGACAGCCAAGGGCGGACCGCTCGATCAGCTGGTCAAGCTGTCGGAGACACTGACGTCGGTGGCCCCGAACATCGAGCGGATGAGCATCTCGATCGACATCCTGCAGGATTCCGTGGAGATCCTCTCGGCTGCGGTCCACCCACTGGGCGAGCTGGTCGGCCGACTCCCGAGTCGCTGGCTCAAGAGCGGGAAACAGTCGGTTCACGAGTTGCACTGACGCCCCGGCCCCTGCGGCGAAATTCTCGACTCTCGGGGCTGCGGCGGTGACCCGTTGTTAGCGCTCACACTGGTGAGCGGGGGTGCGGAAAATAAACTTTGACAATGCCGATGTTATCGCTCACACTTTCGTCTTGATGTGATGTGCGGCACAGACGATGCCACTCTCCACCAACTTCGAGATCTGATTTCACCGAGCAGGGAGAAACGATGAAGTTTCGACATCTACCCATGGCCGCGGCTGCGGTGGCACTGGCCATCACGGTCACCGCATGCGGATCGAGCACCAAGACGGCGGACGTCCAGCCGGCCGACGGCGGAAGCACGGCGGGCGCGCTGATCGGCGTGACGATGCCGACCAAGTCCTCGGCTCGATGGATCGCCGACGGCGACAATCTCAAGAGCGCACTCGAAGGACAGGGCTACAAGGTCGATCTGCAGTACGCGGAGAACGACATTCCCACCCAGGTGAATCAGATCGAGAACCAGATCACCCAGGGCGCAAAGCTTCTCATCGTGGCCTCGGTGGACGGCACCGCGATCACCACCCAGTTGCAGGAAGCCAAGGACAACGGCATCGGCGTCATCGCGTACGACCGCCTCATCCGCAACTCCCCCAACGTCGACTACTACGCGACGTTCGACAACTACAAGGTCGGCGTCGACCAGGCCACGTCTCTGCTCGTCGGCCTCGGATTGAAGAACGAGGACGGCACCGACAAGGCCGACGCCCCAGCCGGTCCGTTGAACATCGAGGTCTTCGCCGGTTCTCCCGACGACAACAACGCCACGTTCTTCTTCGACGGCGCGATGGAGACTCTGCAGCCGTACCTGGACGACGGAACCCTGAAGATCGGCAGCGGCGAATCCGACTTCGAGACGGCCGCAACACTGCGCTGGGATCCGGCGACCGCGCAGAAGCGCATGGAGGACCTGCTCACCAAGACGTACTCCTCGGGCCAGCAGGTTCAGGGCGTGCTCTCGCCGTACGACGGCCTGTCGATCGGAATCCTCTCCGCGCTCAAGAGCAACGGCTACGGCACAGCAGGGCAGCCCTACCCCATCGTCACCGGTCAGGACGCCGAGGTGCCGTCGGTGAAGTCGATCATCGCCGACGAGCAGTACTCCACGATCTACAAGGACACCCGGCAACTGGCCGAGGTCACGATCGCGATGGCTCAGTCCATGCTCGACGGTCAGACGCCGGAGACGAACAACACGACGGACTACGACAACGGCGAGAAGGTCGTCCCCGCGTACCTGCTGCAGCCCGAGATCGTCAACAAGGGCAACTACGAGCAGCTGCTGGTCGAAGGCGGCTACTACACCGAGGATCAGTTGAAGTGAGTTCGGAGATGACGAGCCCGATCTTGGAGATGCGCGGCATCACCAAGACGTTTCCCGGCGTGAAGGCGCTGCAGGATGTCACTCTCTCGGTCGATCGCGGCGAAATCCACGCGATCTGCGGTGAGAACGGCGCCGGAAAGTCGACACTCATGAAGGTGCTGTCGGGTGTGTATCCACACGACACATTCGACGGCGAGATCGTGTTCGACGGTCGCGCCTGCGAGTTCTCCGACATCCGGAGCAGCGAGGCCGAGGGCATCGTCATCATCCATCAGGAACTCGCGTTGAGTCCGTACCTGTCCATCGCCGAGAACATCTTTCTCGGCAACGAGCGGTCCAGGCGCGGGTTCATCGACTGGAACCGAACCAATTCCGAGGCCGCAGCCCTACTGAATCGAGTGGGGCTGCGGGAGAACCCGGTCACCGTGGTCAACGATCTCGGGGTCGGCAAACAGCAACTCGTCGAGATCGCCAAGGCGTTGTCCAAGGACGTCACGCTGCTGATTCTCGACGAACCGACTGCAGCACTGAACGATTCGGACTCGGCTCACCTGCTGGACCTGCTGCGGGGTCTGCGAGACGAGGGAATCACGTGCGTGATCATCTCGCACAAGCTCAACGAGATCGCGGCCGTCGCCGACCGCACCACGATCATTCGCGACGGCCGCACCATCGAGACGTTGGACATGCGCAGCCCCGAGGTCACCGAGGATCGCATCATCTCGCTGATGGTCGGCCGCGATCTCGAGCACCGTTTCCCACCGCACGAATCCACTGTGGGAGAGGAAGTTCTGCGTATCGAGGACTGGACCGTGCACAGCCCGACCCAGCACGGCCGAACCGTCGTCGACGGAGCGAATCTGACGCTGCGCCGTGGTGAGATCGTCGGCCTGGCCGGGCTGATGGGTGCCGGACGCACCGAATTGGCCATGAGTGTCTTCGGACGCAGTTACGGCATCGACATCTCGGGGCGACTGTACAAGTACGGCAAGGAAATACACGTCAAATCCGTAAGCGACGCCATCCATCACGGAATCGCGTACGCCACCGAGGACCGAAAGCGCTACGGCCTCAACCTGATCGACGACATCAAACGCAACATCTCCACTGCGGCACTCGACAAACTGGTGACCGGTGGCTTCGTCGACGACAACCAGGAATACAAGGTGGCCGAAGGCTTCCGGAAGAGCATGAACATCAAGGCACCGAACGTCTCTGCCGTCGTCGGCAAGCTCTCCGGCGGCAATCAGCAGAAAGTCGTGCTGAGCAAGTGGATCTTCAGCGATCCCGACGTGCTCATCCTCGACGAACCGACGCGAGGAATCGACGTCGGCGCGAAGTTCGAAATCTATTCGATCATCAACGATCTCGCCGACGCAGGCAAGGCAATTCTGGTGATCTCCTCCGAGCTACCGGAACTGCTCGGACTGTGCGACCGGATCTACGCGCTGTCCGCAGGCCGGATCACCGGTGAGGTGACTCGCGAGGACGCGACACAGGAATCCCTCATGCACCTCATGACCCGTGGAACAGGAGTACTTCGATGAACCAGCTGTCGACCGTACGGGGGCTGCTCACGCGAAACCTCCGCCAGAGCGGGATCTTCATCGCGTTCGCGTTGATCATCCTGCTGTTCACCGTTCTCACCGGCGGCCAACTGCTGGTCCCGCAGAACATCAGCAACATGGTGGTCCAGAACTCGTACATCCTCATCCTGGCCATCGGCATGGTCGTGATCATCATCGCGGGCCACATCGACCTGTCCGTCGGATCGGTTGTCGCGGCGACCGGAGCGATCTCGGGTGTGCTGATGGTTCAGCAGAACGTGCCGTGGCCTCTTGCGGTGCTCATCACGCTGATCATCGGCGGTCTGATCGGAGCCTGGCAGGGCTATTGGGTTGCGTACTTCGGCATTCCGGCATTCATCGTGACCCTGGCCGGCATGCTCATCTTCCGCGCGGTCACCCTCATCGTGCTCGGGAACCAGGGCATCGGACCGTTCCCCGGGCCCGTGCGCACTCTCTCCAACGGCTTCCTCCCCGGCTTCCTGGGCAACGTGGGACTCGGGCCGCTCGGGGGTGCGGACATCTTCACCCTGCTCGTCGCGATCCTCGCCGTTGCCGGAATCGTGTTCACGCAGTGGCGTTCTCGGACTGGTCGGCAGAAGTGCGGGCAGGCCGTCGACGCGATGCCCCTGTTCCTGCTCAAGATGGTTCTGGCCGGCGGTCTGGTTCTCGCCGTCGCCGTCCAGCTGGCGCGCTTCAAGAACCTGCCGTACGTGCTGATCCTTCTCGCCGTACTGGTGATGGGTTATTCCACGCTGGCAGGCAGGACGGTGTTCGGTCGGCACGTGTACGCCATCGGCGGAAACATCCACGCTGCATCGCTGTCCGGTATCAAGGTCAAGCCGGTGACCTTCTGGATCTTCGTCAACATGGGAGTCCTGTCCGCCCTCGCCGGAATCATCTTCGCCGGCCGCCTCAACCAGGCCGGTCCCACTGCAGGCAACGGCTTCGAGCTCGACGCTATCGCCGCGGCCTTCATCGGTGGCGCAGCGGTGCAGGGCGGTGTCGGCCGCATCGTCGGTGCGCTCACCGGCGGACTCATCATCGCCGTGATCAACAGCGGAATGTCGCTCATCGGTTCGCCCAGCGAACGCGTTCAGCTGGTCAAGGGCCTGGTACTCCTCGCCGCAGTGGCATTCGACATCTGGACCAAGCGCCGAGCAGCGAGCGGCAAGGGCAACAAGGGCGACAAAGCTGCGCCTCCGAGCAGCTATCTGGGAGTGCCTGTGCCGGCCGAGATGTTCTCCGGTGCCGAGCCAGGCAAGCCTGCGCCCACCACGACCGGTTCCGCGGTGACAACACCCACGTAATCCACACAGTCGCGGGCACCACCGGCCCGGGCATGCTGTGATTGTCTTCGATCACGAAGGGAGGCTCGGAAGATGACACCCACTCGCGGACCCGCCATGACCGATGTCGCCCGTCTCGCCGGCGTGTCCCATCAGACCGTCTCCCGCGTCATCAACGGTCATCCCAACGTGACCGAAGCGACGAGAACCAAAGTGCATCAGGCGATCTCGGAACTCGGCTATCGACCGAACACTGCTGCCCGCGCTCTGGTCACCGGCCGCAGCAAG
Source organism: Rhodococcus sp. IEGM 1341 (assembly GCF_030056895.1). Lineage (NCBI taxonomy): Bacteria > Bacillati > Actinomycetota > Actinomycetes > Mycobacteriales > Nocardiaceae > Rhodococcus > Rhodococcus sp. IEGM 1341. The sequence goes on along the minus strand of NZ_JASHKV010000009.1, from coordinate 886 downwards.
ACCATCGGAATCGTCGGGACCGGAAACGCTCTCTACGGTCCGGTGTCGACGCTGTACAGCGTCGAGTACGCAGCCCGTCACGCCGGCTACTCCGTGGTGGTCGGCGTCCCCACCTCGTTCGACGAGGCAGCCATCATCACCTGTGTGCGCCGGTTGCAGAAGCAGGGTGTCGACGGCGTCGTCGTCATCGCGCCTCTACGAACCGACGGCGGCGACATCGCCGATCTGGCCGGGGAACTCCCACTCGTCGCCGTGGAGGGTTCGCCTGCCGGTGATCTGGCCGTCGTCTCGGTGGACCAGATCGCCGGAGCGAAGGCAGCAACCAGTCACCTGCTCTCGCTCGGACACAGCGCCGTGTGGCACGTTGCCGGACCGCTGGGGTGGTACGAGGCCGGCGACCGCGTCACCGGATGGCGGATGGCCCACGAGGAAGCAGGCATCGAACCGCCGCCCACCCTCGGCGGCGACTGGACCGCGAAATCAGGGTTCCGGGCCGGCAGCGAACTGGCCGTCGACGCCGACGTCACCGCAGTGTTCGCAGGCAACGACTCCATGGCGCTCGGGGTGCTCCGCGCGCTGAACGTCCACGGAAAGCGAGTACCGCAGGACGTCAGCGTGGTCGGCTTCGACGATGTTCCCGACGCGGAATTCTTCTCACCGCCCCTGACCACCATTCGCCAGGAATTCACCGACGTCGGCGTACGAAGCGTCGAAATTCTGCTGGACCAGATCGACACCGGAAACCGAAGCACCAGGCGTTCGAGCATCGAACCGACCCTGGTGATCCGATCCAGCACCGGCACCCCACGTGCATAGAACCTCGTAGCCTGCTACGGGCGGATTCGAGCGGTGGTCGCAACGGGCCTGATCATTAGGGATGTTTGCG